>NZ_JAASAE010000047.1 GCF_012726205.1 Rhodococcus sp. HNM0569 | reverse complement strand
CACCCATCCGAACCCACAACCAAGACCCAACCAGAGCCCACAGGCCCCGCGGTATCAAGGAAAATCCGAACAGATCGTATCCAGCCAGAAAGAAACACTCACGTGTTCTCTCAGGACCCAACAGTGCGCCGATATATCACCCACCAGCCGGCCATCAAGCCCGCTGCATCGTGGATGAGGCAGTCAGTGTTCCACCCATGAGCACCACCGGACTACACGTGAGTCCGAAATGGCTCTGCCTGCTCCCCCAACACCTGTGTGCTGGTCCGAGACAGGAGATGCTCCTTAGAAAGGAGGTGATCCAGCCGCACCTTCCGGTACGGCT
>NZ_JAASAE010000046.1 GCF_012726205.1 Rhodococcus sp. HNM0569 | reverse complement strand
TCGGCCTATTAGTACCAGTCACCTCCACACATTACTGCGCTTCCAGTTCTGGCCTATCAACCCGGTCATCTTCCGGGGGCCTTAACCCCTCGAGGGGGAGAGAAACCTCATCTTGGAACAGGCTTCCCGCTTAGATGCTTTCAGCGGTTATCCCTTCCGAACGTAGCCAACCAGCAGTGCCCCTGGCGGAACAACTGGCACACCAGAGGTTCGTCCGTCCCGGTCCTCTCGTACTAGGGACAGCCTTCCTCAAGTTTCTAACGCGCGCGGCGGATAGAGACCGAACTGTCTCACGACGTTCTAAACCCAGCTCGCGTGCCGCTTTAATGGGCGAACAGCCCAACCCTT
>NZ_JAASAE010000045.1 GCF_012726205.1 Rhodococcus sp. HNM0569 | reverse complement strand
CGCCAGTGTTCGTGGAGTCGTTGTTGAAATACCACTCTGATCGTATTGGACTTCTAACCTCGGACCATGATCTGGTTCAGGGACAGTGCCTGGTGGGTAGTTTAACTGGGGCGGTTGCCTCCCAAAATGTAACGGAGGCGCCCAAAGGTTCCCTCAGCCTGGTTGGCAATCAGGTGTCGAGTGCAAGTGCACAAGGGAGCTTGACTGTGAGACTGACAGGTCGAGCAGGGACGAAAGTCGGGACTAGTGATCCGGCACCGGCATGTGGAAGCGGTGTCGCTCAACGGATAAAAGGTACCCCGGGGATAACAGGCTGATCTTCCCCAAGAGTCCATATCGACGGGATGGTTTGGCACCTCGA
>NZ_JAASAE010000044.1 GCF_012726205.1 Rhodococcus sp. HNM0569 | reverse complement strand
AGCCGTACCGGAAGGTGCGGCTGGATCACCTCCTTTCTAAGGAGCATCTCCAATGCAGGGGTCACAGTGGTGGCTTGCTGGTTGGCAGAGGCCGTTTAGTCCCCGGTCGTGGGACTGCGGTTGCTCATGGGTGGAACACTGACAAGCATTCTTTTCCGTGACTGCCGGCCTGTGTGCTTGTGGGGAGAAGGGTTATATCGGCGCACTGTTGGGTCCTGAGAGAACACGTGAGTGTTTCCTCGATGGTAGAACGACAGGCGGGAAACGCAGGTCATACCGCGGCTGGGATTTTGGTTCTGGTTGGTCTGGTGTCTGTACGGGTTTTCTGTTTGTGTGTTGTTTGAGAACTGCACAGTGGACGCGAGCATCTTTGTTGTAAGTG
>NZ_JAASAE010000043.1 GCF_012726205.1 Rhodococcus sp. HNM0569 | reverse complement strand
CGTGGTCATGGGTCCCATCCTTTCATTACTGAGGTTTCGCGATCGCAGGCAGCGATTTCTCAGCGGGGTGCCTCCGCGAACAGCACGTTTCCTACCCTCAGCGCCCATTCGCACATAGAGGTGGTCTCGTCTTTGGTGAACTCACGATCACGCCGATATCGGTGTTTCCACTTGCAACTCTTCCAGCGGGGCTGACCTGGACCCAAAGACCCAGGCCGCTGCGCCGAGCGATCGAGCCCTGCTTGTTCAGTGCGTCATCGGAGAAAGTGCCGTGGATCCCACAGTTCAACCGCCGAAGCGGTTGAACTGTCCGAAGTCTCGTCGCTTCCGCAGCTGACAACCGCGAGGGTGGCGGCCAGGACGCTACGGCACATGCTGTCGTGCGCGCAGTGGGCACGGGCTCTTCTCGTTTGTGTCGCAGTGGTTCTGGCGGCGCGGCGCTCAGCCCGCGACCTGGCCGTTGACTCGTGCCAGAGCGCTCGA
>NZ_JAASAE010000042.1 GCF_012726205.1 Rhodococcus sp. HNM0569 | reverse complement strand
CGTTGTACCGGTCCCACGTCGTGAGCACGAAGTTCAGGTAGCGGCCGTCCGACCAGGGGTGCATGAAACCGCCGTAGAGCGACGGCAGCAGCACCGAGCTGAGGATCGTCTCGGTACCGCTCCACGGTCCTTCGAGCTGTTCGGCCTGCCGGATCACGAGGCCCTTGACCGGATCGGTGTACATCGCCACGAACTTGTTCAGGTAGCTGTTCCACTGCACCGACAGTTCGCTCACCGAACCGGGGATGACGTCCGCGGCGGCCGAGATGTCGGGCTCCCACGTCGAGCCGTTCCAGTACTCGTACGCGGCCAGGTTGTCGATGTCGGCACCCTGCACGCGCGCGAGCCGCGCGGGCCCGAATCGCCCCGAAGGCGTGCCGAATTCGTACAGCCAGCCGTCGGCGCCGTGCACGAACGCGCTCTGCTGGAAGTTCTCGTTGCCTGCCGCCACCGCGGGCAGTCCGGGCACGTCGACACCCGGCGTGTTCGCGCGCG
>NZ_JAASAE010000041.1 GCF_012726205.1 Rhodococcus sp. HNM0569 | reverse complement strand
TTGTGTTAGTCGAAGTGGTCTGGAACGGCCTGTCGTAGAGGGTGAGAGTCCCGTAGACGAAAACATGGTGACTGTTGTAGGTGATGCCCGAGTAGCACCGGGCCCGTGAAATCTGGTGTGAATCTGTCGGGACCACCCGATAAGCCTGAATACTCCCTGGTGACCGATAGCGGACTAGTACCGTGAGGGAAAGGTGAAAAGTACCCCGGGAGGGGAGTGAAATAGTACCTGAAACCGTGCGCTTACAATCCGTCAGAGCCTGTGCACCTTCGGGTGGTGGGTGATGGCGTGCCTTTTGAAGAATGAGCCTGCGAGTTAGCGGCATGTCGCGAGGTTAACCCGTGTGGGGTAGTCGTAGCGAAAGCGAGTCCGAATAGGGCGTTGAGTGGCATGTTCTAGACCCGAAGCGGAGTGATCTACCCATGGCCAGGGTGAAGCGACGGTAAGACGTCGTGGAGGCCCGAACCCACTTAGGTTGAAAACTGAGGGGATGAGTTGTGGGTAGGGGTGAAAGGCCAATCAAACTCCGTGATAGCTGGTTCTCCCCGAAATGCATTTAGGTGCAGCGTCGCGTGTTTC
>NZ_JAASAE010000040.1 GCF_012726205.1 Rhodococcus sp. HNM0569 | reverse complement strand
CTGCACCATCTCCGACGAAGCACTGGTTCAAGCAGGGCTGGACCCGGCAACGGAAGGGCCGGGCTCGATGGCGGGCGGCCTGCCGGGCTGGAACAGCTGCGCGTGGGACAGCGAAGATGTGGGCGTGATCATGGGTGCGTCGACCACCACTGGTCCTGACCATTTTCGCAGCTTCCCCGGCAACATCGATTTCCAGGATGTGACCGTTGCGGGCCGTGAGGGGTTTACGTACCGCAAAGAGCACGACGAAACAGGCACATTCTGTTCGCTCGTGGTACCTGTCGAGAGTGGCGGCGTGATCGATATGCAGGTCGACCGGTCACCTTTCACCAAGGACACAACATCTATGTGCGAGTGGGTCGTGCGGATCGGGAACGTGCTGGTTGCCGAGGCTCCACGCTGACGAATACGCTTCGACCATCGAATTCACGGCAAACAGGGGAGGGCCGGTCGAATGACCGATGCGGTTTCAGGGGTGGACAATCTACTCGCCTTGGCGGCACAAGCGAAGGCAGGCGAACTCGTTCTCGATCCAGAGGTAGCCCAGGACTGTGCAAAGGCTGCCAAAGATGCCATCGCGT
>NZ_JAASAE010000004.1 GCF_012726205.1 Rhodococcus sp. HNM0569 | reverse complement strand
AGCGACGCCGTCGGCGCGCACGGCCCGCGTCCGGCCCTGCCGCCGCCGAGGAGCCCCATCAGAAGGTGCGCGGACGTGCCCCGGCGCCCCGGCGGCGCACCGCCGCACCCGACGCCCGTCCGGCTCCGGAACCTCGCGCCACTCCTCGCGCACAGCCCGGCCCGCCGCCGCAACGCCGACCGGAGACCCCGGCGGGCCGCCGCGTCGAAGCGCGGCCCGAGCCCGCACCGATGGCGCGCCCCGAACCGACGGCCGCGCCGAAGGCGTCGATGCCGCGTCGGCGTCGGCCGGCGCCCGAACCCGGCACGATGCCGCGCGCGTCGATGCGAGAGGACTGGAACTCGCCGTCCCAGGCGCGGCGGCAGGAGATGCCCGCGCGTCCCATGCCGCGCGTGCGCTATCGCGACGAGCGGCCCCCGCGCGAGTTCGACCGCTGAGTCACCGCTCCCCGCGCGAGCGGGGTCAGCGGCGCGGGCTGCGCAGCTCGCGCGGAAGCGCGAACACCAGGGTTTCGTTGGCGGTCGTCACCGACTGGACGTCGCTGAAGCCGTGCTCGGCAAGCAGATCGACGACGCCGCGCACGAGGATCTCCGGCACCGACGCGCCGGACGTGATGCCGACCGTCGTGACACCGTCGAGCCACTCCGGGTCCACCTCGCGGGCGTAGTCGACCAGGTGCGCGTCCTTGGCTCCCGCACCGAGCGCGACCTCGACCAGGCGCACCGAGTTGGACGAATTGCGCGACCCGACGACGATCACGAGATCGCATTCGGCGGCCATCGCCTTGACCGCGACCTGACGGTTCTGGGTGGCGTAACAGATGTCGTCGGACGGTGGGTCCTGCAGATGCGGGAACTTCGTGCGCAGCCGGGCGACCGTCTCCATCGTCTCGTCGACGCTGAGCGTGGTCTGCGACAGCCAGATGACCTTCGAGTCGTCGCGGACGGTGACGGCGTCGACCGCGTCGGGGCCGTCGACGAGTTGCACGTGATCGGGCGCCTCGCCCGCCGTGCCCTCGACCTCTTCATGGCCTTCGTGGCCGATCAACAGGATGTCGTAGTCGTCGCGCGCGAACCTCTTGGCTTCCTGGTGCACCTTGGTGACGAGGGGGCACGTCGCGTCGATCGTCTGCAGATTGCGGGCCGCTGCGGCCTGGTGGACGGCGGGAGACACGCCGTGCGCCGAGAACACGAGCAACGAGCCGTCGGGCACCTCGTCCGTCTCGTCGACGAACACGACACCGCGTTCGGTGAGCGTCTCCACCACGTGCCGGTTGTGCACGATCTCCTTGCGCACGTAGATCGGCGCCCCGTGCTTGTCGAGCGCCTTCTCCACGGTTTCGACGGCTCGGTCGACGCCCGCGCAGTAGCCACGGGGCTCGGCGAGCAGCACACGCTTGCCGCCCGCCGGACCGGAATCGGCGGAACGAGAGATACCCACTTCGAGGGGGACAGCCGAAGACATGCCTCCAGGGTACGGGCAGCGCGCCGGGACCGGGCGCCGGGAAGCCGACTCGCGGCCCGTCCCGACTACCCAAACCGGGCGATGTCGTGCACCCTTGTGGACATGATCCGTCCGCCCTTCGCTGCTCGCGTCGCCGCCGGTCTCGCCGCCACCGCGGTCGAGGAACTGCGCAAACTGCCGTCGACGGCCGTGTCGTTCCCGGTCACCGCCGTCAGTCATGCGCTGCAGACCACGATGCGCGTGCAGCAGTCGGTCACGTCGCTCGCGATCAAGGGCGATCAGGTTTTCGACCTCGCCGGGTGTGCGCGCGACGAGCAGCCCGAGTGGGCCGTGTTCGACGACGATCCTGTGTCGGACGGGGACGACGAATCAGTACCGGACGGGGACGGCGAGCCTGTGTCGGACGAGGCCACCGGTCAGCCGGGCCGGTTCGCGCTGTACTCGCTGAGCCCCGAGGAGACCCCGCCCGCCGCGACGGCGCCCGAGGTGACCGTGCCCGAGGTAGTCGAGTACCTCGATTATCCGGAGCTGACGCTCGCGCAACTGCGGGCGCGGCTGCGCACACTGTCGATCGACGAACTCACCACACTGCTCGACTACGAGAACGCGACGTCGGCGCGCGCGCCGTTCCAGACGATGCTCGAGAATCGCATCTCGACCGCCAAGGCCAAGTGAGTTCGTCTCCCGCCGGCACTCCCACTCCCCCGAACTCGGCCGAACATCCGTGGCCGGTGCGGTCGGTGGCGATGAAGGTCGCGCAGTGGATCGACCGTCTCGGCAGCATCTGGGTCGAGGGCCAGATCACCCAGATCAACGCGCGTCCCGGCACGCGCACCGCGTTCCTGGTCCTGCGCGATCCCGCAGCCGACATGTCGCTGTCGGTCACGTGCTCGCCGCGACTGCTCGAGGAATCCCCGGTGCCGCTCACCGAGGGCAGCCGGGTACTGATGTTCGGCAAGATGTCCTTCTACACCGGTCGCGGTTCGGTGTCCTTGCGAGTCACCGAGATCCGGCCCGTCGGAATAGGCGAGCTCCTCGCGCGCATCGAGCGGCTGCGCGCACTGCTCACCGCCGAGGGCCTGTTCGACCCCCGACTCAAGCGGCCACTGCCGTTCCTGCCGCGCACGATCGGTCTGGTCACCGGGCGCGCGAGTGCCGCCGAGCGCGACGTCATGTCGGTCGCGCGCAGTCGCTGGCCCGCCGTGCGTTTCGAGGTGCGCAACACCGCCGTGCAGGGGCCCACCGCGGTGCCGCAGATCGTGGACGCACTCGCCGAACTCGACCGCGCCGAACATGTCGACGTCGTCGTCGTCGCGCGGGGCGGCGGTTCCGTCGAGGATCTGCTGCCGTTTTCGGACGAGGCGCTGATCCGTGCGGTCGCCGCCGCCCGCACGCCGGTCGTGAGCGCGATCGGGCACGAACCCGACAGTCCGCTGCTCGACCACGTCGCGGACGTGCGGGCCGCCACTCCCACCGATGCGGCCAAGCGCGTCGTGCCGGATGCGGCCGCCGAACGCGCACTCGTGCGGGAGCTGCACGCGCGCGCCACGGCGGCGCTGCGCAACTGGGTCGACCGCGAGGAATACCGCGTCTCGCAGTTGCGCAGCCGGCCGGTACTCGCGAATCCGCTGCAGGCGCTCGACCGTCGGGTCGACGAGATCGAACGGCTGCGCAGCCACCTGCGCCGCGATGTCGGACGGGTCCTGACGGCCGAGGAGACGTCGGGCGCACACCTGCGCGCACGGCTCGCAACGCTCGGACCTGCGGCGACCCTCGCGCGAGGGTATGCCGTCGTGCAACGTATCGTGCCCGGGTCGGACCCCGAGGTGCTGCGCGCGGTCGACGACGCACCACCGGGCACCCAACTGCGGGTGCGGGTCGCGGACGGCGCGGTGCGCGCAGCGGTGATGGGAAAGGACCGGCCGTGACGGGAAAGGACCAGCACACGTGAGCGAGAACGACGCAGCGAGCGGCGAGGAGATCGCGGTCGGCAGCCTCGGCTACGAGGCCGCGCGCGACGAACTCGTCGATGTCGTGAAAGTGCTCGAGCAGGGCGGACTCGATCTCGACGCCTCGCTCGCGCTGTGGGAGCGCGGCGAGGCGCTCGCCACGCGGTGCGAAGAGCATCTCGCCGGGGCGCGAGCACGTGTCGAGAAGGCCATCGCCGCGCATACGGACGACGCGGCCGGCGAGGGCTGAGCCGGGCTCGCGCGATCGGAGCGAATTACGGCGCCGGCACCTCGGCCGCGGCCACCGCGTCGGCCAGGGTGCGGAAGGCGTCGTCGTCGCCCGCGCCGGTGAGCAGCACGCGCACGTCACCGAAGTCGCTGATCCAGATCGGTTCGACATCCGCGCCGCCGTACACGATCCACGTCTGCCCGCCGGCGTTCTCGGTGCCGGTCGCGCTGCGCGGTTCGCCCGCGACGAAGCGCACCAACTCGTCCTCGGCGGCGTTGCTCTGTGTCAGCTGCAGGTAGCGCCCCGCGGTGTCGATGTAGCCGACCGTCGTGGCGTCTCCGCCGTCGTTGCCGGTGACGATGCTGCGGCTGCCCGAGTTGGGTGTCCACCCCTCGGGAATCTCGGGGTTGCGCACCGGGAACGGCAGCGTCTGCGCGTCGTAGTCGAGCGCGGCGTCGACGTCGAAACTCGGGATGGGGCCGGTGGTGGGCCCACCCGGGCTGAACGTGCACTGACTCGCGATGCCCGCGATGATCACGGCGAACAGCGCGAGCGGAATCAGCGACCACAGCATGTCGCGGTTGCTGTTCAGAATGCGGGGTTTCGAGGAGGCCACGGGTCCAGTATCCAGATCGCGCGATTCTGCAGCGTGGACGCCCTCCCTCCGGCGGCCCGACCGGGACCCTCGACCGGCCGCGCGGGCCCCGAGTGCGACAATGACGACACCCGCCGGTGCCCGACGCCGGCTCGTCACATCGTCCGCCCACCCAGCAGGAGGCACAGCCCATGACGGCCAGCACCGAGTCGAGTCGCCGCGAAGCTCCGGACCGTAACCTGGCGCTCGAACTGGTCCGCGTCACCGAGGCGGGTGCTCTGGCAGCCGGTCGCTGGGTCGGCCGGGGCGACAAGGAGGGTGGCGACGGCGCCGCCGTCGACGCGATGCGCGAGCTCGTCTCGAGCGTCTCGATGAACGGCATCGTCGTGATCGGCGAGGGCGAGAAGGACGAGGCGCCGATGCTCTACAACGGCGAGAACGTCGGCAACGGCGACGGCCCGGACTGCGACTTCGCGGTCGATCCGGTCGACGGCACCACCCTCATGTCGAAGGGGATGCCGAACGCGATCTCGGTGCTCGCGGTGTCCGAGCGTGGCTCGATGTTCGACCCGTCGGCCGTGTTCTACATGGAGAAGATCGCGGTGGGCCCCGAGGCCGCCGACCTGATCGACATCACCGCGCCGGTCGCCGAGAACATCAAGCGCGTCGCGAAGGTGCGCAAGTCGTCGGTGTCGGATGTCACCGTGTGCATCCTGGACCGCCCCCGCCACAGCGAGCTGATCCAGCAGGTCCGCGACACGGGTGCGCGCATCCGGCTGATCTCGGACGGCGACGTCGCGGGCGCGATCGCGGCGGCACGCCCCGAGTCGGGCACCGACATGCTGATCGGCACGGGCGGCACGCCCGAAGGCATCATCGCGGCCGCCGCGATGCGCTGCATGGGCGGTGCCCTGCAGGGCAGGCTCGCTCCCAAGGACGACGAGGAACGCCAGAAGGCGATCGACGCGGGCTACGACCTCGACCGCGTGCTGTGCACCGACGATCTCGTGTCGGGCGAGAACGTCTTCTTCTGCGCGACGGGTGTCACCGACGGCGACCTGCTGCGCGGTGTCCGCTACTACGGCGGCGGCGCGTCGACGCAGTCGCTCGTGATGCGCAGCAAGTCGGGCACGGTCCGCATGATCGACGCGTACCACCGGCTCGAGAAGCTGCGCGAGTACTCGGCCGTCGACTTCGACGGTGTCGACGGAGCCATTCCCCCGTCGTTCTGACCCGCGTCGTTCCGACGTCGACGAAGCACCCCACACTTTCCGCCCCGAGTGGGAAAGTGTGGGGTATGAGCGAATCCAGCGACCAGAACTACCGCATCGAACACGACACCATGGGTGAGGTGCGGGTGCCCGCGGACGCGCTGTGGCGCGCGCAGACCCAGCGCGCCGTGGAGAACTTCCCGATCAGCGAGCGGCCGCTCGAGCGTCGGCAGATCCGCGCTCTCGGACTCCTCAAGGCCGCATGCGCGCGTGTCAACCGCGACCTCGGCAAGCTCGATCCTGCGAAAGCCGACGCGATCATCGCGGCCGCCGAGGAGATCGCCGACGGCAAGCACGACGACCAGTTCCCGATCGACGTGTTCCAGACGGGTTCGGGTACGAGCTCGAACATGAACACCAACGAGGTCATCGCGTCGATCGCGGCGCGCGCGGGTGTGCAGGTACACCCCAACGACGACGTCAACATGTCGCAGTCGTCGAACGACACCTTCCCCACCGCGACCCATCTCGCCGCCACGGAAGCCGCTGTCACACACCTGATTCCGGCTCTCGATCATCTGCGCCTCGCATTGCGCGACAAGGCCCACGAGTGGCGCGAGGTGGTCAAGTCCGGCCGCACACATCTGATGGATGCGGTACCGGTCACCCTCGGCCAGGAGTTCAGCGGGTACGCCCGGCAGATCGAGGCAGGTATCGAGCGCGTGAACGCCACGCTGCCGCGCCTGGGCGAGCTGCCGATCGGTGGCACCGCCGTCGGTACCGGACTGAACGCACCTGCCGAGTTCGGCGAGAAGGTCGTCGCGGAACTCGCCAAGGCGACCAACCTGGATTCGTTGAGCCACGCGACGAACGCCTTCGAGGCGCAGGCGGCGCGCGACGGCCTCGTCGAGGCGTCGGGCGCACTGCGCACGATCGCGGTGTCGATCACGAAGATCGCGAACGACGTGCGCTGGATGGGGTCGGGTCCGCTGACCGGCCTCGCCGAACTCCACCTGCCGGACCTGCAGCCGGGCAGCTCGATCATGCCCGGCAAGGTCAATCCTGTTCTCCCCGAAGCGGTCACGCAGGTCGCGGCGCAGGTGGTGGGCAACGACGCCGCCGTCGCATGGGGCGGGGCCAACGGCGCGTTCGAACTCAACGTCTACATCCCGATGATGGCGCGCAACCTGCTCGAGTCGTTCCGTTTGCTGGCGAACGTGTCGCGCCTGTTCGCGGATCGCTGCATCGCGGGCCTGAAGGCGAACGACGAGCACCTGCGCACACTCGCGGAGTCGTCGCCGTCGATCGTGACGCCCCTCAACTCGATGATCGGGTACGAGAAGGCCGCCGCGGTCGCGAAGACCGCACTGAAGGAGAAGAAGACGATCCGGCAGACCGTCATCGACATGGGCCTGCTCGGCCCCGACTTCACCGAGGAACAGCTCGACGAGAAGCTCGACGTCCTCGCGATGACGAATATCGACCGCAGCAAGGATCTCTGAACTGGTCTCCTACCTCGCACCAGGCCGCTTTGCCGCAGCGGAGCTGTCCTACCCGCACCCCGGGATGACGGCCGGTGGACAACGACCTCCCGGGTTCCGGGAAGTGCGGCAGCGTCGACGCCTCGGCGTCGGCGCCGCCGCCTTCGCATCCGCAAGCGGAGCCCTCGCGCACTGGCGCATGCACGAACAAGCCGGATTGCACGTCGCCGCGACGACCGAACACGCGGCGATCGGCGCCGTCGTTCTCGTCACCGTTCGTCTTGCGGGCGTACCGTTCGAGGCCCCCTGCCGTGTCGTGTACGAAATCGACGACCGCGCCGAGGACGGCACGCGTCGCGCAGGTTTCGCATACGGCACCCTGCGCGGGCACCCCGAGCGTGGCGAGGAGGCGTTCGTCGTCTCGCTCGACGCCGACGGCGCAGTGTGGGGCGAGATCGTTGCGTGGTCACGGCCGGGCCGCTGGTTCACCGCGGTCGCGGGCCCCGCGGCACGCCTCGTGCAGAACCGAATGACAACGCGCTATCTGGACGCACTCGCCGATTTCGTGTGACCCGAGGCGCGCGTCCTACTTCTGACGCCCCTTGAACCGGGGATCCTTCTTGTTGAGGACGAACACGCGGCCGCGGCGGCGCACGACTTGCGAGCCGGGTTGGGCTGCGAGCGATTTCAACGAAGCACGGACCTTCATGCTGGCCTCCGGGGATAGTCGCAGTGATGTCGACCGCCATCATGCGCCATAACGACAATGATTGTCATTATGGCGTGCGTCTCGCCCACAGGTCTACGGACGCAGCAGCGCCTTGATCGCCCGGCGCTCGTCCATCGCGCGGTATCCCTCGGCCGCCTCTTCGAGCGGCAACGTCAGGTCGAAGACGCGGCCCGGGTCGATCGTGCCGTTCCAGATCAGGTCGACCAGCTCCGGCAGGAACCGGCGTACCGGAGCGGGCCCGCCGTGCAGGTGCACCTCGGCGAAGAACAGTTCGGCGCCCGGCAGTCGCACGTCGTGCGACACCCCGACGTAGCCGACGTGCCCACCCGGACGCGTCGACCGGATCGCCTGCATCATCGACTCCTGCGTGCCCACCGCCTCGACGACACTGTGCGCGCCGAGGCCACCGGTGAGCTCCTTGACTCGCTCGACCCCGTCGTCGCCGCGTTCGGCCACGACGTCGGTGCCGCCGAACTCACGGGCAAGTTGCTGACGGCTCTCGTGCCGGCTCATCGCGATGATGCGTTCGGCGCCGAGCGTCGCGGCGGCGAGGACGGCCAGCAGTCCGACCGCCCCGTCGCCGACGACGGCGACCGTCCTGCCGGGCCCGGCGTCGGCGGCCACCGCGCCGAACCACCCCGTCCCGAGCACGTCCGATGCCGCGAGCAGGCTCGGTACCAGCGCGTCGTCCGGCACCCCGGGCGTCGCGACGAGCGTGCCGTCGGCGAGCGGTATGCGCGCGTACTGCGCCTGGGTGCCGATCCCACCCATGGGCACGTTGTGCACACATCGGCTCTGGTATCCGGCGCGGCAGATCTCGCACGTGTTGTCGGACGCGAAGAACGAGCCGATCACGAACTGTCCGGGCCTGATCTCCGCGACACCGGAACCGACCTCCTCGACGATGCCCACGTACTCGTGCCCCATCGGCGCCGGTCCGTCTACGGATTCGAGGCCGCGGTACGGCCACAGATCGGAGCCGCACACGCACGTCGCCGTCACCCGGACGACGGCATCGGTGGGTTCGACGATCACCGGGTCGGCACGGTCCACGACCTGCACCTCGCCCGGCGCGTTCAGGACGACACCACGCATCTCGAGCCTCCTCGTCCATCGATCGGTCCGTGCTTCCCACTCCACCACTCCGGCGAGCGGACCACGGACGGTTCCGGCAAAAGGAGTGCGCGAGTCAGGCAGTGCTCCAGGCAGGACCGAGGAATTGCAGCTGTTACTCGCGGTAATGGGGAGTCGCGGTCACCAGCAGGCCGCGGTGATCCGAACCCGGCAGATCGACCGCGTCGAACGAGTCGATCGTCATGTCCCGCACGACCACATGGTCGATCCCGACGACGGGCGGAAACGCCGTGTCGGTCGGGTACGACGGCACGAGGCCCGCACCGGCGAGATCGGCGGCATCGCGATAACCGTCGGTGAGCAGTGAGCGGTAGCGCGAGTGCGACCACGTCGAGTTGAAGTCGCCGCCCACGAGCACGGGCACCCCTCGTGCCGCGAGATCGTGCAGATCACCCGCGAGACGGCCCATCTCGGCCGCCCACATCCACGCGGGCGACGGATAGGGCGGCAGGGGGTGCACGGCCGCGACGCTGATCGAGCGGCCGTCCCCGAGATCGGCACGCGCGGTGAGATTCGCCATCTCGTAGCCGCGCAGGGTCTGCTCGTCGCGCAGCGGATAACGGCTGTAGATGCCGGTGCCGCCGCCTCCGTCCGGTTTCGGCGCGAGGTACTGGTACGGCAACAGCGCGTCGACGCCCGCGGCACGCAGCCGCACGACGGCGTCGTCGGTGAGTTCCTGCACCGTCAGGATGCCCGCGCCGCTCGACCGCACACGATCGACCACCGCGTCGACGTCCCCCTCCCCGAGCCGGATGTTGGCCTGCATCAGCGTGATCGGCTCCCCCGCGACGCCCGGCACATCGGGCTCGTCCGCCACGAACAGCGGCAGTTGCGTATACACGGCGGCGACCGCGATCAATGCGGCCACCGCCGCCAGGATCCGTTGCCGGGCGCACACGAGCAGCACGACACCGAGCAGCGCGGCACCGACCCCGAACGGCACGAACGACGACGCCTTGACGAGCACATTGCTGACCGGGCCCACGTAATGCGCGACCACGGCGCCCGCACCGCCCAGCGCCGCGACGACGCCGACCACCGCGCAGACACGTCGCGCGGCGCGAGCGAGTGTCACCGCACCGCCGCGTCGGGCTCGCGGACTGCACTCACGCGGCGCAGCGCCCCGAAGAGCGCGAACACGACGAGCGCCACCGCGAGCGCGCTCACGCTGTACCAGACGATCGCGCGGTCGGGTGCGAACCACGTGCCGTACGCGCCGGCGACGAGCGCACCGATCGACATGCCGCCCACCTCCTGCGCCGTCCACAGACCACTCACCCGACCGCGCAGGTGCGCGGGCGTGTGCGACTGGATGAGCGAGAACCGCAGGATCTCCTGCGCCGAGAGGACGGCGCCTGCGACGACCATCACAAGCATCGTGACCGCGACGATCGTGGTGAACCCGACGAGCGCCTGCACCGCGAAACCGGCGACGAGCGCGGAGAGCAGCACGAGCCCCGGACGCGACGCGCGGCCGAGGATCCCGCTCGTGAGCGTCACGACGACGGCACCGACCGCGCTCGCCGCGTACAGCAGGCCGGTCACCCGCGAATCGGACTCGAAACGTTGTGCGACGAATGCGGGCACGAGGACGAGCACGCCGCCACCGAGCATCGCGACGGTGCCCGCGACGATGACACCGCCCACGACGCGCGCCTGCACGAGATAGCGCAGCACCGAGGTTTCCTTCGGGCCGTCGTCACCGTCGCCGTGGTGGGTCGCGGGCGGAAGCGACGGCAGCCCCCACAGCGCGGTCACCGTGATCACGGTGCCGATCGCGGCGATCCAGTAGTTCCATGCGACCGAGCCTGCCGCGATCACGACACCGCCGAGCGCAGGCGAGAGCACCGAGCCCAGCCGCGCCCCGAGCACGTTGATCGCCCCCGCGCCGACCAGTTGTTCACGCGGGATGAGCGTCGGGATGACCGACATGAGTGCGGACACGCTGATCGAGCCGATCAAGCCGTTGATCACCGCGAGCACCACGATCGCGACGACCGACGGCGACGCCGACATCGCGTTGAGCGCGAGCCCGACGAATGTGAGCCCGGAGACCGTGCGGGCGAACAGGATCAGCCGTCTGCGGTCGTAACGGTCGGCGAGGTTTCCGCCGAGGAGCATGCCGCCGATCGACGCGATGCCCTCGGCGGCACTCACCGCGCCGACGAGAAACGACGATCCCGTCAGGTCGTACACCTGGATCGGAACGCCGACCGCGAGCATCCCGATGCCGAAGATCGAAATCGTGCGGGCGACGAAGACGCGCCGGAAGGGCGCGCTCACCTTGAGCGGTCGGAGGTCGATCAGTACCCGGTTCGCAGCCATACGCGTGTCTCGCTGCCGCCTCTCGTGTCGGAAATCAGTGGGTGGTCGTGTTCGGCGTCACTCGGCCGCCAGCGCCGTCGAGATCGTCGGCACCACCTGGTCGGTGGCCCACGACAGCGACAGTGCGGACGGGAAGCCGAGCGCGTTCGGCAGGCCCGAGGTGCGCGCGAGCTGCACGACGGAACCCCGTTGGACGGCCGGTAGACCGTTCCACGCCTCGAACTTGGTGTAATCCCCCATGTCGTCGGTGCGGGTCACGACGAACACGACATCCGCGTCGAGGTCGCCGAGATTCTCGTAGCTCACCATGCCACGACCGTCGGCGTCGACGGGCAGCGTGGTCGCGTACGGCGCGAGGACCAGTCCGAGCGACGACACGAACTGGCCGATGCCGCGCTCGTCGGACGCGAGCACCGCCATCTGGCCGCCGCCGAGGTCGCCGATCAGGGCGTTGTACGTCTTGCCTGCGAACTGCGGATCAGCCGCCCTCGCGTCGGCTGCCTTGGCCTCGGCGGCCGCGATGACTTCGTCGGCCTTGCCCGGGATGCCGAGTGCCTGCGCGACCTTGCGGGTCGAGTCCTGCCATGGCTCGCCGTTGGCCTTGGAGTCGAAGTGCACGACGGGTACCTGCGCACTCAACTGGTCGTAGGTCGCCTGGTCGAGTCCCCAGAATCCGGTCGAGACGATCACGTCGGGTTCGAGGGCGGCGATCTTCTCGGCCGCGGACGCCGCATTCTGCAGTTGCAGTTGTTCGGGCCGCTCCCCACCGAGCGCCTCCTCCTCCCACGGGAAGATACCGGTGCCCCCGGTGGCCGCGAGGTTCTGCTGGTCGGTGGGCATCGCGATCGGGACGATCCCGAGCGAGAGCAGGATGTCGGCGTCCTGCGGCGACAAGGGCAGCGCCCGCACCGGCTGGGCATCGATCGTCGCGTCGCCGAACTTGCCGGAGACCGTCACCGGGTAGGCGCCCGCAGCGACGTCGGACGAATCGGTGGCGCCGGACGTGGTGTCTTCGTCGCTGCCGCACGCGGCGAGGCCGGTCACGAGCACCGCGGCGGCGAGCAGAGCGCCGATTCTTCGTCGGACACCCGCAGGATTCACTCCGTCCCTTCCTGAATGCGCGAACATCATCGGGTTCCTCTCGTTCGGTTCGGGATCTCTGAAGCTGTGTCGGCGCTCGCGGCGCGCGCCGCGAGCAGTTCGATCGAGCCCGTGGTGAAGACGTCCGCGACGTCGAGTTCGAGGCCCTCGCGTCGTGCCGCGCCGACGAGCCGCATCACCGCCATGCTGTCGAGTCCGAGATCGACGACGCTGTCGCCGAGCCCGACGCGCACGCCGGCAACGTCGCCGACGAGGCGGCACACGATCCGCTCGGCGTCGGTCACCGGCGCACGGTAGGACGCGCCGGAATGTCGCTCGGGTACGGGCAGAGCGCGCCGGTCGAGCTTGCCGTTCGCGAGCGTCGGCAGCCGGTCGAGAACCACGAATCCCGACGGAATCATGTATGCCGGCAACACCTTCGCGAGCGCGGCACGCAACTCGTCACCGTCGACCGAGCGGCCGGACGCGGGCACGACGTACGCGGCAAGTGCGACCGGGACACCCATGTCGTCGCGTGCGACGACCACGGCGTCGGACACGTCGCGGTGCGCGAGCAGCGCCGCTGCCACCTCACCCGGTTCGACGCGGTACCCGCGGACCTTCACCTGATCGTCGTCGCGACCGCGGTAGCGGACCGCGCCGTCGGCCGTCCACGACACCCGGTCGCCGGTGCGGTACATACGTGCACCGTCGCCGTACGGGTCCGGCACGAATCGTTCTGCGGTGCGCCCGGACTCGCCGTGATAGCCGCGCGCGAGACCCGCGCCGGTGACGTACAGTTCGCCGACCACACCGACGGGAACGGGCCGCAGCCGCTCGTCGAGCACTCGCACCGCGGTGCCCGCGACGGCCCGGCCCGCGACCGGGGCGGATGCGTCGCTCACCCGCGCGACGAGCGAATCGACGGTGCTCTCGCTCGGGCCGTACAGGTTGTACGACTCGGTCGCGGGAGCCATCGCGCGCAATCGGTCCCACAGGGGTTGCGCGACCGCCTCGCCGCCGAAGCCCAGCGCGGCGGGGGCGCCCCCGTCCGGCACGAGTCCGGCGTCGAGCAGCTGCGCGAGATGAGACGGCGTGACCTCGACGAAATCCCAACCCTGCGCGCGTGCCTGGGCGACGGTCCGGGCCGGGTCGCGCCGCGTGTCGTCGTCGACGAGGCACACGGTGTGCCCGGAGAGCATCCACAGTTGCGGCTGCCACGCCGCGTCGAAGAACAACGACCACGCGTGCCCGACGTGCAGGTGGTCACGCCCGGCGCGCCGCTGCGTCGGCACGTGCAGCGCGCGGCGGTGGCTGCGGTACAGCGCGGCGAGGCCGCGATGCGTGGCAACCACGGCTTTCGGGGCTCCCGTCGATCCCGACGTGTGCACGACGTAGACCGGGTGGTCGGGACGCAGCGGGGTGGTCCGTTCGTGCTGTGCGACGGGACCGGACGCGAGCGCGAGCGCGTCGGCCTCGGCCACCGACGGATCCAGCACCAGCGCAGGCAGCGGCCCGAACCGGGTCGCGAGGTCGCCGGTCGCGAGCACCAGTCGGGGACGCACGGATTCGACGATCGTCGCGATGCGCTCGCGTGGCGCGCCGGGATCGCACATCACGTACGCGCCGCCCGCTGCGGCGATCGCGTACACCGCGACGAGCGCGTCGACGCCGCGCGGTACGAGCAGCGCGACGGTGGTCTCCGGGCCGACTCCGTGGCCGATCAGAGCACGCGCGAACCGGTGGACACGGGCACCGAACTCGGCGAATGTGATTCGGTGCTCGCCTGCCACCGACGCGGCCCGCTCACCGAAGCGCGCGACCGCGTCGTCGAGCAGGTCCGGCAGGGTGGTGGCCACGCCGTCGCCGCCCGCGTCGGACGGATCCGGCAGCGCGAGGTGCGCGGGTTCGGTACCCAGGTGCACGTCGAGGGCGGCGACCGCGCGTTCCAGCGGTTCGCGGGCGAATGCCGACAGGACCGCGACGACACCGGCCGCGAGCCGCTCGGCCGTCGCACGGTCGAACAGTTCGGTGCTGTACTCGAGCAGGCCCACGACGGTGTCGGTGCCTGCGAACTCGACGAAGTCGAACGACAGGTCGAACTTCGACGTCTGCGCGGCGACGGGATACGGTGCGGCACCGTCGAAGCGGTCGGGTCCGGGCTGTGTCAGGTACACGACCATCACCTGGAACAGCGGGTGCGCGGGCCCGGGCCGGTCGTCGGCGTCCGCACTCACGGCGTCCACGACGTGATCGAACGGCACGTCCTGGTTGTCGAAGGCCGCGAGGTCGGTGGCGCGCACGCGCGCGAGAAGTTCGCGCAGCGTCGGGTCATCCGACAGGTCGGTACGGAGCACGAGCGTGTTGAGGAAGAATCCCACGAGCCGTTCGAACGCGGCGTCGGTGCGCCCGGACACCGGTGTGCCGAGCGGGATGTCGGTGCCGGCACCGAACCGCTGCAGCAGCACCGCGACCGCGGCTTGCACGAGCATGAACATGCTCGTGCCCGTCTCGGAGGCGACCGTGCGCAGCCGGGTGACGACCTCGGCGGGGACGACGATCGGCGCGGCGTCGCCTGCGAACGTCGACCGCGCGGGTCGTGCCCGGTCGTACGGCAGGGCGAGCTCGTCGGGGATGCCCGCGAGGTCGGCGCGCCAGTGGTCGAGTTGGCGCCGCGCCGTCGACTGCGGGTCCGCGGGATCCCCGAGCACCGCGCGCTGCCACAGTGCGTAGTCGGCGTACTGCACCTCGAGCGGCTCCCACTCGGGCGCGCGGTCGAGCTGACGCAACGCGAACGCGTGCGCGAGATCCTCGACGAGCGCGGGCGTCGACCACTCGTCGATCGCGATGTGGTGCACCACGATCACCACGACCGTCGAGTCGGCGCCGTCCGCGCGCACGAGCGCGGCACGGATCGGGATCTCGTCGCGCAACCGGAACGGCCTGCGGACGAATGCGGCGACGGCGGCGGATTCGGCACGGCCTCCGGCTCCCTCGGCACGACCCCCGGCCGCTCCCCCGACGGACACGACCTCGACCGGGACCGCGGCATCGTCGGGCTCGACGACGTCCTGGTACGGCTCGCCGTCCTCGCCCACCGGGAAGCGGGTGCGCAGCGCCTCGTGCCGCATCGTGACGTCGTGCAGTGCGGCACGGAAGGCGACGTCGTCGAGCACACCGTCGACGCGCCACGACACCGGAACGTTGTACGCGGCGCCCGCCGCGGACAACTGGTCGACGAGCCACATGCGGCGTTGCGCGTAGGAGACCGGCAGCCGTGCCGGCCGCTCGTATCCGCGCACGGCGGGCCGCACCGACACGGCTGCCCGCTCGGCGACGCGGGCGAGAAGTTCCGGTGTGGGGGCGTCGAACACGTCACGCACCGAGAGCCGGATACCGAGCCGCGAATCGACCGCGTTCACGAGCCGCACCGCGGCGAGCGAGTGGCCGCCGAGCGTGAAGAAGTTCTCGTCCACGCCCACGGGCGGCTCGTCGGCGGACCGGCCGAGAGAGTCGGCGAACAGCGCGCACAGGTCGGCTTCGAGACCGGGGCGCGGCGCGCGGGACTCGTGCGACGCGAAATCAGGTGCGGGCAGGGCCTTGCGGTCGAGTTTTCCGTGCACCGACACCGGGACCCTGTCGATTCCGAGCACGACGGACGGCACGAGGTGGTCGGGGACGCGACCGAGCAGTGCGTCGCGTACCGCGGCCGGTTCGAGGTCGGCGGTCACGACGTAGCCGACGAGGACGGGGCCCGCAGGGCTGCGGTGTACCGCAGCCACGCCGCGGCCCACCCCCGGTACGGATTCGAGTACGGCGTCGACCTCGGCGAGTTCGATGCGCATACCGCGCACCTTCACCTGGTCGTCCGCGCGGCCGAGGAAGTCGAGTGCGCCGTCGCGGCGTACCCGCACGATGTCGCCCGTGCGGTAGAGGCGAGCGCCGGGTGCGCCGAACGGATCGGCGACGAAACGCTCCGCGGTGAGCACCTGTCGGCCGAGATAGCCCGTCGCGACCTGGACGCCGCCGAGCCACAGCTCACCGGGCACGCCTGCGGGCACCGGACGCAGCCGCGTATCGAGCACGTAGGTCGTGACATTGGCACCCGGCGAGCCGATGCCTCCGTGCCGGCCCGTGGTGACGGAGTCCGCACGGGTGACCTCGACCGCCGCCTCGGTGGGTCCGTACAGGTCGTCGACCTGTACACCGGGCCATTGTCGCGCGACGCGCGCGACGGTTGCCACCGACAGCGCCTCGCCGCTACACGCGACGTACTCGAGCTCGCCCGGTCGCTCCGCCGCCGCGGCGAGCAGTTCTTCGAGCATGGACGGCACGAAATGCGCGTGTGTGACGGCGCGGCGCGCGAGCACGTCGGCGAGCGCGTGCGGGTCGCGATGCGCGTCGACCGGCGCGAGCACCACGCGCGCCCCGGACAGCAACGGCCAGAACAGCTCCCACACCGAGACGTCGAAGCTGACCGGGGTCTTCGCGATCATCGTGTGCGCCTGCGTGATCGGCCGGGCGTCGCTCACCCACGCGAGCCGGTTCGCGACCGCGCGGTGCGACACGACGACGCCCTTGGGTGTGCCGGTCGACCCGGAGGTGTAGATGACGTACGCCGGGTGGTCGAGTCCGGCACTCGTGTGCACCGGCTCGTCCGGTTGCGCGTCGAGTTGCGCACGCGCTTCGGGCTCGTCGACGGCGACGACCGGCGCACTCGTGACGGACGCGTCGAACCCGCGCGTCGCGAGCACGCACAGCGGCCTCGCGTCGCCGAGCAGGTACCGGATGCGCTCGTCGGGCAGCGCGGTGTCGATCGGCAGGTAGGCGGCACCGGCCTTCAGGACGGCATGGATCGCGACGAACTGGTCGATCGAGCGCGGGATCGCCACGGCTACGACGTCTCCGGGCCGCACACCACGCGCCACGAGCGCATGCGCCCACCGGTGCGAGGCGGCGTCGAGTTCGCGGTAGCCGAGCGTCCGTCCGGCGCAGTCTTCGACCAGGGCGATCGACTCGGCGTGTTCGCGCGCCGCGCGGGTGAGGGCGTCACCCAGCGGCGCGAGCGCGAACTCGCGCACCGGTCCGGTCGCGAGCCCGAGCGCACGACGGGTCTCGTCGTCGGTGAGCAGCGGGATGTCCGAGACGCGCTGCGCCGCATCGTCGACGGTCCGCGCGAGCATCCGGGTCAGCGACTCGACGATCATGTATGCGGTCGACTCGTCGAACAGATCCTCGGCGTACTCGGCGGCGATCGTGAGCGAGCCGGTGTCGGGTGCGTCGACGAAGGTGAGGCCGAGGTCGAACTTCGCGCGGACGCTCACGAGTGGTTCCCACTCGCTGCGAAGACCGAGGAAATCCGGTGTCGTGGCGGGCCGTTGGAGATACCCCACCATCACCTGGAAGAGCGGATTGCGGCCCTCGACACGCGGCGGCGCGAGCCGCTCGACGACGTCCTGGAAGGGCACGTCCTGGTGTTCCATCGCCCGTAGGTCCGCGTCGCGCACCCGCTCGACGAGTTCGGCGAATGTCGGGTCGCCCCCGAGGTCGGTGCGCAGCACCACGGTGTCGACGAAGAAGCCGACGAGATCGTCGAGTGCCGCGTCGCTGCGTCCGGACACGGGACTGCCGACGGCGATGTCCTCGCCCGCGCCGAGCCTGCCCAGCGTGGCCGCCGCGGCGGCATGCAGCACCATGAACACCGACGCGCCCGCGCGATCGGCGAGCGCCCGCACGCCCGCCGCGGTGTGCGGGGCGAGGTCGAGCCGGACGTGACCCGCGGCGCCGGTCGCGCGCTCGCCACGGGCACGGTCGCGTGGCAGGTCGGTTTCGACGGGCAGGCCGTCGAGTTCGCGTGTCCAGAAATCGAGTTGCGCGTCGAGGGTGCCGTCGGCGGCGAGCGCGCGCTGCCACAGTGTGTAGTCGGTGTACTGCACGGGAAGAGGCGCCCACTCGGGCTCGGTGGCGCGTGCCCGCGCGAGATAGGCGAGGGTCAGATCACGCAGTAGGGGCATGTCGGACCATTCGTCGGTCGCGATGTGGTGCAACACGAGCGCCACGACGTGCTGCGGCTCCCCCGTCGCGGCGGCGGGCCCTTCGGTCTCGGCCACGCGGTAGACCGCGACCCGCAGCGGGGTGTCGCGGCGCAGGTCGAACGGCGCGGTGAGCCGGGCCGCGACGAGGCCACGCACGTCGTCCGGTGCGGCGGCGGCGACGGTGACGTCGAGTGCGCTGTCGGCGTCCACCACATGCTGGTGGGTGATCCCGTCGGTGACGTCGATCCTGGTGCGCAGGCTCTCGTGCCGCGTGAGCACATCCCGCACGGCCGCGACGAACGCGTCCGGATCGAGGTGACCGTGCACCGTCGCGACGTGCGCGTAGTGGTACGGCAACGAATCGCCGTGCAGCTGTTGCACCGTCCACAGCCGCTCTTGCGCGGCCGACAGCGGGACGAGCGCGGGCCGTTCACGCGGCGTGAGCGCGGGCCTCGCAGCTGCCGCGCCAGGCAGCCGCTGCGCCAGGCCCTCGACGGTCCGAGCCTCGAACAGATCGCGGATCGTGAGTTGCACGTCGAGCTCCGAGCGGACGCGGCTCACGACGCGCATCGCGATCATCGAATGCCCGCCGAGTTCGAAGAAGTCGGCGTCGGCGGCCACCTCGTCGACATCGAGGACGTCGGCGAAGATCGAGGCGAGTGCGTGTTCGGCCGGTGTCTGCGCGGCGCGGCCGCCGGTGGCCGACGGCAGTGCGGGCGCGGGCAGTGCGGCGACGTCGAGTTTGCCATTGACGGTCGTCGGAAGGTGGTCGACACTCTGCAGTCGCGCGGGAACCATGTAGTCGGGCAGCTCGGCGCGCACGTGCGCGAGCACGTCCGCCTCGACGTAGCCGTCCGCGGGCACCACGTACGCGGCGAGCCGCTTCGTGCCGGGCACGAGCGGGTCGTCGACCGCGACGACGGCGGCGGCGGCCACCGTGCCGAATCCTTCGATCACGGAGTCGATCTCGTGGAGTTCGACACGATAGCCGCGGATCTTGACCTGGTCGTCGACGCGTCCGAGGTAGTCGATGTTGCCGTCGCCGCGCCGCCGCACGAGGTCACCCGTGCGGTACATGCGGGCGCCGGTCTCGGCGCCGCGCGCGCACGGGTCGGCGACGAACCGGTCGGCGGTCAGGTCGGGCCTGCGCAGGTATCCCCGGGCGAGGCCGGCACCCGCGACGTACAGCTCGCCCGCGACACCGTCGGGCACGGGCCGCAGCCACGGGTCGAGGATGTGGACACGGGTCGCGCGGATCGGCGTACCGACGGTGGGTGCAGGGCTGTCGGCGGTGCCGCCGCCGAGTGTGTTGATCGTGTACTCGGTCGGCCCGTACAGGTTGTACCCGAGCGTTCCCTCGGTGTCGCGCAACCGGTTCCACACGGAGTCGGCGACCGCCTCACCGCCGAGCAGGACCAGCGGCGGCCGGTGCGCGTGTGCGGACTCGGTGAGCAGCCCCTCGGCGAACAGTGCGGTCGCGTAGGTGGGCGTGACGTTGACGACGTCGATCGCGTGCGCGTCGCAGTAGTCGACGAGCGCACGCGCGTCGCGGCGCAGGTCCTCGTCGCACACGTGCACCTCGTGGCCTTCGACGAGCCACAGCAGCTCTTCCCACGACATGTCGAAGGCGAAGGACACGGTGTGCGCGATGCGCATGCGGCCGCGCCCTGCCGTCGCGGGGCCGAAGATCGCGGCCTGGTGATTGCGCTGCATGTTGGTCAGGCCGCGGTACGGCGTGACGACGCCCTTGGGCTTTCCGGTCGATCCCGACGTGTAGATGACGTATGCGGGCCGGTCGAGGCGCCCAGGCGTGCCCGGCGCGAAAGGAACGCATTCGGCCGCGGTGAGCGCAGGCCCGGCACCCTGGTCCGGTGTCAGGCAGCGATTCTCGTCGAGCGCGAGCCGTTCGCGTACCGCATCGGTGACGACGAACAGTGCGGGCGCCGCGTCGTCGACGACGGTGAGCAGACGCCCGTCCGGCTGGTCGAGTTCGAGCGGCAGGTAGGCGGCGCCGGTACGCAGCACCGCGAACAGCGCGACGACCGTGTCGATCGACCGCGGGACGCCGAGGCACACGACGTCCTCCGGGCCCACCCCGCGTCCGAGCAGTGCGCGGGCGAGCGCGTCGACACGCAGGGCCAGGTCGGCATAGGTGCAGCGCGCGTCGCCGGACACCAGCGCGATCTCGTCGGGCACGGCCGAGGCCTTCGCGATCAGCATCTCGGCGATCGTGACGTCCTCGACCGGAGGCAGCGGAGTCGACCATTCGTCTTGTGCAGCAGCCGCTTCGGCGTCGGTGAGCGTCGGCGCCGTGACGGCGAGAGCGTCGCCCGCGTGTGCGAGGAAACGCAGCACGGCGAGGAAACGCTCGTGCAGCGCATGCGCCCGCGCGGCGGTCACCAGGTCGGTGCGGTAGTCGATCTTGACGTGCAGGCGCTCGCCCGGCGAGACGACGACGGCCAGCGGGTAGTGGGTGTGGTCGAGGCTGTCCTCGCCGACGATGCCGTAGCGCTCGGACTGTGCACGCATCCGCGCGGCGTCCTTGAAGTTCTGCAGCACGAAGAGCGTGTCGAACAGTTCGGTGTGTCCGGTGGCCTGCTGGATGTCGCCGAGACCGAGATACTCGATGTCCATCCGGTCGACGTACTCGTCCTGCATGCGGCGCAGCAGCGCGGTCACCGTCTCGTCCGGGCGCAGCGCGACCCGGATCGGCACGGTGTTGAGGAACATGCCGACGACGCGGTCGAGGCCGACCACATCGGCGGGCCTGCCCGCGACGGTCGAGCCGAACACGACGTCGGTGCGGCCAGATTCGGCCGCGACGAGCAGGCCGGTCGCGGCATTCATCAGTGCGTTGAGGGTGACGCCCGTCGACCGGGCGCGCTCGCGCAGCGCGCCTGTGAGGCCGTCGTCGACGTACGACTCGATGCGCGCGGGCACGACGGCGCCGCGGCCCGCCACCGAGCCGGCGAGGAGGGTCGGTTCGACGTCCGCGAGCCCGCGCTGCCATTGCTGCCGTGTCGCGTCGTCGTCGCGGGTCGCGAGCCAGGCGAGATAGTCGGTGTAGGCGGCCTCGGGCCGCGCGAACTCGTCGCCGGCGTAGTGCGCGAGGAGCGCGTCGACGAACAGCGCTCCCGACCACCCGTCGAACACGATGAACTCGCGGTTGACGACGAGTCGGTCGAGTGCGCTCGTGCGGAGCAGCATCATGCGCCACAGCGGCGGCCGCGCGAGATCGAACGGCGTGCGCCGGTCGCGTTCGGCGAGTTCGGCCGCGCGCGCATGCTGCTGCGCGGCCGGCAGGTCGGTGAGGTCGATCACGGTGAACGGCACCTCGACGGCGCGCGGGACGAACTGCACGGCCTCGTCGAGGCCCGCGTCGGTGAATCCGGCACGCAGCGTGGGGTTCTCGTGCGCGAGCGCCGCGGCGGCGGCACGCATGCGCTCGACGTCGACGCGACCACCGAAGTCGAGCGTGAACTGCGCCGTGTAGATGTCGGTGCTCGTATCGGCGTCGCCTGCATCGGTGTCGATCGTCCCGGAATCGGGGCGCCCCCGCTCGAACACCGACTGGAACAGCAGGCCGCGCTGCAGCGGCGACAGCGGCCAGATGTCCGCGAGTTCGGTGTCCGCGGCGGCCTCGACCGCCGCGATCTGCGTGGCGGTGAGCGTGATGTGCCGCAGGTCGGCGGGCGCGAGGCCACGGACGTGTCCCGCCAGGGAGTCGACCACCGCGGCGAGTTCGGCACTCCAATGACCGGCGAGCTCGTCGAGCCTCCCGGCGGCGCCGGGCCGGCTCACGGGTGCGCCGGCGAGGCTGAGTTCGACCGCCGAGCCGTCCGGCCGCACGTGCACGTCGAGCGCGTAGTGGGTGAGCCTGTCGCCGCCGATCCGCACGAGTACCTCGGGGCGCGGCAGCGCCGCGAGCGTGGGCCCGGCCACCACATTCGCGTACCGCAACATCGCCCAGTGCTCGCCGGGCGAGCGGCGGCCGACCCGCACGACGGCATCGTCGATCGTGCCACCGAGTGGCATCCGCACCGGCGTGGTCCACGACAGCGGGCCCGCGAGCCGCGACAGTTCCACCGCCGCGCGACCCTCGTCGTGGAGGTCGACGACGATCTCACCGTCGGTCTGTCCGGTCCAGCGGGCGAGCGCACGGGCGGTGACGACCGTGTAGAGCTCGCGTGCGGACACGCCCGCCGCGCGGGCCGCGCGGTCGACGAGCCTGCGGCCCACCGCCAGTGCGACGGTTTCGCTGTCGCTGCTCGTGTAAGGCGGGTCGGCGAACAGTGGCGTCGCGACTTCCAGCACGTGAGTCCACTCGTCGAGCTCGGCGAGGAGTTCGGGTGACGCTGCGGCCTGCGTGAACTGCCGGGCACGGGCGACGAGCGAGACCGGAACCGGCCGGAGTTCGGGGATGCGGCCTGCTGCGGTGGCGGCGAGCGCCGCGCGCAGGTCGGCGACGACGATGCGCCACGAGCGGGCGTCGAGCAGAGTGACGGAACCCGCGACGTCGAGCGTGGTAGCACCCCGTCCGGTGATCGCGAGGACGCGGCGCGCCAGTGGGTCCGGTCGGTCCATGCTCGCGACAAGGTCTGCGGCGCACGGCGTCCCGACTGGCGCGACATCGAGCAGCCACAGCGTCGGCACCGGTGCGGTGAGCTGGGCGCGCAGCACGTCGTGGTGGGCGAGCACGGCGTCGAGTGCAGCCACGACGTCGCCGCCGTGCGGGATGCCGAGGCGCGCGGTGTGCACGCGGTCGCCGGGCGCCTCGCCGCTCTCGCGCACCGCGGTGATCGCGGGCAGCGCGGCGAGCGGCCCCACCCCGCTGGTGTCGTGCGCGTCGTGTGCAGCCGCGTCGACCGCCGAGGTGGGGCCGAGTTGCCAGACGTCGGCGTCCGGATCGGCGAGGAAGTCGTCGACGAACGCGTCGAGCCCTTGCGCGTACCGCATCGCGGAGTCCACGTGGTCCGGGTGGGCGCGCATTCCGACGGTGATCGGATCACCCGTATTCGGTGTCACAACGGTGATTTCGAGCTCGCCGACCGGACCCCACGAGAGCGGCGTCGCGACGGTGTCGCGACCGATCGCGTTGCGCGGAGTCGGGTTCGGCACGATGTTGACGCCGATGGACGGCGGGCGCCACGCCGTCTCCCCGGGCGCCGCCGCCCCGGCCGCAGGCGAGGTGCGCTCGGCGATCGCGCGACCGATGTCCTCGCCGCGATAACGACCGTGACGCATCGCATTCCACAGTTTCCCGACCACACCGTCGGCGACCTCGGCGAGCCGCGCGCCGTGAGCGACGGGGAACCGCAACGGCACGACATTCGACGCCATGCACGGGAGGGTGCGCAGCACCCGATCGCCGCGGGCGGCGGTGGGCAGCGACAGCACGACCTCGTCGCGCTCGGTGATGCGTGCGATGTACGCGCCCGCGAGCGCGACGAGCAGGTGGGTGAGCCGCATCCCGTGTTCGCGCGCGTACTGCTCGAGCGGGATCCGGCGGTCGAGGTCGAGCACCATCGGGTCGAGGATCACCGGCTGCGCGGGTCCGGGCGGCGGGCCGACGCGCGAAAGGGTGCTCGACTGGGGAAGATCCGCGAGTTCGGCGAGCCAGTAGGCACGGTCGGCGGCGAACTGCTCGCTCGCGCGGTAGTCGGCGTCGGCGGCGACGTAGACCGGCAGCGTCCAGCCGGGTTCCAGGTCGACGGACTGCTCGCGTGGGTACCCGCGGGCGATGCGCCCGATGACCAGCGCGATGCCGTACCCGTCGTTGACGATGTGGTGGTATTGCTGGAACACCCGGACGGTGTCGGCGTCGAGCCGGTGTACCGCGAGATCGAAGAGCCGGTCGGTGGCGAGGTCGAGCCTGCGCGACATGCGTGCGCGCATCCACTCGTCGGATGCGGCGTACGGGTCGGCCTCGTGGCCGAAGTCGACGACGGGCACGGTCCAGTCGCTGTCGTCGCGCACACGTTGCACCACGTCGGCGGACGCTGCGGCGGTACCCGCGCCGTCCGCGGCGGCGTCGGAGATCTCGAAGTTGACGTGCAGTGGCTGCGACCGTGCGACGATCTGCCCGGCCACCTCGGCGAGCCGGTCGGCGTCGACGTCTCCCGTGGTCTCGGTGTAGACGCCGATGTTGTAGAGGTGCCCGGAGCTGTCGAGCTCGTGGCCGAAGTAGATGTTGCGTTGCGCCGCCGTGGCCGGATACACCGTGCCCGCCTGCAGTTCCGCATCCCTGTGTAGCACCGTGACATCTCCCAGATCTCCGTGCCCGTGCGGGACGCCGGTCGTACTCGTGTGGCGCGAAGACCGTGCCGTTCGTGGCCGCATTCTGCGGCCGTGACTTGATCAGTAGTTAGGGTACCCAAAGACTGTCCGGGTTCAGCGCGCGGTCGCCCGCACACGCACCTCCCCCGCTGCCGCGCCCGCGGTGGTCACCGCGTCGGGCCACGCCTGCACGAGTGCGTGGGCCGCCTCCTCGCCCCACCGGCCCACGTCGATCCGCAGGCGCGTGTGCAGCACGCTCGCTCCGCCCGGCGCCGTCTCGACCCGCACCGCGAGGTCGATCGGCGCACCCGTGTCGACGCTCACGACGCCTCGCGCGCAGGTCACGGCGACTTCGGGTGTCGCGAGCGCCGCGAATGCGGGCGCGGCCTGCGCGTTGAGATAGCGCAGGAAGGAATAGGCGGCGCCGGCATCGGCGGCGAGGGCCTGCTCGGTGTGCGCAGCGACCTCGCCGGGATCCGCACCGAGTTCGACGCGCACGGGAACCACGACGTCGAACGGGCCGACCACCCCCGCCGGGTCGGGGGTCTTCGCGACAGCCGGCGGTGCGGCGGGTACCGGATTCGGCGCACCTGCGTGGACCGCCGGACGCGCGTCGCGGCCGACCGCGACGACCGTTGACGTCGCGCCCGCCGCCGCGGTCCACCGCGTCAGGACCACCGTGACCGCCGCAACCACGAGTGGCTCGGGAACGGCGGCAGCAGCCCCCGGGTCGAGAGTGACCGGATCGCATACGTATTCGGCCCGCCGATCTGTCGGGTCTCCACCGAGACCGCCACCGGACGCGAGAACGGGTGCAAGCTCGGCGAGCCGCATGAGCAGCGCCGGGTCCTGTGCGTCCGCAGCCAGGCGCGCCGCGAAGCCCGCTCCGGTCACGGCCGGTCGCGCCGCCGCGGTCCCGCGCGGCGCCGCGAGCAGCACCTCGAGTTGCGCACGCAAGATCTCGAGTGACGCGGCGTCGGCGGCCGCCGCGTGCACGGCGACCTCCAGCGCAGCGTCGGTGCGGCGGGCCGCGATCATCCGGCCCGCGTGGGCATCGAGGGCCGACGCCGGGTCGGCATCGGTCAGCACTGCCGGTTCGGCGACCTCGAGGTGCGGGAGGGTCCGCAGCGCCCACACGCCGTGCGCGCCGACGTCGAGCCTGGTGCGCAGCGCGTCGTGCGCGACGACGAGCTCGCGCAATGCGGCGGCGAGGGTGTCGTCGTCGATCCCGTCGGTCGGCGCGACGCAGAATCGACCGGCCGCGGTCGCCCCGGGCACCTCGCGCAGCCTGTGCAGTGCGGGCGTGAGCGCGAACGGTCCGGGCTCGTCGGCATCGCGCGGCCCGGATTGCGGGGCCTGACCGGCGGGCGCCGAGGATTCGCCGGGGAACTCGGCGACCGCCACGAGCCCTGCAGGCGTGCGCGCCGAGAAGACGTCGCGCGCCGCGAACGAGATGCCCGCGCGCCGTGCGGTGTTGACGAGCGTCATCGACGTGATGCTGTCGCCACCGAGCATGAAGAAGTCGTCGTCCGGGCCGACCTCGCCGACCGGGAGACGCAGCACGTCCGCGACGAGAGCGCACAGCGTCTGTTCCTCGGGCGTGTCGGGCCGCGTCCTGCCGTGCGCCGCGTCGACGACCGGGAGAGCTGCGCGATCGAGCTTGCCGTTCGCGGTGAGCGGCAGCGTGTCCAGCACCGTCGTCGTCGACGGAATCATGTAGGCCGGCAGAGTCTTCGAGGCAGTCTCGAGTACGGCATCGGTGTCGATCACGACGCCCGGCCGGGGCACGACGTAAGCATGCACGTGCCCGTCGCGCACGAGCGCGACCGCGTGGGCGACGGTGGGATGTGCGGCAAGGGTTGCTTCGATTTCGCCGAGTTCGACTCGCAGGCCACGAAGTTTGACCTGTCCGTCCGCACGCCCGAGATAGTCGAGCGTGGGTGTGCCGTCACTCGAGGCGATCCAGCGGACGATGTCGCCGGTGCGGTAGAGCCGTTCGCCGCGACTGTTCGGATCCGCGACGAAGCGTTCCGAGGTGAGTCCGGGCCTGCCGGAATAACCCCGCGCGAGCTGGACACCACCGAGGTAGAGCTCGCCCGCGACGCCGACCGGGACGCGTGCGAGTCGCGCGTCGAGCACGTAGGTGCGGGTGTTCGTGATCGGTGTGCCGATCGGCACGGGACCGACACCCGCCGGGTCGATCTCGGTGGCGGTGACGTCGACCGCGGCCTCCGTCGGTCCGTACAGGTTGTGCAGCTCGGCCGACAGCAGCCCGCGCCGCGCGAGTGCGTCGACACTCGCGCGGTGTTCGGGGCGCAGCGCTTCGCCACTGCACAGCAGGCGTCGCACCGGCAGCGCGGTGTCGTCTTCCGCGCGTTCGGGGGCAGGCCCGGGGGCCTGGGCCAGTTCGGTCAGGAAGGCACCGAGCATCGACGGCACGAAGTGCGCGGTCGTGACGCCGCGTCTGCGGACGACGTCGATCAGGTACGCGGGGTCGCGGTGGCCGTCGGGTGTCGCGAGCACGAGCGTCGCGCCGGTCACGAGGGGCCAGAAGAACTCCCACACCGACACGTCGAATCCGCTGGGCGTCTTCTGCAGCACGCGGTCGACGGCGGTGAGTGCGTAGCGCTGCTGCATCCAGGCGAGGCGATTGGCGATCGCCCGCTGCCCGACGACGACTCCCTTGGGCGTGCCGGTGGATCCCGACGTGTAGAGCACGTAAGCAGCGGCGTCGCCCGCGGCGGGGGTGCGGGCCCGGTCGCGGCCGTCCGCCGCGGGGGCCCCTGACTCGTCCACCTCGAGCACCGGCGCGGCGTGTCCCGTCGCGGCGGCACCCACGGCCGTCACGACGAGCGCCGGGTTCGCATCTGCGGTCATGAACGCGAGGCGCTCGGCGGGGTACGACGGATCGAGCGGAAGGTACGCGGCGCCGACGCGGTGCACCGCGAGCAGCGTCACGACGAGAGCCGCGCTGCGCGGCACGGCAACCGCGACCACCGCGTCGGGGCCGACGGCACCAGCCGACGCCGTGCGAAGCGCGGCCGCGAGCCGGTCCACGGCCGCGTCGAGCGTGCGGTAGGTCCACTCGTCGCCGGTCTCGTCGACCACGAGCGCGAGAGCATCCGGGGTCTGCGCGGCCTGACGCGCGAACAGCTCTCCCAGCCCCTCCGTGGGAAGCAGTGCCTCACAGCCGTTCTCGGCGGCACGAAGCGCGTCGAGTTCGGCCTCCGGTACGGCCGCGATGCGCGAGAGCGGGACGTCGACGTCCCGCGCGATGGCGTCGAGCACCGAGACGAGCCGGTCGGCGACACGCTGCGCGCTCGCGCGGTCGAACAGGTCGGTGGCGTACTCGATCCGCCCGCGGATTCCGGCGTCACCCGCATCGGCAAGCTCGAACGTGAGGTCGAACTTCGCGGTCCCGGTCTCGACGAACTCGGGTGTCGCAGTGAGACCGGCCATCTCGATCGGGACGATCGGATCTCGGTACTGCACGAGCACCTGGAAGATCGGATGCCGCGACAGCGACCGCTCGGGCGCGACGACGTCGACGAGTTGCTCGAACGGGAGATCCTGATGCGCGAATCCGTCGAGATCGGCGGAGCGCACGCGCGCGAGCACGTCGCGCAGTGTCGGGTCGCCGGCCAGATCGGTGCGCAGGACGACGGTGTTGACGAAGAAGCCGACGAGTTCGTCGAGCGCCGGGTCCGGGCGCCCCGCGACGGGCGTCCCGACGACGACGTCCTCGCCCGCCCCCATGCGTGCGAGCAGCACCGCGACCGCCGCGTGCACGAGCATGAACATCGACACGCCCGCGTCGGCAGCCGATACGGCCAACCGGGCGTGGACATCACGGTCGAGCGTGAAGTGCACGGCGTCACCGTGATACGAGCTCTCGGCGGGCCGCGGCCGGTCGCGCGGCAATGCGATCTCGTCGGGCACCCCGTCCAGGCGTGCGCGCCAGTACTCGGCCTGCGACGCGACCAGCGCGCCGGCCTCGGCGGGGTCGCCGAGCAATTCACGCTGCCACCGGGTGAAGTCTCGGTACTGCACGGGCAGCGGTGGGACGTCGAGCACGGTGCCCCGCACGCGCGCTGTGTAGGCGTGCGCGACGAACGACATCAGCGGGTGTGCCGACCGCTCGTCGGCCGCGATGTGGTGTACCAGCACGAGCAGGTGATGCTCACGTCCGGCCGCGCGGACCAGTACCGCACGCAGCGGCCATTCGTGTTCGAGGTCGAAGGCGTGTCTCGCGCGGGCGCGCAGTTCGGCGTCGGCAGCACCCACCACGTCGGCAGCACCCGCCACGTCGACTTGGTCGAACGGGACGGCCTGCGCGTCACTCTCGTGTACGTACGCCACGCCGAGACCGTCCTCACCCGGCGCGAAGGTCGTGCGCAGGGTCTCGTGACGCGCTGCCACGTCGCCGAGGGCGCCACGCAGCGCGTCGAGGTCGAGGTCGCCGTCCAGTCGCAGCGCGAAGGCGATCGTGTACGTCGGACTCGGGCCCTCGAGTTGGAACTGGAACCACAGCCGGCGCTGTGCGGGCGACAGGGCGGCGCCGGTCGGCTCCGGCGAGTGCCCGCGGCGCAGCGGCGGCCGTGCGGGTGCATGCGATGCGACGCGCGCGAATCCGGCCGCGGTGCGGGCGTCGAACACGTCGCGCATCGTGAGCTCGACGCCGAGCCGGTCCCGCACGGTGGCGCCGAGACGTGCAGCGAGCAGTGAGTTTCCGCCCAGCGCGAAGAAGTCCTCGTCCGGCCCCACCGACGCGACGCCGAGCAGGTCGGCGAGGAGGTCGCAGTAGACGATCTCAACGCCGTGCGGCACCCGCGAGACCCCGCGCGACGGTTCGGGCAGCGCGCGCCGGTCGAGCTTGCCGTTGGGCAGCGTCGGGAGCTCGGGCAACATTACGAAGGACACGGGGACCATGTAGTCCGGCAGCGTCGTTCGCAGCCGGTCTCGCAGAACGTCGTCGTCGGGCACCGACGACCCGGCGACATACGCGACGAGCATGTCGTCGCCCGCGGACGAGGGCCTGACGTCCACGGCGGCGGCGTCGACGCCGTTGACGGCAAGGAGCGCCGCCTCGATCTCGCCGGGTTCGATGCGGAAGCCGCGCACACTCAGCTGGGTGTCGGCGCGGCCCACGAACTGCAGTGCGCCCGAACGCGTGCGGCGCACGAGGTCGCCGGTGCGGAACAGCCGTGCTCCGCCGGGTGCGGCCACGAACCGGGCGGCCGTCTGGGCGGAGAGACCGCGGTATCCGCGGGCGACCTGCACGCCGTCGACGTACAGATCGCCGACGACACCGTCCGGGACGGGGGCGAGAGTGTCGTCGAGCACGTGCAGCGTCGTGCCGGGGACCGCATCGCCGACGAGCACGCGTGGGCCGCCGTCGGCCGTCCACACGGCGACGTCACCCGCCACCTCCGACGACCCGTACGAGTTGAGCACGGCTGCGCCGGTGGCCCCCAGTGCGGCGACGGTGGCGGCGTCGAGCGGCTCGCCGCTGAGGAACCACGTGCGGACGAGCCGTGCCGCATCGGGCCGCACGTCGGCGAGCGTCGCGGCGAGACTGGGGACCGCGGTGAGCACCCGTACCCGGTGGGTGACGATCAGGTCGGCGAGCGCGTCGACGTCGCGGGCCTGGTGCGGCTCGCTCAGTACGAGTCGCGCACCCGCGACGAGACCCGCGAGCACCTCGGTGGTGCCGTCGACGAACGCGACCGAACTCTTGACCAGCCGCACGTCGCCCTCGGCCGGAACCGGCAGGACGTCCCGCTGCCAGGCGACTCGCTCGGCGAGCGCAGCGGCCGTGCCGACGACTCCCTTCGGCGTGCCGGTCGATCCGGACGTGTACAGGACGTACGCGGCGTCGTCGGGACGCAGGTCTCGCACCGGAACCGACTGCGGCGCCGACGCCGAGCGCACGGCGCGCACGTCGCCCCGGTCGAGCGCGGCGTCCGGGCGTGCGTCCGACAGCATCGCGTCGATGCGGGCCTGCGGGTAGTCGAGATCGATCGGCAGTACCGCGGCGCCTGCCGTCAGGACGCCGCAGAGTGCGACGACGAACTCGACGCCGCGCGGCACCGACAGCGCGACGACCGAGCCCGGTCCGATGCCGTCGGCATGCAGCGCGGCGGCGACGCGGTCCGCCCACTCGCGCAGATCGCGATAGGTGAGTGTGGTGTCCCCGCAGACGAGTGCGGTGCGGTCGGCATTGCGCGCGTAGGCATCCGACAGCAGGGTCGGCAGGAGCGGAGTGTGCGCGGCCGCACCCGACTGCGCGCGGGCTCGTTCGCGGCGGGTGCGTACATCGAGGTCGGCGACCGGCCGCTGCGGGCTCTCGGCGAGCGCCGCCAGCACCGTGTGCAGTCGTTCGGCGAGATCCTCCGCGGTCTCGGCGCCGAACACGTCGTGTGCATACTCGATGCGCACGCACATGCTGCCGTCCGCCTGTTCGACGAACTCGAACGTGAGGTCCAGTTTCGCGGTGCCCGTACCGACGAACTCGGCACTCGCACGGGTCGCTCCCAGAGCGAACTCGTCGAACGCGGCCCGGTACTGCACCATCGTCTGGAACAGCGGGTGCCGCGCCGAGGAGTGTGTTGCACCGACCGCGGCGGCGATGTCTTCGAGTTGCACGTCCGCGTGTGCCTCGGCATCGAGTGTCGCGGTGCCCGCCTGCTCGACCGCGTCACGCAGTGTCGCGTCGCGCGGCAGGTCGAATCGCAGCGGCAGCACGTCGACGAAGAGCCCGATCAGGTGCTCGAGGCCGCTGCGCCCGCGGCGCGCCACGGGGGCGCCGAGCACGACATCGCGTCCGGCGCCGAGTCGCGAGAGCAGAACCGCGACGGCCGCGGACGCGACCGCGGGTGCGCCGACACCTGCCTGCTCGGCGACCGTGCGTACGTACGGCGCGGCGAGGTCGAGAACGACTTCGCCGCCCGTGTGCGACGGCGAAGGCGGGCGCACCCGGTCGTACGGCAGCGCGAGTTCGTCGGGCGCGCCGTCGAGTACGTGACGCCAGTGGCCGAGCAGACGGGTGCGCAGCGTCCCGAATTCGGGAGCGGCGGCGATCCGCCGCTGCCAGGCCGCAAAGTCCGCGTACTGCACGGGTAGCGCAGGCAGTGCGTCGCCGCGCCACACCGCCTGCAGATCGTCGAGGAACAGACCTGCGGACCATTCGTCCGCGGCGACATGGTGGAAGACGACCACGAGCGTCGCGCGGGCCGGCGAAGACACGAACACCGTTGCGCGTACGGGTGGTTCGGAGGCCAGGTCGAACGGGCGACGGATTTCGTCGTCGAGCAGCCGGGCGCGGTCCACATCGTCCACCGGGACGATCCGGGTGGACGGGCCGTCGGCACGGCGCTGCGCCGCCGGCAGCCCGTCGTGCTCGACCGTCACCGAGCGCAGCACGTCGTGCCGCGCGAATACCCGATCGACCGCGCCGGCGAGGCGGCGCGCGTCGACCTCGCCGGTGAGCGCGACGACGAGGGGGATGTTGAACGCTGCCGAACCCGGCGAGAGCCGATCCTGCAGCCAGATCCGCTGCTGCGCGAACGACACCACCGCGGCATCGGATCGGGCGGCCGGTTCGATCGGCGGAAGGGCGGGCGGCGCGCAGGCGACCACCTCGGCCAGACCCGCGACGGTAGGCGCGTCGAACACCTCCCGCAACGTGACCGCGACCGCGAACTCGCGCGCGATCCGGCCGATGAGGCGCGTCGCGGACAGCGATGTGCCGCCGAGCGCGAAGAAGTCGACGTCGGCGCCCACCGAGGGCAGGCCGAGCACGTCCGCAACGAGATCGGCAAGCGCTGTCTGCACCGGCCCGACGGGTGCGAGCCCTTCGGCGGCGAAATCGGGTTCGGGCAGCGCCTTCCGGTCGACCTTGAGGTTCGGGGTGAGCGGGAACGTCTCGAGCGGGACGATCGCGGACGGCACCATGTACGCGGGCACTGTGGCACGCAGGTGCGCGGTGAGCGCCGCGGGATCGACCGAATCACCCTCGCGGGGCACGACGTATCCGACGAGCCTGCCGGTACCGGTCGCGTCCCGTCGTACGGTCACGACCGCGTGCGCGACGGTATCGAATGCGCAGGCCGCGCTCTCCACGTCGCCCAGTTCGACGCGGTGGCCACGCACCTTGACCTGGTCGTCGGCGCGACCGAGATAGTGCAGCGCACCGTCGTCGTTCCACCGGACGAGATCGCCCGTGCGGTACATACGGCCGTCGCCGAACGGATCGGCGACGAAGCGGGTCGCGGTGAGATCGACCCGGCCGCGATAACCCTGCGCGAGCTGCTCGCCCGTCACGTACAGCTCGCCGGTCACGCCCGGCGGCGTGGGTCGCAGCGCGTCGTCGAGTACGCGCACGCCGGTGCCCGGATACGGCCTGCCGATCGAGCCGTTCCACTCCCCTGCGCGGACCGGAGTGCTCGTGCACCACACCGTCGCCTCGGTCGGTCCGTACATGTCGACGACCGACCGCGCCCTCGTCGCGAGTTCGCGCGCGAGCGACGTCGGCAACGCCTCGCCGCCCACGACGACATCGACACCGGAGAGGTCGGCGTCGCCTGCGCCGGGCTCGAGCACCGCGCTCCACAGCGACGGCGTCGCCTGCATGCACGTGACGTGTTCGTCGCGGATCAGCCGCGCGAGCACGGCGGGATCGCGGGCGTCGTCGTCGCGCGCGAGCACGACGCACGCGCCGCGCGTGAGCGGAACGAGGAGTTCGAGCACCGCGATGTCGAACGACAGTGTGGTGACCGCCAGCATCCGAGTGCGGGTGCCCAGATCGACGAGTTCCGGTGCGGCCGCGGCGAATCGCGCGAGCGCACGACGCGACAGCACGACGCCCTTGGGCCTGCCCGTCGAACCGGACGTGTAGATCAGGTACGCACACTGCCCGGGCAGCGGTGCGTCGGCGGCCGAGGTGACGGGCGCGGGCTCGCCGATCGTTGCGAGGTCGACGAACTGGGTCCCGCCGGGAATCACGACCGTGTCGGCGAATCCGCTCGCCGCCAGCAGTACTCGCGGCGACGCATCGGCGAGCATGAACTCGAGACGCGCAGGCGGGAAACCGGGGTCGAGCGGCACGTACCCGGCGCCGGTCCGGAGCACCGCGAGCAGGGCGGCGACGGTGTCCGCGCTGCGCGGAAGGGCGAGTGCCACGAGGTCACCGGCGCCCACCCCACGCGACGCGAGGACCTCCGCGAGTCGACCGACGCGTCGCGCGAGATCGGCGTACGTGAGCCGTTCGCCGCCGCACACGAGCGCCTCCGCGTCCGGGTGCGCCGCGACGCACCGGTCGAACAGCACGAGCACGTCCGGTGCGGGCTCGGGCGTCCCCGCACCGACGACCCACTGCACGAATGCGGCGCGATCCGTCAGCTCGGCGTGCGCGATCGGCACCGGCGGACCCGGCTGCCCCGCGGGGCCGGCAGCGAACTCGACCATGCGCGCGAGCTCGTGTGCGTGGCGGAGTGTTTCGGCGTCGCTGTAGCGGTCGGCGTCGGCGTCCACGACGATCTCGAGGTCGTCGCCGGTGGTGCGGCGGAGCACGAACGCGAGATCGCGCACCGGTCCACGGGCGACCGAGTGCACGGTCGTCTCGCAGTCGGGCAACGACACGGAGTCGCCGAACGGTTTGACGTTGACGGTGGGTCCGACGATGCCGGGATGCCCGGCAGGGACGTGCAGGTCGCGGTGGATGTCCTCGCCGCGATAGCGCGTGTGGGCCTCGAGGCTCCGGCGTGCCGCGTGCACCGCCTCGGCAATCTCGGTCAGCGTGTGCGACAGCATGACCGGCACACGCAGCGGGACGACGTTGACCGCGGTCGTGACCACCGACCCCGCGGGGGTGCCGAACCGGTTCATCGTGGGAAAGCCCAGCACGATGTCGCCCGCGCCGGTGCGACGCGCGACGTACGCGGCCGTCGCGGCGATCACCGTGTCGACCCAGCCGCCTGCACCGCCGCGCGCCGCCCCTGCCACCGAGACCGTCGCGGTGCGCACCGTACGCGCGGTGCGCGACGCGTCGACGGGGCCCGCGGTCGACAACGTGCGCGCGTCGGCGGCGCCCGAGAGTGCACGGGACCAGAAGGCGGCGTCCTGGTCGCGGTCGTCGCTCGCGCGGTACGCGGCGTCGTGGGCGACGACGTCCTCGAATTTCCCGAACCGTGCCCGCGGCGCGTCGGCGCCGCTTCGGGCCGCGGTGTAGAGCGCGGCGGCGCGCCGCACGAGCAACGAGTACCCGTAGACGTCGATCAGGACGTGATGTCCCCACATCACGATGCGGTGCCGATCGCGTCCGAGAGCAAGTACCTCGCAACCGAACCCGGGCTCGCGCGACGGATCGAGCGGCGTTCGGGTGCGCGTCCGGATACGGTCGTCGGCCGCTGCGGCGGGATCGGGTGCCGACGACAGGTCGATCACGTCGACGTCGCGGACGGGCCACGCGTGCGCCTCGACCGCGGGCCCGCACTCGTCCTCGGCGACCCTGGACGTGAGGGTGCCGGACTCGCGAACGGCGCGGCCCAGGGCATCGGACCATGTCCCGGCGTCGAACGCGCCACGGACGTCGAGATACTCCAGCGTGACGAAGGTGGGATTCGACGGGTCGAGGCGCTGCGCGAACCACATGCCGGACTGCGCGCCGGTCAGTGCCGATCGCCGGTTCTCACTCACGACATCCTCCACGCGACCAGCTTTAGTGAGCCTTACCTAAGGCTCGCTCACAATAGCAGGTAGGCTGCCCGTCGTTCGGCGCCGACGAGTGCCCGGTCGCCCGACACTCGATTCCAACGAAAGGACACGCCGATGCCGGTGACCACACCCTCGCGCCGCATGGAGCTCCCCATCGTGTTGCGCAAGCTCGACGTGATGCGCACCCACGACGTCACGCCCCGCATGCGGCGCATCACGGTCGCCGGCGACCAACTCGGCAGCTTCGAGTCGGGCGGCAGGACGCTGCCCGCGTTCACCACGGCGGGGTGCGACGACTACGTCAAACTCTTCCTCGCCGAGCCCGGCCACGACCCGGTGCTCCCCGAGCAGCACGACGGCCATCTGCACTGGCCGAAGAAGCCGGCCCCCCTCGCCCGCACGTACACGGTGCGCCGATTCGACGCGGACGCGGGCGAACTCGACCTCGACTTCGTGCTGCACGGGCACGGCGTCGCGGGCAACTGGGCGCGCGCGGCCCGGCCCGGCGACGTCCTGCACCTCGCGGGCCCGAAGATCTCCACCGTGCCGCCGACTGGTGTCGACTGGTGGCTGCTCGCGGGCGACGACACGGCGCTTCCCGCGATCGCACGCTTCGTGGAGTCCGCGCCCGGTGTACCCGTGCACGCCGCGGTCCTCGTCGAGAGCGCCGACGAGGAGCAGCGAGACCTGCCCGGCGTCACATGGGTGCACCGCCAGGCCGGGGTGCCCGACGCGCGTGTCCTCGCCGACGCCGCCCGCTCGATCGCGCCCGATACCGGGCAAGCGTGGATGTGGATCGCGGGCGAGACGGGCGTCGTGCGCGAACTCCGTTCGGTGGCCAAAACTCTCGGGATCGGCAAGCCCATGCTCGACGCGTCCGGCTACTGGCGCTCGCCGGACACGCAACGGCCACTCGGGCGCCTCCTCGCGATGCGCGAGGAGGCGCGCGAGAGCCTCGACGTCCGACGGCGCACACGGGTTCCGCGGACGGCCGACTGACCCGTTACCGGATCACGCGCCCGCTGCCGAGTGTTGTGTCAGGGCCGGCTGCGCGGTGGCCGCGAGGTCGGCGACGATCGTGTCGGTCGTCGCGACCACGCCGCACCGCTTGCCCACGTAGTCGAGCGCCATGAGGTGCTCGTCGCGCGTGAAGTCGGCGGTCGCGTCGGCCACCATGAACGGCGCGACGTCGTTCATGAATCCGTCTGCCGCACTGAGCATGCACCCCATGTGTGCATAGATGCCGGTCACGATCAGCTGGTCACGGCCGAAGTGCCCGAGCAACTGCCGGAGATCGGTGCGCTGGAATGCCGAGTACCGCCACTTGGTCACCTGGATGTCCGACGCAGTCGGAGCCAGCTCGGCGATCACCTCCGTGGCGCGCCCCGTCTCGAGGCCCACGCCCCAGAAATCGGCGAGAATGCCACGGCGCGAAGGATGCTGGTCGCCTGGTTGCATCGTGTAGATCACCGGGACCTCCGCCGCGGCGCACGCGGCGCGGATGCGCTCGATGTTCGCGACGGCGGGGTCGATCGGTTCCTCGCCACGCGTGTAGGCGTCGACGAAGTAGTTCTGCATGTCGTGGATCAGCAGCGCGCAGCGGCCCGCGTCGAGCGACCAGTCCACCCGTGCGGCGGGGACGTCGTCCGCGCCGGGGAGCGGGTACGGGGTGATCGATGGGATGGCCAACAGTGACTCCTCGTCTCGGTTGTCTCTCGTGGTTCGGGTCGCGAATCCCGTTCGTACACCGCGTGTCGACGGTCGGTGTGCCGTCACATGTCGAGCGTGGCGCCGCCGTCGACACGCAGGTCGTGCAATGTGACATGCCGTGCGGCGTCCGAACTCAGGTACAGCGCGGCGTGCGCGACGTCCTCGGCGAGTGCGAGACGGCGCAGCGGGATACCGAGCCGGTACGTCGCGGCATCGCCCGCGATGACCGAATCCGACTGATCGGACGAATCCCACATGCCACGCAGCATGGGCGTATCCGTCGAACCGGGCGACACGATGTTGCAGCGCACACCCTGATTCGCGACTTCTAGGCCGAGCGAGCGGACGAATGCCGTCGCCGCGGCCTTCGACGCACCGTACGCCGCCATGTTCGTCCGTGGGGACGCCGCCGCATTGGAGCTGACCGTCGTGAGCGCACCACCACCCGCCGCGATCAGGCGTTTCGCGCCTTCCGAGGCGACCGTGACGGTGCCGGTTGCGTTGACGTTCATGCAGGCCGACCAGTCGTCGGCGGCGTCGAGCGCGGATCCGGTGCGCAGGACGCCCGCGGCGTGCACGACGATCCGGACGGGACCGAGGGCGCGTTCGGCGTCGTCGAAAGCTCCCCGCACCGCGGCCTTGTCGGTGACGTCCACCTGTTGCGCGAGACCGCCGGGCGGTGTGCTGCGCAGGGGCTCCGCGTCCCACGCCGCGACCACCGCGCCGCGGTCCGCGAACAGCTGCGCGATCGCCGCTCCCATGCCGCCTGCCGCACCGGTGACGACCGTGACCCTCCCGTCGATTCCGTCCATGATCATGAGCATAGGCTATCCTTAACCGCCGAACATCGGGCCGCGCCCCGCAGTCGATCGCCAGGAGACTCATGTCGTCGATGACCACCGAACCCGAGATGTCCGACACGGAAGCATCGTTCACGCCGTGGCCCGCAGAGCTGGCCGAGCGATACCGCCGCGAGGGACTCTGGGCCGGTCGCACCTTCGACGACGTGCTGCGCGACACCGTCGCCGCCCGCCCCGAGCACACCGCCGTCGTCGACGCGCACAGGCAGTGGACCTACCGCGATCTCGACGGCAAGGTGGACGCGCTCGCGGCCGGCCTCGCCGATCTCGGCGTGACACCCGGTCAGCGAGTCATGATCCAGCTGCCCAACCGCGCCGAATACATCCAGACCGTGTTCGCGCTGTTCCGGCTCGGTGCGCTGCCCGTCTTCTGCCTTCCGGCGCACCGGTCCGCCGAGCTGACAGCGCTCGCGAAGTCCTCGGCGGCCGTTGCGCTCGTCACCGTCGACGAGCACGAGAAGTTCGACCACGCGTCGCTCGCCCTCGACGTCGCGGGCGCCGTCGAGCACGACATGCAGGTGATCGTCCTGAGCGATTCAGCCGGTGGGATCCCCGACGGAGCAGTCGATTTCGGCTCCCTACGCGGCGCCCCGCGTGAATTCGCGCGCGCGGAGCCGTCGTCGGTGGCCTTTCTCCAGCTGTCCGGCGGCAGCACCGGCGTCCCCAAGCTCATCCCCCGCACACACGACGACTACCTGTACAGCGTTGTGCGCAGCAACGAGATCTGCGAGGTCACGCCCGACACCGTCTACCTCGCCGCACTGCCTGCCGCACACAACTTCCCGATGAGCTCCCCCGGAATCCTCGGCGCGGTCGTCGCAGGCGGCACGGTCGCGCTGACGCTCTCCCCCGCGCCGTCCGTCGCCTTCGCGATGATCGAGAAGGCGCGCGTCACGATGACCGGCCTCGTGCCACCACTCGCGCGGCTGTGGACCGAGACTGCCGAACAGGGCACCGATTTCGACGTGTCCTCGCTCGTCACCGTTCTGGTCGGCGGTGCACGCTGCCCCGACGAGCTGGCCGCGCGCGTCGAACCCGCGCTCGGCGCGCGGCTACAGCAGGTGTTCGGCATGGCCGAAGGTCTCGTGTGCTACACGCGATTCGACGACCCGATGGGCATCGTCACCACCACGCAGGGCCGCCCGATGTCGCCGTTCGACGAGGTCCGTGTCGTCGACGATCACGGCGACGACGTGCCCGCAGGCGCCGAGGGGAATCTGATCACGCAGGGCCCCTACACGATTCGCGGTTACTATCGCAATGCCGGCGCGAACGCGCGTTCGTTCACCGCGGACGGCTGGTACCGCACGGGCGACGTCGTACGATTCGACGACGCGGGCAACATCATCGTGTGCGGCCGCGCGGTCGACCACATCAACCGCGGCGGCGAGAAGGTGTCGGCCGAGGAGGTCGAGGAGCAACTTCTCGCGCACCCCGCGGTGCGCGACGCCGTCGTCGTCGGTGTGCCGGATCCCTACCTGGGCAATCGCACGTGCGCGTTCGTCCTCGCCGCCGACCCGGCCGCCCCGCCTCGGACCGGCACGATCCGCAAGTTCGTGCGCGAACGCGGCCTCGCAGCGTGGAAGGTGCCCGACGTGGTGACGGTGCTCGACGAGTTCCCCGAGACCGGTGTCGGCAAGACCAGCCGAAAGGATCTCCGGACGCTGCTCACCGCGAACGCCGAAAACGCCTGAGCCCCAACTACACCCCCTGAACACCCAGGCCCCCAGGGGCACAATGTCACATAGTGTGCATCCAACGCACACTATGTGACATTGTGACCGACCGGCGGGGCTACCGACCGGCGGAGCGAGCAACCGGCGCAAATCAGATTCCCGGGCCGAACTCCTCGAGCATCTCGGTGACGAGTTCCGCGATCGGCGAGCGTTCGCTCCGGGTGAGCGTGATGTGCGCGAACAGCGGATGACCCTTGAGCTTCTCGATCACGGCGGCGACGCCGTCGTGCCTGCCGACTCGCAGGTTGTCGCGCTGCGCGACGTCGTGGGTGAGGACGACCCGCGACCCGCTGCCGAGTCGGGAGAGCACGGTGAGCAGCACATTGCGTTCGAGCGACTGTGCCTCGTCGACGACGACGAACGAATCGTGCAGCGACCGTCCACGAATGTGTGTGAGCGGCAGTACTTCCAGCATTCCGCGGCTGATCACTTCGTCCATGACCTCGGGGCTTGCGAGACCGTCGAGCGTGTCGAAGACGGCCTGGGCCCACGGCCCCATCTTCTCGCTCTCGCTGCCCGGCAGGTACCCGAGCTCCTGGCCGCCGACCGCGTACAGCGGCCGGAAGACGACGACCTTGCGATGGCTGCGCCGCTCGAGCACCGCTTCGAGACCCGCGGTGAGCGCGAGCGCCGACTTGCCGGTGCCCGCCTTGCCGCCGAGCGAGACGATGCCGATGCTCTCGTCGAGCAGCAGATCGAGTGCGATGCGCTGTTCGGCCGAGCGCCCGTGCAGCCCGAATGCCTCGCGCTCGCCGCGCACGAGTTGCACGCGCTTGTCGGGAGTGACCCGGCCGAGCGCGCTCGACGTGCCGCCGAGCAGCCGGATACCGGTGTTGCACGGCAGTTCACGCGCGTCTTCGAGGTCGACCGCGCCGTCACGGAACAGGTCGTCGATGTCGCCGGGCCCGACCGACAATTCGGTCATTCCAGTCCACCCCGACGGCACGACGTCCTGCGCGTGGTACTCGTCGGCGGGCAGGCCCACCGCGCCCGCCTTGACCCGCAGCGGCGTGTCCTTCGTGACCAGGACGACGTCGCGGCCCTCCGCGGCGAGGTTGAGCGCGCACGCGAGGATGCGGGAGTCGTTGCTGTCGGTGCGGAAGCCGACCGGCAGCACCGTGGGATCGGTGTGATTGAGCTCGACGTGCAGGGCGCCGCCGTCGGCACCGATCGGGACCGGATTGTCGAGCCTGCCGTGCTCGATGCGGAGGTCGTCGAGCATCCGGAGAGCTTCGCGCGCGAACCATCCCAGCTCGTGATGATTGCGTTTGTCCTCGAGCTCGCCGATCACGACGAGCGGAAGGACGACGGAGTGCTCGGCGAATCTGGTGACGGCCCACGGGTCCGACAGCAGGACCGACGTGTCGAGAACGTACGTACGGACGGAGCGAGTATCAGTCACGTGAAGCTCCTAGGTCTGCGCGGCACCACGCAGACTCGGATCGCTGGACCGGTCCGTCCCTTGTGCGGCATCCCGCACAGGGGCCGGGTGCCGGCCCCTTCGCGCTGATTTCCAGAGCACGATCAGGACCTCCCGTACAGATAGCTTCCGCGCTACCTGTTGATCGTGACGGTACTGCGAAAAGACACACCCGTCGCCCTGGGGCGACGGGTGTGTCGGTGAACTCTGGGTAAAGGTGCAGGTCGGCTTACAGCAGACGCCAGTCCTCGAGGCCCTCGTACAGCGGGAAGTCGGCGGCGAGCTTCGAGACCCGGCCGCGCAGCGCGTCGACGTCCGCCTTGCCGGCGAGTGCCGTGGCGATGATGTCGGCGACCTCGGTGAACTGGGCATCGCCGAAGCCGCGGGAGGCGAGGGCCGCCGTGCCGATCCGCAGGCCGGACGTGACCATCGGCGGGCGCGGGTCGAAGGGCACGGCGTTGCGGTTGACCGTGATGCCGACCTCGTGCAGCAGATCCTCGGCCTGCTGGCCGTCGAGCTGCGAGTTGCGGAGGTCGACGAGCACGAGGTGCACGTCGGTGCCACCGGTGAGGACGCTGACGCCCTGGTCGGCGACGTCGGACGCGGTGAGCCTTTCGGCGAGGATCTTCGCACCCGACAGCGTGCGCTGCTGGCGGCCCTTGAACTCGTCGGTGCCCGCGATCTTGAGCGAGACGGCCTTCGCGGCGATGACGTGCATGAGGGGGCCGCCCTGCTGGCCCGGGAAGACCGCCGAGTTGATCTTCTTGGCCCACTCCTGCTTCGCCAGGATCAGACCGGAACGCGGCCCGCCGAGCGTCTTGTGGACCGTGGTGGACACGACGTCGGCGTAGGGCACGGGCGACGGGTGCAGGCCCGCGGCGACGAGCCCCGCGAAGTGCGCCATGTCGACCCACAGGTACGCGCCGACTTCGTCGGCGATCGAGCGGAAGGCCGCGAAGTCCTCGTGGCGCGGGTAGGCCGACCACCCGGCGACGATGACCTTCGGCTTGCCCGCGAGCGCGATCTTGCGGACCTCGTCCATGTCGATGCGGTGGTCTTCCTTGCTGACCCCGTACGACTCGACGTCGTAGAGCTTGCCCGAGAAGTTGAGCTTCATACCGTGCGTGAGGTGACCGCCGTGCGCGAGGTCGAGGCCGAGGAGCTTCTCCCCCGGGTTCATCAGCGCCATCAGGACGGCCGCATTGGCCTGGGCGCCCGAGTGCGGCTGCACGTTCGCGAACTCGGCACCGAACAGCTCCTTGGCGCGGGTCCGTGCGAGGTCCTCGACGACGTCGACGTACTCGCAGCCGCCGTAGTAGCGCCGCCCCGGGTAGCCCTCGGCGTACTTGTTGGTGAGCACGCTGCCCTGCGCCTGCAGCACCGCGCGCGGAACGAAGTTCTCCGACGCGATCATCTCGAGCGTGTCGCGCTGGCGGCCGAGTTCGCCGGCCATCGCGAGAGCGAGCTCGGGATCGAGATCGGCGAGCGGGGCCGTGTTGACGTCGGAACCGGGCACAGCGGTCATCGAGATGTCTCCAGAAGGTCGGGGCTGGGTGTCGGGTTGTGGCCGCGGGCGCACACGCACCCGTCACCCCAGTCTACGAAGCCACCCGACCCGCCCGGCAACCGCCTATGCAGCGTCGACGCCGCGCAGCGCGCTCGGGACGAGCGGTTCGTCGAGCAGTCGGCGGAACCGTTCGGCGCGATCGGAACCACGCGGGACGTCGTCGAGCCACGTGCCGAGCAGCCGATAGCCCTCGACGTATGTGCTGATGTAGGCGCGCCACAGCGGCGACGACAGGAAGCGCAGCTGCTGACGCGCACGCTCGGGGGTGGTGAGCGACCAGCGCTGCAGGAACTGCGCGACGTCGTCGTGGCTGCGGTGCTCGTCGTGCAGCATCATCGCCGCATCCTGGCGGACGCCGAGCAGGCCCGCCGACGCCTCCGACAGCCGCTCGGCCGTCTCGCCGTCGAACCGCAGGCCCAGGTCGGCGTAGATCTCCTGTGCCCAGGCACCCCACCCGGGGCCGACGACCGCGCCGAGCGCGAGGTCGGCGAGCCCCTCGGCCATGAGGCATTGCGGCGTGTTGACCACGAACAACGTCTGCTCGGCCTGGCCGCTGCCGACGAGGCCCGCTTCCTTGCGGCAGTGCTCGGTGTGGTGCCCCGGGTACGCCTCGTGCGCGATGAGCCGCGGCAGGTTCGCCATGTGCTGTTTCAGGTCGGAGTTGATCGCGACGCGCGAGCGGTAGTCGCCGAGGTAGTAGTTGAAGCCGGACCACGGCTTGTCGCCCACGACCTCGTATTCGACGGTCTCGACCTCGGGCAGCGCGTACTGCGCGCGCACCAGATCGCGCAGCGCGCTCGAGAACGCTTCGACGCACTCGCGCAGCCGCTCGGGCGGGATCTCGTCGGCCGCCCGGTGCGCGCGGATGCGGTCGGCGAGCGGGCCGGACCCGGGCAGCACCTCGTCCATCCTGCGGTGCGCCTCGCGGTAGACGGCCTCGTCCTCGCGTGCGATGCGCACGTCGAAGTACGCCTCGACCTCGTCGACGAAACCGATGTCCTCGCCCGCGAACTTGCGGCCCGAGCATTCGAGGGCCCGCAGGTGCACGTCGAGGAAGCGGGAGCGCTCGTGGGACAGGTTGGTCGAGGCCAGTTCGTCGCGCAGGGTGCGCGCGGTGCGGGCGAGCGCCGCGGGATCGGGCGGTGGCGCGTTGTCGACGGCGCGGCGCAACGCCGGATCGCCCGTGTAGGCGTCGACGAAGCCTTCTTCGAGGCGGTCGAACGACAGACCGAGTTGCAGGTATTCGCGTACCAGCGTGTCCGGTTCCATACGTCCCGACACTAGCCGAGGCGGTCCCCTCTCTCGTGGCAGCGGGGCGGGACCTTCGACCGTGCCGGGACGCCCGATTCCGACCCCGGCTGACGTGCCCGTGTGTCACCAAGCACAATCTTGGGCATGCACACACCCGTGACGCGTCCTGCCACCGGTGCCCACACCGACGAGGGTGAGCTGCGCTGATGTCCCGTACGAGTGAGCCGAGCCCGTACATCGAGTTCGACCGCAAGCAGTGGCGCACACTGCGCAAGTCCACGCCGCTCGTGCTCACCGAGGAAGAGCTCAAGGGTCTGCGGGGCCTGGGCGAGCAGATCGACCTCGAAGAGGTCGCGGAGGTGTACCTGCCGCTCGCACGTCTGATCCACCTGCAGGTCGCGGCACGGCAGCGGCTGTTCGCGGCCACCGCGACCTTCCTCGGGGAGAAGCATCCCGACCGGCAGGTGCCGTTCGTGATCGGTGTCGCCGGATCGGTCGCGGTGGGCAAGTCCACCACCGCGCGTGTGCTGCAGGCGCTCCTCGCCCGCTGGGAGCATCACCCCCGCGTCGATCTCGTGACGACCGACGGCTTCCTCTACCCGACGCGCGAGCTCGAGCGGCGCGGGCTGATGCACCGCAAAGGTTTTCCCGAGAGCTACGACCGCCGCAAGTTGCTGCGGTTCGTCACCGAGGTCAAGTCCGGTGCGCGCGAGGTGGCGGCACCGGTCTACTCGCACGTGTCGTACGACATCGTGCCCGGCCAGTACCACCTCATCCGCCAGCCGGACATCCTGATCATCGAGGGCCTCAACGTGCTGCAGACCGGCCCGCGTCTCATGGTGTCCGATCTGTTCGACTTCTCGATCTACGTCGACGCCCGCATCGAGGACATCGAGTCGTGGTACGTCAAACGCTTTCTCGCACTGCGCAAGACGTCGTTCTCCGACCCGCAGGCCCACTTCCACCACTATGCGGGCCTGTCCGACCGCGACGCGACCGTCGCGGCCGTCGAGATCTGGAACAACATCAACCGGCCCAATCTCGTCGAGAACATCCTCCCGACGCGTCCTCGCGCAACACTGGTGTTGCGCAAGGACGCCGATCATTCGATCAATCGGCTGCGCCTACGGAAGCTGTGACCCGGTCGCCCAGCGAGTCGTACACCGCCGACACGTAGCCGTCGGTGCGCGGTGAGCCGAGCAGTTCGGGCTCCATGCGGTTCATGACGTACGCGAAGGTGAGCCTGCGGTCGGCGTCGTTGACGACGATCGATCCGCCGTAGCCCGTCCACCAGCACGCCCGCTGTTGCGGGATGCTCGGGTGGAGGCGGCCGCCGCCGAGCGCGAAACCGGGACCGAACCGCACCGGGGCGCCGAGCACCGCATCGACGCCGTCGGAGTGCGGCTCGAACACGCGCTCGACGGTCTCGGCCGACAGCACCCGTACACCGCCCAGGCCCATACCTGCGTGCGAGACCGGAGTGTTGACCGCCGCGACCGAGCGGGCATTTCCGTGCCCGCCCGCCGCACCGATCCCCGCGGCGCGCCACTGCCGCGACGACGTGACAGGGATCGGCACGAGCGGATTGGTCATGGTCTTGACGAATACGCTCTCGGGATCGAGTGCGCCGTAATCGAAGCCCGTGGGCGGCGGCGCCACGAGCGGCGCGATCCGGTCGTCCTCGTCGGGGCCGACACCGAGATGGAAGTCCGCCCCCAGCGAATGCGCGATCTCGTCAGCGAACCAGGCACCGAGCGCACGCCCGTCGACGCGGCGCACGAGCGCGTCCACGAGATGCCCGTAGTTCAGCGCGTGGTAGCCCGAGGCCGTGCCCGGCTCCCACCACGGTTCCTGCGCCGCGAGCAGCGCCGACGACGCGGGCACGTCGCACACGTCGTCGACACTCACGCGCTCACGCCACCCGGCGACGCCGGACGTGTGCGACAGCACATGCCGCACGAGCACGCCCTGCTTGCCCGCCGCACCGAACTCGGGCCAGTAGCGCGCGACGGGCGCATCGAGGTCCAGCAGCCCGCGGTCGACGAGCGCGAGCGCGGCCATCGCGGTCGCCGTCTTGCTGAGCGAGTACACGTTGACGAGAGTGTCGCGCTGCCAAGACCTTCCGGCGCCGTCCTGCATCCCGCCCCACAGGTCGACCACGACCTCGCCGTCGTGCACGACACAGACCGAGGCCCCGAGGTCGGTGCCGTCCGCGAGGTTGCGTTCGAGGAGGTCGGCCACCGGCGCGAACCGCGGCGCGTACGTGCCGCCGAGCGCCGTGCTCACCGCGCGCCTACCGTCACGCGCGCACTGTCGCCCGCCGCCGCACCGGCACGCTTGCCACCCTCGTCGAGTTCGCGTTTCAGGTCGCGTACGTACCGCGCGAAGTCGACCTGGATGGTGTGCCGCGGCGCGTCGTAGTACTGCGCGAGGCTCGCGGCGTCGTCGCTGCGGATGGCCTCCTCCATGTCGCCGCGACCGGGCAACCGGTAGGTGCCCGCGAGCAGACCCGCGACCAGCTTGCTCTGCTGCTCCGCGAGGTTGACGATCGTGGGCGACGCCTGCGCGAGGCCCATGAAGAACAAGTCCTCCACACCGGGTTTGACGATGCGCTTGAAGAGCGGGAATCGATGATCCGAATCCGGTTGCAGCGCAGGATCGTCGAAGAAGGGGAAGCTCATATTGTAGCCGGTGGCACAGACGACCACGTCGGCCTCGATCTCGCGCCCGTCGGCGAGGCGCACACGATCGCCGTCGAGCGACTCGATGGCCGGCACGCACGTGAGATCGCCGGATGCGGACTTCGCGAGGAAGTCGATGCTGACGGACGGGTGCGCGCTCAGCGGTTCGTGGTCGGGCGTGGGCAGCCCGTAGTCCTCCATGCGGCCGATCGACTTCTTGATCTTGCGGCGCGCGATCGCGAGTCCGAGCTTGCGAGGCATCCACGGCGGCATCATCATCTTGTCCGCCGGCTTCCCCTCGCGGTACTTCGACAGCACCCACACGCCGCGGCGAGCCGACACCCACACGTGGTCGGCGATCGACCGGTGCGACAACTCGGACGCGATGTCGAGGCCTGAATTCCCCATGCCCACCACCACGATCCGCTTGCCGCGCATGTCGATCGGATCGAACGGGCTCCGGTAGTCGTGGCTGTGCATCAGGACCCCGTCGAACCGGCCGGGATACTCCGGCAGGCGCGGATCCCAATGGTGACCGTTCGCCACCACGAGCGCCTCGTACTCGCGTGTCTCGCCGGTGTCGAGGGTGACACTCCACCCGCCGCCGTCCCGCCGCCGCGCGGCCGTGACCGTCGTGCCGAAGGTGATGTGCTCGCGAAGCCCGAAGTGCTCGACATAGTCGCGGAAGTACTGGTGCATGAGCGAGTGGTGCGGGAAGTGCGGCCAGTCGTCGGGCACCGGGAAGTCCTCGAACTGCAACCGCGTGGAGGACGTGTCGATGTGCAGGCTCTCGTAGCACGCCGACCTGCCGGTGGGATTCTTGTAGTACCAGTTGCCGCCCACGTCGTCCGACGCCTCGAAGCAGTCGAACGTGATGCCGTGGTCGAGAAGCCTTTTGGCCGTCGTGAAGCCCGAGCACCCCGCGCCGATGATGCACACGCGGGCGCCGCCGACGGAACTCGTCATGGTTGACCTCCGAACGCCGTATTTGTGATGTGGTTCATAGAACGTGTTCACTGACGCCATGTCAAGTAAATGGCGACGAGCCGGCTCGTACGATCCCCGTGGGAGGTGGGCATGACACGCGCACAGCAGAAGGCCGCGACGCGAGCCGGACTCGTCGCCGCGGCACGCGACCTCTTCGCCGAGCACGGATATGCGCCCGTTCGGATCGAGGACATCGCGCGGCGGGCCGGGTGCAGTCGGGCCGCCTTCTACCTGCACTTCCCCGACAAGATGACGGTGCTGCGCGCCGTGAGCGCCGACTCGATGCACCCGCGGGCCGCCGAGTTGTACGCAGACCTGGACCGTGTGCTCACCACCGAGTCGAAGGCCGAGTTCACCGCGTGGATCGAGGCCGCTGTCGACTGGTTCGACCGCCATCGCACCCTCCTGCCCGCCTGGGACCAGGCCGTCGCCCTCGAGCCGGGTTTCACGCCCGTCGCGCGGCAGGCGATCGCCGATCTCTCCGACGCGATGCCCGGCTACCTCGCGAACTGGGGACCCGAGCGCGAAGCCGAGGCGCGGCTGCGGATCGAACTGCTCGTCGCGCAGCTCGAACGGTTCTTCGCACGATGGGCCGAGCAGGGCACGATCGACACCCCCCGCGAACTCGCCGTGCACGTGCTCGCCGACATCTGGTATTCCGCCCTCGTCCCGTCGCGTTCACAACCGCCCGCGTGACGCGGGCGACATCCGGGATTACGCCGCCACCGCCGAGCGTTCGACCTGTCGCACTCGTTCGCGGTCTCGAGGGGATGCCGAATGGTCGATATCCAGGCACTCGACGCCATCATCGCGCAGCTGTCCGCCCGACCGAAGCGGTGGAATCAGAAGGGATGGTGGTCCGGGTCTTCCGGGTGTATCGCGGGTTGGGCGGTGCACAACTCGACGAGCTTCTACATCGACGACATGCTCATGCCCAGGCGCGCCGACGACGACTCGCGGACGCACTGGGAACGCGCCGGCAGAGAGATACTCGGCCTGAGCCTTGCGCAGGCGGACGCGTTGTTCGGCTTCGACAACACCTGGCCGGACGTCCTCTACGTACGCGACCGACTGGCGGAAGGCGCGTGGACCGACAGCGACTACGAGTCCTTCTACGACGCCACACCCGCCCGGAAGGCAGCGATGCGCCGATCCACGGCCACCCGAGCGGGGCTTTCGCGCCCAGCGGCGGCAGGATGACGACCGAGGCGACCTGTGGTCGTCAGGTACCGAAACGGCGGTGCCGTGCCGCGTAGTCACGCAGCGCCCGCAGGAAGTCGACGCGACGGAACTCGGGCCAGTACGCCTCGGTGAACCAGATCTCCGAATAGGCGCTCTGCCACAACAGGAAACCCGACAGCCGCTGTTCCCCCGACGTGCGGATCACGAGATCGGGGTCGGGCTGCCCCGACGTGTACAGATGGTCGTCGATCGCATCGACGGTGACCGAGTCGACGAGTGCGTCGCCCCCGACGCCCGCCTCGATCCGCTGCCGCAGCAGCGATTGCACCGCATCGGCGATCTCCTGCCGCCCGCCGTACCCGACTGCGACGTTGACGTGTGTGCCCGTGCGGCCCTGGGTGCGCTCGGCGGCCTCACGCAGTCGGCGCGCATGCTCGGGCGGAAGCAGATCGGGCGCACCGACGATCTTGACGCTCCAGTTGGTGTCAGGACCCGAGATCTCCTCGACGACGTCGGTGATGATCTCGAGGAGAGTCGTGAGCTCTTCCGGATCGCGTCGCAGGTTCTCGGTGGACAGCAGGTAGATGGTGGCGGTCTCGACACCTGCGGCATCGCACCAGCCGAGCATCTCGGCGATCTTGAGTGCGCCCATGCGATGCCCATGGCTGACGTCGGTGAAACCGTTCTCGCGCGCCCAGCGCCGGTTGCCGTCGCACATGACCGCGATGTGCCGCGGGGCCTGCCGACCACGGAGACTGCGCAGCAAGCGCTGCTCGTACAGCCGATACAGCAATGAGCGCGGGGTCGGAATCCCGCGCTCCTCCCGCGTGCGCTCACTCACCGGACGATCACCATGGGTGCCCACAATACGCCGCCGCCGACGCCCGCCGAACCGCCGTCACCTCCCGGCGGCGAGGTCGCGCATGCCGCGCTACCGAGGGGTAGGGTGAGCACCGATCGACAACCTACGGTTCCGTAGGTTCACCCCGTCGCACTCCCTCGAGAGGACCCGCAGCGCCCCATGACCGCACTCGGACTGGACGAGATTCCCGTCAAACCGCGCCTGCGCGGCTGGATCCACGCGTGGGCGTTCGCGGTATCGGTCGTGTCCGGCGCAACCCTCGTGACCTGCGCCGCGACGCTGACCTCCACGGCCGCCGCCGTCGCGACGGGCGTCTATGCCCTCACCGTGTGCGGCGTGTTCGGCGTGAGCGCCACCTATCATCGCGTGCCGTGGCGCAGCGCGCGGGCACGCATGTGGATGAAGCGCGCCGACCACTCGATGATCTTCGTGTTCATCGCGGGCAGTTACACACCGTTCGGCGTGCTGGCACTGCCCGCGTCGACCGGTCGCACCCTGCTCGCGGTGGTCTGGACGGGCGCGATCGCGGGCGTAGCGCTGAAGATGTTGTGGCCCACCGCTCCTCGCTGGCTGGGTGTGCCGCTGTATCTACTCCTCGGGTGGGCGATCGTGCCGGTCGCACCCGAACTCGTCCGCGAGACCGGGTTCGCACCGATGATCCTGCTTCTGATCGGCGGCATCCTCTACAGCGTCGGCGGCGTGCTGTACGCGCTGCGCTGGCCCGACCCGTGGCCCGCCACCTTCGGCCATCACGAATTCTTCCATGCCGCCACCGCCGTGGCCGCACTGTGTCACTACGCCGCGGTGTGGCTGGTGGTGCTGGCGGTCTAGCCGGCGAGGGGCACCGCGCCGCACGTCTCGGCCGCGGCCCGCACGTCGACGTCCAGCGCGACACACAGTGCGACCACGGTCGCGAACGCGGGCGTGGGCAGCCGGCCCGTCTCGATCTTGCGCAGCGTTTCCGGCGAGATCGCGGCGCAGGCGGCGACATCGTCGAGGGTGCGTGTGCCGCGCGCGGCACGCAGCATCGCGCCGAGCCTGCGGCCTGCCTCGATCTGCTGCGGAGTGAGGGGTGGACGGACCATGCACCCACGCTAGCATCGTCGGTATTGGAATACCGGTCGGGAATCGGTATTAGAATACCGTTCATGATCGAACTCAAGTCGCCCGCCGAGATCGGGCGCATGCGCGTCACCGGCGCGTTCGTCGCCGAGGTCCTTGCCGACCTCGCGCAGCGCGCCGCCGTCGGCGTCAACCTCCTCGACCTCGAACAGCGCGCCCGCACGATGATCCGCGAGCGCGACGCGACCTCGTGCTACTGGGACTACTCGCCGTCCTTCGGGCGCGGCCCCTTCCGCAATGTGATCTGCCTGTCAGTCAACGATGCGGTGCTGCACGGACTTCCGCACGATTACGTCCTCGCGGACGGCGACGTACTGAGCATGGACCTCGCGGTGTCGATCGACGGCTGGGTCGCCGATTCGGCGCGCACCGTCGTCGTCGGCACGCCACGTCCAGAGGACGTACGCCTGGTCGACGCGACGCGCGATGCGCTCGACGCCGGCATCGCTGCCGCGGCTCCCGGCGCCCGCCTGGGCGACGTATCCGCCACGATCGGCGACGTCCTGCACGCGCGCGGCTACCGCATCAACACCGACTTCGGCGGCCACGGACTCGGCCGCACGATGCACGAAGACCCGCACATCGCCAACGACGGACGACCCGGGCGCGGACTCACCCTGCGGCCGGGCCTGACCATCGCGCTCGAACCGTGGTGTGCGACAGGCACCGACGACATCGTGTACGACCCCGACGGATGGACCATCCGCTCGGCCGACGGCTCACGTACCGCGCACTCCGAACACACCATCGCGGTCACCGAGGACGGCCCGGTGATCCTCACCGCACTGCGCTGATCAGGCCCGCGCGCGAGCGCCGCAGAATGTTCAGCGCGCGAGCGCCGCGGCGAGTTCGGCACTGTCGGTGACCGGCCGCTCGCACACGAAGCCGCGGCACACGTACGCGGCGGCCTGCCCGTCGACGAGTGGGCGGTCGACGAGCAGCGGCGCCGAATCGGGTACGCCGCCGACCACGACGGTCCCCCCGGGCGCGTCGCGGCGCGCGGCATCGAGCAAAGCCGTCGCCCCGTCCGTCGCGACCGCGACCTGCAACGGCCCGCGCACCGCCGCCTCGGCCACCGCGAGCCAGTTGCCTGCCGACCGCGGCACCCGTTCGAGCAACAGCGCGGCCCGCGCGAGCGACGCGTCGGCGGCGATGCGGTACCGCTCGGACAGATCGGGGGTCGCGAGCGCGGCGGCAGTGAGCAGCGCGTCGGCGATCGTCGACGCGCCGGACGGGGTCGCGCCGTCCACCGGATCGCGCGGGCGCGACACGAGCACTTCGGCGTCGTCGGCCGTGTCGAACCAGGCACCGGGCGCTTCGGCGTCGGCGAAGTGCTCGAGCGCCGCTTCGAGCAGCGCGCACGCCGTCTGGAGCCACCGGCCCTCACCCGTCGCCTGGTACAGCGCGAGCAGCCCGGCGGCGAGTGCCGCGTAGTCCTCGAGCACGCCTGCGGACTCCCCCACCTCGCCGCCGAGCGAGGCGCGGCGCACCCGGCCGTCGACGACATGCAGGTCCACCACCGCTTCCGCCGCGGCGCGTGCCGCGTCGACCCACTCCGGTTCGCCCAGCCCCGCACCGGCTTCCGCGAGTGCGCCGATCGCGAGGCCGTTCCACGCGGTGACGACCTTGTCGTCTCGCGCGGGTTGCGGACGGGTGAGCCGGTACGCGAACAGCGCCTCACGCACCCGCGCCCACCGCGCGGGGTCGTCGGGGGTCTCGAGCAGTTGCGCGACCGACGTGCCCGCCTCGAAGGTGCCGGACGCGCCGACCCCGAGCAGACCCGCGGCCCACACGCCGTCGTCGAAACCGAGGACGTCGACGAGTTCTTCGGGAGTCCACACGTAGGTGAGCCCTTCGACGCCTTCCGTGTCGGCGTCGAGGGAGGACGCGAAGGCGCCGGTCTCGGTGCGCAGATCGCGCAGCAGGAAGTCCACGATGCCGGCCGCGACCCGCGTGTACTCGGGCGACGACGTGCGCCGCGCGAGATGCGCGTAGACGCGCAGCAGTTGCGCGTTGTCGTACAGCATCTTCTCGAAGTGCGGCACGATCCACTCGGCGTCCACGGAGTACCGCGCGAACCCACCCGCAAGCTGATCGTGGATGCCGCCCCGCGCCATGGCCGACGCGGTCCGTTCGACCGCGTCGTGCACGTCACTCGAGCCCGTGCGCTCGGTGTGTCGTATCAGTCCCTCGAGCAGAGCGGACGGTGGAAACTTGGGTGCGCCGCCGAATCCGCCGTGTGCGGTGTCCTCGTCCTGCAGCACCGACGCGACCGCCGCATCCAGCGCATCGGCGGTGGGAGCACCACCCGCGGGGACCGCACCCGCACTGCGCGTGAGTTCGGTGACCACCGCGTCGCCCGCACGCGTGACGTCCTCGCGGCGGGTGCGCCACGTGTCCACGATCGCGTCGAGCACCTGGGTGAACGACGGCATGCCGCCGTGCGCGATGCGCGGGTAGTACGTGCCGCAGTAGAACGGGGCGCCGTCGGGCGTGAGGAAGCATGTCATGGGCCAGCCGCCCTGACCGGTCATCGCGACGGTCGCGGTCATGTAGATCGCGTCGAGATCGGGGCGTTCTTCGCGGTCGACCTTGACGCAGACGAAGTTGGCGTTCATGAGTTCTGCGGTCGCATCGTCCTCGAAGGACTCGTGCGCCATGACGTGACACCAGTGGCACGCGGCGTAGCCGACCGACAACAGGATGGGTACGTCGCGTTCCCGCGCGGACGCGAGGGCGTCGGGCCCCCATTCCTGCCAGTGGACCGGATTGTCGGCATGCTGGAGCAGGTACGGCGACCGCGAATCTGCCAGTCGATTCATCCGTCCATCGTGACATGCGGGGGCGGGGCGGCGGGTGGTCCACTCGAGGTCGCGGGCAACGCAGCCGTTCCGCCGCGGCGGTGCCGCGGCGGAACGGCCGGACCACGTCAGCTCTTCATGAGAGCGAACACTCCCCACCCGAGGTACTCACGCGTCGAACGCGCGTACCGGGCAGGCTCCTCCGTGAGTTCCTCGCGTACCCGACTCGCCAACTCGTCGTCGGGGTTGCCGTCGAGCCAGCGCCTCATCGTGAGCCACTGCGCCGCGGCATAGCGATCCCAGCTGTCCTGGTCGGCGAGCACCATTTCGACGACGTCGTAGCCGAGGCCCTGGAACTGCTCGATCAGCGCGGACAGGCTCAGGAAGTCGGCGATCGCGCCTGCCTGACACTCCCGCGCTGTGTGCTCGTCGGTAGGAGTGCGCCGCCAGTAGGGCTCGCCGATCAGCATCAGCCCTCCCGGGCGGAGGCTGCGGTCGAGCAACTCGATCGTTCCGGCCACACCCTCGCCGATCCATGTCGCGCCGAGGCACGCCGCCACGTCGACAGGCCTGTCCGCGACGTAGCCGACCGCGTCGGCGTGGACGAAATCGACCGACTCGGATACTCCGAGATCGACGGCGCGCGCACGTGCGTGCGCGGTGAAGACGGAGCTGATGTCGACGCCCGTGCCCGTGATCGCGTGATCGCGCGCCCACGTGCACAGCATCTCGCCCGAGCCACTGGCAAGGTCGAGGAGGGTCGTTCCGGGGGGTGAGCCCGAGTGCCTCGCCCAGAGCGGAAAGTTTGGCGGGTGTGAGGGGATTGTGTATCCGGTGTCCGCTCTCGCGGACTGTGTAGATGCGAGGGAGATCGGTGATGTGTCGATCGGACAAGGTGGAGTCCTTCGTGTGGGGCTCCGCGGCGCGTAGCTGCCGCAACTACTCCCCGCGGGGAGGAGGGCAGGCGACGATCAACGCGGGGCCCGGGAGGTAAGGATGGGTCGGGCGCCGCACATGGCGGCGATCTGCGCGACCGTCATCTACTCACCGTCCTCCACTCTCCACCGGCCGGATGCATACGCGAACCGGACAGCCGTAACCGATACGGTTCATCAGGCTAGCACTGCGGCACGGCCTCGTTAACTGTCACGTGTGGGTGGCTGATCGGCGCCGCTGCCCGATCCGCCTGCAGCCCGTTCGTCGCGCGATGACGTGTCCGTGGGAGGCAGGTCCTGCAGCGCGCCGCGGTCGGTGCCCTCGTCGGCGGCCTGATCGGCCTCGGGCCGATCCTGGTCGAACGTGTCCGGGAGCCGCTTGAGCTTCTTGTTCATCGACCGCACGAGCAACACGACGCCGACGAGCAGCAGCAGAATCAGCACGAGACCGACCGGCGAGGCCTTGCCGAATTCCGGGCCCGTGGGCGTGCCGGAGTCGTTGGGGAACTGGGCCAGCACCGCCGACACACTGGACACGATCACTCGAGATCACTCACTCTTCTCGACACCTGCGAACAGGTCGTCTTCGGGGATGGACGTCGTCACGCGGGTCTTCGCGAGCTCGAATTCCTCGGTGGGCCACACCTTCTGCTGGATGTCGAGCGGGACGGCGAAGAACGACCCGTTCGGGTCGATCTGCGTTGCGTGCGCACGCAACGCGTCGTCGCGCTGTGCGAAGTAGTCGCCGCACGTGATCTGGGTGGTCACGCGCGCCATCAGGTCACCCTGCTCGGTCTTCCACTTCGCGAGCCAGTCCGCCATCGGGAACTCGACGCCGCGGCGCTCGTACTCCTCCTGGAACTGCACGAGACGGCGACGGATGAACCCGTGGTTGTAGTAGATCTTCTGCACTTCCCACGGCTCGCCCGCGTCCGGGAACCGCTCGGGATCGCCCGCGGCCTCGAACGCCGCCATCGACACCTCGTGGCAGCGGATGTGGTCGGGATGCGGGTAGCCACCGTTCTCGTCGTAGGTCGTGATGACGTGCGGCCGGAACGCGCGGATGGACCGCACCAGCGCCTCGGTCGCGATCTCCAAGGGGACGAGCGCGAAGCTGCCTTCGGGCAGCGGCGGCAGCGGGTCGCCCTCGGGCAGACCGGAGTCGACGAACCCGAGCCACTCGTGTTCGACGCCGAGGATGCGCGCGGCTTCGGCCATCTCTTCGATGCGTAGTTCCGACATCCGCTCGCGGTTGCCGGGCAGGTCCATCGCGGGGTTGAGGATGTCGCCACGTTCGCCGCCGGTGAGCGTGACCACGCGCACGCGGTCGCCCTCGTGCGCGTAGCGGGCCATCGTGGCGGCACCCTTGCTCGACTCGTCGTCCGGGTGGGCATGGACGGCCATGAGGCGGTATCCGCTCACGTTGTGCTTCACCTCAGCTTCGCTGTCTGTCGCCGGGCCCGGCTTCTCGCCGGCTCCCCCGCGTCTCACTGGCTCCATTGTGCCTTGCCGCCCGGCCGTGCCCGCAGGTCGCCCCACATGTGGATCCCGCGCGCAGCCCGCGTCGATCGGCGGCTCGTGCTCGTCCTCTATAGTTCCACCCGAGAGAACCGCTTGCAGCCGTGCCCCGCCCCCTGCGCTGCGAGTCGCGCACCGATCGGAGCGGTACGAGAGCGACGAAGATGACCAGCACGCTTCCCCCGGGCCGGTACGCCGCGACGACGCGACGGCCACGGCGCACCTGGGTCTGGCTCGTCACCGCGGCGGCCGTCGTCGCAGGCATCGTCGTCGCGTTCATCGCGTACCAGCGGTTCTCGGTGTCCGATCTCGACGCCGAGGTCAAGTCCTACGAGATCATCGACGACTCACGCATCGACGTCGCGTTCACCGTCACGCGCGACGACCCCTCTCGCGACGTCGTCTGCATCGCGCGCGCCCGCTCGCGGGACGGCTCGGAAACCGGTCGCCGCGAGGTGCTCGTCCCGGGCGGGCCCGACTCGACCGTGCTGATCACGGCACAGGTGTTCACTTCCCTCCCGCCGGGCATGGGCGACCTGTACGGATGCAGCTTCGACGTGCCGGACTACCTCACCACGCCGTGACCTGACCGGCCGCCGGAGAATACGCCTCGATCGTTGTCGAACGCGGGGTCGGCGGCACCCGTCGTGCTAAAATGGGTTGATACACGGTTCCGGGCTGGAGCCGTGTATTGCTGCATTTGCGGCCCAGGATGCGTGCGGCCCGCATGTGCGTCCCGGATCGCGACACACGTGTGTCCGCAGCGTCCTGACGAGGGAACCACGAGGTTCCAGTTACGAGGGAGTGATCGAGATGACCGAGACCCAGGTGACCTGGCTGACTCAGGAGTCGCACGACAGGCTCAAGAGCGAACTCGACCAGCTCATCGCCAACCGTCCTGTCATCGCGGCCGAGATCAACGAGCGCCGGGAGGAAGGCGACCTCAAGGAGAACGGCGGCTATCACGCGGCGCGTGAAGAGCAGGGCCAACAGGAGGCGCGCATCCGCCAGCTCCAGGAGCTGCTCAACAACGCCAAGGTCGGCGAGGCCCCCACGCAGTCGGGCGTCGCCCTGCCCGGGTCGGTCGTCAAGGTGTACTACGACGGCGACGAGAGCGACACCGAAACCTTCCTGATCGCCACCCGCGAAGAGGGCCTGCGCGCGGGCGAGCTCGAGGTGTACTCGCCCAGCTCGCCGCTCGGCGGCGCGCTCATCGATGCGAAGGTGGGCGAGACGCGCAAGTACACGCTCCCCAACGGCAACACGATGCAGGTCACGCTGGTCAGTGCCGAGCCGTACCAGGGCTGAGTCTCGGCACCGGACATCCGCTTGTCCGGTCACCGGAAAGGGCCGCGATCCGATCGGATCGCGGCCCTTTCCTTATGTATGCAGCCCCGGTGGACACGGGTCAGAACAACCGGCGCGCCTTCATGCCTTCGAAGATCGGGCCGATGCGTACGACGTCACCCGTGGTGGGTGCGTGCAGCATCTGGCCGTTGCCGACGTAGATCGCGACGTGGCCGGGCCCCCCGCCGCCCCAGTTGCCGAACAGCAGGTCTCCGGGCTTCATCTGGTCGAGCGGCACCTCGACGCCCACCTTCCACTGCTGTTCCGACGTGCGCGGCAGCGAGATGCCGCTGGCCGCGTGCACGGCGTACGACGTGAGACCCGAGCAGTCGAAGCCACCCATCGTGGGACCGTTGATGCCGCCGCCGCCCCACACGTAGGGCAAGCCGATGAAGCGCATCGCGGCGTCGACGACCTTGCTGTCGGCGAAGCCGCTCGTGCCGTAGAAGAACGGCGAAAGCATGCGGGAGAACGACTCGGTGAGCGAACGCACGCGGGTGACGAACGGCTGCGTGTCCTGTTGGCGGCTGTCGCCGCGACCCGTCGGCACGCCGCCCGCGAGCCGGACGAGCTCGGGGGTGACCCCATAGGCCGCGAGCGTGAGGTCGAGCGAGTCGCCTCGCACGGCACCCTCGCGCTTCCACTGCTCGACCTGCTGATAGGTGTCGCACAGGACGTTCCCGCTCGCCATGACCGAGTCGGCGACACCGAGGATGTCGGCTTTGCCGTCGCCGTCGGCGTCCTTGCCGTACTTCGACCACGTGGCGGGCAGGAACTGCCCCGGCCCGCGCGCACCGACGAGCGACGTGGGCGCCGCCGCGCCGTAGCGGAAACCACTGGTGACCGAGTACAGGGACGCGATCGTCTCGGGCGTGATCTCCGAACAGATCGACCCGGCCTTGCGTAGCCACGGCGCGAATACCGCGACCGCACCGATCGGCGCGAGCGACACCCCCGGGAAGGTGGCCGCGACGGGCGGTACCAGGTTGCCGAGCCCGCCCAGTATCGGGGCGCCGGGCAGCGCGCCCGACACCGATCCCGCACCCGCTGCGGCGGTGCTCGTGCCTGCAGCCGCGGGCGGCGGTTGGTCGAGGACCGGTTCGGGCTCGAACGGCACGCCGTCGAGCCCCGGTTTCGGAGCATCCGGCACCCCGGCCTCCGGCGGCACCCACGGCGCGACGCCCTCCTGCACGGCGTCGCCCGCGCGACCGAGCATCGATTCGGCCTGCTGGCGAGTGCCTTCGGGTAGCCCCGCGAGTGCGCCGTCGACCTGCGACTGCACCTCCGGTGCCGCGTTCTGTACGGAATCGACGGCCTTCGCGGCCTCGTCCTTGATCTGTTGCGGTACGTCAGCCCCCTGAAGGATGGCCCCCGCTGCGGTGGTGATCGCCACGATGATCGCCGCTGCATCCACTGACATCCAACTGTCCCTCCTGCCCGGAAATCGCCGACCGGGTGGGACCACCGTACGACTCTGCGCCGAGAATTGGGAGAGGAATCTCACTTTGCGGTCTCGTGTCCCGTTCGGTCACCGACACCGCCCCCGGCGCGCCGGGTGACGCGCCGATTCCCAGACTCCTCACAGGTTCGCGCATCGTTCTCACAGAATCGGCAGGCACAGTGGAGACATGCAGGACGAGACCAGACGCGGATTCCGAAGACCCGTGCGGCGCACGGTTGCAGCACTCGGGCTCGCGGGCGTCGTCGTGGCGGGCGGCGCCGGAACCGCGACCGCGGCCACCGGCTATGTCACGACACGCACGCCCCAGGTCAGCGCCGACCAGAAGGACGGTGCCCCCCAGACGCTGCGCGTGGTCGCCGGAAGCGGCATGCCCGACGCCACGTCGTCGGGTTGGTGAACGCTGCCATGTTGAACGCTCCCGCCCGCGCGGCGACCGAGTGGACGTCGTGGGGCCGCCACGTGCGGGTCGTCGTCACCGACGCCGACCGCGTGGACGCGGCCGCCGACATGGTGCGCGGCGCGCTCGCCGCCGTGGACGCGACCGCGAACCCCGATCTGCCCGACGCCGAGGTGCACACCTTGCGCGCCGGGGCGACGACGCCCGTCACGCCGCTGCTCGCGCGACTCGTCTCCGACGCCGTGCAGGCAGCGGAACTCACCAACGGCGCGGTGAGCCCCAACGGTGCCCACTGGGACGGGATCCGGGTGCACGACGCCGGCAGCAACGGCCCGACCGTCGCCCTGCCTCCCGGCGCCGAGTTCACACTGGACGCCACAGCACTCGCGAGTGCCGCCGACCACTCCGCCCGGACGACCGCGGACATGCTCGGGTGCGGCGTCCTCGTCAGCGTCGGCGGCGACATCGCGACGGCAGGCACCGAACCCGAAGGCGGCTGGCAGGTACGCGTACAGGACCTCCCGGGCGACCCGACCTGCCAGATCGCGATCCCGCCCGGGAGCGCCGTCGCGACCACGAGCACCGTGCGGCCACTGCACCCCGACAACGCGGCACAGTGGCGCACCGTGTCGGTGGCCGCGCAGTCGTGCACCCGCGCGCACGCCGTCGCGACCGCTGCGATCGGGCGCCAGGGCAGCGCAATCGACTGGCTGTCGTCGCACGGCACACCTGCCCGGCTCGTCGACCAGGAGATGCGCGTCATCACGCTCGGCGGATGGCCCGTCTGAAGGTCGCGCGGCCCCGCCCGGCGCGCGCGCCTTCGCTGCTCGACGACCTTGCTCAGTAACCCCGGCCGGGGTTGAGGATGCCTGCAGGGTCGAACGCGCGCTTGACCCCGCGCATCAGTTCACGCTCGGTCTCGCCCACCTGCGCGGCGAGCCATGGCTGCTTGAGCACACCGATGCCGTGCTCGCCGCTGATCGACCCGCCGAGGTCCAGGCACGCGGAGACCATGTCGGCGAAAGCCGCATTCGCACGCGTGACCGTGTCCGGATCGGCGGCGTCGAACACGATCGTCGGATGCATGTTGCCGTCGGCAGCATGGCCGAACGTGCCGATCGTCAGGTCGTAGCGGGCCGCGACACCCTCGATGCGGGCGAGCATGTCCGGCAGCCGCGGCACCGGAACCGCGAGATCGTCGAGAAGCGTGCTGCCACACCGCTCGAGCGCGGTGAGGGCGACATAGCGCGCGTGCATGAACGCCTCGCCCTCGGCGTCGTCGCTCGTGTCGTACACCTCGGTGGCACCGTGCTCGCTGCACGCGTCCGCGCACACGCGCACGTCGTCCGCCGCACCGCGGCCGTCGCACTGCACGAGCAGCATCGCGGCAGCCGTGACGTCGAGGCCCATGTGCGTCATGTCGTCGACGGCGGCGATCGTGGTGCGGTCCATGAACTCGACGACCCGCGGCTCGGCGCGTGCGCGGATCGCGAGAACTGCCGCGACCGCCGAGGCCGTGTCCGGGAAGGTCGCCACCATCGTGGCCGTGTCCGTGGTGGCCGCACGCAGCCGCATCGTGGCCTCCACGATGACCGCGAGCGTGCCCTCCGACCCCACCAGCAACTGGGTGAGATCGAGGCCCGCGACGTTCTTGCGCGTGGCCGCCCCGGTCCGGACGACGCGGCCGTCGGCGAGGACCGCGGTGAGCTGCGCGACGTGATCGCGCGTGACACCGTACTTGGCGCAACAACTTCCGCCCGCATTGGTGGCGAGATTGCCACCGATCGACGAGATCGCACGACTGCCCGGGTCGGGCACGTACCACAAGCCGACCTGCGCGGCCGCCGCCGCGAGATCGGCGTTGATCACGCCGGGCTCGACGGTCGCGGTGCGCGCGTCGGTGTCGATGCGGACGATGCGGTTCATCTTCTCGACGCTGAGCACGATGCATCCGTCGAGGGCGTTCGCCGCGCCGGCCAGGCCCGTGCCCGCACCCCGTGTGACGACGGGAACGCCGTGCTGCGACGCGATGCGGAGTGTCGCGGCCACGTCGTCGGCGTCGCGGGCCCGCACGAGCGCACACGGAGCACCCGCGGGGGTGAGGACCGACTGGTCGCGGCGGTACGCGAGCATCGCGTCCGGATCGGTGGTGATCGCCGGACCGAGTTCGCGGACCAACTGGTCGACCGCGGCGTCGTCGAGGGTGGACATGCCGGTGCTCGCCCGCGCGCTCACGGAACCATCCACCCGAGCACGTCGGTGGACTGCAGGTAGATGATCGCGGTGAGGAACACGAGCAGGCCGAGACTCCAGCCGATCAGCTTGCGCAGCAAGGTGCCTTCCGCGCCGAGCAGTCCGACGGCGGCGACGGCGACCGACAGGTTCTGCGGCGACAGCATCTTGCCGAGTACGCCCGCCGACGAGTTGGCAGCGGCCATCAGCAGCGGGTCGAGGCCGGCCTCGCGCGCCGCGGTGACCTGCAGCACGCCGAACAGCGAGTTCGACGATGTGTCGGAGCCGGTGATCGCGACGCCGAGCCAGCCGACGACCGGCGAGAGCAGCGCGAACGCGCCTCCCGTCGACGCAAGCGCCATACCGAGGCTCGAGGTCTGACCGGACAGGTTCATGACGTACGCGAGCGCGAGGACCGCGGCGACGGTGACGAGCGTCCAGCGCAGTTGCACGAGCGTGTCGCGGTAGGCGAGAACGAAGCGGCGCGGCGAGATCTTGTACAGCACAGCGGTGATCAGGCCCGACAGCAGCAACAGGGTGCCGGTGGCCTTGAGGTGGTCGAGCTTGAAGACCTGCGGCAGTTCCTTCCCGTCCGCGTTCGCGATGTCGAGGCCGGGCCACGTGAACGCGGTCGTGCCGATGTCGCCGAGCCAGGACTTGACCGACGGGATCTGCGCGATGCTGAACACCACGATGATGACGAGATACGGTGCGAGCGCGAGGAAGGTGCGCATGCCCGGCGAGTAGCGCGCGATCTTGTCGGCGTTCGAGCGGTCCGCATTCGAGCCGGCATTCGACGTGCCACCACCGTCGCCGCCGACCACGCCGACTCCGTTGCCCGCCCCGACGGGCTGCGGCAGCACCGGCGCCTCGGCGGGCAGGCCCTCCTTGGGCTGCCACAGCCGCAGCATTCCCAGCACGACGCCCACCGTGACGATCGCGGCGACGACGTCGGTGAGCTCCACCGTCAGGTAGTTGGATGTGACGAACTGTGCGGCACCGAACGAGATGCCCGCGACGAGCGCGACCGGCCACACCTGACGCACACCGCGCTTGCCGTCGACCATGAACACGAGCAGCAACGGCACGATGGCGGCGATGAACGGCGTCTGACGACCCGCCATGGCCGACAGGTCGTCGAGCGGCAGGGTGGTGACGCCTGCGAGGGCGAGGATCGGAGCGCCCATCGCACCGAACGCGACGGGCGCGGTGTTCGCGAGCAGCGCGGTGCACGCCGCCTTGAGTGGCTTCATGCCCGCCGCCATCAGCATCGCCGCGGTGATCGCCACGGGCGCACCGAATCCGGCGAGCGATTCGAGCAGCGCGCCGAAACAGAACGCGATGAGGATCGCGAGGATGCGCTGGTCGTCCGAGATCGACCGGATGACGCGGCCCAGTTCCTCGAACCAGCCGGTCGCCACGGTGAGCTTGTAGACGAACAGGGCGTTGATCAGGATCCACAGGATCGGGAAGAAGCCGTAGAACGCGCCTTCGCCGGCGGCACTGAAGGTCTGCCCGATCGGCATGTCCCACACGAACGCGGCGGTGAGCATCGACAGCACGAGGCCGACGAGGCCGGCGATGTGGGCCTTGATCCGGAAGACGCCGAGCAGCACGAACATCGTGACGAGCGGGACCGCGGCTACCAGCGCCGACCATCCAAGCGACCCGGCGACCGGGTCGAGTGACTGTTGGAACATGCCTACCCCTTATGTGTTTCAGGACACTGTCGAGAATTGTCAGACAAGTACACTGGTCTGTCAATAAAGAAGTTGCCGAACGTGGGAAGATGATCAGCGCGGCGAGTGCGCAGGTCGACGCCGCTCGCACATCAGCCTGCGAAGCATCAGCCCGCGAAGCAGAGGAGGGTCGCCATGCCCCACCGGGTCGAGACGCTCTCCGTCGTGGATGCACTCGCGGGCGAACTGCGTCGCCGGCTGTTCGCGGGCGAGATCACGTCGCACAGCCCCGTCACCGAAGCCGAAGTGGCAGGCACCTATTCGGTGGCCCGGCCCACCGCGAAGGCGGCGATCGAGAAGCTTGTGAGCGAGGGACTGCTGCAGCGCAGCACGCACAAGACGGCCCGCGTACCGCGGCTGGGACCCGACGACGTGCGCGACATCTACCGGACGCGCGCGAGCCTCGAATCCGTCGTGGTGCGCGCGCTGTCCGAGACGCGCACGGTGCCGCAGGCCGCGCTCGACGCCAACCGCGAGATCTCCGCGATGACCGACTTCGATCCGATCGCCGTGGTGGAACCGGACATGGCATTCCACACCGCACTGGTCGACGAGATGGGCAGCCCGCGTACGAGTCGCATGTTCCGCTCGCTGGTCGGCGAGATCCGGCTGTGCATGGTGCAGGTGCAGGGGCACGAGTTGCTCACTGTCGGCGGCATCGCCACCGAGCACCGCATGATCCTCGACGCGATCGAGGCGGGCGACGGCGACCGCGCCGTCGACATCCTCACGGTGCACATCGGCCGCTCGCGCGAACGCCTCGTCGGTCTGCTCGGCGGCACACCCCGAGCCGAAGCCGACGTCCCCGAACCCGCGTGAGCTCACCGCTCCACTCCGGACACCGTACTCACTCGGGTTCCACGAGGATCACGTCGAGCGTGCGCGGCCCGTGCACACCCTCGACACGGTCGAGTTCGATGTCGCTCGTCGCGCTCGGCCCGCTCACGAAGGTGAGTGGGCGGCCCGGCACGAGCCGCGCGAACGCCTGCGGCACCGTGTCGACCACCTGGTCGGCCCGCACGATGCACACGTGCCGGTCGGGCACGAGCGTCACGAGCCTGCGCCCCTGCCCCGGCCCCGCGTCGAGCACGATCGTGCCGGTCTTCGCGATGCCGAGCCGGCAGCCCGTGACCACCGCATCGCCCTCGTCGAGTTCGCCGACCGACAGCAACGCCGGTTCGCCGTCGACGATCGGGGCGAGCCCCGCGGTCCATGCGGGGTCGAGGCCCGCGGGCGTCACGACGCGGCGCGCACCCCGCAGCAACGACGCCACCGTGGCGGCGACTTCCGAGGCCGCGACGCGGAACACCTGTGCCCGGTAGTCGCCGACCGTCTCGGCGAACAGCGCGACGTCTCCCGGGCCGGTGAGGTCGGCGCGCTCGTAGTCGCGGGGCACCGCGACCGGCACGCTGCCTGCCACCGCCTGCTCGATGCGGCCGAGCACCGCGTCTCTTGCGTTCACCGCGTCTCCTCCCCGTCCGTCCCGTCCGCTCCCGAGTCGCGGTTCTCCGCCCACCACCGCCGGAAGGACTGCTTCGGTGGCAACGGCAGGTCGCGGCTCTTCGTCCACAGCGCGCCCGGACCCGGCAACGACGACACCGTGCGGTCCTTGCCCGCCAGTCCACCCAGCGCGGACGCGACTCGCTCGGCGGCAGCGAACCGTTTCGGCGAGGACATCGCCCACTGCGCGGCCTTCATCGCGGTGGCCTGCGGTCCGGGTAGACCGCCACGCTCCGCGTCGACCTGTTTGCCGCGCAAGTGCACGAGCATGGACGGGATGTCGATGCGCACGGGACATGCGTCGAAGCACGCGCCGCACAGCGTCGACGCGTACGGGAGCGTCGAGTTCGGGTCGTCGTGGCCGGTGCCGTCGGCTCCGGTCGCGGTGAGCTGCGGGCTCAGCACGGCACCGATCGGGCCCGGATACACCGACCCGTAGGCGTGCCCGCCCGTGCGCTCGTACACGGGGCACACGTTGAGGCACGCGCTGCACCGGATGCAGTGCAGCGCAGAGCGTCCCGCTTCGTCGGCGAGGACGTTGGTGCGGCCGTTGTCGAGCAGCACGAGGTGGAACTCCTCGGGGCCGTCGCCGGGATGCACGCCGGTCCACATCGACGTGTAGGGATTCATGCGCTCGGCCGTCGACGAGCGGGGCAGCAGTTGCATGAACACCTCGAGATCGGTGAACGACGGCACGACCTTCTCGATCCCCATCACGGTGACGAGCGTCTTGGGCAGTGTGAGACACATCCGCCCGTTGCCCTCCGACTCGACGACCGCGAGGGTGCCGGTGTCGGCGACTCCGAAGTTGGCTCCGCTCACGGCCACTCGCGCCGACAGGAACTTGCGGCGCAGGTGTGCGCGCGCGGCCATCGCGAGTGCGGTCGGTTCGGCCGCGATGTCGGGATCGACGCCGGGCATCGCCTCGAGGAAGATCTCCCGGATCTCGGCGCGATTGCGGTGGATCGCCGGCACCAGGATGTGACTCGGCTTGTCGTCGCCCAACTGCACGATGAGCTCGGCGAGGTCGGTTTCGATCGCCGCGATGCCCTTCGCCTCGAGATGCTCGTTGAGGCCGATCTCCTGCGTCGCCATCGACTTGACCTTGACGACCTCGTCGGAACCCGTTGCGACGACGATGCCTTCGATGATGTCGTTCGCCTCGGCGGCGTCGCGGGCCCAGTGCACCACTCCCCCGCGGGCGGTCACATTCTCCTCGAGCTGCCGCAGCAGCTCGGGCAGCCGTGCCATGACGTCGGCCTTGATCGCGCTGCCCGCCGCGCGCAGCTCCTCCCAGTCCGGGCACTCGGCGACGGCACGCAGACGCTTGGTGCGGATCGTGTGCGTCGCGTGCCCGACATTGCGTCGCATCTGGGTGTCGCGCAGTGCGTGCGCCGCGGCCTGCGGAAAGGGTTCGAGGGCATGGATGTTGCCCTGGCCGGGGACCGAGGGCGACGGGGTGCCGAGGAAGGTGCTCACCTGGCCACCTCCGCCCGCGACACCGGGTGCTCGTTCGTGGCCTGCGTGCTCGCGAGGATCTGCGCGAGATGGACGGTGCCGACGCCGGTGCGCAGCCTCGAGAGCCCGCCGGCGATGTGCATGAGGCACGACGAGTCGCCCGCGGTGCACATCTCGGCACCCGTCGCGGTCACATTGCGCATCTTGTCGGCGAGCATCGCCGTCGAGACCTCGGAGTTCTTGAGCGCGAACGTGCCGCCGAAGCCGCAGCACGAGTCCGCCTCCGGGAGTTCGACGAGCGTCATGCCCCGCACCTCGCGGAGCAGCTGCAGCGGTTTGTCGCCGACGCGCAGCATGCGCAGCGAGTGGCACGTGGGGTGGTACGTGACGCGATGGGGGTAGTAGGCGCCGACGTCGGTGACGCCGAGTACGTCGACGAGCAGCTCGGACAGCTCGTAGGTGCGGTTCGCGAGTTCGGTGGCGCGCTCGGCGAGGGCGTCGTCGCCCGCGCGCCGCGCGATCATGCCGTGCTGGTGGCGTACCGACCCCACGCACGAGCCCGAGGGCGCGACCGCGACGTCCCACGACGCGCTCTCGAAGGCCTCGACATGGTTGCGCACGAGCGGCAGCGCCTCGGCGAAATAGCCTGTGTTGACGTGCATCTGGCCGCAGCACGTCTGCCCTTGCGGGAACACGACCTCGTGACCGAGACGTTCGAGCAGGCGCACCGTCGCCTTCGCGGACTCGGGAAACAGTGCGTCCGCGAGACACGTCGCGAACAGTGCGATCTTCATCGATCCTCCGTGCCGGGTGTGTGGTCGGACCACACTAACCCATGTGGTCCGACCACACCAGAGGAAATCGTGACGCGCGTCATGACCGCAGGCATACGTGGCCCGCCACCACACCTGCCGGCCGCTATACGATGGATCGGTGCGCACTCACGAGGTCGTCCTGAAACGCATCGAGGACGACATCACGACCGGTCGGCTCACGGTCGGCAGCAAGCTCCCCGCCGAGCGCGCATTCGCCGAAGAACTGGGCGTCAGCCGCTCCTCCGTGCGCGAAGCGCTCCGCATCCTCGAAGCGATGGGCCTGGTCAAGACCGCCGTCGGGTCCGGGCCCGGCGCGGGCGCCGTCATCGCGTCCGACCCCGCGGCGTCGCTGAGCCTCGCGCTGCGCCTGCACGTCGCCGCACGCACCCTGCCCGTCGAGGACATCGTGCAGACCCGCGTCCTGCTCGAGACGTGGGCTGTGGACGCGGCCGCGCGCACGGCCGATCTCGACCTCACCGCTGCGAACGCACTGCTCGACGCGATGGACGATCCGTCCCTGTCCCCCGAGGAGTTCCACCGCATCGACGCCGAATTCCACGTCACCCTCGCGGGCCTCGCCGGCAACGTCGTGGTGCGCGAGATGATGGCGTCGCTGCGCGAGGCGATCCGGGGCTACGTCATGGTGGCGGTACCGAAGCTGCCCGACTGGGGCGAGGTGGCCAACGGATTGCGGCGCGAACACCGTGCCGTCGTCGCAGCCCTCGACAAGCGGCAGCCCGGCAAGTCGGCCGCGATCATGCGCGACCACATCCTCGGCTACCACGCGCTCACCCACCCACTCGGACCGGATCAGCAAGGCTGAGAACGCACTCGGCCCCGGCCCGTGAATGCACAGACCGGGGCCGAGACGAGTGACACTACTGCGCGGGCAGCGCCTGCTCGATGTCGGCGAGCAGATCCGCACCGTCCTCGATGCCGACGGACAGGCGCACCAGGTCGTCCGGTACCTCGAGCACCGAACCCGCGGTGGATGCGTGCGTCATCGCGCCCGGATGCTCGATGAGCGATTCGACACCGCCGAGCGACTCGGCGAGCGTGAAGATCTCGGTGCGCGAGCAGAATTCGAGCGCCGCCTGCTTACCGCCCGCGAGGCGCACCGACACCATGCCGCCGAACCGGCGCATCTGCTTCGCCGCGACCGCGTGGCCCGGGTGCGAGTCGAGACCCGGGTAGACGACCGACGCCACCGCGGGATGGCCGACGAGCGCGTCGACGATCTTCTCGGCGTTGTCGCTGTGCCGCTCCATACGCAGCGCGAGCGTCTTGATGCCGCGCAGCGTCAGGAATGCATCGAACGGGCCCGGCACCGCGCCCGAGCCGTTCTGCAGGAATGCGAACGCCGCGTCGAGTTCTTCGTCGTCCGTGACGAGGGCACCGCCCACGACGTCCGAGTGTCCGCCGATGTACTTCGTGGTCGAGTGCAGCGCGATGTCGGCGCCGAGCTGCAGGGGCTGCTGCAGGTAGGGCGACGCGAACGTGTTGTCGACGACGAGCTTCGCGTTCGCGCCGTGCGCGACGTCCGCGAGTGCCGCGATGTCGCCGATGTTGAGCAGCGGGTTGGTGGGCGTCTCGACCCACACGAGCTTGGTCTCGGGACGGATCGCCGCGCGCACCGCGTCGACGTCGTTGACGGCCGCGGGCGTGTACTCGATACCCCACTGCGTGAAGACCTTGTCGATCAGCCGGAAGGTGCCGCCGTATGCGTCGTTCGGGATGACGAGGTGATCACCGGGACGCAGGATTGCGCGCAGCGCGCAATCGGTGGCCGCCATGCCCGAGCCGAACGCGCGGCCGTACGTGCCGGATTCGAGCGCCGCGAGGTTCGCCTCGAGCGGGCGGCGGGTGGGATTGCCGGTGCGGGCGTACTCGAAGCCGTCGCGCATACCGCCGACGCCGTCCTGCGCGAACGTCGAGCTCGCGTAGATCGGGACGTTGACGGCGCCGGTCTGCGCGTCGGGTTCGTACCCGGCGTGGATCGCCTTCGTCGAGAAACCTTGCGCGCTGTTCCGGTCGGCCTTGCTCCGCTGCTCACTCATGCCCTAGAGCGTAATGCGCCGCCGTGCCGCGCGGACACGGGCCGCCGCCACCGTTAGGGCTTCATGTGATCGGCCACCGCGAGCGCGACGTCGAGCGAGAGGGCGTCGTCGTCGCCCGAGCCGAACGCGACCACCACGATCTGCGCCCACTCGGTGACGAGGGCCGCACCGCCGGTCGACATCGCGACACCGCCGAGCGCGTCGACCCGCGGGTCCGGGATGACGCCCGGGCCGTCGCGCATGATGTCGAGGACCTCGGGGTCGATCTTTTCCGGCGTGGCCGTGACACTCACGGTGGTTGCGCCGCGCCACATGCAGCCTCCGGTGGGCTGCGCCGTCGGTGACGAGCCGTCCAGAGCGGGCACCATCGGCTCGACGACCGGTGCGAGTTCGTCGCACCCGAGAGTCTCGCCTGACCCGAAGCCGAGCGACATGTCGGGCGGCGCGTCCGCTCCCCCGCTGCCACCCGAAGCGCCGCCGTCCGGCACGGCGCCGTCGCCGGCCGGCGATGCGGCGACCGCCGTGCCCTGCACCTGATCGCCGCAACCCGCGAGCGCGAACGCGCCCACCGCCACCGCGACCGCACCCCATCGAACGCGTGCAACCTTCGTCATGTCGTCCCCCCTGTCGTCCCCGAACTGCGATTGCCGCGCGCCTACACTCCCGAGCTGACGAACCCGAGCAGGTCGTGCCGGGTGATGACGCCGACGGGTTTGCCGTCGTCGACGACCATCACCGCGTCGGTGTCGCCGAGCGCCTTGGTCGCGGCCGAGACCGGCTCGCCCGAACCGATCAGCGGGAACGGAGCGCTCATGTGCTTCTCGACCGGATCGGCGAGGTGCGCACGCCCCTCGAACACCGCGCTCAGCAGATCGCGCTCGGACACGCTACCCGCGACCTCGCCCGCCATGACCGGCGGCTCCGCACCGACGACCGGCATCTGGGACACGCCGTACTCGCGCAGGATCTCGATCGCGTCGCGCAGCGTCTCCGACGGGTGGGTGTGCACGAGGTCCGGCAGTTCACCCGACTTGCCCCGCAGCACGTCTCCCACGGTCTTCTCGTGGTCGCTGCCGTCGAGCGGCGTGCGCAGGAAGCCGTACGACGCCATCCACTTGTCGTTGAAGATCTTCGCCATGTAGCCGCGGCCACCGTCCGGCAGCAGCACGACCACGAGCGCGTCGGGCCCCTCCCGCTTGGCCACCTCGAGCGCGGCGACGACCGCCATGCCGCAGGAACCACCGACCAGCAGGCCCTCTTCGCGGGCCAGACGACGCGTCATCTCGAACGAATCGGCGTCGGAGACCGCGATGATCTCGTCCGGGATCGCGGGGTCGTACGCGGTGGGCCAGAAGTCCTCGCCCACACCCTCGACGAGGTAGGGACGACCGGTGCCGCCCGAGTACACCGAGCCCTCGGGGTCGGCGCCGACGACCTTGACCTTGCCGCCCGACACCTCCTTGAGGTAGCGCCCCGCGCCCGTGATCGTGCCGCCGGTACCCACACCCGCGACGAAGTGCGTGATCTTGCCGTCGGTGTCCGCCCAGATCTCCGGGCCCGTGGTCTCGTAGTGGCTCTCGGGGCCGCCCGGGTTCGAGTACTGGTCCGGCTTCCAGCCGCCGGGCAGCTCGCGTGCGAGCCGGTCGGACACGCTGTAGTAGCTGTCGGGGTGCTCCGGTGGGACCGCCGTGGGGCACACCACGACCTCCGCGCCGTACGCGCGCAGCACATTGCGCTTGTCCTCGCCCACCTTGTCCGGGCAGACGAACACGCACTTGTATCCGCGCTGCTGCGCGACGAGCGCGAGACCGATACCGGTGTTGCCGGATGTCGGTTCCACGATCGTGCCGCCGGGCTTCAACGCACCCGACTTCTCGGCCGCGTCGATCATCTTGACGGCGATGCGGTCCTTCGAGCTGCCGCCGGGGTTGAGGTACTCGATCTTCGCCGCGACGGTGCCGGATGCAGCCACGTCATCGACGACCGAGTTGAGCTTGACCAGGGGCGTGTTGCCGATCAGATCGACGACGTGGTTCGCGATGCGCATACCCCCATCGTCCCAGATCGGTCCCGCGCGTGCGCACACACATCCCACCGAACCGTCTTCGACGCCGGGGCGGTGTCCTGACCCACACTCGTGCACGTAGATTGGGCGTCAGCAACACGTTCCGATAACCGAGGAGTTACCCCCATGCCCGAGGCAGTCATCGTCTCAGCAGTCCGCTCGCCGATCGGGCGCGCGATGAAGGGTTCGTTGAAGGACATCCGTCCCGACGACCTCGCCACCCAGATGGTGGCAGCGGCCCTCGCGAAGGTCCCCGAGCTCGACCCGAAGGACATCGACGACCTCATCATGGGCTGCGGCCAGCCCGCCGGCCAGTCCGGCTTCAACATCGGCCGCGTCGTCGCCGTCGAACTCGGCTACGACCACCTTCCCGGCGTCACGGTCAACCGCTACTGCTCGTCGTCGCTGCAGACCACCCGCATGGCGATGCACGCCATTCGCGCGGGCGAAGGCGACGTCTTCGTCTCCGCAGGCGTCGAGTCCGTGTCGAGCTTCGTCACCGGCAACGCCGACGGCCTCCCCAACACCAAGAACCCCAAGTTCGCGGACGCAGAAGCGCTCACCGAGAAGCTCGCGGGCGGCGGCATCGCATGGAAGGACCCGCGCGAGTCGGGCGACCTGCCGGACGTCTACATCGCGATGGGCCAGACCGCCGAGAACGTCGCGTCCTACACGGGCATCTCGCGCGAAGACCAGGACCACTGGGGCGTGCGCTCGCAGAACCGCGCCGAGGAAGCCATCGAGCGCGGCTTCTTCGAGCGTGAGATCACCCCCGTCACGCTCCCCGACGGCACCGTCGTCTCCACCGACGACGGCCCGCGCGCCGGCACCACCTACGAGAAGATCAGCCAGCTCAAGCCGGTCTTCCGTCCCGACGGCACCGTCACCGCCGGCAACGCGTGCCCGCTCAACGACGGCGCCGCGGCGCTCGTCATCATGTCCGACACGAAGGCCAAGGAACTGGGGCTCACCCCGCTCGCGCGCATCGTGTCGACCGCCGTCACGGGCCTGTCCCCCGAGATCATGGGCCTCGGCCCCATCGAAGCCGTCAAGAAGGCCCTCGCGATCGCAGGCAAGTCGATCTCCGACATCGACCTGTTCGAGATCAACGAGGCCTTCGCGGTGCAGGTCCTCGGCTCCGCTCGCGCCCTCGGCATCGACGACGACAAGCTCAACGTGTCCGGCGGCGCGATCGCACTCGGCCACCCCTTCGGCATGACCGGTGCCCGCATCACCAACACGCTGCTCAACAACCTCCGCGAGCAGGACAAGACGTTCGGCGTCGAGACCATGTGTGTCGGCGGCGGCCAGGGCATGGCGATGGTGCTCGAGCGCCTCAGCTGATCCCTCCCTCCCGTCGAACGGGCGGTTTCCCAGAAGGTCACTCGACCGATACCTGGGAAACCGCCCGTTCGGCGTTTTCCAGTGCGCGTGCGACGCGGCGCACGAGATCGGCCGGACGGTCGTAGAGCAACTCGGCGCTGACACGGACGACGGTCCAGCCGAGCGCCTCGATCCGCGCATGGCGTTCGATGTCCCAGGCTCGCTGCGCCCGGTCCGTCCAGTGGTGTTCGCCGTCGTACTCGACGACGAGTCGGAGTTCCGGCCAGCCCAGATCCGCCCACGCAAACGGTCTGCCCGATGCGTCGGAGATCGGGATCTGAGTGCACGGGCGCGGAAGCCCGGAGTCGATCAGCAGCACACGGAGGTGGCTCTCCGGCGGCGATTGCGCACCGGCGTCGACGACGGCGAGCGTCTTCGCCAGTTGTCGTACGCCCCGCGCGCCGCGATGCCTGCGCGCAAGCTCGGAGATGGCGTCGACCGACAGTGCTGTCGCCGCACACAAGTCGTCGAGCACCGCGACGGCACGGCGACGCGGCAGTCGGCAACCGAGGTCGAATGCGGCACGCGCCGGTGTCGCCACCCGCACGCCGTCGACGCACGTGATCTCGTCGGGTTCGAGCCGACGGTTGTACGTGAGCAGGCCGGGAGTCGGCCGGTAGTGCCCGTTGCGAACGACCTCGGCGGGCGCCGACGCGGGAATCCACGACGCACCGTGCACGGCTGCGGCGGACAGGCCGGTGAGGACACCGTGCGGGGAGGTGAACAGCGCCGCTGCGTGTGCGCGCACGAGTGCGTCGACCGTGGTGCGGCGATCGACATGGATACCCGGGTACACGCGCACGTGGTCGAGGGCCAGTTGATGGCGAGTGACCACTCCGGCGGCCACCGCGCGAGGACCGTGGAAAGGCATGGCGAGTGAGTGCATGCGACGAGCGTCGTCACGCACTCCGACGAGTTCGCCTGGTGGCGCGGCCGCCTGTGGATAGGTTTTCGCTATCCACAAACGCCGAACGGGCGGTTTCCCAGGCATCGGTCGAGTGACCTTCTGGGAAACCGCCCGTTCGGCGTGCGAGAGCTAGTCGTTCTGGAAGTAGCTGAGCAGACGCAGGATCTCGATGTACAGCCACACGAGGGTGATGGTGAGACCGAATGCGACGCCCCACGCGGCCTTCTCGGGGGCCTGGGCGCGGATGAGCTGGTCGGCGGCGTCGAAGTCGAGCAGGAAGCTGAACGCGGCGACCGCGATGCACACGAGGCTGAAGATGATCGCGAGCGTGCCGCCGTCGCGCAGGCCGAAGCCACCGGGCGTGAAGAACGACGCCACGAGGTTGCCGACGACGAGGACGAGGATGCCGATCATGGCGCCGACGAGCATGCGGGTGAAGCGCGGCGTGACGCGGATGGCGCCGGTCTTGTAGACGACCAGCATGCCGAAGAACACGCCGAACGTGCCGAGCACTGCCTGACCGATCAGGCCCGCGCCACCGACACCGCCGAACTCGACGCCCGTGAACAGCAGCGACAGCGCGCCGAGGAACACGCCTTCGGCGACCGCATAGGCGAGCACGAGCGGGGGCTTGTCCATCTTGCGGCCGAGCGTGCCGATCATCGCGAGGACGAAGCCGATGATGCCGCCGCCCGCCACGAGCGGCACCGCGAGCGACGTGTCGTTGCTCGCCAGGTAGTACGAGACGATCGCGCTGATCGCGAGGACGCCGAGCGTGATGCCGGTCTTGGTGACGACGTCGTCGATCGTCATCGACCGCTGGTCGGGGCCTGCCTGCGTGAACTGCGGCTGCTGACCGAACTGGGTGGCCTGCGCGGCGCCGGCCGACGCCGTTCCGAACGAGGCGTAGCCGCCCTCCTGCTTGGGCAGGTTGCGGAACACCGGGTTGCTGGTGGTGCGCACCGTGCACGTCCCTTCTCGTGTGGTTGCCGGACAATTCCGGCCTACTGATCGTCCAACGACGGACGCCTGGCGCGAGTTCCCGCGTCGGCGCACCGAGGGCACCGGACATTTCGGACTCTACGGCGTGGCCACGCGAATCGCCACACGGGGCCCGCGCGGGCGCGTCACCGCAGCCGGGCTGTCAACGCGCGACCGAGGCGGTGACGGTGAACTTGCGGGTGCGCGTCACCGTGCGCGTGGGCCCGACGGCACGTTCGAGTGCCCGCGTGTAGGCGAGGTGCGTGTTGAAGACGGTCCACATCTCGCCGCCGCGCCGCAGGACACGTCCCGCGGCGCGAAACATCTTGTCGGCGGACCCGGTGTGCACGGCAGCGCCGACGTGAAAAGGCGGATTGCACACGACGAGGTCGACCGAGTCGTCGTCGAGCGAGCCCGCCGCATCGTCGCGGACGACGCGGATCCGGTCGGCCAGTCCGTTGGCCGCCGCGGTCTCGGCGGCCGACGCGACGGCCCCGGCGGACTGGTCGGTCGCGATCACCTCGAGTTCGGGACGCAGTCGCGCGAGGGCGGCCGCGAGGATGCCGGTGCCGCATCCGAGGTCGAGCGCGGTGCGAGCGTCGGCAGGCGTGTCGCCGAGAACACCGACGAGTGCGCGGGTGCCGATGTCGAGCCCCGCGCCCCCGAACGCCGCCCCGTGCGCCACGACCGTGAGCCCGAGTTCGGCGGAGTGCTCGCGGAGCGGGAACCGCGCGGGTTCCGGCACGGGGCCCGACGCGACCAGCACGCGGGACTTCTGCCGCGCGAGCGTCGCGTGGACATGGGAGAAGGACCGCGCGAGGACGTCGTTCATCGACGTCGACAGGTGCTTGATCCGGCCACCCGCGTACACCCGGACCGACGGATCGGCGTGCGCCGCGATCGCCTGCGCGTATTCGTCGAGTTCGGCGAGGCCGCGTGGCAGTTGCACGAGCACCACGCGGGCGCCGGCCAGCAACTCCACGCCGAGCGGCAGCGAACGGTAGCGGTCCGCGAGCCCGACGCGACGCGCATTCGACGCGAGCGCGCGCTCACCCGTCAGCGCGTCCTGGAACGTGCGGATGCCCGTCGCGCCCGCCGAGACCGCGGCACCGAGCGTGAGCGCGCCGTACCGGTCGCCGAGCACGACGACCGCCGCCGGGTCGGCGGCGAGCGCGTCGGCCGCCTCGTCGAGCAGCAGGCGATCGGTCGCGTCGACCGCGTGCAGATTGGGGGCCTCGACATCGGGACGGCGACGCAGGTGGGCGAGCACGCCGTCGACATCGAATTCACGGGCGCACACGCCCTCATCCTAGAGCGCCCGGGTACAGCGCCCCGCCGCGCGTCGAGCCCGGCACGCGGCGGGGTGCGCCACCGTCAGTAGAACTGCGCCTGCGTCACCGACGCCATCGACCGCAGCATCTGCGGCAACCGTACGAGCGCCCGCTGTTCGAGGATCTGCTGGTCCATCGGCTTGCTGAGCGCCGCCATCCACTGGTCCGGATGCTGCTCCTTCAACGCGCGATAGGTGGGCAGCATGTGCTCGGTGATGTACGCCCACCGGCCGTCGCGGTCGGCCCAGTTGAACGCGGGCAGCGGCGTCTGCAGGTGCCATTGCGGGCCGTCGACCTCGGCGCCGCCCAGATCCGACGCGACGAGCGTGAGCGGGCTCGCCTCGCGCGGCGGGACGAGACCGGGAATCGCGGGGTCGGCCGCGATCGTGCTGACGTAGGTGAGGGCGCGGCCCACCGGCTGCCGCATCGACGACGCGGCGTCCCACTGATCGGCGATGGCCTGGTTCTGCTCGCGGTAGAGCAGCTGTGCATTGCCGTCGACGATCTTGTCGGGCTCGCCCGTCGCGATGTCCTGCCACGCGGAGTACGCCGCGTCGTCGATCAGTCCGGCCGCGTGGTACTCGTCGATCGCGGCCATGCCACCGCCGAGATAGGCCTGATGCTGCGGGATCAGGTCGGTGAAGATGTGCTTGTTCATCGCGATGACCCGCACCTGGAATTCCGCGATGTCCTCGGCGGTGATCGATCCGCCGACGTCGAGAACGGCCTGCACGTCGCTGGGCAGGTTCGCTGTCGCGGGCGCGGCGACGTCGTTCACGCGCTGCACGATCTCGGCGACCACGTCCCGGATTTCGTGCACACCGAGAACGACGCGGCCCAGGTCGATGTCCATGATCCCGGCCGCGAACGACGGCCCGGCCATGCCGCCCTGACCCGTCCACAGGAAGTCCGGATTCTCACGCTGGAGTTTCTCGTAGTACGTGAAGACCTTCGCGAGGTTCTGCTCGTTCGCGGCGAGCCCACGCGTGGGATCCCAGTTCGCGAGGTCGAGGCCCGCAGCACGGGTGGCCTCGGTGAGCCAGTACTGGTGCAGCAGGCCCGCATAGCGCGCGGGCTCGACGCCCCGCTCGCGCGCGGCGTCGAGCACCGGCCGCAGCACCTCGGGATCGTTGGAGAACGACGGCACCACGCCGCCGTTGCCTTCGGACGTCTCGTTCGCGCGTGGCACGTCGAGATAGTCGACGTCACCGTCCGCCGCGGGCTGTGCGTGCGCGGCGGGTGCCGCGACGACGGCGAACGCGGTGAACGCCGCGAAAACGAGCTTCTTCATCGAGCCTCCTCGAATCGGTCGGCGAGCCACGGAATGTTCTGCATGCCCAGCAGTTCCGTGCCCATCCGATAGGGGTCGGTCAGGTCGGTGACACCGCACGAGCGGGCGGGATCCACCGTGACGTCGGTGCCACCAGCGCGGTAGGTGGCGATCAACTCCTCGACGTCCGAGTACGGCACGAGGAAGTCGTCCTTGCACGACGCGATCAGCACGGGCGCGTCCGGCGCCGACTGCCCGAGCCGGTTCTCGGCGTAGGCACGCGCGAACGCCGGATTGTCCGCGGGCCGCCCGTGCACGTAGAGCGCCGACATCGGGACGAACGGCGTGAACAGGTAGTTCAGCTGGCAGGTCGTGTTGTAGATGCCCGCCATCGTCTTGCCGAAAGGCGTCAGTTCGGTGTCGAGGTCGATCTCGGGATATTTCGCGGCGAACCCGAGCGAGTTCGCGAACACGAAGCCGGCACCGATACCGCCGTCGGCCTGCCGTTCGAAGGCGGCACTGTCGATCACCATCGATTCGAGCACGGTGCCGACGACGTTGAGTTCCGGCGCGTACTCGGCGCGGCGCTCGGCCGCGAACCCGGACGCGACGCCGCCACCGGCGATCCCGAACAGCCCGATCGGCACGTCGGGCGCGAACCCGGCCTCGGGCAGGGCGATCGCCGCGCGCAGACCGTCGAGGGTTGCGGCGCCGGAGAATCGGCCGATCGAGAAGCCGTTGGGCGCGGGGTCGCCGTCGTTGGCGGTGTCGCTCATCATGACGGCCCAGCCCTCGCCGAACATCTGCGCGACGGGCCCGAGCGCGGAGAACAACGACGGGTCGGTCTGGTTCCCGCCGGTCCACTGGTAGCTCGGCATGCAGTTGGGGCCGAGGCTGTCGTTGGCTTCCGAGTAACCGACGAGCCTGCGACCGCCCGGCGCCGTGTCGGCGTTGTCCGGGATCATCAGCAGCCCCGTGCTGACCGTCGGTGAACCGTCGAAGTCGGTGGTCACGTACATCATCTGGTAGCCGCGCACGTGCCCCGGCTGCACACCGCCCACCTGGATCGTCGCGGGGCGGGACTTCAACAGGGTGCCGGCCGGAGCGGTGGGATCGTAGGCCGGGACGTCGTAGAACGGGTCGCCGGTGGGCAGCTGCGGCAGCAACTGCTCGGGCGACGCGACCTGCGCGTCCTCGAATGTGGTGAGGACGAACGGATTGAACACGTCGCCCATGTCGACGGGCGGGACGGCCGACGCGGGGGCCGTGCACACCAGCGCCGCCGCGACGCACGCCGCAGGTACCGTCGCGGTCCGCGATCTCTTGCTCGCGGCACGCAGTTTTCCGCTTGCGGCACGCAAGCTTTCGATCGACAGACGACGCACGACACCCCTCCGAGAAGGCCTTGTTCCTCCGCTGCGCCACCCCGACTGCCGCACGCGCTGAGGCACTGTAACAGCGCGTGTGTCGGCCGGCGCACACGGCAGCCGGGCGCGGGGCCGGGTGCGGGAGCCGTCAGGTGAGGGAGCGGTAGTGCGCGCGCTCGGCCGGGGTGAGGTGTTCGGTGGCGTAACCGAGCGCGGTGCGCCCCCTGTGTGCGGCGTGGGTGTCGAGGAAGCCGGTGAGCGCAGCGCGGTCGACGCGCTTGCCGACCTCGCGCAGCATCCAGCCCGTCGCCTTCTGCGTGAGATCGCGGCGGTCGTCGAGCACGCGTGCGGCCACCTCCAGCGTGGTCGACGCGTCGCCGTGCTTGACGAACGCGAAGGTGGCGAGGAGCGCGACGCGCCGCCGCCACAGGTCGGGGTCGGCGGCCAGGGTGAACACGAGATCGCGCCGCCGGTCGACGAGCCACTCGCCGAGAATCGCGTGCGCCGACGTGTCGACCAGATCCCAGTTGTCGACGCGGCCGCGCAGCACCGCCTCCACGTAGTGGTCGACCACCGCCCGTCTGGTGTCGTCGTCGCGGGCGCGCGCGTAGCGCGTGACGAGCACGACGAGTGCCGCGAACCTGTGCTCGTGGAAGGCGCTGTCGAGCAGCACGTCGATCTGGTCGACCGGAAGATCCGCGAAGCCCTTCGCGACAGCGCGTACCTGCGGCACGCGCACACCGAGAAAGACGTCGCCTTCGCCGTACTCGCCGGGACCGGTCTTGAAGTACCGCTGCATCGTGCCGGCCGCGTCCGGGTCGGCGAGCTCCGCGAGCGCGTGGGCGACGTCGGCGGCGGTACTCACTCGTCGACCGGATCCAGCAGCTCGGGACCGTTGTTGCGTGGCGAGTTGACGGCGGTGCTCACCTCGTACGGCTGCAGGTGCGGTTCGGGTACCGACGCGAGCAGTGCCTTGACGTCGTCGGGGTCGGTGAGCGACGTGTCGAGCCAGTGGTCGACGAAATCGGGTGGCAGCAACAGCGGTGAGCGGTCGTGGATGCGGCCCGCCGCATCGGTGGCCTCGGTGGTGAGGACAGTGGTGGTCCACAACCACCGGTCCGGGTCGTCGCGGTCCTTCTCGGGGTCGGGCCACAACTCGTAGAGTCCGGCCATCGCGAGCACGCCGTCGCCGTGCAGGTAGTACGGGATCTTCGCGCCGTCGCGCTTCTCCCATTCGAAGTAGCCGTCCGCGGGCACGACGCATCGGCGGCGCACGGCCGCGCGCCGGAAGGCCGGCTTGTCGGTGATCGATTCGGAGCGCGCGTTGATCAGCCGATTGCCGATCTTGACGTCCTTCGCCCACGACGGCACCAGCCCCCAGCGCATCGTGCGCAGTTGCCGAACCGGCTCGGCGTCGGGCGCCTCACTGTCGGCAGCGTCGCGATCGCGGGGTGTGCGATCGAGGACGACGCGCACCGGCTGGGTGGGCGCGACGTTGTACGACGGCCCGGGCGTCTCGCCCACCACTTCCGCGACTTCGAACACCGACCGGAGTTCACGATCGGTGGTGGTACTCGCGTAGCGCCCGCACATCGGCCTTCCTTTCGTGTGGAGCGGCGTCTCCCCCGATCTCAGCACGGCCCACCGAAGTCCGCGCCCGTTTCACCGCTGCGACACGAGCCGGCACGTCTCCGTCCGGTGACACACTCTGCGGGTGGATCCCCAGAACACACCGGCGGGCAGCAGGCTCACCACGCCGACGATCGTGCTGATGGCGATCGCGGCGGGCCTGTGTGCGGGCGGCAACTACTTCAACCAGCCTCTGCTCGACTCGATCGCGGGTGCCCTGTCCGTGGCGCCCGCCACCGCCGCCGTGTCGGTCACCGTCGCGCAGGTTGCGTACGGCGCCGGGCTGCTGTTGCTCGTGCCGCTCGGCGACCTCCTCGATCGCAGGAAGCTCGCCGTCGGGCTGATGCTGCTCGCCGCCGCGGGCCAGGCGCTCAGTGGGTGGTCGCCGAACATCGCGACTTTCCTCACCGGCACTGCCGTCGCGGGCGCGTTCTCGGTGGCGGCCCAGGTGCTCGTCCCGTTCGCAGCGTCGCTGGCCGATCCCGCGCGTTCCGGTCGTGCAGTGGGGACGATGATGAGCGGCCTGCTCGTCGGGATTCTTGTGGCCCGCAGCGCCGCGGGCCTGGTGTCGACACTCGGCGGATGGACCACGATCTACCGCATCGCGGGTGCGCTGATGATCGTCGTCGCGCTCGCATTGTGGAAGGTGCTGCCCGACGATTCGCCGTCGCAACGGACGCGGATCGGCTACGGCGAGGCGCTGCGCTCGCTCGGCAGCCTCGTCGCGCGGTATCCCCGGCTGCGGACACGCGCGATGCTCGGCGCGACCACCTTCGCGGCTGTGAGCGCGGTGTTCGCGACGATGGCGCTGCTGCTCTCACGCGCGCCGTTCGGGTACTCCCCTGCCACGATCGGGCTGATCGGACTGTCCGGGGTGGCCGGGGCGGTGGCCGCCTCCGCGGTCGGACGGCTCGCGGATCGCGGCCTCGCGCAGTGGGCGAGTTTCGGTGGCCTGGTGCTGTTGCTCGTGTGCTGGCCGCTGTTCGGCTTTCTCGGCGCCCACTCGGTCGCGTGGTTCGTGGTGTCGTTCGTGGTCGCCGACCTCGCACTGCAATCGGTGCACATCAGCAACCAGAACATCGTGTTCGCGCTCGAGCCGCAGGCCCGCTCCCGCATGAACTCGGTGTACATGACGGCGTACTTCGTGGGAGCCGCGGCGGGGTCGGCCGTGGGCACCACGGCATGGCGCGCCGGCGGATGGACGGCGGTGTGCGTCGCCGGTGCCGCACTGTCGATGCTGTCGTTCGCCGTGTGGGCGGTGGATCTGCGCGCCACACGACGTCCGGTGACGGCCTGACACCGGTTTCCGACGCCCTGCCCGCCGGTCTCAGGGCCTCGACACCACGCCGCCCAGCACTGTCCGGCCCGCCGCATACCGCTCCGCCGCCGCGGGCAACGCACCGCGCTTGCCGCTCGTCAGCACGGTGACCGTGCCCTCGCCCGACGCGGGGCGTCCGAGGGCCTCGATGCGGCGGATCGTCTGAGCGGCGACGGCCTCGGCGCTGTCGAACAGACGCACTCCGGACGGCAGCGCGCTCGCGATCTCGTCCGCGACGAGCGGGTAGTGGGTACAACCGAGGACGACGCCCGTGACGTCGTCCGGCGTGGCCGCGGCTGCCCGCGCGACGGCGGAGCGGATCGCATCGGGATCTCCGGCATCGATCGCGTCCGCGAGTCCGTGACACGCGACGCCGACGACCGTCGCATCGCCACCGAAGTCCTCGACGAGTTTCGCCTGGTAGCGGCTCGCAGTGGTGGCGGCGGTCGCCCAGATCGCGACCGAGTCGCACTGCGCCGCGGCGGGCTTGACTGCGGGCACGGTGCCTACGACCGGCACGGACGGCCCGACGAAGGCCCGGACGTCGTCGAGCGCCGTGACGCTCGCGGTGTTGCACGGCAGCACGATCACCTCGGCGCCGTGTGCGAGACACGTGCCCACCGCGTCGAGCACGCGGGCGGTGACCCATTCCTTCGGTTTCGGTCCCCACGGCGCGCCCTCGGGGTCGAGCGCGAGCACGAGATCGAGGTCGGGACGCTTCGTGCGCAACCAGCCCGCGGTGGGCAGCAACCCGAGCCCGGAATCGATGAGCGCGACGATCACACCAGCCAATTTATCGCGGCGCGCGCGTGTGCGCCCCGACCGGCCTCACACCGGCGTGGGCACGACGTCCTCGATCGGCGACCCGATGCGGCCGCGCATCTTCATGACCTGCCCCGCCGCGCCCGCACCGACGACGCCCACGAACGTGCCGTCGACCTCGTAGTAGACGACGAACTTGCGGCCGTCGTCGCGCACCACGTGCACGGTGCCGCTGGGTGCCGAGGCGCCGAGCGACTGGATCTTGAGGCCGTGCTGGTCGCTCCAGAAGTACGGCACCTGGTCGGCCGGGCGCGGCTTGCCCGTGAGAGCAGCCGCGAGCACCGCGGCCTGCTCCCCCGCATTCGTCCAGTGCTCGACACGCGCGGGCGCTCCGTCCGGTGCGCGCCACGCGGCGACGTCCCCCACGGCCCACACGTGCGGCACGCCGGTGCGTCCCGAGTCGTCGCACACGACACCGTTGGCGACCTCGAGACCGCCGCCGTCGAGCCATTCCGTCTCGGGTACCGATCCGATTCCGATCACGACGGCGTCCGTGGCGATCTCGTCGCCGTCGGCGAGCACGACCGTGCGCACGCGGGTGTCGCCCTCGACGGAGGCAAGCGACGTACCGCACCGCACGTCGACGCCCGCGTCGACGTGCAGCCGTGCCACGAGCGATCCGACCTGTTCACCCAGCACGCTCGCGAGCGGCGTCGACTGTGGTTCGACGAGCGTGACGTCGACCCCGGCGCTGCGCGCGCTGGACGCGAGCTCGCATCCGATGAACCCGGCCCCGACGACGGTGACGTGACGCGCCGACGCGAGCGAGTCGCGCAGCATGCGCGCGTCGTCGACCGACCGCAGCACGTGCAGGCCCGCGAGTTCGGGCAGTCCGGGCAGGCGCCGCGGGCGCAGACCGGTCGCGACGACCAGATCGTCGTACCCGAGGTTCTCGCCGTCGGCGAAGGTCACCTCCCGGTGGGTGGTGTCGAGCGCGACCGCCCTGCGGCCGGGCCGGAAGTCGATGCGCTGCTCGTCGAAGAACTCGCGCGGTCGCAGCGCCGTGTCGTCGAGAGCGCCGGCGAGGAACTCCTTCGACAGCGGCGGACGGTCGTACGGCGGGTGCGGTTCGGCGCCGCACAGCACGATCTCGCCGTCGTAGCCGGCCTTGCGTAGTTCTTCGGCGGTCCGCAGGCCTGCCAGCCCCGCGCCCACGATCACGGTTCGCGACTTTCGTTCCTGGCCGATCGACATCGCCCACCTCGACTCTCCGGACCGCCCGGCCCCCACCACGGATGAATGACGGCCGACACAAACCGGCCGCTCATGTTCTCTGTCCTACCAGAGTCGCGGGTGAGGAGGAACACGGTGGGTCGGCGGACGCGTCGCGCACCACCGATCGTGGCCCGGATCATTACGCTTGGACACGCGCCGGGACGGGCGCGGTACATACCGATCGAGGAGTTGAACGATGACCGGCGATTCCGGCGGCGAGAACCGCATCGTATACGGCAGCGGTTCCCCGGGTCTCGTGAGCACGGAGGGCCGGACGATCATCGCCGATGCCGTGGTCGCGAAGATCGCCGGCATCGCGACGCGCGAGATCAGCGGCGTCTACGACGTCGGCGGCGGCACGGCCCGCGCGGTGGGCGCGCTGCGCGACCGCATCCCGGGTGCGCGGGTCAACCACGCCCAGGGAGTCGCGGTCGAGGTGGGCGAGAAGCAGGCCGCGATCGACATCGGCATCGTCGCGGAATACGGCGTCGCGCTGCACGAGCTCGCGGCCGGCATCCGTCGCAATGTCATCGACGCCGTCGAACGCATGACCGGCCTGGAGGTCACCGAGGTCGACATCACGGTCTTCGACGTGATGCTGTTCGAGGACGGCGAAGCCGTCGACGTCGACAAGCCCCGCGTGCAATGACGTCCCTGCACCACGACGCGACGCGCCTCGTCGACGACGTGGCCGCCGCGGTGCTCGCGGTGCCCGGTGTCGCGGCACTGCACGGCGGCGAATTCGGCGAGGTCGCGACGTACCTGCCGGGGCGACGCGTCACAGGAATCGTGCTGGGCGACGACGCGTGCCGCGTGCACGTCACCGTGCACTATCCGGTCGACGCCGTGGCCACGGCCGACGCGGTGCGCGATGCGGTCGCGCGTCTCGTCGGTGCGGTGCCCATCGAGATCACCATCGGCGACGTCGAGACGCCGCATGACACGGTCGACGTCGAGGCGCCGCATGACACAGCCGACGTCGAGGCGCCGCATGACACAGCCGACGTCGAGACGCCGGACGAGAAGGAGTGAGCGGGATGTCCAGTACGTCTGTGGGGTTGATCGTCGGGCTGTTGCTCGCACTCGCGGGGATCATGGGCGGCTTCAGCGGTTTCGTGTTCGCGGTACTGCTGGGTGCCGTGGGGATGGCGGTCGGGGCGCACCGCGACGGGCATCTGGACCTGGGCGCGATCCTCCGAAGCCGCGGCCGTGGTTGACGCCGACCCGGCGCACGCTGCAGATCCGGGATCGCGCGGCACGCTCACCGTCAAGGAACGGGTGGTCGCGAAGATCGTCGTCGGCGCGGCGCTGCAGGTTCCGGGCGTCGTGCGGCAGCTCGGCGGGCTCAACCGGCTCACCGGGCGGGATCTGCCGCGCGCCGACGTCACGGTGGGCACGGACGCGGTCGCGGTCAATCTCTACGTGAGCGTCGAGTGGCCGTGCCGTCTCGACGTGCTGACACGCCAGGTGCGCGACGGCGTCGAGCAGGACGTCGAGCATCTCACCGGCTTGCCGGTCCACGAGCTGAACGTGGTGGTCGCGAGCACGGCACCTGCTGCGGGGGCGACGGCCGATCACTCGGGCGACGACGTCGTTCCGGTCGTGCCGCACACGCCGCGCGCCGCGCCCGCCGCGATGCCGGCGGCAGTCGCGATCGCGGGCGCCGCGCTGGTCCTCGCCGCGGTCTGTGCGCGCGAGCTGCTCATCGTGCACGACGTCGTGGGCGGGGCACCGTGGGTGCGCAACACCGTCGAGTGGGCCGCGCGCCTGCACTGGTCGGACTGGATCATCCCGGTGATCGTGGTGTCGGTGGTGACGGGTCTCGTGTGTGTCGCCCTCGCGGTCAAGCCTCGGCCACGCACGCACGTGCCACTGCGGACGCCCGGGGCGCCCGGTGCGGACGGCAGCCGGAGCGCGGGGGCGGTCCCGATCGTGTGGGCGCGGCCCACTGACCTCGCGCGTGGCACGAGCAGCCGGGCGCTCGCGGTGCCCGGTGTCGACGCGGCCCGCACGACTGTCGACCGCAAGCGGGTGACGGTGCACGTGCGTGGTTCGGACGAGCCGGCGGCACACGTCGACGACGACGTCCTGATCGAGGCCGTCACCGATGCCGTCGCGCCCACGTTGGGGCTGCTCGAGGCGCAGCCGGATGTGCGGGTTCGGATCAAGCGGTGAGGAGGGAGTCGGCATGAGTCGGCGGGCGGCGGCGCTCAATCGGGCCATCGTGTTCGTGATCGGCCTGGCGCTGATCGGTGTGGGCGCGTACGCGGCGGCGTGGTACCTGCGGGTGCCCTTCGTGCGTGATCTCGTGGCGCGCTACGACCGCGTCCGCGTCGAGTCGGCGCCGCTGCAGGGGTGGTGGCAGTGGGCGCTGGCCGGCACGCTGGTCGTCGCGCTCGTCTTCGGTCTGGCGCTGGCGGTCGTCGACCTGACGCGCAGACGCACGTCGGCGGTCACCGTGACCGATCCGGCCACCGGTGCCGTCACGACGGTCGATCCGGGCGCGCTCGCCGATGGTCTGGCCGCGCAGCTCGCGCAGTTCCCGGGGGTGCACCGAGTGCGCGCGCGGGCGGTGCTCGAACGTGGTCTGCCGACGATGCTCGTGACTGTGTCGGCGGATGCGGCGCTCGACACCGTCGCGTTCACGGCAAGCGCGGAGGCACTTGCCCGGGGCGCGGCGCGGGCACTCGGCGGCGCGCGCGTGGCCACGCAAGTACTGCTGCATGTCGATCCGGCAGCACAGACCGAACACGGACAGACCGAGCGTGCGCACGTACCGCCTGAAGTGCCGGGAGCAGCGCGGGCTTCGTGAACAGCCAGCGCAGTCCGCATCGCATCGCGACGCGGTGCGCGGTGAGCGACGCCGCGACGGCGAACGCGGTGACCACGACGGGACCGAGCGGGATGCGTTGCGCGTCCACCAGATCGAGACCCGCGACGGTGAGCACGGCGACGAGTGTTCCGAACGCGATCTCGTGGAGCAGGAACACCTGCAGGGTGCGGCGGCCGAGTTGCTGCAGCGGCTCGGTGAATCGGTACCTCGCGAGCGTCGCGGCGACGAGGATGCCTGCCACGAGCCCGACGAGGGTGAGCCCGAAGTGCGCGAGCGAACTCGAACTCGCCACTGTGTCACGCACGAGCGTGTAGCCGCACACGAACACGAGCAGCGCGGTGGCCGCGCGCACCGGGGTGGCGACGGCGGCGACGGCATGCGCATGCACCGCGGCGTACGCACCGAGGAGGAAGAAGACGAACAGGCCCGCCATGTTGTGCCACGTCCAGCTGTCGAATGCGAGGTACGGCGACGCGACGGACAGCACGGCGGTGCCCACGAGCTGGACGACGGTGGGCACGTGCACGAGGGCCCGGGCCGCGACGGTGAAGACGGCGAGCGCGAAGATGAACCACATTCCGCTGTCGGGGATCACCATCGCCCTGATCGGCTTCCAGATGCTGCCCGCTTCCGCGGTACCGCTCGTGGCGGGAAACAGCGTGAAGTATGCCCACCGCAGGAACGTCCACAGCACGTACACGTACACGAGCGGCACCACGCGGCGGGCGAGCACAGCCCGCCACGGCAAGGCCAGCGTCTTGGCGAGGAACAGGCCCGACGCCAGGAAGAACAACGGCATCCGCACGGGCTGCAGGAGCGCGTTGAAATCGCTCCAGCGAGGATCGGCCATCTCGCGGCCGACCATGAAGTTGGTGGCGTGCAGCAACACGACGAGCGCGATGCAGGCGCCCTTCGCGACGTCCACCCACGCGTACCGAGGCCGCACCGAGCCGTGCACGGGACGGTCTGTGCGGTGGGAGGGCGAAGACACGGTGAGGCAATCCTGGAAGTCGGGAGCGGGGAACCGGGGTCGGGTGGGCCCGAGCGCCGAGCACCGCGAGCGACCTACATACTACCGTATGGTAAAGCGCAGGTAATGAATCGTGCGTGCATCAGGAGGCCGACACGAGTTCCGGCTCGGGAGTGTCGTCGACTCGGGCGGCGGGCTCGGGCACCGACTGCCGCAGATGCCGCTTCGTGGCGGCGACGACCGCCGCGATCAGCAACACGATGCCCATGATGCACTGCGCGTTGCCCACGAGTTGGCGCGCCGCGACGTCTACCCAATCCTGGGGATGCGTGTCGAAGGCGATGTGCGGCGCGATCCAGAACACGAGGATCGCGGCGCCGAGCATCGCCCGCCACGACCGATAGCGGGGCGCAAACGCGAGCGGCACGAGCAGCACACACCAGATCCAGTGGTGGGTGACCGCGAACGGCGCTGCGAGGAGTACCGCGAGCGCGACGACGCCGACCACCACGACGTGTTCACCCGCCCGGGTGAAGCACCAGCCCGCGTACACGGCGGCCGCGACGACGAGCGCCGCGAGGACGAGCCAGACGGCGTCGCGCAGGATGCCGTCGAGCCCCATGCGCGCGAGCATCCCGGTGATCGCCTGGTTGCGCGAGAAGTCGTAACCGCCCGCACGCTCGGACTTGAAGAACTCGGTGAGCCAGAACCACACCGACGCCTGCGGGAGGAACGCGAAGCCGATCGCAACGGTGGCCGCGAACGTGCCGGCGGCCCGGCCGATGGACGCGAAGTCGCGGCGCAGCAGGAAGACGAGACCGAAGGCCGCGGGGGTGAGCTTGATCGCGGCCGCGAGGCCGACACCCATGCCGCGCATCCTGCGCGGTAGCACGCCGAGACAGTCGGCGACGACGAGCGCCATGAGCACGAGGTTGATCTGTCCGAATCCGAAGTTCGAGCGGACGGGCTCGAGGAGGAGCGCGACCCCCAAGATCGCGCTCGCGATCACCCACGAGCGCGGGACCTTGAGCGCATTGAGCACGCGGTCGACGATCCACCACAGCAGCGCGAGGTTGACGACCGTCCACAGCACCTCGAGGGGATCGGACGAGATCCACGCGAGGGGCGCGAACAGGATTGCCGCGATCGGCGGGTAGATGAACCGGAAGCCGGACGTGCTCGGGAAGTCCGCCGAGTACAGCGGCTGCCCATGCAGGAATGCGCCACCGGCATCCCGGAAGACCGACAGGTCCATCAGATAGCCCGTGGCGGCGTCGTGGAGATAGGCCACCACGAGCGCGATGGAGACGGCGATTCCGCCGCCGATCCAGAGTTGTCGTGATCTGGCCCGAACCGCACCCATGATGCGCTGCACGCGTACGACCTCCCGATATCGACTTCGCGTTCCTCGATGCACGGTACCGGAGGGCGTAACGGCAGGTGGTCGGCATGCACGCAGGACCTGGACGAAACGGACGACTCGGATACGGGTCGCGTACCCGGCCACCGGCACGCTCCGGTACGACGGAGCGGCGCCCACCCCCCAGGTCGGGGATGGGCGCCGCTCCGTGTTCAGTGATGTGTCACACGCGGTGACTGTTCACGTCGAGATCACTTGATGATCTTCGTGACCTTGCCTGCACCGACGGTGCGGCCACCCTCGCGGATCGCGAAGCGCAGGCCCTCGTCCATGGCGACCGGCTGGATCAGCTTGACCGACATCTCGGTGTTGTCGCCCGGCATGACCATCTCGGTGCCCTCGGGGAGCGTCACAACGCCCGTCACGTCCGTCGTGCGGAAGTAGAACTGCGGACGGTAGTTGTTGAAGAACGGCGTGTGGCGGCCGCCCTCGTCCTTGGACAGGATGTACGCCTGGCCCTCGAACTCCGTGTGGGGAGTCGTGGTGCCCGGCTTGATGACGACCTGGCCGCGCTCGACGTCCTCACGCTTGATGCCACGGATGAGCAGGCCGACGTTGTCGCCCGCCTCACCCGAGTCGAGCAGCTTGCGGAACATCTCGATGCCCGTGACCGTGGTCTTGGTCGAGCCTTCCTTGATGCCGACGATCTCGACGTCCTCGTTCACGTTGATCACACCGCGCTCGATGCGACCCGTGACGACGGTGCCACGACCGGTGATCGTGAAGACGTCCTCGACCGGCATGAGGAACGGCTTGTCCGTCTCGCGAACCGGGTCCGGGATGGACTCGTCGACGGCGTTCATGAGCTCGAGGATGCTCTCGGCCCACTTCTCGTCGCCCTCGAGCGCCTTGAGTGCGGACACCTTGACGACGGGAGCTTCCTCGTCGAAGTCCTGGTCGGCGAGGAGCTCACGCACCTCCATCTCGACGAGCTCGATGATCTCGTCGTCGTCGACCATGTCGGCCTTGTTGAGCGCGACGAGGATGTAGGGCACGCCGACCTGGCGGGCGAGCAGCACGTGCTCACGCGTCTGCGGCATCGGGCCGTCGGTGGCCGCGACCACGAGGATGGCGCCGTCCATCTGCGCTGCACCCGTGATCATGTTCTTGATGTAGTCGGCGTGACCGGGGGCGTCGACGTGAGCGTAGTGGCGCTTCTCCGTCTGGTACTCGACGTGCGAGATGTTGATCGTGATACCGCGAGCCTTTTCCTCAGGCGCCTTGTCGATCATGTCGAACGCAAAGCTCTGGTTCAGGTCCGGGTACTTGTCGTGCAGAACCTTGGTGATGGCTGCGGTCAGCGTCGTCTTGCCGTGGTCGACGTGACCGATGGTGCCGATGTTCACGTGCGGCTTGGTCCGCTCGAACTTCGCCTTCGCCACTTTTGTGTCCTCCTGGACTGATTGTTGCTTGCGGTATGCAGCAGTGCGGTTGTTTTACTTTGTCGTGCAGACGCCGGCTCGGGAGAACCCCGAGACTATTCTCCGGTCGCCTTGGCGATGATTTCCTTCGAGACGTTCGAGGGAACCTCTGCGTAGGAATCGAACACCATGGAGAAGTTCGCGCGGCCCTGGGTCTTCGACCGCAGGTCACCGATGTAACCGAACATCTCCGAGAGCGGAACCAGCGCCTTCACGACACGGGCACCACTGCGTTCCTCCATGGCCTGGATCTGACCACGGCGGGAGTTGAGGTCGCCGATCACTTCACCCATGTAGTCCTCGGGCGTCGTGACCTCGACAGCCATGAGCGGCTCGAGAATGACCGGACCAGCCTTGCGGGCAGCTTCCTTGAGCGCCTGCGAACCGGCGATCTTGAAGGCCATCTCCGAAGAGTCGACGTCGTGGTATGCGCCGTCGAGCAGCGTGACCTTCATGTTCACCAGCGGGTAGCCGGCGAGCACGCCGTACTGCATCGCGTCCTGCGCACCCGCGTCGACCGACGGGATGTACTCGCGGGGCACACGGCCACCGGTGACCTTGTTCTCGAACTCGTAGGTCGCGCCGTCCTCGCCGACGAACGGTGCGAGGGCGATGATGACCTTCGCGAACTGGCCGGAGCCACCCGTCTGCTTCTTGTGGGTGAACTCGAGCTTCTCGACCGGACGCGTGATGGTCTCGCGGTACGCGACCTGCGGCTTGCCGACGTTGGCCTCGACCTTGAACTCACGCTTCATGCGATCGACCAGGATGTCGAGGTGGAGCTCGCCCATACCGCCGATGACGGTCTGGCCGGTCTCGTCGTCGAGCTCGACCGAGAAGGTCGGATCCTCTTCGGCGAGCTTCTGGATCGCGATGCCCAGCTTTTCCTGGTCGGACTTGGTCTTGGGCTCGATGGAGACCTGGATGACCGGGTCCGGGAACGACATCGACTCGAGGACGATGGGGTTCGCCTGCTCGCACAGGGTGTCACCGGTCGTGGTGTCCTTCAGGCCGATCATCGCGTAGATGTGGCCCGCGACGGCCTCGTCGACCGGGTTCTCCTTGTTGGCGTGCATCTGGAAGAGCTTGCCGATGCGTTCCTTCTTGCCCTTCGTGGCGTTGAGCACCTGGGCGCCCGGCTCGACACGGCCCGAGTAGACACGGACGAAGGTGAGCTTGCCGAAGAAGGGGTGTGCGGCGATCTTGAAGGCGAGCGCCGAGAAGGGCTCGTCCTTCGAGGGGCGACGCGACATCTCGTCTTCTTCGTTGCCCACGGCGTGGCCGAGGACGTTGCCGATGTCGAGCGGGGTCGGCAGGTAGTCGATGACCGCGTCGAGCATGGGCTGGACGCCCTTGTTCTTGAATGCGGAGCCGCAGAGCACCGGGTAGAGCTCGGAGTTGACGGTCATCTTGCGAATCGCGCCCTTGATCTCGTCGACCGTGAGCTCTTCGCCTGCGAAGTACTTCTCCATGAGCGCTTCGTCGGACTCGGCGACGGTCTCGAGCAGCTTCTCGCGGTACTCGGCGGCCTTGTCGGCGAGATCGGCGGGGATCTCCTCGATGGTCGGCTCGGCGCCGATCGCGACGGTGCCGCGCCAGGTGATCGCCTTCATCTCGACCAGGTCGACGACGCCGTCGAAGGCATCCTCGGCACCGATCGGGAGCTGCAGGACCAGCGGCTTCGCGCCGAGGCGGTCGATGATGGTCTGCACGGTGAAGTAGAAGTCCGCGCCCATCTTGTCCATCTTGTTGACGAAACAGATGCGCGGAACGTCGTACTTGGCAGCCTGTCGCCAGACCTGCTCGGACTGGGGCTCGACGCCCTCTTTGCCGTCGAACACGGCAACGGCGCCGTCGAGCACGCGCAGCGAGCGCTCGACCTCGACGGTGAAGTCGACGTGGCCAGGGGTGTCGATGATGTTGATCTGGTTGTTGTTCCAGAAGCAGGTGACCGCGGCGGACGTGATCGTGATGCCGCGCTCCTTCTCCTGTTCCATCCAGTCGGTGGTCGAGGCGCCATCGTGCGTCTCACCGATCTTGTAATTGACACCGGTGTAGTACAGGATGCGCTCGGTGGTGGTGGTCTTGCCGGCATCGATGTGCGCCATGATGCCGATGTTGCGGACCTTGTTCAGGTCGGTCAGCACTTCCTGTGCCACAGGACTCTTCCCCGCTCGTTGCTCGTGGTTCGGGCTTCGGCCGGTCCTGGGTTCGGACGTCGGCCGGATTTCTTCGAAATGTGTGTCGCCGGCCCCGTGGGGCCGACCCGTGACGGACGCCGGGGCGCACGCGCGATCAGGTGCGCGACGCCCCGGCGACCTGCGTCACCAGCGGTAGTGGGCGAACGCCTTGTTGGCTTCGGCCATCTTGTGGGTGTCCTCGCGACGCTTCACCGCGGCGCCGAGACCGTTGCTCGCGTCGAGGAGCTCGTTGGCGAGACGCTCGACCATGGTCTTCTCGCGACGCTGGCGCGAGAAGGTGACCAGCCAGCGCAGTGCCAGCGTGGTGGAACGGCCGGGGCGGACCTCGACGGGCACCTGGTAGGTGGCGCCACCGACACGGCGGCTGCGGACCTCGAGGGCCGGCTTGACGTTGTCGAGCGCACGCTTGAGGGTGACGACCGGATCGGTGCCGGTCTTCTCGCGTGCCTGCTCGAGCGCGCCGTAGACGATGCGCTCGGCGGTGGACTTCTTGCCGTCCAGCAGGATCTTGTTGACCAGCTGGGTCACCAGCGGCGAACCGTAGACCGGGTCGTTGATGAGCGGACGCTTCGGAGCGGGGCCTTTACGTGGCATCAGCTCTTCTCCTTCTTCGCGCCGTAACGGCTACGGGCCTGCTTGCGGTTCTTGACACCCTGGGTGTCGAGCGAGCCGCGGATGATCTTGTAGCGCACACCCGGGAGGTCCTTCACACGACCGCCACGCACGAGCACCATCGAGTGCTCCTGGAGGTTGTGGCCCTCACCCGGGATGTAGGCGGTGACCTCGACCGAGGTGGTCAGGCGCACACGCGCGACCTTACGAAGAGCCGAGTTCGGCTTCTTCGGCGTGGTGGTGTACACACGCGTGCACACGCCACGGCGCTGCGGGCTGCCCTTGAGGGCCGCGGTCTTGACCTTGGCGGCCTTGTCGCGGCGGCCCTTGCGGACCAGTTGGTTGATGGTTGGCATAAACCGGCTTTCTCGTTCGTGAACAGACTGCTCGAGACAAGCAACCTGGCTGTTCTGAAATTAGGGATCCAGCAGTTGAGGCAAGAGAGCTGCTGCCTCTCACCCGCCCAGGTCGTACGCACTCGCGCGCACCCCAGGGTCGGGCGTGTCGCATACCCCCACACAGGCAGCCGGATGCTCGTTCCTGCAGCGACCTGCATGAACGCGCACGGCACTACCTAGCTAGGCACACAGTTCGGCCCGGACATGGCCGGACACGACCCTCAACGATACCCGGCGGCGAGCCGGATGGTCAAAGTGGGTCGAGCGCGCTATGGAGGCCCGAGCCCAGGTCCCCGGGTGCGGAGGCCTGCGTCGGAGCCGGATCGCTGCCACTGTACGACACCGCACGCGCGAGGCGTCAGTTGCTGACGTCCACGGTCAGCTCGGCGAGCTTCACCACCGCGTCGCACGGATCGACGGGCGATGCGCCCTTGTACTGCACCCACCATCCGACGACGCCGTCGCTCGGCGAACCGAGAGTGATGCCGCACGAGGCAGGATCCGCGGGCTGGGTGAGCACCAGCGCGCGTCTGCCCTGCACAGTGGTGTCGCTGACGGTGTAACCGAGGCGGGTGTTGGTCTGTTCCTCGGTGTCGAGGCTGCCGGTCTCGAACCAGTCGAAGGTGACCTTCGCGGCGGCTCCCGCGCCGATCGAGTCCCATCGGCAGATCGCACCGAAGAATCCCCGGAGTACCTGGTCGGCACCGATCACCTCGGCGATCTGCTGGTCCGCGACGGCGTCGCACTCCTCGAGCAGATCTGTGTACCGGTCACCACCGGCCGAGCCGGCCACGGTGGGTGTGCCGGTGATCGTGCGACCGCAGCCGCCGAGGGTGGCGGCGAGCGCGACGACCGCTCCGCAGACCACGAGCCGGATCCCGTGGCGCCTCGTGCCGCCGCCCGTCATTTCGCAGACCTCGAGACCGAAAGCTCCGCGAGCTCACGCGCGACGTCGCACGGGTCGGCCGTCGGGATGAACCCGTTGTAGGTGACCGACCAGTGGACGAAGTCGCCGCCGAACTGCACGCCGAGTTCGCACAGATAGTCCTCGGCCGACGCGAGGAAACCAGGATTGCCGTCGATCGAGATGTCTTCGGCGGGCCTGCCGATCAGGTCCGAGCCGGCGCGCTCGCGGCCGATCGGGCTGCCGCGATACCACGAGAACGTGACGCTGGGCCCACCGACGCCGCCGCTCTCCCACTCGCATCCGACCGAGTTGCGGGTGACGTCGGTGAAGGGCGGGACGGCGAACGCGCGGGCGACCTCGTCGTCGGTGACCGAGCCGCACTCGCCGAAGAAGGGGCCGGGGGGTGTCACCTCGCGCACCGGGGCGGGCGGGGGCGGCGCGGGCGCGTCGTCGCCCGAGCCGCATGCCGCGACAGCGAGGACCGCGGCGGTGACGACGACCACAGCCAGCGAACGCACGGGCGCGACTCTACCGAGTACCGACGCTCAGCGCGCGCCCGCGCTCGACTGTGCCCCGGCACCGGAGGCGGCGCGGTGACGGCTCAGCGAGTCGTCGAGCTCGGCCGCCCACTGCCGGACGATCTCGGTGCGGCGCCTCGAGTCGTCGGTGAGCAGGTCGGCGAGGCCGAGGCCGCGAGCGAGATCGAGAGTCGCCTGCACGAGCCGGTGCGACGCGGGATCGCTGTCGTCGACGCCGAGCTGCTCGACGGCAGTGCGATGCGCGACGCGGCCGAAGCGTTCTTCGAGGGGCACGATCCGGTCGCGCAGTTCGGAGTCGGCGGCCGCGGCCGTCCACACCTGCAGTGCGGCCTTGAACAGGGTCCCCGTGTAGTACTCGAACAACTGCGCGACGACGGCCTCGGTGCGCCCTTCGCCGTCGGGCAGCTCGCGGGCACTGCGGCGCGCGTCGTCCATGCGTGCGTCGAACATGTACTCGAGTGCCGCGGTGATGAGGTCTTCGCGGGTCGGGAAGTGATGCTGTGTCGCACCACGTGAGACGCCTGCGCGCGCCGCGACCACCGCGACCGTCGTCGCGGCCCACCCGTGCTCGGCGAGGCAGTCGATCGTCGCCTCGAGCAGATGACGGCGGGTGGCGCGACTGCGGTCTTGCTTCGGTTCCCGTTTCACGTCCGGCATTCTCCCCTGGGCGCTCGCGTCGGACCGGGCGGTGGTGTCAGTACGACTTCGGGAGCCCGAGCGAATGCTGGGCGACGAAGTTGAGCACCATCTCGCGACTGACCGGAGCGACGCGCCCGATGCGGGCCGCGCCGAGCATCGCGGCGAGTCCGTACTCCTCGGTGAGCCCCGCGCCGCCGTGGGTCTGGATGGCCTGGTCGAGCGCCTTGATGCTGACCTCGGCGGCGGCGTACTTCGCCATGTTCGCCGCTTCCGCGGCGCCGAAGTCGTCGCCACTGTCGTAGAGCACGGCGGCCTTGCGCATCATGAGCTCGGCGAGCTCGAGTTCGATCTTGATCTGCGCGAGCGGGTGCGAAAGACCTTGGTGGGCCCCGATCGGCGTCTTCCAGACGGTGCGTTCGCGGGCGTACCGTACGGCGGCGTCGAGCGCGTAGCGGCCCATGCCGATCGCCATCGCCGCGCCGAGGATCCGTTCCGGGTTCAGTCCCGCGAACAACTGCATGAGTGCGGCGTCGGGCTCGCCGACGAGTGCGTCGGCGGGCAGCCGGACGTCGTCGAGGAAGAGCATGAACTGGTGATCGGGTTCGACGATGTCCATCTGCATCTGCGTGCGATGGAAGTTCTCGGCGTCGGTCGGCACGATGAACAGCGCGGGACGCAGCTTTCCGGTCTTGGCGTCCTCGGTGCGCGCGACGATCAGCACGGCGTCGGCCTGGTCGACGCCCGAGATGAAGATCTTGTTGCCGCGCAGGATCCAGTCGTCGCCGTCGCGACGGGCCGTCGTGGTGATCTGGTGCGAGTTCGATCCCGCGTCGGCCTCGGTGATGCCGAACGCCATGATCTTCGAGCCGTCCGCGAGACCGGTGAGCCACTGTGCGCGTTGCGCGTCGGTGCCGTACTTGCCGATGATCGTGCCGCAGATTGCAGGCGAGACGACGACGAGCAGCAGGCCCGCGCCGTGCGCCGAGAGTTCCTCCTGCACGAGCGCGAGTTCGTAGATGCCCGCTCCCCCGCCGCCGTATTCTTCGGGCAGGTTGACCCCGAGGAAACCGAGTTTTCCTGCCTCGCTCCACAGTTCGGTCAGCGGTTCGCCCTTGCGGGCGTGCGGGAGCACGTAGTCGGTGTAGTTGTAGCGGGCGCCGAGTTTCGACACCGCCTCGCGCAGTTCCCTGCGTTCGTCGGACTCGACGAAACTCGTGTCGACTGCCTTGGTGCCTGCGTCGGTCATGCCTGATACCCCAATCGTTTCGCTGCCAAGCCGGTGAGGATTTCGGTGGTTCCACCGCCGATACCGAGGATCCGCATGTCGCGGTACTGGCGTTCGACTTCGCTCTCGCTCATGTAGCCGAGGCCGCCGTGCAACTGGACGGCCTGGTTCGCCACCCATTCGCCCGCCTCGACCGCGGTGTTCTTCGCGAAGCACACCTCGGCGATCAGGTCGGCGTCCCCCGCGGCAGCCCGTTCGACGACGCGGCGGGAGTACACGCGTGCGACGTCGATACGGCGGGCCATCTCGGTGACCGTGTTCTGCACCGCCTGCCGCGCGATCAGCGGTTTACCAAAGGTCTCGCGAGCGCGCACCCACTCGAGGGTGAGGTCGAGGCACCGCTGCGCGCTCGCGTAGGCCTGCGCGGCGAGCGCGATGCGTTCGGCGACGAATCCCTGTGCGATCTGCACGAATCCGGTGTTCTCGGCGCCCACCAGATTCTCCACCGGAACATGTGCGTCCACGAACGACAGCTCCGCGGTGTCGGAGGCGCGCCAGCCCATCTTGTCGAGCTTGCGCGAGACCTCGAATCCGGGTGTGCCCTTCTCGACGACGAGCAGCGACACGCCCGCCGCGCCCGGCCCGCCGGTGCGCACCGCGGCGACGACGAAGTCCGCGCGGCAACCCGACGTGATGAACGTCTTGGCGCCGTTGACGACGTAGTGGTCGCCGTCGCGCACGGCGGTCGTGCGCAGGTGTCCGACGTCGGAGCCGCCGCCCGGCTCCGTGATCGCGAGCGACCCGATGGTCTCGCCTGCCAGCGTCGGCCGTACCCAGCGATCGATCTGTGCGGCGTTGCCCGCCGCGATCAGGTGCGGCAACGCGATGCCGGACGTGAACAGGGACGCGAACACGCCGCCGGATCCGCCGGACTCGTGGAACTCCTCGCACACGACGAGCGGGTCGACCATGTCGCCGCCGGATCCGCCGACCGATTCGGGGATGCCCGCACCGAGGAGCCCGAGTTCGGCTGCACGCACGTGCAACTCGCGCGGGATCTCGCCGTCGCGTTCCCACTCGGCGAGTGCGGGCAGCACGTGCCGCTGGACGAATCCGCGCACGGTCTTGCGCAACTCCTGTCGTTCGGGTGTCGCCCACACGCCGGTGTCGATCGCCATCACACGTACCTTTCCGTCTTGCTGTGTTCGCTGGGTCGGTTGATCGGGCGGTGTCGGGTCATCGCGTCCCCGGATCGCGTCCCCCGCCGGGCGGACCCGCGAACGCCTGGGCCAACGAGAGCCATTCGTCGGCCTCGGAGCCGGTCGCGTGGAGCGTGAGGTCGTCACGATGGGCGCGCTGCGTCACGAGCAGGCAGAAGTCTTCGGCGCTACCGCTGACCCTTTGGTCGGCGTCGGCCGGACCCCACGACCACACACCGCCGTCCGGCGCGGTGAGCTCGATGCGGAACTCGTTCGGTGGCGGCGTCTTTCCGTGGACCGCATACGCGAAGTCGCGAGTACGCACGCCGAGATGCGCGACGCTCTTCAACCGCGCGGTGGGCACCCGGTGTACGCCGAGCGAATCGGCGACGTCGAGCCCGTGCGCCCACGTCTCCATGAGCCGCGCGGTGGCCATCGAGGCGGGCGACATCGGCGGCCCGTACCACGGCACCTTGTCGCCCTCCGGCACCGCGGCGAGGGCGCCGGCGAGCGCGTCGCGACCGGCGCGCCATCGTACGAGCAGATCGGCGGGCGACGACCGCGCGTACTTCTCGGCCGCACGGTCGACGAAGCCGTACGGATCGCTCGCGGCTGCCTCGAGTTCGCGCGCGAAGGCGTCGGGGTCGGTGGCCGCGACGAGCGCCGCCTCGTCGGTCCACGCGAGGTGGCCGATCTGGTACGCGACGGTCCAGCCCGCCGCGGGCGTGGGCGTGGCCCACGCAGCGGGTTCGAGGTGTGCGACGAGCGCGTCGAGCGACGCGCTCTCGGCACGCAGGTCGTCGAGAACGGATGTGAGCCGCGACATACGCCACAGCTTCACAGCACCCGCCTCAAAAATCAAGCACGCATGCTTGGTTTTTTCGAATCCTGGCGCCGGCACCGCACAGCAGGCGGCCGACGATCAAAGGTAGCGGCGCCAATCGTCGGGCGTCAGCGCGGTGAGCCCCTCGGCGCGCGCCGCGTCCTCGGCGCGCCGCACGCGGTCGGCGAACTCGCGGATGTCTTCGCGCAGCCGCCGCTCGGCACGCTCGACGTCGTCGGCCCCCTCGGGCAGCGCGGTGGGCACGAGATCGCCGGGCACACCTGCCCTTGTCACCCGTTCGATCACCTTCGCAGCGAGCGCCGCCGCCGGTTGGCTCCGCGCGACGCCGTCGAGCGACGACGCGCGCGCCTTCTCCGCGGCCTTGCGCTCCTCCCACGCGCGTTCCTGTTCCGCGACGTCGATCGGGCCCGTCGCGTCGTCGGCGAGGTGCGGGCTGCGGTGCACGAGTTTCGCGACGAGTTCCGCCGCGACGTCGTCGACCGTGAACTGCCCCGACGACTCGGCGATCCGCGAGTGGAACAGCACCTGCAGCAGCAGATCGCCGAGTTCCTCGCGCAGGTGTTCGGGCTCGTCCTCGTCGATCGCGTCGAGCACCTCGTAGGTCTCCTCGACGAGATAGTGCGCGAGGCTGCGGTGTGTCTGGCTCACCTCCCAGCCGCCGAAACCCCACAGTCGATCCATCACGGTGACGGCCTCGAGCAGGCTGTCGCCCGGTGCGACCGGTGCCGCGATCACCTCGCCGTCGTGGCGCGCGGCGGCTGTCCGGTCGGTGGTGACCAGTACGTCGGATTCCGGGTTCTCCGTGAGCAACTCGCGTACCGACGGTGGCACGTCGTCGGCGAACCGGACACCACCCGCGACGACGCCGAGCGCGCGCATCGGCAGCATCGTGGGGCGGGCCGGATCGAGCACCACCACCGTCATGCGAACTGCACGTCCATCGCCACCGCACCCGCGGCCTTGCCGTCGAGGGCGAGGATCAGGTCGGCGATGTACTGGAGCAGTTCGGTGTCGCGCACACGGTCGGCGCCGATACCGCCGCCTCCGGCACGCGGCACCGGCAACTGCACCATGCCCGTCGTCGCACGGTACTGCGCACTCGGATAGATCCGCTTGAGCCGCATCTGTTTCGAGTCGGGCAGCTGCATCGGCGCGATCTTGATCTGCGTGCCGACCACCGAGATCTCCTCGAGCCCGTACTCACGCGCGAGCAGCCGGAGCTTCGCGACCGACACGAGCCGGCGCACTTCCTCGGGCAGCGGGCCGTAGCGGTCGACGAGTTCGTCGACGACGCCACGCAATCCGTCGTCGTCTCCTGCCGACGCGATCTTGCGATAGGCCTCGAGCCGCAGCCGGTCGCTCGTGACGTAGTCGGGCGGAATGTGCGCGTCGACCGGCAGGTCGATGCGGACCTCCTTGGGCGTCTCCTCTGCCGTGACGGGTCTGCCGTCGGCCACCGCGCGGTACGCCTCGACCGCTTCGCCGACCAGCCGGACGTAGAGGTCGAAGCCGACGCCCGCGACGTGCCCGGACTGCTCGGCCCCGAGAACATTGCCTGCGCCGCGGATCTCGAGGTCCTTCATCGCGACGGCCATACCCGCGCCGAGGTCGGAGTTCTGCGAGATGGTGGCGAGTCGGTCGTAGGCGGTTTCGGTGAGCGGCTTCTCCGGCGGATACAGGAAGTAGGCGTATCCGCGCTCACGCGAGCGGCCGACGCGGCCACGCAACTGGTGCAGCTGCGACAGGCCGAGTGTGTCGGCGCGTTCGACGATGAGAGTGTTGGCGTTCGAGATGTCGAGACCGGTCTCGACGATCGTGGTGCACACCAGCACGTCGAACTCGCGTTCCCAGAAGCCCTGCACGGTCTTCTCCAGCCGCTCCTCGTTCATCTGACCGTGCGCGACGACCACGCGCGCCTCGGGCACGAGATCGCGAATACGCTTGGCGGCCTTGTCGATCGAGCTGACCCGGTTGTGCACGTAGAAGACCTGGCCGTCACGCAGCAGTTCGCGCCGGATCGCGGCGGCGACCTGCTTGTCGGCGTACGCCCCGACGTACGTGAGGATCGGGTGCCGCTCCTCGGGCGGCGTGAGGATGGTGGACATCTCGCGGATGCCCGCCATGCTCATCTCGAGGGTGCGCGGGATGGGCGTCGCCGACATCGTGAGGACGTCGACGTGGGTGCGCAGCGCCTTGATGTGTTCCTTGTGTTCGACGCCGAACCGCTGCTCCTCGTCGACGATCACGAGGCCCAGATCCTTCCAGCGCACACCCGTCTGCAGCAGGCGGTGGGTGCCGACGACGATGTCGATCTCGCCGTCCGCCATGCCCTCGACGATCTGCCGCGACTCGGCGGGATCGGTGAAGCGCGACAGTCCCTTCACGGTGACCGGGAACGCCGCCATGCGTTCGGTGAAGGTCTGCAGGTGCTGTTGCGCGAGCAGTGTGGTGGGTACGAGCACCGCGACCTGTTTGCCGTCCTGCACGGCCTTGAATGCCGCGCGCACCGCGATCTCCGTCTTGCCGTAGCCGACGTCGCCGATGACGACGCGGTCCATCGGAACCGGCTTCTCCATGTCGCCCTTGACCTCGGAGATGACGGTGAGCTGGTCCTGCGTCTCCTGGAACGGGAAGGCGTCCTCCATCTCCTTCTGCCACGGGCTGTCCGGAGCGAAGGGGTGGCCCGGCGCGGCCTGACGCGCCGCATACAGCTGCACCAGCTCGCCCGCGATCTCGCGAACAGCCTTGCGCGCCTTGCGCTTCGTGTTCGCCCAGTCGGATCCGCCGAGTTTCGACAGCGCGGGCATCTCGCCGCCGACATAGCGCGAGAGCTGATCGAGCGACTCCATCGGCACGAACAGGCGGTCGCCGGGGTGGCCGCGCTTGCTGGGTGCGTACTCGATGACGAGATATTCCCGCCGCGCGCCGCCGACCGTGCGCTCGACCATCTCGACGAATTTGCCGATGCCGTGCTGATCGTGCACCACCATGTCGCCCGCCGTGAGCGCGAGCGGGTCGACCTGATTGCGCCGCTTGGCAGGCAGCCGCTTGCCGTCGCCCGGGGCCGCGACGCGATTGCCGGTCAGGTCGGCCTCGGTGACGACGACCGTGCCGGGCGTCGCGTCGTCGCCCGCGAGGACGATGCCGTCGTGCAGCGAACCGCACATCACTGCGACCTGGCCGCGGGGCGGTTCGGTGCCCGGTTCCGTGCGGGCGGCGGGCACCTCCGCCTCGCTGAGCCGCTCGAGGATGCGCTGTGCGGTACCGGAGCCCGCGAGCACGATCGCGGCGCGACCGCCGGTGGTGACGTGCGCACGCAGCGACACGAACAGCTCGCCGAGCAGATCCTCCGAGCCGCGCACCTGGGGTGCGGGCGAGACCGCCAGTTCGAGCTCGTCGCCGCTGCCCGACGACAGCGGCGACACCGTCCACCACGGACGCCCCGCGGCCTCCGCGGAGTCACGGACCTGCCGCAACGACCGGTAGGCCGACGCGGCGAGGTCGATGCCGCCGCCGTTCAGCTCCGACGTGTCGAGCGGTGCCTCGGCCCCGATCGACGCGGCCGTCCACGACGCCTCGAGGAATTCCTGACCCGTGCGCGCGAGATCGGACGCGCGGGTGCGGACCTTCTCGGGATCGACGACGAGCACGTGCGTCGCGGCGGGCAGGACGTCGGTGAGCAGTTGCAGTTCACCCTGGCGCAACACCGGCAGCAGGGCCTCCATGCCCTCGACCGGGACGCCACCCGCCATCTTGTCGAGCATTTCGACGAGCGCCGCGTCGGCCGGATTGTCGCGTGCGAGCTGCGCGGCACGGTCGCGAACGTCCTCGGTGAGCAGCAGCTCGCGGCAGGGCGGCGCGACGACGAGCGGCACGTCGATCTCCGGGATCGAACGCTGGTCGGCCACGGAGAACGCGCGCATCTCGGTGACCTCGTCGCCCCAGAACTCGACTCGCACCGGGTGGTCGGCAGTGGGCGGGAACAGGTCGAGGATGCCGCCGCGGACCGCGAACTCGCCGCGCTTGCCGACCATGTCGGCGCGCGTGTAGGCCATCTCGACGAGCCGTGTGAGCAGCTCGTCGAAGTCGAGTTCGGCGCCCACGCGCAGGACGACCGGCTCGACCTCGCCGAGCCCGGGCGCCATCGGCTGCACGAGCGAGCGCACCGTGGTGACGACGACCCGCAGCGGTGGGCCGTAGGTGGGATCGTCGGGCCGGGCGAGGCGGCGCAACACCTCGAGCCTGCGCCCCACGGTGTCGGCGCTCGGCGACAACCGCTCGTGCGGCAGCGTCTCCCACGACGGGAACTGCGCGACCCCGGCGCCGAGCGTCTCGCGCAGCTCGGTCGTGAGGTCGTCGGCTTCGCGACCGGTGGCGGTGACGACGAGCAGTTGCTCGCGCTGCGCGAGCGCTGCGGCGACCCACGTGCGCGCGGCGGGTGGGGCGACGATGTCGAGCGTGGGTGCGCCGACCGCCTCGACGACGCCCGCAAGGGCCGGGTCGGCCAGCGCCACCCGCGTCAACCCGGCGAGCGGCGCCTCGACGTCCGCCTGAGAGATGGTGGAAACCAGCCCCGGTGTCGGAACTGGATCTGTTGACTGAGCGGACAAGAACGCACACTCCTGGTCTGCGGTGACTGCTGGCGGCCGTGACCGTCTGCGGCGCTGCTCGATCTTTCGAACTTGGGCGCCGTGAGGCGCCGGGGACCGCCGAAAGGCCTGTTCGAGTGTACTCGCGGCGGCCGACGCCCCGGGCGTGGCGTCAGTGCCCGGATCCGCGCGACTCCCCCAGCTGCGGATCGGCCTCGAGGTGCGTGAGCCCGTTCCAGCACAGGTTCACCAGGTGTGCGGCGACGACCTCTTTCGACGGCGAGCGGACGTCGAGCCACCACGTGGCGGTGGTCGACACCATCCCGACGAGTGCCTGCGCGTACAGCGGCGCGAGATCGGGATCGAGGTTGCGGCGCGCGAAGTCGCCCGCCAGGAGGTAGGCGACGGAGTTGATCGCCTCGTTGAGCAGGCTCGAGTACGTGCCGTCGGGTGCGGCGACCGGCGAGTCGCGCACCAGGATGCGGAAGCCGTCGGTGTGTTCCTCGACGTACGTGAGCAATGCGAGCGCGACCCGCTCGACGCGCACGCGCGAGCGGTTTCGTGAGAGCGCGCCGGACACCGCGTCGTCGAGCCGGGACATCTCGCGGTCCACGACCACCGCGTACAGACCTTCCTTGCCGCCGAAGTGCTCGTACACGACAGGCTTGGAGACGTTCGCGCGGTGAGCGATCTCCTCGATCGACGCGGCCTCGTAGCCACGTTCGGCGAAGATCGCCCGTCCGATCCGGATGAGCTGTTCGCGGCGCTGCGTACCGGTCATGCGCGTGCGTGCCGGGCGGGCGATCGCGGCGTCCTGCACGGCCGGGCGGTCGGCCGGGTTCTCGCGTCGAGACACCGCGCGGTCCTCCTTCGAAGGTCGGGCTCCGGCACGGGCGGGTGTGCCGGTCGAGCTCCAGGCTATCGACACGCGAGGAAAGCCTTCGCCACCCGCGAGGGAGATCTTCGCCGGAGCGGTTCGACCGCGGGTGGGTCGTCGTGCGAGTATTCATGACGCGCACTCGGGGCCGAGCGACCCCGTGGGCGTGGCAATCCGCCGTAGTGTAATGGCAGCACCTCTGATTTTGGTTCAGATAGTTCAGGTTCGAGTCCTGGCGGCGGAGCCGAGACGACCGCAGCGTGTCGAGTACGAGCGCGCTCGGCCGGCCCGTCCCGCTGGATCGACATGAGGGAGTTACATGCCAGTGCAGACCGCTGTCGTCGTCCTCGCTGCCGGAGCAGGCACCCGGATGCGGTCGAAGACTCCCAAGGTTCTGCACACTCTGGGCGGTCGCACGATGCTCGACCACGCGTTGCACACCGCAGCCGCGGTCGACCCCGAGCATCTCGTCACCGTGGTCGGCCACGACCGCGAACGCGTCACCGCGGCCGTCGAGGCCACCGCGACCGCACTCGGTCGCGCGCTCACCGTCGCGGTGCAGGAAGAACAGAACGGCACCGGGCACGCCGTGAGCTGTGGGCTCACCGCCCTGCCCGACGACTTCGACGGCACCGTCCTGGTCACCGCGGCCGACGTCCCGCTGCTCGATTCGGCAACCGTCGACGCGCTCCTCGCCGCGCACACCGCCGAGCCCGCCGCGGCCGTCACGGTCCTCACCTCCACCGCGCCCGACCCCACCGGCTACGGGCGTGTGCTGCGCACCACCGACGGCGAGGTCAATGCAATCGTCGAGGAAGCCGACGCCACCGACTCGCAGCGCGCGATCACCGAGGTCAACTCGGGCATCTACGCGTTCGACGCCGCGACCCTGCGGGCCGCGCTCGCACAGTTGCGCTCCGACAACGCCCAGGGTGAGTTGTATCTCACGGACGTGATCGCCATCGCACGCCGTGCGGGCAAGCGCGTGCGCGGCCAGCACACCGCCGACGCCGTCGTGGTCGCGGGCGCGAACGACCGCGTCCAGCTCGCGGCGCTCGCGGCGGAACTCAATCGCCGCACCCTCGAGGCGTGGATGCGCGCGGGCGTCACCGTCGTCGACCCGGCCGACACCTGGGTCGACGTCGACGTCACCCTCGCCCGCGACGTCACGCTCCTTCCCGGCACACAGCTGCACGGCGCCACCGACATCGGCGAAGACGCGGTGGTCGGGCCGGACACCACGCTCACCGACGTCACCGTCGGCGTCGGGGCGTCCGTGGTGCGCACGCACGGCAGCGGCGCGACGATCGGCGACGGCGCGACCGTCGGGCCGTTCACCTATCTTCGACCGGGCACCGAACTCGGCGCGGGCGGCAAGCTCGGGGCGTTCGTCGAGACCAAGAACGCTCAGATCGGCGACCACTCGAAGGTTCCCCACCTCACCTACGTGGGGGACGCGACCATCGGCCATCACAGCAACATCGGCGCGTCGAGCGTCTTCGTCAATTACGACGGAGTCGGCAAAAGCCGTACCGTGGTGGGGTCGCACGTGCGGACCGGCTCGGACACGATGTTCGTCGCCCCGGTCCAGGTGGGTGACGGCGCCTACACCGGCGCCGGCACCGTGTTGCGCCACGACGTCCCGCCCGGGGCGCTTGCCGTGTCGAGTGGCAAGCAGCGCAACATCGAAGGTTGGGTGCAACGCAACCGTCCGGGGACCCCGGCGGCCGACGCCGCGGCGTCGGCGGTGCAGCCGATCGACGAAGAGCTTGCACAGCAAGACGAGTCCGAACAGCACGAACAAAAGGATGGCTAGAGAGCAGTGACCGCGAACTGGATCGACAATCAGAAGAACCTCATGCTCTTCGCCGGTCGTGCGCATCCGGAGCTGGCCGAACAGGTCGCCAAGGAACTCGACGTGCGCATCACGCCGCAGACGGCGCGGGACTTCGCGAACGGCGAGACGTTCGTCCGGTTCGAGGAGTCGGTGCGCGGGTCGGACGCGTTCGTCCTCCAGAGCCACCCCGCCCCGCTCAACCAGTGGGTCATGGAGCAGCTCATCATGATCGACGCGCTCAAGCGCGGGTCGGCCAAGCGCATCACGGCGATCCTGCCGTTCTACCCGTACGCACGTCAGGACAAGAAGCACCGCGGCCGCGAGCCCATCTCCGCCCGCCTCATCGCCGACCTGCTGAAGACCGCGGGCGCCGACCGCATCGTCACGGTCGACCTCCACACCGACCAGATCCAGGGCTTCTTCGACGGCCCCGTCGACCACATGCACGCGCAGGGACAGCTCGCCGAGTACATCCGCGAGAAGTACGGCACCGACAACATCGCCGTCGTCTCCCCCGACTCGGGTCGTGTCCGCGTCGCCGAGAAGTGGGCCGACACCCTCGCGGGCGCTCCCCTCGCGTTCATCCACAAGACCCGCGACCCCAATGTCCCGAACCAGGTCGTGTCGAACCGCGTCGTCGGCGACGTCGAGGGCCGCACCTGCATCCTGATCGACGACATGATCGACACGGGCGGCACGATCGCCGGTGCCGTCGACATCCTCCGTAAGGCAGGCGCGGGCGACGTCATCATCGCCGCGACGCACGGCGTGCTGTCCGATCCCGCGAAGGAGCGGCTCTCGGCGTGCGGCGCGAAGGAAGTCATCGTCACCAACACGCTGCCGATCGACGAGTCGAAGCGGTTCCCGTCGCTCACCGTGCTCTCGATCGCGCCGCTGCTCGCGCGCACCATCAAGGAAGTCTTCGAGAACGGCTCGGTCACCTCGCTGTTCAACGGCAGCGCCTAGTCACTCCCCTGTGAGCACTTTGCGAGTCCCTGGACTCGCAAAGTGCTCACAGTAGGGTTCAGTGATGTTCACCGGAATTCCCGTCGCGGCACTCGACTTCTACGAAGACCTCGAAGCCGACAACAGCAAGGCGTTCTGGACGGCGCACAAGCACGTGTACGACACCGCCGTCCGCGAGCCGATGCTCGCGCTCGTCGACGCGCTCGGCAACGAGTTCGGCGATGCCAAGGTTTTCCGCCCGTATCGCGACGTCCGGTTCTCGAAGGACAAGACTCCCTACAAGACTCACCAGGGCGCGTTCGTCGCGCTTCGTCCCGGCGTCGGGTACTACCTGCAGATCGACGCGGCGGGCCTGCTCGCCGCGGGCGGCTTCTATCATGCGACGCCCGCACAGCTCGGCCGCTACCGCGCTGCGCTCGACGACGACCGTCGCGCGGCGCAGCTCGAACGGATCGTCGGCAAGCTCCGCCGCAGTGGACACGATGTCGACGGCGACAAGCTGAAGACCCGCCCGCGCGGCACCGCACCGGATCATCCGCGTCTGGAGCTGCTGCGTCACCGGTCGATGACGGCGCGGGCGTTCTTCGAGTCCCCGCCGTGGATCGACTCGCCACGCACCGCCGACGAGGTGCGTGCGGTGTGGCGTGCGACGCGTCCGCTCGTGGAGTGGGCGGCCGACACCCTCGGCGAATCGGAATGATACCTGTCGGTACGAATACTCCTGTGACACAACGCGACCGACCTTCCACATGAGCTTCGTCACCGCCGGCGCCGGCCCGATGCGGCGAAATCACCCCGGTGTCACCCGGCTTTTCGGCGTCGCTTACTGTGGCACCCCGTGATCGACGCGCACACTCTTTCCGGCCGTTCCGAAACTGGCACCGACATCGATGCGATCCGCAACATCCGACGATGGAGCCCCGGCCAATGTGTGTGGTGCGGAAGCGACGACGACGTCGACATGTTCCGCAACGAGCCGCGCTGCGCGCTGTGCCGCGAGAAGGAAACCATCGTCGACGACGCCCGCAAGTTCCTCGGCATGTACGGGCTGCGCCCCCTCGGTGGCACACTCCAGTCGGACGACGACGAAGAGTACGAACACCGTCTGAACGGGCGTGACGCGCGCAGGATTCTCAACGAGATCCGGCTGCCCGAGCTGCCCGATCCCGCCGCCGTGCGCAAGGCGATCCGTCCACGCGCGGCGGGTGTCGTCGCCGCCGCGCAGCTCGAGGAGCAGCAGTCCTCGCCGTCCGCGAAGAAGCCCGTCTCGGTCTCTTCCTCCACCTCGCGTCCAGCGGCGGCCCGAAAGTCCACTCCCGCAGCGTCTCCGGCCCGCACCGACACCGTGGACCTCGCTCAGCTCGAGGAACGCGTCAAGGGCCTGCTCGAACAACTCGACACCGTCGACGCCCAGATCGCACTCGTCGGCGAGGCGAGCGGGCTCGCCGCGAAAGCACGGCTCAAGAACCTCGAGAACCAGAAAGCCACGGTGCTGCGCACCCTCGCGGCGCTCGAGAAAGCGCGTATCGCAGCCGCGAAGTGACGGCCGGAACGTCTGATAGCGTCTCGTAGGCCGCGCGCCGGCCGCGCACGGTTCTTCGGCACGTAGGGGGAGATATGCAGCCGGTCACCAGCGAACTGTTCACGTACCTCGCCGAAGAAGGCGTCGAGTACATGCCGTGCGGATACGGCCCCGACACCGAACCCGAGGTGTTCCTGCCCGCCGTGCCCGGCTGGGTGGCCGTGCCGCCCGAGATGGTGCCCGACGTCTACATCGCGCTCGCCAATCACGAATGGGCGGTCGCCGGCTGGGCCCCCAATGCAGTTGTCCTGCACGGCCGCCTGTCCCGCGAACTGCCCGCCGACGAGATTCTGCAACGCGCGCACCGCGACGCCGCGCGCCAGGACGGCTGGACCGAGCAGGTCTCGAGCTACGAACAGTGGCACGGCTGGCCGTCGCTCTTCCTCGAAGGCACCTACCCGCTGGGCGACGTCGAACTGTTCGCCAGCACGCGGTACGTCCTCCTCGTCGCGGACGGCGAGCAGTACCTCACCCAGCTCACCGTCACCGTGCTCGCGCAGGATCGCGACGAGCTCTACCTCGACGTCGCCACATTCGATTCGGATCTCGCGATCGCGTAGCGACGGGTCGCGTTCAGCTGGGGACCGAGAGATTCGGTGCGGCCCGGTCTCGCGCGAGAAGGTCGCCGACGCCCTTGATCTTGCCGTCCACGAGGACGTAACCCCAGTAGCCGAGCGGCTCCTCGTAGCCCAGCAGTCTGCGCGTCAGCGGCGGGAGCGCCTCGACGGTCTCCCGGTCGTAGACCACGAAGTGGTTCTCTTCCCAGTTCAGGTGCGCGCGGTCGAATGCCATCGTGATCCCGTGGCGCACGTCGTTTTCGGACGTGTTGAGTCCGCCGCCGTGGTAGACCCCGCCGAGCCAGATCAAGGCCGAGCCTGCCTTCATCTCGGTCGGCACGGCCTCTTCGATCCGAGGCCCCCGTCCGCTGTCCCAACGATGGCTGCCGGCCACGACATTGGTGCCACCGTTCTCCGCGGTGAAGTCCGTGAGCGCGAACATCATCTGGACACGGACCTGCGGACCCGGGTGCGGGTTGAACAGCAGGACGTCGTCGCGGTGCAGCGGCTGGTGCCCCTGACCGGGATGGATCGCGATCGCTTGGGTGAGGCTCAGGTGGTAGTCGGGCACCTGGTCGACGAGGTGTTCGCCGTGCCAGACCTTGCTGGGGGTGCGAAGGAAGTGTTCGGCGGCGCCGAGGAAATGCGGCTGCTCGACGAGGGCGGACAGCGCGGTCGAGTACTGGAACAGGCATCCGAAGCGGCGGGTGCGGTCGCCCAGGAAATCACCGCCCCAGTCGACGGTTTCGTACACCGGCATCATGTCGTCGCGGATCGCGTTCAGCGCGTCGTCCGGCACGTAGCCTTCGATCACCACGCCACCGTCTCGTTCGATGACGGCGTTGACCTCCTCGACGGACGCGGTGACATGCAGAGCGGTCAGGCTCATGGATACTCCTCGAATTCTGTCGGGTGGTCAGAAAGCCGCCGTCATCTTCACTTCGACCAGCACCCCGGGCACACCGCCGCCCAGGCCTGCGACCTCGACTGCGGTCCAGGCCGGATACGGCCCGGTGATGAACTCGTCGCGCACCGCAGAGAAGGTGTCGAGGTGCTCTGCCAGATCGACGTGGAAGGTGACCATCTCGGCCACGTCCGCGAGCGTCAGGCCTGCCCCCGCGAGCACGTGCTGAGCGTTCCGGAACACGGTGCGGAACTGCTCGGTCGGGTCGGGGTCGACCTGGTAGCGCGCATCCATTCCGGTGACTCCCGAGCAGATCAGCAGGTCGCCCACCCGAACGGCCGGCGCCAGATGCCACTCGTCGTGCTGCCGTTGCAGGTCGCCCGGAGCTACCACTTCCCATGTGCCCATCGATCGATTCTTCCTTCGGAGTCGGTGAAACCGCGAGTGGATCGACTGTCCAGAGGTTCCGGACAGCCCGTGCGAGCATCGTTGCCAGGCCGAGCTTTCCAGCCAAACGCGACAAGTGTCGTTATATCACCGTTCCGCTGGCGGCGCAGCTTGGATACGGTGGTGCGCGTGCCTGACCCCGACTCGAAGACCACAGCCACCAGCCGGCCGACGCGGCAACGTCGCGGGGGACGGAGCGAGATCGTTCGGGGCAAGGTGGCCGAATCCGTGTTGTCGTTCCTCCGCGAAGGCAGGACGGACTTCGGAGTCGCCGAGGTCGCCGAGCGTGCAGGCGTGCACCGCGCCACCGTCTATCGGTGGTGGCCCACGCGTGGCGACCTGCTCGCCGAAGCGCTCACGGAGCACGGTGGCCGCCTCGCATTGCCCGATACCGGGTCGTGGCGTGGCGACGTCAGCGCCGCGTGCGAGGCCTTCGCCGAGTTCCTCACCGACCCAGTCGAACTGGCGCTCACCGCCGCCTTGGCAGCACACACCGACGCCGAAGCGGATCGAGCCCAGTTCGAGTACTGGGCCCCGATCGACGACCAGCTACGGCAGATGGTGCGGCGCGCGATCGACCGCGGCGAGGTGCGACCCACGACCGATCCACGGGTGGCGTCGCTGCTGCTGATCGGCCCGATCTCGACCTATGCGCTCACCTTCCGGGCTGCTCCACCGCCCGACATGCTGGCCGGAATCGCCGAGGCGATCACGCGGGCCCACGCTCTCTGACGCACTGGGGCCGCAGCGGTCGTCAGAGATACTGCCCGGTGAGTTCCGACGTCTTCCATCTACCCTGCTCCACGACGCTGCGGATCTTTGCTTCGTCCAGATCCGTGCCGTGGTCGATCACAGCACGCTGAGCGATGGCGCGGACGTCCGCCCCGGAGAGGGGTCCGTCGACGATGGCGAGCGCGGCGACGAAATCGACCGACGGCGCGACGGGCGACAGGATCGACGCGAGGATCTGTGCAGATGCCGCGCGGGTCGGATAGCCGAGCTCGACGATCGTGTCGAAGCGTGCCGACCGAGTGGCCGCGCTGTCGAGAGCCGACGGATCGTTCGTCGTCGCGATCGTGAGAATGTCGTCGTGCTCCACGGCGCCGTCGAGCACGTCCAGCAACGCCGCCAGCGAGGAGCCGGAGGTGCCGCGGGTGCGGCTTCCGACGTAGAGATCGATGTCGTCGAGCAGGACGACCGTCGGGCCGAGCTCCGCTGCCTCCGCGTACACATCGCGCAGCCGCGCGCCGCCCGCGGATTCGTCGACGACGATGACGGTGAACGCACCGACGAGCTCCGCGGCGAGAAGCCAGCTCGCCGCGGTCTTCCCGACGCCGGGCGGGCCCGCGAGCAGGATGCCGCGACGCGTCGCGAGGCCGAGTTCGCGGAGGATCTCCGCGCGGGTGGTCACCGCGGCCACGGCGGCGTCCAACTCCCGCCATACCTCGTCGGGCAGTACGAGCGAGTCGCGGCCGCGCGCCTGCAGCGTCGTGACGTCGAAGCGCAACGCGTAGTCGTACGACGCGGCGAGCACTCTTCCGCGCAGGAAGTTGCCGGCGCCGTGCGCGTCGCGGACGAAGGACTTCGCGACACCGGACGCGACTGCATGGTCCTCCGCAGCAGCGAACACACGGATCTCGAGTCGGTCGCTGGTCACCTGTTCCGCGATGCGCACGACGACGTCGGCGTCGGCCAGCGTGCCGCGGGGAAAGAAGGCGGACAGCGCAACCGGCACCGACAGCGCGGAATGGTCGATCTCGACGGTGCGCCAGCGAGGCGGCTCGTCGTCCTCACCGGGCCCCGTCTCGGCAGCGTGCTCGTGGATACGGGTCGCCAACACCCCCGCCAGCGTGATCTCGGTGGAGGCCGTGAGCTTGACCGACTGCGCCGCGAGCAGGTGCAGCGGAGCGCCGAGACGCCGCGAGGCGAACGAATCGGCGGTCGGACGGGCCGCACCGGTGCCGGTCAGCAGGCGACCCAGCGCGTCGAGCGTGGCACGGACAGTGGGGTTGGTGCCGGCGAGAAGGCCGTCGAGTGACGGCGAGACATCGGTGGTCATGGCTCCTGCTCACAACTACCACGGTGAGCGCGTGGACTACTCCGCGCTGAAGCGAAGAGAGGAACATTATCGGTCGTCCTTCGGCTGCGCAACCCGATTCTCGGAACGGCCGCACCGCAAGGAGGCGCACATGGTGTGTCTCGCCAGAGTGTCAGTGGACTCTGCAGACTCGCGACGTGCCCCGCGGGAGGCCGTCACAAATCGCCGTCTTCCGACGACATCCATTCGTGAAGTACCGACAGCCGCAGCTGTCGGCATTCTCGGTGCTCGTTCGCGGGGTCGCGTGGACCCCGGGGCACCGACTACGAAAGGCAACAACCGATGCTCGCCCCCTTCCTTCTCTGCGGCCCTACGAACCCCGGCGGATCGATCACCCGCGACCCAGCCGCGCAGCGCCGCACGCACCTCGACGCCTTCGCGCGAGAGGCGACCGCGCCATGACCTCGCCGGTCGACGACGCCGCCACGACCTGGGATGCGTGGGTGACGCCGTATCTCGTCCTGGGCTTCGTTCCCCGTTCCGAGGCCACCGTGACGTCGACGATCTCGGGAACCACGCTCGACGCGTCGCCCGGACCGAGCGGCCTCGTCGTCGTCACCGCATCGCGAATCGACGTGGCCGACGATCACGCCGTGTGCGATTCCGGCTGGGACGCGGAGCACGTCGCGAACTCGGTGTGGCAGTTGCTCGAACGGATCGGCACGCCCGAGATCGCGTCGTCGTGGCCGGTAGGGCGGCTGGACCAGAAGCGCGCCGCCCAGATCACTACCGACGCGATGCTCGACTCCCGGTATCGGCGGTTCACCGTCGAAGCCCTGCCGATGGTGCCGCACCTGAGCTACAGCCTCGACGAAACCCTCGCCCGCCGTGCGTCTTTCCTCGCTGCTCGCGAAGGATTCGACGCCGGGCTGCTGGGGTGGATCGCGCTCGAACATCCCGACCATGACGTGCGACGCGCCGCCGCGATGAACCTCGCGTGCCCGGATGCGGCGCTCGTCGAACTCACTCGTGCGGAGTCGACCGCGGGCTGGCTGCTGCAGCGTGCCCACCTGAGCACCGACGTGATGCGCGCGCTCGTCGAGGTCGAGGCACTGCGCTACGTGAGTTCGCCGTGCCCCGAGGCATTTCGCCGCCGACTACTCGACCTCGCGCTCCACGACGCCTGCCCACCCGAGCGCGTGCAGGGCCTGATCGCACACGCGACTCTCGGCGACACACGGATGAGCGTCCTCGCCGCCGAACGCGCCTGGAACGCTCCCCACGTCAAACGCGACGAGATCCACCTCCAACTGCTTGCGCACGTCGGACGCGTCAGCATCGCCAGCGCACAATTGCTCGACGCCGTCACCCAGGGCGACGCCGCCCGCATCGCATGGCTCCGCGGCCAGAACGAACGGTACGGCCGGCTACTCGACGGCTGAGCGGACCGCCGTATCCATCGAACGGGCGGTATCCCGGAAATCCACTCGGGCGATGCTCGCACAACCGCCCGTTCGGTGAGGGCCTATGTCACGAGCCGTCGGCTGACCTGCGCTTTGATAGTCTGTGCGCGTTCGCAGGGCGGGGCAAGTCAGGGGGAAGCAGTTGCAGGTCGACATCCACGCGTTACAGTCGTTCGCCCAGTCCACGTCACGGGTCGCAAGCGACATCGGCAACCACGATGTGAGTAGTCCGTTCGCCGACTCCGATGGATCACTTCCGGGCACCGGCTTCGACGGCGTCAACAGGCGCGCGCTCGATGCCGCGATGGCAGGCTATCGCAACGTTGCCTTGCGTCTCGGCGAGGTCGCTCGACTGGCTGGAGGGGCGAACACCCATTACGTCGTCGCCGAAACCGACTTCGTCAAGCAACTCGGCGCGATGGATGTCGAGCCGTGAGTAGCGCCGTCTGCCTGATGACGGTGAGCGTGTCCGAGGTTCGCGGGTGGCGCTCGGGAGACCTCGTCATCACCGCGGACGGCATCGAGGCGTTGGTCGAATTCTTGGACGAGAGCGGGCGCAGCCTCGAAAACGATCAGAACGTGCTCGCGGAGTCATGGCACGGCGACGCGGCGGCGGCGGCCGCAGAACGCGTCGTCGAGGAGACTCGGTTGGCACGCGGCATCGGCTCTGCGCTGCAGGAAGTCGCAGACACGTACCGCTCGGCTTCGAGCGCGCTCGAAGCCGTGAAGTCGACGGTCGAGTCGAAGATTGCGGCTGCGGCGAGCAGCGGGTTCGATGTGGACGACTCCGGCGCCGCCACTCCCGCCGGCTCTGGAGTGATCGCCGCCGAGGAACTCGCCCGACTCGAATCCGATGCGGCTGCCCACACAGCGGCGATTCGGGACGCACTACGCCAAGCCGGCGATGTAGCGGCCGACGCCACCAAGCGAATCGCCGATACCTCCGACATCGTCGAAGATGCGGCGAGCAAAGCTCAGTACGGCAGCGTCGAGCCGGACGGCGAAGGGGAGTTCAGCTGGAAACCCGACTGGCCGGCCACCATCGCGGGAACGATCGTCAGTGAAGCCACCGACAAGACCGGCGCAGCCCTCACGTCCGCAGCAGCGTCCTCCGCTGACGACGTCGCGCGAGGCATCGGGCGCGGCTTGGGACCGATCGGTGCTGCCGTCGGAACAGTTCCGGCCATCGCCAATGACATAAACGATGGTATGGACCCGACGAAAGCTGTTGTCACGGAGGGCGCGGGAACGGTCGCCGGGATACTTGCAACCGCTGGCACGGGCGCCGCGGTCGGGTCGTTCGCCCCTGGGATCGGCACAGGCGTGGGGTTCGCGATCGGACTTGTTGCAGGGGGCGCCGCGAGTTGGGGCGTATCGAAAGGCCTGCAAAAGGTATGGAGCTGATGAAGGAAGAACAGACATTCGCGCGCAATTCGTCGCCGTGGCAGCAGAAGCTAAAATTCACATACGTGACGATCTCGGCGTTTCTGCTTGCGTGCACCGGATCCTCAATATTCGCCCTACTGTATCGACCGATCGAAAACTATTCAGTTGTTGGCTTATTCGCTGGCTCTGCGGTGCTCCTATCAGGGTTGGTCTTCATGACCTTGCGACTGGGTGGCGTCGCGTGGATTGGACGGAGCCGTCGGATCAAGCCAATTCATGGACGCGACGGAGGCGGGGTAGCAGTCCCAGGTCAGTGGGCCATCTATCTGGTCCTCTGGATGATTGCCCTATCCTGCGCAGTGATTGGGTTCTCAGTCTGGTATGCCCAGTCCAACGGCCAAGGGGCAACAGTTGCCACACCTTCTCGCGATAGCGCAGCTGGCGCAGGATTCATGTTGGCAGTCGGGGTCGTGGGTCTGGCTGGAATGACTACCCTGCTTCTACTGCGCCCTATAAACCAAACACACGTATCCACCGACGGAATTCGCCGTATCGACGGCAAGGGCTTGATACGGCGGCGTCGCGATGTGCTTATTCCGTGGACAGCCCTGAGTAAAGTCGTTCCCACAGAGGAACTCGTGGATACGAGGTACGTCACCGTCCGACACCAACTTGTCGAACTTCACCATCCCGGCTTCACACATGACGAACGCGTGCGTCTCGACACTGAGCACCAGACGATCCTCCGTCTTTCCCAACTCGTCGCCGAACCCAACACACTGTTCGCGTTGATCGACGACATGCATCGCCACCCAGACCGACGTGCATTGCTTTCTGGACCCGACGCAACGGCCCTCCTTACCCCTCCGCCCCTGCGCGAACGTTGGCGGGCGGCCCGTGAGCTGCGACAAAGCTCTGGAAAGCAGTGAGCAGCCCGCTTCTCGACTACCTCGACAACTGCGGAGCCCACTGCACACCGTGCGCTCCGGGTTCGCCGTTTGCACCCGCGGTCTCGATTCCCGAACTGCCGGGATGGACTGTTGTACCGCGTGAGCTAGTGCCGGGCGCCTATTCGGCACTCACGAATCCGTCCTACCGGAGCCAAGGCTGGGCGCCCAACGCTGTCGTCCTCCACGGCAGAATCTCCAAGGAGATTTCAGCCGAGGGCCTGCTCGACGCTGCCTGTACCGAGCCAGCCGCCCTCCCGAAGTGGACCGAGCACCTCGCCGCGCGCGAACCGTGGAACGGCCACCCCTCACTGTTCGTCGAGGGCACCTACGAAGTCGAGAATCTCAGCCTCTTCGCCACGACACGCTACGTAATCGTGGACACCGCGGCCGGGCAGTTCCTTACCCAGCTGACCGTTACCGTCGCAACAACGACACTCGACGACCTGCACGTCGATGTTGTGACCTTCAATTCGGCCCTCTCGATCGCTGCGGGCTGAGACGTGTGAATCGGGGTTCCATCGAACGGGCGGTATCCCGGAAATCCACTCGGGCGATGCTCGCACAACCGCCCGTTCGGTGAGCCGATTCCGGTGGCAGCCACCTGATATCGTGTCGACTCGCTGACAGGGCGGCGGTTCGACAGGGGGATCTGATGGACACCGATGCGGAGCGGTCTGCTCGAAGCTGGACGCAGCCTCTTCGCCGCTGGCGTCTGCTCTTCGCGCTCGTGATGCTGGGGCTGGCGGCCGTGATGGGCTTTGCAGTCTGCCGGACGCTGGGCGAGCAATCGGCAGGGGGCTCGGTCGGTCTCGGGGCGGGCTGTTTCCTCATCGTTGCGACAGCTTTCCTCCTCTGCCGCGACTCGGGCTTCGCCCGGATCCGCACGAGCCGACGCATTCGAATCGTGGACGACAAGTATGGGCCGGGCGTGCAAGTACCGACCGAGCGACTGTCGATGGTGGTCCTCGGATTCGTGCTCGCCGCGACCTCCCTCTACTGCATTCTCATCTGGGTGCTGTGGACCGACGGTCGAGCGGACGAGTTGCTGACGCCCGGGCGGAACAACAGCGGCGGTGCGGTCATCGCCCTCGTCTACGGCTGCGTGGCGGGCGTCCTGCTGCTCCTGGGCCTGCTCTCGGACACCACCTCGGTGGTCACTATCTACCGCGAAGGTCTCCGGCGCAAACACAACTTCAAGATCGTCGGAATACCGCGTCGCAGCGACGTTTTCGTACCCTGGGACGCGATCGACAGCGTGGTGCGAAATGAACGGATCGTCAACACGGGCAAAGGCCCGAGGCGGGACGCCGAGATACTCGTCCACCACCACGCCGAACTGGGCACACCTGCAGTCCTCGACGCCGACGGCTGCCTCGTCGTGTCGGTCTCTCGGCTCGTCGCCGAACCCAACACCTTGTTCTCGGTCATCGACGACATGTACCGCAACCCTGAGCGCCGCGAGCTACTGGCCGGAGCCGACGCGAGGGCACTCTTCACTCCGCCGCCACTGCGCGAACGTTGGCGGCGTGCCCGGGCGCATTCGTAGCCACCGAACGGGCGGTCCCTCGGAAATGCACTCGACCGATGCCCGCAAAACCGCCCGTTCGGTGTGGACACGCGCGCCGTGGGAAATATCTCGTTTTTATTACGACGCCTCTGACCTGCACAAATGCGGCAATTTCGGGCGTGTCGAGGCGAGTTCGCCGTCGCGGCGGGGCGCCCGCACTGGCACACTGCCCGGTGACCCGACAACGCGATCACCGAGGGGGAACGCGAATGAAGGATATGCGACGTGCAGGAGTCGTCACCGTCGCACTGGCGGCGGCAACGCTCGGCGTGGGAACCGCCCAGGCCTCCGCGACGCCCGCGCCGGACACGATCACCAACGGCATTCTGTCGATCACACCGGCGTGCCAAGGCACCGTCGACGAGCTCATCAAGGCGTGCACCCGCCTCGAGACGCCGACCCCGAACTACCCGGTGATGCTCGACGTCAACCCGGTGACGACGCACCTCGTCGTCCTCGGTGCGGGCCTCACCGAGGACGGGCAGATCCAGCCGGTCCTCACGCAACGCCTCGAGGCGACGCTCGCGACCGCGCAGCACTACCCCACCGCGCCGATCATCGTGACGGGCGGCGTCCCCAAGAAGGGCATCACCGAGGCGTCGGCCATGAAGAAGTGGCTCACCGACCGGGGCGTGCCGGCGGAGCGGATCACCGAAGAGCCCGAGTCGTCGTCGACCGTCGAGAACGCCGCATTCACCAACGACGTGCTGCATCAGCGCGGCGCGACCGGAGCGGTGCTCGTCACCAATCGCGACCACATCGAGCGCGCGATGATCAACTTCCGCCAGTCGGTCGATGCGCGTATTCCCGTCGCCGGAATCGTCGCGGACTGAGTCCACCGACACGAGCCGAGCGAAGACGAACAAGGCTGTGGTGCTGCACCTCCCGAGGTGCAGCACCACTCGTCATTCGACGGCCGTCGTCTCGCGCTCACGTCTCTTCTCCCAGAAGGTGGCGCCGCGAATGCCGAGAGAGACAGGGTCGAACTGCGGGTCGAGACCCGATCGGCGTTGACGTTCGTAGTCGTCGAGCGCACGCAGCGCGGGCTTCTGGATGATCAGAATGGCGACGATGTTGAGCCATGCCATCACGCCGACGCCGATGTCGCCGAGCGTCCATGCCTGCGTCGCGCTGGCCACCGCTCCCCAGGCGGTCATCACGAGGAAGCACAGCTGCAGCACGCGCGTCGCGACCGGCAATACCGCGCCGTTGCGCACCTTACGCAGCAGGTAGTGGATGTTCGTCTCGGCGATGTAGTAGTACGCGACGATCGTGGTGAATGCGAAGAACGCCAACGAGATCGCGACGAAACTCGCGCCTGCGCTACTCCACACGCTGTCGAAAGCGGTCTGTGCGAACGCGGGCCCGGCATCGACGGCCGCACCGTTGTTGCCGTCGTAGAGCACGTCGCCGTCCTGCCCGCCGCCCGACCACACGGTGTAGACACCGGTGGACAGAATCAGGAATGCCGTCGCCGAGCACACGAAAAGCGTGTCGATGTACACCGAGAACGCCTGCACCAGTCCCTGTTTCGCGGGATGCGACACCTCGGCCGCGGCGGCGGAGTGCGGCCCGTTACCCTGCCCCGCCTCGTTGCTGTAGATGCCTCGCTTGACACCCCACTCGACGGCGAGGCCCACGATCGCACCGAAGCCCGCCTCGAGGCCGAAGGCACTCGAGAAGATCAGCCGCACCACCTCGGGAATCTGCGACGCGTTGACGAACACGACCACCAGCGCCGCGATGATGTAGGCGACCGCCATGAACGGCACCACGATGCCTGCGAAGTTGGCGATGCGCTTGACGCCGCCGACCACGATGAACGACAGCACGATGACGATGCCGAGCGCAGCGACCCACGTGGGCATCCCCCACGCGTTGTCCATCGCCACGGCAATCGAATTGGACTGGATCCCCGGCAGCAGCAGCCCCGCCGCGACCACCGTGACCCCCGCGAACAGCAGCGCATACCACTTCTGCCGCATGCATTTCTCTATGTAGTAGGCAGGCCCACCTCGATAGTGCCCGTCGGGGTCCTTCTCCTTGTAGATCTGCCCCAGGGTGCACTCGACGAAGGACGTCGACGCGCCGAGGAATGCGACTATCCACATCCAGAACACGGCACCCGGGCCGCCGAAGGCGATCGCGGTGGCGACACCCGCGATGTTTCCGGTGCCGACACGACCGGCGAGCGACATCGCGAGCGCCTGGAAGGACGACACTCCCGACGGCGACTTCTCGCCGTGGAGCAGCAGAGAGATCATGTCCGGTATCCGCCGCACCTGGACGAATCTCGTGCGGATCGTGAAGTACAGGCCCGCGAGCAGGCACATGTACACGAGCGGAGGACTCCATACCAAGCTGTTGATGCTGTCGAGCACGTCGGTCACGAGTGAACACTTCCTACAGAACGATTCGGATTCGGCGCAGGGTGACAATCTGGCACAAACCGTGCGTTTTGTCGCGGCGACGCCCGGTATCATCCGTGAATCTGCACGCCGCAATGTCCACCGGAGTCGCCCATGTGCTCACCCGACGTCACCGCCACCGTGTACGAGCAGCTTGCGCGTCGCCGCCTCGGGCGCCGGGCGCTCGTCACCGCGGGCCTGGTCACGGCGGCGACAGCCGGAATGGTCGGCGCGGTCGGGTCACCACGGCGCGCTGTTGCGCACCCTGCGGGAACGGTCTGGGATCTGACGCACGTGGTGGACGAGCACTTCCCGGTGTGGCCAGGCAGTCGGCGCTTCGCGATGCGCACGGTCGCCGACAACAAGAACAACGACACCGGATCACTGGGTTCGCTGCTGCCGCAGAGCATCTTCTACGTCAACGAGCTGAGCTACGACGAGCACACCGGCACCCACGTCGACGCGCCTGCGCATGCCGATCCGGACGGGATCACGGTCGAACGCATCCCCGTCGAGAACCTCACCGCGCCGCTTGTGGTGATAGACATCGCCGCACGTGCAGCGTCCGATCACGATGCGCTGCTGAGCACCGCAGACATCGACCAGTGGGAACGTCTCCACGGGCGGATCCCCGAACGCGCTTTCGTCGCACTGCATTCCGGTTGGCAGTCCCGCCTCTCCGAGCCGGGCGCCTTCACCAACCAGGATGCCACGGGCGTGCAGCACACCCCGGGCTTCGCCCGCGAGGCCGTCGAGCGACTGGTGCACGAGCGCAGTGTCGTCGGCATCGGAACCGACACACTCAGCATCGACGCCGGTCGAGACACCAGCTACAGCGCGCACCTCGCGGCACTCGGGTCGGGCATCTACGCCGTCGAGGTGCTCGCCGATCTGCATGCCGTGCCGGCCTCGGGCGCAACGGTGTTCGTGGGCGCGCCGACCCACGCGGGCGGATCCGGTGGGCCGGCGCGCGTCCTCGCTTTCTCGAGCTGACGCTAGGCGGGAGCGACGCGCAGCACCTGGTCGGCGCCGTCACCGTTGTCGGTGGTGACGAGCAGCGAGCCGTCGGACTGCGGCGTGATCGACCGCAATCGTCCGTGCTGGTCGACGAGCGCATCCGAGCGGGCAGTCACCGACAGCCCGTCCTCGGCGAGGCGCAGGAACATCAGCCGCTTCTCCTTCTGGACGCCGACGGCGAGTGCGCCGTCCCACTCGCCCCACCGCGCACCGTCGACGAACGCGCCGCTCGCGGTGGCGAGCGTACTGGACCCGGAGCTCCACACCGCCTCGATCGCGCCCGGGACGCGGTCCGGGTCGGTCATCGGCACCGACTCGTCGTACACGAAGGGCAGACGGTCGGGTTTGTAGCCGTAGTTGCCGCCCGGCCGCAGCAAGTTCACCTCGTCGTCGCGTGAGGTGCCCTGCTCGACGCCGTAGAGCCGCCCGGTGTCCGGTTGCAACGCAAGGCCTTGCACATTGCGATGACCGAGTGAGTAGACGGGGCTGGCCGGATCGGGGTTGCCGGCGGCGGGCGCACCGTTCGTGTCGATGTGCAACACCTTGCCGCCCCACGAGGCCGGATCCTGGGGCACCGACGCCGACGCGGTGTCGCCCGTCCCGATGTACAGGGTGCCGTCCTCGGCTGCGAGGACGCGGCAGCCGCCGTGCCTCCCGCCCTGCACGGGGATGCCACCGAACACGGTGCGTTCCCGCGTCAGTGCGGTCCAGTCGGGATCCGCTGTCCACGCCACGACGCGGATGTCGGTGCCGTCGCCGGACCGGTGTCCCTGGCACGAGTAGAGCGTGCGCGACTGCGCGAAATCGGGAGCGAGTGCGAGGCCCATCAGCCCGGTCTCCGATTCTGCGTACAGATCTGCGAGATCCGCGTCGACCGGTCCGGTGGAACCGTCGGCGCGACGGACGACGAACCCACCCTCACGCTGCCCGGTGAGTACAGCGCCGTCGGGTGTCGCGACGACGTCCCACGGGTGGTCGAGGCCGTCGAGGACGGTCTCGACCGACAGGGCAGGCAGCGAGTCGTCGGCAGGCGGCCCGCCCGGACCGTCGCCTTCGGAATCCACGCTCCCGTCACCGAGGCTGCCGGTGTCGATCGAGGGTTGAGCGCACGCGGTCGCCGCGCCCACCCCCATCGCCAGAGCCGCTGCACAGGACACGAAGAGGACGCGAGTCGATTTCACAGGGTTGTCTTGCCTCTCGGGGTCGGTTGTGGGTCGTCCTTCTGGATGAGTTCAGCGCCGCACCGCGAGCATCAGCGCGAACAGCCGGCCCTCGTCGGTGTAGGTCTGTTCGACGTCGAAGCCCGCTCGGTCGAGTTCGGCGGCCAGACCTGCCGCGGTGAACTTCGCCGAGATCTCGGTGCGGATCTGTTCGCCTGCATGGAACGGGACATCGATGTCGAGGTCGCCGATGTGGACGAGCATGTCGTCGGTGGCCTCGAGCCGCATCTCGATCCACTCGTTGTGCGGATCCCACAGCGCCACATGACGAAAGCGCGACGAGTCGAAGTCGGCGCCGAGCCGGTGGTTCAGGACGTCGAGGACGTTGCGGTTGAAGCGCGCGGTCACGCCTGCCGCGTCGTCGTATGCGGGCACGACGACGGACTCGTCGACGACGAGCCCGACGCCGAGCAGCAGGTGCTCCCCCGATTCGAGGACGGCTGCGATGCGCGCGAGGAAGTCGGCGCGTTCGTCCGGCACGAGATTGCCGAGGGTGCCACCGAGGAACGCGATCATGCGTCTACCGCCGCGTGGCAGGTGCTCGAGCGAGCCGGTGAAATCGCTGACGACGCCTCGCACCTCGAGCGCCGGATACTGACGGGCGACGGCGTCCGCGGCCGCTTCGAGCGCACCGATCGACACGTCCTGCGGCACGTAGGTGTGCAGTGTGCCCGCCTCGAGCCCGGCGTCGAGCAGCAGGCGCGTCTTCTCCGACGAGCCCGAGCCCAGTTCGACGAGGACCTCCGCGCCCGCACGGCGCGCGATGTCGGCGGCGTGCGCGGTGAGCAGCGCCCGCTCGGTGCGGGTCGGGTAGTACTCGGGTAGCGCGGTGATCTCCTCGAAGAGTGCACTGCCGAGGTCGTCGTAGAACCATTTGGGCGACAGCCACTTCGGGTCGGTGGTGAGCCCGGCGCGGACTTCGGTGCGCATGTCGTCGACCAGTTGCTCGGGGCTGAGATGGACCTCGAGGGTGGTGGCGCTCATGGGACTCCGATCTCGAGTGGTGTGACGATCAGCCGCCCGGGGCGGGCGACGACGAGATGGCGGTCGGCGACGGACTCCCAACGGGGGTCGTCGTCGAGCGGTTCGGACGCGACGACGGCTCGGTCGTCGTCGACCAGGACCGACAGCGAGTGGTACCACGTGGTGGCCCACAGGTCGGTGCCGTTGCACAACAGGAAGTTCAGACGCGCTCCCGGCGCGGCTTCGGCGACCGCATGCGAGAGCGCGGGCAGCGCCGTCTCGGGCGGGTCGTCGCGCAGGGCCCGTGCGAGCAACAACCACAGCGTCGCCGAATCGGTGGAGGCTTCGAGGCCCAGCAGCTCGGTGACGGAGAGAGTTGCCGCGAGCGGCGCGATGCTGTGCGGCCACCCGGGCACGACGCCGTTGTGGCTGAACGCCCACGCTCCCATTTCGCCGGCCTCGGCACCGACGAACGGTGCGCACGCCGACCGTTCGACCGGCATGCCCACCGTCGCCGACCGCGCGGCTGCCACGACCGCCGTCGAGCGTATCGACGAGAGTGTCTCGCGTACTGCGGGATCCGACCACAGTGGCTGCGCGCTGCGGTACCGGCCGATCGCGCTGCCGTCCCACCAGCATGCTCCGAAGCCGTCGGCGTTGATCGTGCCGCCACCGCGCATGTCGCGCGGCGCGAACGACTGGTTCAGCAACGATGTGGACCCTTCGGTGAGGACGTCGGCCACGGCGCGCGCCGGCCCGAGATAGCCCAGATGCCGGCACATTCAGTGGGTACCCCCGGCGTCTCGCGCAAGCCGGAAGCCAGCGAAGATCTGCCGCCGGATCGGGTGGTCCCAGTTGCGGAAGGTGCCGCGGCACGCGACCTCGTCCGTGCCGAACGACCCGCCGCGCAGCACGCGGTAGTCGCCGCCGAAGAACACCTCGGAGTACTCGCGATAGGGGAACGCCTCGAACCCGGGGTACGGATCGAACCCCGAGGACGTCCATTCCCACACATCGCCGATCATCTGCTCGGCACCACTCGCCGACGCGCCCGCGGGATAGGCGCCGACGCGCGCCGGACCGAGGTGTGTGCCACCGAGATTCGCCGTGGCGGCCGTGGGCGTGTCGTCTCCCCACGGGTACCGGCGCGAGCACCCGGTGCGAGGATCCCACCGCGCCGCCTTCTCCCACTCGGCCTCGGTGGGCAGGCGCTTGCCCGCCCACCGCGCGAATGCGTCGGCCTCGAACCAGCACACGTGCACGACGGGTTCGTCGGCGACGACGGGCGCGAGGGTGCCGAAACTGCGCCGCCACCACGCACCGCCCGAGTCGCGTGTCCAGAACTCTGGAGCCTCCAGCCCGGCGTCGACGCGATGCCGCCATCCGCGTTCGGTCCACAGTTCGGGACGCTCGTATCCGCCGTCGTCGATGAACTCCCGGTAGCGCGCGTTGGTGACCGGAAAGGTCTCGATCGCGAAGGCCCGCACGTCGACCGGATGCGCGGGGCGTTCGTTGTCGAGCGCCCACGGCTCGGTGGAGGTCCCCATCTCGAACACACCCGCGGGCACGACGACTTCGCCGGGCCGCGAGCCCGGGGCGGGCGGCGGCGTGGGCGGAGCGCTCAGCACCCGCGCACCCGCACGGAGCTGGTGGGTAGCGAGCATCGTCTCGACGTGCTGCTGCTCATGTTGCGCGATCATGCCGAACGCGAATCCGTCGCGTTCGAGGCGCCGACCGTCGAACCTGGTGTGGTCCAGTACGTCCCAGGTCTTGTCGCGCACGGTGGCGACGTAGTCGCGGGCCTGTGCGGGGTCGAGCAGGGGAAGCGAGGGGCGGGTGGCGCGCGGGTGCTGGAAGGCGTCGTAGAGCTGGTCGATGTCGTCGCGCACCGCGTCGCGGCCCCCGACATCACGCACGAGCCACAGTTCTTCCTGGTTGCCGATGTGCGCGAGATCCCATACGAGCGGGCTCATGAGCGGCGAGTGCTGCGCGACCAGGTCGCCGTCGTCGACACTGTCGGTGAGCACGGTGGTGCGCTCGCGCGCCCGGCTGAGTGCGGCGGCGACGGCCTCACGTGAGGTCATCGCGTCTCCTCGTCGTCGGCCGCGGACGGGCGTCTGCCGCGGCAACATCGAATCGCAGCGGCGTCGAGCAGCCGCACGAACTCCGGGTCGGTCGAGTACGACGCCGCGAGCGACAGCAGCGCGGTGGCCGTCGAACGCAATTCGAGGTCGGCGAGCCCGAACTCCGCCGCGTCGAGCCATCGGCCCGTGGTCGAGCGCGCGGTGTCGAGTGCCTCGGCCATGACGCCCGGCCCCGACAGCAGAGCCTCCACCGCGGCGATCGGCACGCGCCACTGTCGGCCGGGTTGCGCATCGACGTACCGGATCTCGAGGTGGCCGCGGGCGCGCACGGGCGGGAACAGCGTCGACAGGTGGTAGTCGAGATCGGCAGGGCCGGGACGGCGGCCTGCGACGTCGTCGAGCGCGCCGTCGACCCAGTCGCCGAAGGTGGCGTCGGGCGGGCACGTCCAGTCGTCGCCGTCGCGGCGCAGACACAGCAGCGGAGTGTCGAGCGCCCACCGCGCGTAGCCGAGACTCGCGGGCACCGGCGCCGTGCGTGTGGGGTCGAGTTCGAACCAGGCGCGCATCCGCTGCGACACCCACCGGGCCGCAGGAACCCCCGCAAGTGTGGGCGAGGTCGCGAACGCGGCGACGAAGGCGGGGCCGATGGCGTGCACGAGTTCCCAGCGACGGGCAACAGCCGCGACGTCGGAACCCGCGTCGACGCTGATCTGCGTGGCAGCGGTGTTGCACATCATCGCCTTGCCGAACGGTCCGAGACGCGAGAATCGGGTCTCCATCGCGCGATAGCGCGGCGATTCGAGGCGCCGCTGGGGCGGCCGGTCGGCGTCGGCGGCGTCGTCGTGGAGCCGGATCCCCTGCCTGCCCACCAGAGACTCGAGGGCGGCCCGGTCGGCTTCGAGAAAGTCGCACAGCTCGCGCGCGGACCGGTACGGCGCGCTCGACAGTTCGAGTTGCCCACCCGGTTCGACGGTGACGGCGCTGCCACCCGGAAGCACCCGAGCGGGCGACGACTCGTCGATGCTCGTGGGAGTGTGCGGCCCGAGTGCGCGGGTGAGCACGTCGACGTCGGGGCGCGCGCCGTCGGCGGTGGAGGTGAGCCATTCGAGCTCGGCACCGAGGAGTTGCGGTGGGCCGAGCTTGAAGCACACGCCACCGATGTGCGCCTCGGCCGCGGGACGCGACGTGAACGCGTGCGACTGCGTGGGATCTGCCGGCACACCCGATGCGCCCGCGCGGACCGTGGGACGGACTGCGATTGCCATGTCGATCTCCCTTCCGGGCATCGCGGCGGACCACGTGGCCGCGCGAGAAGAACCGAGCCTGGAGACAGAATCGAGAGTAGGGCCGGATACCGACATCGCGCAGGACTACGAGGCCATCCCGGCGCGCCGCGCCGCCCACGACGCGCGAGCTCGACGGCAGATTCGTAGCGCGGCACCGATATCGGACATTCGTACAGTTGGCATTCACCCCGAGCTTCGGGTAGAACTGCTGACGGAGCGGATGTGACCCAACTCACGTCGATGTGATTCGGATCGACGTTAGGCGCCCGGCGCGTGTGGCTATCCCGCTCCTGCAACCGATCCACTTCACCCCTCGGGAGATCCATCCACCATGCAGATGCAGACCGGACACGCCGCGACCGCACACCGTCCCGTTGCCACCCCGCGTCCGTCCATCAGCACCACCGAAATCAAGGCCCGGCTCGAAGCGATGTACGCCGCCGAACCCGCTGCTCCGGCCGACGACGCCGAGCGCCGCGCGTCCTGACGCCCGGCCCGCCCTCCTGTTATCTCGCCACCGGACCGCTCGCCTCGACTAGCGTGGGCACGGTCCGCACGTCACGTCCGGTGGCCACCCGGACGAGAGAACCAGGAGTTCGGCATGAGTGATCAGGACGCCGCCCACCAGCAGATTCTCGACCAGATCCAGACCCTCGTCGGCAAGGAGAAGACGCTGCGGTCGCAGGTGTCGTCGGGCGCACTGTCGCCGGACGACGAACACACCCAGCTCCAGCAGGTCGAGGCCGCCCTCGACCAGTGCTGGGATCTGCTCCGCCAACGCGAGGCCCGCAAGCATGCGGGCGAGAACCCCGACGACGCGGCCGTGCGCCCGGTATCGGAGGTCGAGGGCTACCTGCAGTGACGCGGGCCGACGCTTCGAGCCTGCGACCGACCGACCCACTCGACGCGGTGCGGGCGGACACGCCCGGATGCCGGGACGTCGTCTTCCTCGACAGCGCGGGCTCGTCGCTCGCCCCCGAACCCGTCGTCGAGGCTCAGATTCGTCACCTGCGCCGCGAAACCGAGGTCGGCGGCTATCTCGCGGCCGCCGAACGCGTCGACGATCTCGCCGCCGTCAAGGTCTCACTCGGCCGTCTCCTCGGCACCACGTCCGAGTCGATCGCGTTGACCGACAGCGCAACCCGGGCATGGAACGACTTCCTTGCCGCCGTACCGCTCGGCCCGGGCGACCGGGTTCTGCTGTCGCAGGTGGAGTACTCCTCGAACGCGATCGCGGCGTTGTCGCGTGGCCGAGCCGTGGGGGCGTCCGTCGAATTCGTTCCGGGCGAGCCGTCCGGCCGCCTCGATCTCGCCGCGCTCGACGCGATGCTCGACGAGCGCGTGCGCTTGGTGTCGATCGTGCACGCTCCCACCAACAGTGGCCTGCTCAACCCGGTACGCGAGGCCGCCGCGCTCGCCCATCGCCACGGCGCCCTCGTGCTGCTCGACGCCTGCCAGTCGATGGGACAGGTCGCGCTCGACGTCCACGAACTGGACGTGGACGCACTGTCGGCCACGGGGCGCAAGTGGCTGCGGGGGCCACGCGGCACCGGGCTGCTGTACGTCCGGCCGGAGTTGCGGCTCGAACCCGCGGCGCCCGACATGCGCGGTGCCGCATGGACGGCATCGGACACGTACGCGACGGTGCCCGACGCCACCCGCTTCGAACTGTGGGAATCCGACATCGCGGCGCGCCTCGGGCTAGGCGCGGCGGCCGACTACCTCCTGGACCTCGGCGTCGACGCGGTCGCGGCCGCGGTCGGCGAGCGCGCCGAGTACCTGCGCGCGGGCCTCGACGACATCCCGGGCGTCACGGTGCGCGATCCGGCACCGCCGCGCAGCGGCATCGTGTCGTTCACCGTCGACGGCGTCGAGCCGGACGCGGTGCGTGAGCGCCTGCGAGCGCTCGACGTCGTCGTGACGGTGAGTGTGCGCGGCTCGACCCTGCTGGACATGACGGCGCGCGGCCTCGATTCGGTGGTGCGCGCGTCGGCGCACTACTTCTGTTCGGAGGCCGACCTCGACACCTTCCTGAGCGCGGTCCGGCGACTTCGTTAGGCCGCGTGCCGCCTCCCGCTGACCGGGAATGCGGGACACCACCGCTGGACACGTGTCTACTGTGACCGGCAGCACTGTTGTCGCGCCGCCGTGCGCGAAGCCCGGCCGAGAGGATGCCACCGCCGATGACCGCTCCCACGCCCGTCCGCCCCCGCCCCGAATCGGAGATCTCGCACTGGGACTTCGAAGCCGACGTCGTGATCGCCGGCTACGGCATCGCCGGTGTCACGGCCGCGATCGAAGCGGCCCGGGCGGGCGCCGACGTCCTCGTCCTCGAACGCACCGGCGGCTGGGGCGGCGCCGCGTCGCTCGCGGGCGGCTTCGTCTACCTCGGTGGCGGCACCGCGACGCAGCGCGCGTGCGGCTTCGACGACAGCCCCGAGAACATGAAGACGTTCATGACGGCGGCCCTCGGGCCCGGCGTCGACGAGGCCAAGATCGAGGCGTACTGCGACGGCAGTGTCGAACACTACGACTGGCTCGTCGACTGCGGCGTCACGTTCAAGCCGTCGTTCTGGGGCGAGCCCGCGTGGGAGCCCCCGTTCGACGACGGCCTCATGTACTCGGGCGGCGAGAACGCCGCGCCGTTCCACGAGATCGCGACGCCCGCGCCGCGCGGCCACGTGCCGCAGATGTCGGGCAAGGTGACAGGCGAGAAGGGCGGCGGCTTCATGCTGATGAAGCCGCTCGTCGAGACCGCGGAAGCGCTCGGTGTCCGCGCCGAGTACGACGTGCGTATCGAAACGCTCGTGACCGACACGACCGGCCGTGTGGTGGGCGTGATCGCCAAGCGGTACGGCGAAGAGATCGCGGTACGCGCACGACGCGGCGTCGTCCTGGCGATGGGCAGCTTCGCGTACAACGAGGAGATGGTCGAGTCGTTCGCACCGCGGCTGATCGGGCGGCCCGGCGCGGCCATCGAGCAGCACGACGGCCGGGCGATCCTGATGGGCCAGGCGCTCGGCGCCGCCGTCGCGCACATGGACGCCACCGAGGTCGCGTTCATCGCCGACCCGCAGCACATGGTGCGCGGCATCATGGTCAACGGGCGCGGCCAGCGCTACATCGCGGAGGACACCTATCCCGGTCGCATCGGGCAGGCGACCTTGCAGCAGAACGACAACCAGGCGTTCCTGATCATCGACGAGGCGGGCTACGAGGAAGGCGCCGCCGCGACGTCGGCGACCCCCTTCATGCAGCAGCTGCAGCCGAAGTGGGTGGCCGAGACGGTCGAGGAGCTCGAGGCCGACATGGGCCTGCCCGCGGGCACGCTGACGTCGACCGTCGAGGTGTACAACCGGCACGCCGCCGAGGGCCGCGACCCGCTGCTGGGCAAGAAGCCCGAGTGGGTCAAGCCGATCGGGACGCCGATCGCCGCGATCGATCTGCGCGGACACACGCTCGGCTTCACACTCGGCGGCCTGAAGACCACCGTCGACTCCGAGGTGCTGCACGTGTCGGGCGAACCGATCCCCGGACTGTTCGCCGCGGGCCGGTGCACGTCCGGTGTGTGCGCGGGTGGCTACGCGAGCGGCACGTCGCTCGGCGACGGCAGCTTCTTCGGGCGGCGTGCCGGGGTCAGCGCGGCCCGCGCGGTCCCCGTCGCGCCTGCATCCGGACACGAGAGCGCGCCCGCGACGGCGTGAGACGGTGCCGGTCGGGGCTCGTTCGCTTCGGCGGGTGGCGTCCGGTAAGGTAGATCGAGTTGTCTCGGCGAGGGTGAACCGCCTAGTTCCGCTGGCTCACCGTGATCGACGCGACTACGGCTCAGCTCGGGCATCTCGCCCCAACGGCCGTGCGCGCTCGTCTCGCCGAGCAGGACGCCAGCCATTCGATACGAGCTTCAGGAGCCGCTCCACCATGTCTGACCAGAATCGCCTCGTCGCCGCCACGCGCACCGAGTTCGGCAAGGGTGCCGCGCGTCGTGCCCGTCGCGCCGGCAACGTGCCCGCCGTGCTCTACGGCCACGGCTCCGAGCCCCGCCACCTGAACCTTCCGTCGCTCGAGTTCGCGGCGATCCTGCGTGCACACGGCACCAACGCGCTCGTCGAGCTCGAGATCGACGGCAAGGAGCAGCTGGCGCTCACGAAGTCGGTCGTCATCCACCCGATCCGCAACTACATCGAGCACGCCGACCTCCTCGTCGTGAAGAAGGGCGAGAAGGTCACCGTCGACGTGCCCGTCGTCGTCAGCGGCGACGCGGCTGCCGGCTCGCTGGTCACGCAGGAAGCGGACACCGTCGCGCTCGAGGCCGACGCCCTGAACATCCCCGAGGAGCTCTCGGTCTCGATCGAGAACGCCCCGGTCGGCACCCGCATCACCGCGGCAGACCTGACGCTGCCCGCCGGCGCGGCCCTGCAGGCCGATCCGGAGCTCCTGGTCGTCAACATCGTTGCCGCGCCCACCGCGCGCCAGATGGAAGAGGACATCCCCGAGGAGCAGCTCCCCACCGAGGACGAGTCCTCCGAGGGCTGATCGAATACTGGCTCGCGGCGCGCTCCCGGTTTTCCGGGGGCGCGCCGTCGTGTGTGGAGTGACATGTTGTGGAGCGAACCGAAAGGACGGGTGCACGCGTGAGCGACGGACCTTGGCTGGTGGTCGGTCTCGGCAATCCGGGGCCGCAGTACGAGAAGACCCGGCACAACGTCGGGGCCATGGTGGCGGACGTCCTCGCGGACCGCGTCGGCGGGAAGTTCTCGGTCCACAAGAAGAGCGGCGCCGAGATGGTGCAGGGCCGGCTCGCCGGCGGGCCGGTCGTCGTGGCGAAGACCCGGTCGTACATGAACCTCTCGGGTAAGCCTGTCGCCGCGCTCGCGCGCTTCTTCTCCATTCCGGCCGACCGCATCGTGGTGGTCCACGACGAGCTCGACCTCGACTACGGCACGATCCGGCTCAAGCAGGGCGGCGGCGAAGGCGGGCACAACGGCCTGCGGTCCATCTCGCAGGCCCTCACGACGAAGGACTACGTGCGCACCCGCATCGGGATCGGGCGACCGCCCGGTCGGCAGGATCCCGCCGATTTCGTACTCAAACCGTTCTCGTCGGTCGAGCGCAAAGACCTGCCGGTGCTGCTCGAAGAAGGCGCGGACGCCGTCGAACTGGTCCTGCAGCTGGGCTTGGAGGCGGCGCAGAACCGGCTCCACTGACCCCTTGTGAGCACTTTGCGAGTCCTCGCACGCCGGTTTCGCTCACAGGCACGCCGGTTTCGCTCGCAGGTCAGTGCGGGATCGCGGTGCGTCCGCGGGCGCCCGACCGGCGGTGATGATCACGCGAGAGTCGCTGCAGTACCACGGGAAGCCACAGCACCGTGAGCACCGCGACACCGAGCCAGTCGATCACGAGGCCCGGGCCGACCGAGGCCGCACCCTGCGGCGCCGAATGCTGCGACCAGTACGCGAACAGGCCGAGGGCGGTGGTGACGCCGCTGCCCGCGACGGCGATCCATGCGATCGACCAGCGCCGCACGAGCACCGCGAGAGGCGACGCGACGAGCCCGACAGCCAGCGCGAACGCCGTGAACACCACGGCGAGGAGCCCGGCATTGCCTGCGCCCGGCAGTTCCCACACGTGCAGGCCGCCGAGTTGTGGCAGGACCAGCGCCGCAGCCATGACGACCGACACGGCTCCGACCGCCCGACCACGCCAGCCCAGTTCGATCTCGCCGAGGACCTTGCGTTCGATCCGGGCGAGGTCGCGCAGGACAGCGCGGTCGAGGGAACTCATGGCCTCGATCCTAGGCGGGTGGTCAACCCACCAGTGACGCCGAGCCCGCGCGACGCAGTTTGCCCGACGACGTCTTGGGGATGCTGCCCGGCGCGAGCACCGCGACCGTGCGCGGCCGCACGCCGACTTCGGAGAACACGGCGTGCACGACGGCGTGTTCGATGCGTTTGACCTCGTCCGGGTCGTCGGCCGCGTTGGTCTCGACGACCACGGCGAAGCTCTCGCGTTTCTGCCCGGCGTCGAGCCGCACCGCGACGGCATTGCCCGGGCGCACCCCGGCGACGGTCCCTGCGGCGCGCTCGATGTCGGTGGGATAGATGTTGCGTCCGCCCATGATGATGACGTCCTTGACGCGGCCACACACCACGACGAGGTCGTCCTCGGTGAAGTAGCCGACGTCGCCCGTGTCGAGCCACCCGTCTCCATCCTGCGCCGCGACGAGACCGTCGACGGTGACGTACCCGGGGGTGACGGCGCGGCCCCGCACCTGGACGACGCCGACTCCGCGGGGCGGCAGGGTAGCGCCCTCGTCGTCGACGACGCGTCCCTCGAGTCCCGGCACGAGGCTGCCGAGGGTCGCGAGGGCGCGGGCGTTCGGTTTCGTCGACGGCACGGCGTGGTTCATCGCCTCGAGCAGGTCGGGGTCGACGTGGTCGAGCACCATGCCGTGTCCGGGCGACGGGATCGACACGGCGAGTGTCGTCTCGGCCATGCCGTACACCGGGGCGAGCGCTGCGGGATCGAGCCCGAATCGCGCGCCGGCGTCGGCCAGCGCGTGCATCGTGTCCGGGTCGACCGGCTCGGCACCGTTCCACATGTACCGGACGGAACTCAGGTCGACGGCACCGTCGTCGGCCTGCCGGAGGCGCCGCGCGAGGAGCGAGTAGGCGAAGTTCGGTGCCGCGGTGACCGTGCCGCGGTACTTGCCCATCAGCTGCGCCCACAGCAGCGGGGCCCGCAGGAAGTCCATCGGCGTGATACTGACGACCTCGGCGCCGACCTGCATGGGGACGCTGAGGAAGCCGACCATGCCCATGTCGTGGAAGAGCGGCAGCCAGCTCACCATGACGTCGTCGTCGAGCGAGTACTCGATGCGGTCGATCATCGCGTACGCGTTGGTGTAGAAGTTCTCGTGCGTGATCCGCACGGCCTTCGGCCTGCCCGTCGAACCGGATGTGAGCTGCTGCAGCGCGATGTCGGACTCGGCGGTGTCGAGTGGATCGGTGTCGGGCCCCGCGGCGAGCGCCTCGATCGTGGCCACGGTGATGCCGCGTTCCTCGAGGAGCGGCTTCGCCGAGTCGAACGGCACACCCAGTACCACCGCCTTCGCGTCGATCATCGAGATGACGGTCTCGGTGTCCGCGGCCCACACCGCGAGGTCGGTGCGCGGCGTCGGCTGGTGCAGCATCGTGACGGCACCGCCGCGCATCCAGATCGCCTGACACGACGGCGCGATGTCGACGGGTTCGCCCGCGAGCACGCCGACGGCATCGCCGTGGCCCACCCCGACGGCGGCGAGACCGCCCGCCATGCGGCGCGCGAGCGCGTGGATCTCGCCCCACTGCTGGCGCCGCGGGGCGTCGGGCTCGCCGGTCACGAGGCCGCGCGAGGTGCGGGCGGCGGTCGCGTACATCTCGTCGGTGAACCTGCTCACGTGCCACTCCTGTCGGGTCGGGTCACTCGGGTCCTCACGAAGGAGATCCGGCTGCGGGTCGCGGCCGTTACCGCCGTCCGTGCAGCGTCGGACGCCACCGGCGCGGCGAGTATCCTGGAAACGGCGTTCGTGCCATGCTCCGCGCGCCGTCCCCGCCCCTTCGACCGAGAGGTTCTTCGTTGACTACCCCGACCACCCCGGCCGAAACGACTGCACAGGCCGGGACGGGTTCGCCTGCGAAGGGCCTGGCAGCCGAGGCTCGCCGCCGCCGCACGTTCGCCGTCATCTCGCACCCGGACGCCGGCAAGTCGACGCTCACCGAAGCCCTCGCGCTGCACGCGAAGGTCATCGCCGAGGCGGGCGCGGTGCACGGCAAGGCGGGCCGCAAGTCGACGGTCTCCGACTGGATGGAGATGGAGAAAGCACGCGGCATCTCGGTCAGCTCGACGGCACTGCAGTTCAACTACCTCTCCGAAGATGCGGACGGCGAGATCGAGAACGTGATCAACCTGGTGGACACGCCGGGTCACTCGGATTTCTCCGAGGACACCTACCGCGTGCTCACAGCGGTCGACTCGGCGATCATGCTGATCGACGCCGCGAAGGGCCTCGAGCCGCAGACGCTCAAGCTGTTCCAGGTGTGCAGGCACCGCGGCATCCCGGTGGTCACCGTGATCAACAAGTGGGACCGACCCGGCCGCACCCCGCTCGAGCTGCTCGACGAGATCAACGAGCGCATCGGCCTGACGCCCACTCCCCTGTTCTGGCCGGTGGGCATCGCGGGCGATTTCCGCGGCCTGCTGCGCCGCGGCGAGGACGGCGTCGCCTCCGAGTACATCCGCTTCACGCGCACCGCGGGCGGCGCGAAGATCGCGCCCGAGGAAATCCTGACGCCCGACGCGGCACTCGAACGCGACGGGGACGACTGGGCGACCGCCGCCGAGGAGAGCGAACTGCTGTCGGCCACGGGCCAGGATCACGATCAGGAGCTGTTCCTCGCGGGCCAGACCTCGCCGGTGATCTTCGCGTCGGCGATGCTCAACTTCGGTGTCCGGCAGATCCTGGACACCCTGGTCGACCTCGCGCCGCCGCCCCACGGGCGCGACGCGATCGACGGCACGAGCCGCGAGGTCACGGACCCGTTCAGCGCCGTCGTGTTCAAGGTGCAGGCGGGCATGGACAGCGCGCATCGCGACCGGCTCGCGTTCATGCGCATCGTGTCGGGCGTGTTCGAGCGCGGCATGGTGGTCACGCACGCGCAGACGGGTAAGCCCTTCGCCACGAAGTACGCGCTCACCGTGTTCGGTCGCGAACGCGCGACGGTCGACGACGCGTATCCCGGCGACGTCGTCGGGCTCGTCAATGCAAACGCCCTCGCACCGGGCCACACGCTGTATCTCGACAAGAAGGTCGAGTTCCCGCCCATCCCGTCGTTCGCGCCCGAGTACTTCTCGATCCTGCGCGCCGAGAGTGCGGGCAAGTACAAGCAGTTCCGCAAGGCGGTCGACCAACTCGACTCCGAGGGTGTCGTGCAGATCCTGCGCAACGACCTGCGCGGCGACGCGTCGCCCGTGATGGCGGCCGTCGGCCCGATGCAGTTCGAGGTGGTCGCGGCCCGCATGAAGGCCGAGTTCAATGTCGAGGCCCGCATGGAGTCGCTCCCGTACGGGATCGCGCGCCGCACCGACGCCGAGTCGGCACCCGAACTGGACCGCCAGCGCGGCGTCGAGGTGTTCACGCGCTCCGACGGCGTCATGCTCGCACTGCTCAGCGACAAGTGGCGCCTGCAGTACATCCAGAAGGAGAACCCGCATCTCACGCTCGAGCCGCTCGTGGCGGCCGGCGACGACTGACGCGGGTCCTCCCCCGGGTTCGCCGCGCCGGTCAGGTCGCGAACGCGGGCGCGTGAGGCCGCGCGACGCCGGTCGGGGTCACCTCGAGCACTTCGGCGCTCGCGATGTCGAAGAACAGGCCCGCGACCCGCAGCCGCCCATCCGCGAACGCCTCGCCCACGAGCGGATGCCGCATGAGCGTCTGCACCTGCACGGCGACGTTCGTGACGCCGAGTTGATCGACGGCGCCGAGCCCGAGTTCCGCTGCGGCGCGCGCCGCAGGGTGGCCGCTCCGGAAGGCTCGCACACTCGCGTCGGCGTGGGTGAGCCACCGGTCGATCGCGGCGGGCGTTCCCGGCGACTCGTCGGAGAGCAGCGCGGTCATCGCCCCGCAGCCCGAATGGCCGCACACGACGACAGAGGACACCCCGAGCTCACCGACCGCGAATTCCAGTGCCGCTTCGACGGAGTCGTCGGCCGCGCCGGACGGCACGAGATTGCCGACATTGCGGATCGTGAACAGATCACCCGGCCCGCTGCTGGTGATCACATTCGGCACGACGCGCGAGTCGGCACACGTGAGGAACAGTGTGTCCGGGCGTTGCCCGTCGCGGAGACCGTCGAGGTGAGTGCGCAGCCGCGGTGCGCCCCGTCGGTGGTATTCCGCGACGCCGTCGCGTACCGGCCGCAGCGCGGGTGACTTCGGCGGCTCCGCAGCACTTTTCGACTGCCAGTGCCGCCACGGGACGAAACCCGGGAGCGGGGCGAGTGCGCTGCGGCGGGTAGGCGGTGCGCTGCCGACCTCGTCGACGGCGACCGGGCCGGTCGTTTCGATCGTCACCCGCCCACCGCCGCGGCGGTGGTGCGTGGCCCACTGGTCGATCGCGTCCCACGCCGCATGGTCGAGGAAGTCCACTGCCAGTTCGATCGTCACGTCGGCGCGTTCGGGGATCCGCGAGAGCAACGACGTCAGTTTCGGCAGCGACAGGAAGCTGCACGGTCCCTCCACGGTGACCGTCCACGTGTTCTCGCCCGCACCCCTCTCGACGGCGATCGACGGCCGGATCACGCGCCACAGCAACAGGATCACGGCAAGTGCGAGACCGATCAGGACACCTTCGAGCAGATTCAGGAACACGACTCCCGCGATCGTCACGCCGTAGATCCAGGCATCCCCGGTGCGGCGTGCCTTCGTGATGTCGGCGAGTTTGACCAGTTGCAGTCCGATCACGACGAGAAGGCCGGCGAGAGCGGCCATGGGCACCTGCTGCACGAGACCGGTGAGCAGTACCGCGAATACCAGGATCCAGATCCCGTGCAGGATCGCCGATGCGCGCGTGCGCGCGCCCACCGCGACATTCGTCGAGCTGCGGACGATCACACCGGTGACCGGAAGTCCGCCCACCGCACCGGAAATGACGTTCGCAGTGCCTTGACCGACGAGTTCGCGGCTGAACTCGGTGCGCGGTCCGTCGTGCATCTTGTCGACCGCGACCGCCGACAGCAGACTCTCGACACTCGCAATGAGCGCCACGGTGAGTACACCGGTGGCGACCGCGAGCCACGGGCCGTCCGGCAGCGACGGCAGGGCGATCGCGTCGAAGAGCGATCCGTCGAGCTGGATGCGGGGCACGTCCATCGGAACGAGCAACGACACGATTGTCGCCACGACGACCGCGACCAGCGGACCCGGCACCATCCGCATCCGGTCCGGAAGCCGCTTCCAGCCGACCATGATCACCACCACCAGAATCCCGATCGCCGCCGAATCCCACTGCGGCGAAAAGAGCTGCCCGGGAAGTTCGGTGAGATTCTGCACGACCGTGCTGTGCGAGCTGCCGCCGAGGAGCACGTGGATCTGCTGCAGCGCGATCGTCACACCGATCCCGGCGAGCATCGCGTGCACCACGACCGGCGCGATCGCGAGTGCGGCACGCGCGATCCCGCTGAGCCCGAACACGATCTGCAGGACGCCCGCCGCGACGGTGATCGCGCAGGTGGCCTGCCACCCGAACTTGTCGACGAGTTCGGCGACGACCACCGTGAGCCCGGCGGCGGGTCCGGTCACCTGGAGTGGGGATCCGCCGACCGCGCCGGCGACGATGCCGCCGACGACCGCGGCGATCAGTCCCGCCATCACCGGGGCACCCGACGCGATCGCGATACCGATCGACAGTGGCAGTGCCACCAGGAACACCACGAGCGACGCCGGAAGGTCGTATCTCGTGACGGACGCGACCCGTTCACGTAAAGGCGGCGGCCCGTCCCCTCCCGTGGAACCGGCGGGCGGTCGGTCGCGTTCGTCGGATTTGCGGAGAGTCTGCATGGGGCCCGACGGTAACGGCAACGGGCGCTCGCGCAGCGGGTCGAGCACGATGTGTGGTGCGACTCACCGCAGTGGGGAGAATGCCGAAAACCTTTGGACAACAATGGGTGAGCACTAGGTTAACAGGATGCGTTTTCCGTCCCTCGGAGTGCGGGATCCGGGCGATGCGACCTGCAGCGCCACGCGGTCCACGCGACGGGCGAGAATGTGGGGCAAGATGACGGATGTGAGCCTGCTCTGGGACCAGCACGCGTGCCTGCCCCTGCAACCGGATGCCGATGTCGGCGAGCTGACGAGATACAGCCGCGACGGACCGGCGTTCGTCTCGGTCAACGCGGGCTACTCCCCGCACAGCTTCGCCGATTCGTCACGTCTGCTCGACCACTACCGACGCTCGATCGACGGCCATCCGGGGATGGCCGTGGCGGCAACGGTGCACGATGTGGCCCGCATCGCCGAATCCGGCCGCATCGCGGTGGCCTTCGATCTGGAGGATTCCGGCCCTCTCGACGGCGACCTCGAGAATCTCCGTCGCTTTGCGGAGCTGGGCGTGCGGACGATGCTGCCCACCTACAACCACGAGAACCGAGCGGGCGGTGGGTGTCTCGATTCCTACGACCGCGGACTGACGGCGTGGGGCCGTAACCTGGTCACGGAGATGAATGCGGTGGGGATGGTACCCGACGGCTCGCACTGCAGCGCCCGCACCGGGCTGGACATGTGCGACATATCCACCGGCCCTGTGGTCTACAGCCACTCGTGCATGCGATCGGTCTGGCAGCACCCACGCAATATCACCGACGAACAGGCCCGCGCCTGCGCCGACACCGGAGGAGTCGTCGGAATCACGGGAGTGGGGATCTTTCTCGGGCCCAACACTCCCACGCTCGACGCCATGATCGAACACCTCGAGTACGCCGTCGAACTCGTCGGTGCCGAACACGTGGGCGTCAGCACCGACTTTTCGTTCGACGCCGCCGACTTCCTGCGTGAATCGCGGACCAACCCCGGGCTGTTCGACGACAGCTACACGCGTTGGGGGCCGATCCAGTGGATGCCGCCGGAAGTATTCCTCCGACTCGGCACCCGGCTGCGCGACCGTGGGTGGGCGGACGCCGACATCACTGCGGTGCTCGGCGGGAACTTCTGCCGAGTCGCCGAAACCTCGTGGTGAACCGAGCATCCCGGGACTTCGAGCGGGTGGCGGGAGTCGAACCCGCGTGGACGGTTTTGCAGACCGCTGCCTTGCCGCCTCGGCCACACCCGCGTGGCGCGTCCGGTCAGGACGCGCGGCGCGCAGACGCCTCGAGGCCGACGGCACCCGCGGCGCGTTCGACGGCGTCGCTGTCGACGACCAGGCCCCGCGAACGCAGCCACGGAATCGTGCCGGTGACGATGTGTTCGAGCGCGCCGGGCAGCGTGAGCGGCAACAACGTGACACCGTCTGCGACGTGGGCGGCGCCGATGTCGGCGACGAGCCCGGCGAGGCCGAGGGGTGTGCCGACGTAGCGGAGCGTGGTGGGCGTGGCCGACTCGGCGGCGTCGAGTTCCCGGAGCAGGCGCCGTGCACGGCGGGCATCGGGCGCGAGGAGCACCTCGACGTCGGCGAGCACGACCGGACGCAGCCTGCCGCCGCGCAGCGCGTCGTCGAGCACCGACGCATACGCGGCACGGGCCTCGCGCAGATCGGTGGCCCGCACCCGGACGACCTCCGCGGGCCGCGCGGACAGGTCGAGCGGGCGACTCGACGGCGACGTGAAATCGATCCAGCGTGCGGGCCCGACCGGAGTCGCTCCGGGCAAGCCCGCCGCGGCGGGGTGGTGGCCCGCACCGGACAATTCGACGGCGATGTGGAGGGTGCCGACGTGGTCGGCGCGTGCGGGCAGGGTCGCCGGATCGGCGAACGAAGTAGTCATGCGGATTCCTCGAGATGCAGTCGCTCGGGCACCGAGCGTGGCCTGTGGGTGACGTGCGTGCCCGGCGCGAAGGCCGGACGTCAGTGTCGACAGCGTTCCGAGGAAGTGCGGCAGAAGTCGACGTGCAGGCACGACCAGATGTCGCGTGCGTCGAATGCCGTGGTCATGGACGCGATACTAGCTCGCCCGGCCCGGACGCCGGCGTGCCACGAAGCGTGAAACGGTACGAATTCCGAGGTCAGGAGTTTCCCTCACGCACATCACGAAATCCGGACCCGTCGACTGACCGTCGGAACACGCCGTCCGGTGCGTTCGGTCGCGCTGTGCCCGACACGACCGGTTCCGCGTCGACCAGCGACCGACTGATGCGTGGGACCATCGCGAGGTGCGTAGTACCGAGGTAGACCGGCCCCGCCCGAACCGTCGGCCACGCGAGCGTGCCGGCCGCGCCGCCACTCGCTCGAGCCCGCGCACCCGGCTCGGCGTCTGGCTCTCGCACCCGCTGTCGGACTTCCACCTGATCACCGCCGCGACCCTGCTGCTGCTCGGCCTCGGACTGGTGATGGTGCTGTCCTCGTCCGCGGTCGAGTCGTACGTCGCGTCGGGCTCGTCCTACACGCGGTTCGTCCCGCAGGTGATGTATGCGGCGATCGGCCTGGTCCTGTTCGTCGCCGTGGTGCGACTGCCGACCAGAACCGTGCGCACCCTCGCCCCGTGGGGGCTGGGGATCGCGTTGATCGCGCTCGTCGCCGTTCTGATGCCCGGCATCGGCAGTGAGCAGATGGGTGCGCGGTCGTGGATCATGCTCGGCAGTGTCGGCTTCCAGCCGTCGGAGTTCGCCAAGGTCGTCCTCGTGGTCTGGGGCGCCCACCTGATCGCCTCCGCGCTGTCCACCTCTTCGATGCAGGCAATGGCAGCCTTCAAGCCGCTGATGATCGGATCGTTGGTGATCATGGCGCTCGTGGTCGCCGAACGTGACCTCGGGCAGACCGCGACGATCGGTGCCATCGTCATGGCCTTGCTGTGGTTCGGACAGTTCCCGACTCGGCTCGTCGGCGCCATCGCGCTCGGTGCGGTGATCGCCTTCGTGATCCTGGCGACCACCGCGGCCTACCGATCCGACCGCATCCGCGCGTTTCTCAACCCGGCTGCCGATCCGCAAGGACTCAACTACCAGGCAACCCAGGCGCGGTTCGCCCTCGCACACGGCGGCCTCTTCGGGACCGGCCTCGGACAGGGCCAGTCGAAATGGTCGTATCTCCCCCAGGCATACAACGACTTCATCTTCGCAGTCGTCGGCGAAGAACTCGGCCTGTTCGGCGGGCTACTCGTGATCGCCCTGTTCGCGATCGTGCTGTGGGTGGGACTGCGCATCTCGCAACGCGCGCGCGACCCGTTCCTGCGTGTCATGTCCGCGACCGCGACGGTGTTCGTCGTCGCCCAGGCGGCCATCAACATCGCCTACGTCGTGGGCTTGGTTCCGATCACCGGCCTGCAGCTGCCTTTGATCTCCGCCGGCGGAACCTCGATGATCGCCACCCTGGTGATGTTCGGGCTCATCGCGCACGCCGCGCTTCGCGAGCCGGAAGCGATCACGTCACTGAACACCGACGGCAAACACCGCTGGCTCACCCGCATCTTCGGCACCCCCACGCCACAACGCTTCACCCAGCGACGCACGCCGGCACCGCAGCGCTACCCACGCAAACAGATCTCCCACAAGGAGAACGAGCGCCGCCGTCGCGTCGACGATCGCCGCGACACACGCACCACCTACCGCAACCCGCCACCCCGCGCGCGGAAGAACAACCGCACCGGCAGCAGCCGCAGACGTTGACTCACGGCGAATCGGCGCCTGATCGTCGTGACTCGGCGAGTCCGTCGACGCAACCGGGCAGTCTCGAAGCTGGAGCAAGCAGTGTGCCGAGGGAAGGGCAGCCACTCGCAAACCTGAAAGACCAGAAGAAGGGCAACGAGATCCGGTGACTGCATGGACCGACAGCGAACTACTGCGCGGACGTTTCCACGACGGCGAGTGGCTCGAAGCCGCATTGGCTCCTTCCGGCAATACAGTTGCCTCCCTCGTGCCTGCCGGATACTCCGCGTTCACACGGATCCTTCACCCTCCAGCGCCGGGCAATCTCTGTCCAGGCACCAGCTGGGCAGAGATTGCCCGGCGCCGGAGGAAGACCGTCCATCCCGGAATGCAGTGGGAATACATCGCAGGCTCCGAGCACCCCTTGTTTTCACCGACTGCGCCGGACGTCGGACGTCTGCCACCGGCAACGCTGTCCACCCTCCGCGCAGTGCTCAGTCGATTCACCGCCGCGGGCACCGAATGCTATTTCGGTTTCTGGGAGGGAAAGACCTACCCCGTCGCCTCGGACGCGGCACGGCTGTCGACCCCGGCGGGACCGATGGTGATGTTCAGCGGCACCATCGAACGCGCCTCCGACGAATACAAGCTCGAAGGCGTCAACCTCTGGTGGCCCCGAGGAAAGCAATGGTTCGTCAACACCAATCAGGACCTCACGTCGACCTACGTCGCGGGTTCACGCGAATGCATCGACGCCGTCCTGACAGCCGACTCGCTCGAGGCATTCGTCGTCACCCCCACTGCCGACATCTCGGTCCTGTCCGACAACATCAACCGGCCGTCGCACAACGAGCGACCCTGATCAGCGCGCCTCGTGACCCATCCCACACCTTCGAAGACGGGGAAAGATGCGCTTCCGCCATGCCTTTTCGTCGAGCACAACACTGACCGCGTTCGTCGAGCACAACACTGACCGCGCTCGATTGGCAGCACCCGGCTATCTCTTCGGTCCTCACGAGACACGCGCGCCGAACGCCGAGTGGCGAATCCCGGTCTATCCGGATGGCAACTACTGGCTGCCAGTCGGCCGCGAAACGTCAGAGTCATCAGCGCGTATTGCGGTGGAGAGGCCACAGCTTTGCTGAAACACGAGTGGTCATGGCCGGGTGATCCAGTGGACGCCGTCCACTGGATCACCCGGCATGCTCAATGGCGCCGTGAACATGTCCTCCAAGTACAACGTGCCCGCTGATGCAGGGTCGTCATCTCCGGCCATCACGCTAAGTCTCGACAGTGTGTATCGGTAGCCCATACGGATCCTCGCTGTATCAGCGTTTCCGTAGTAGTCGATAACCGCTTCGATCAGATCATCTGTCGGCGCCACCGAGAACGACACAAGCTGGATTCCGCCACGCCGCTGCCCCAAGATGAGGCCCGCAAGCATGTGTCGAGCGCACTGCATCTCCCAGGTATCGAATATGACGGAATACTCCTGGTGGACGTCTTCGAAGAGCTCGTCACCCGAATCGATCTCACCGTCGGAATCACTTGTCATCCTCGGAACTGTAGTTGCCCAGCGCAGCAGTACCGGACCTGCCGACAACCTCTGGTGAACTACATCTCCCCCACCTGATCAGGCTCCTCGGCTACCGATCTTCGCCTTGATCTGTCGCCTGGTCAGGCTCTCTGCTGATGTATGCGTACGCTCCCCGATCGGTGTCAATTTCAGGCGCCGGCGCGTCCGACAACCGATCCACAATCACCCGCCACCTGGCCCGCTCCGCGCGGAGCACACTGTTCTTCCCCCTGCGGGACGCCATGGCCAGCTGCACGCCTTCCGGCTGATCATCCAGCGCCCGCAGCCGCTCGACATCCTGGTCGGTGGCGGCGACCTCGGCGTTCAGAAGCTCGAGAATCGCCTTGGCCTTCTCCACGATCTCCCCGGATTTCGGCAGGACCGCCACGAACTCGTCAACCGCAGCGGCTAGCTCCTTGCTCGCTTCACCCATACAAGCAGAGTATCCGCCATACGCATTGCGATTCCGCGTGGAAGTGCGCCGGTTCCACATACCCGCCTGGAATTCGTGGCATCAGAGCGGAGGCGACCCCACTCCAATTCCCGCCTGGTCACCAAACCCGCTGCCGCAGGGCACACCGGGACGCAGAGCAAGTATCTTCGCGGCATGAACTGGCCGACACTGCCCGCAACCCTCGTCGCAGTCGCGAACGGGTCCAGGCACGCCGGCAAGGTCCGCACCGCGACGTACCGGCGGTCCGAGATCGGCCGCGGCAAGGCATCTGCAGGCGCACTCCAGGCCGAGCAGATCATGTTCGACGAGGTGACATCCGAGTGATTTCGAGCCGAACCGCATCACGACTGCGCGCAGGGGCACTGTGTGTCGCGATGCTCATCGTCGCCGCGTACGCCTACTTCGGCGTGAAGTACCAGAATCCGAACTGGGTCTTCTCGCCACCGAACGTTCTCCGTCACGAGGGCCGCACCTATCATCCGAGCAACTTCGCCCCCATGGACGCACCGCCAGCGAAACGCGGGTACAACTACACCCAGATCAAGACGCTGCACCCGTTCGGCCAGCCCATCCTCGGGCTCGGCGGCGCATCCCTGCAGATGAACCTCTACCTCGAATGGCACGGGAAGTACGAGGCGTACGGAATCCTAGGCGGGCCCTGACAGGTTCCGACGAAGCAGGCTGCCGGATGCACAGCGTCTGCTGTTCGGCAATGCCTGCCCCCACCCGACGCCTCAACACCCTCCACTGCAGGATGGCTCGGCGGGCTTGTAGGGTGCACGCAATTCAAGGAGTTGACGTGAGTGCCAACAAGGGAATCGCAACCGCCACGCCATATTGGGTGGTCGCGGTCCTTCTCGGCATCTGCGTCTACCCGGTCAGCCGCGACACCATCGGTGGCGGCGAGACCTGGATCGACAACGCCGCCGAATGGCTCAATCTGCCGCTGAGCATCGCGCTGATCGCCGTCTGCCTGATCAGCGAATACCTCCAACGCCAGGGCCGCTACTCCGCGCTCAGGTCGCTCATCCTGGTTCCGTTCATCGCGATCCACGCGCGCTTTTTCGTGCTCTTTCTCTACGGCCAGGTCTTCTTGTTCGGTGTCGCCATCGTCAGCTGCCTCCTGCTGATCACCGCAGCGATCCTGTTCGCGCAACCCCGCCCGCGAAACTTCGCCACCGGCCTGCGCGACCGACCGTCGAGTACCGGTTGACCGTACAGCGAGGAAATCGAACCCGATGGTGACTCACGAGACTGACGCCGGTGGATCTGCGTGCCGACGGGTGTGTCTACTTCGTCAGCACAGAATCGTCCACGATCTCGATCGTGGGCTGGCTGTACGGAGAACAATGCAGTCCGACCCCCACACAGTTCACTCGGCTCGACTCAGTCGGAGGCGGATGGTACGAGTTCGAGTACGGCACCTGAAGCACGTTTCCACCCGTTCGATAACCGAACCGGCGCCGTCTCGACTCGAACCGCAAGCGAGAACCGTCCTCCGGATCAACGACGACGAGAAGGGACCGAGCCGATGCCGCACACCGGCACTGTCATCGCTGACCACCACCAATTCCCGTTCGGCGTCCTCGATGTCGACTTCACCGAACCGGCTGCACACGGCACCCTCCTCGACACCGGCGACGAGTTCGTCGCCTTCTACACCGGAATCTCCTACGGCCCGGCAACAATCACCGTGGACCTGGTCGAGAGCCCTCCCACCGTCGTCGACACCGAAAGCTGGGACGTCGTCGAAGAAACCCGAATCCACGCCACAAGCCCGCTGTTCGTGACCGCGACCGACGGCACCGCCGCAGACCTGCCGCCGGTCCCGGCAGGCGATTACCGTCTCCGCGCGCACGCCCGCGGCCGCGACAGCCACTGGGCAAACGAAGTCACCGAACCTGTCGAGACGTACCTCATCACCCTCTGGCTCACCGACAACCAAGCCGCAGCCGGCCCACCAACCATCGAGACTCTGGTCAAGCGTGATCGGGTCTGGTCCCCCGGAGCCAACGCGCTTCCCGAACTCGACACCAGCGTCGTCCACATCCGCGACAGCAACGGCGAAGTCGTCACCGTCCCCTCGCAAAGCGAACAAGCATGGGAAGTGCGCCACCAGCTCGCGCAATACGGAGGCAAACCCCTCACCCCAGCACTCGACGCCATCTTCACCAGCCGCAAAGTCGCAGGACTCGACCGCGACCTCCTCGACGCCATCGAGGCCGCGACTCCGGACACACAACGCGCCCTCACACGCTGGTGCGTACGCCGCGCCTTCGAACGCGCGAATCTGACTCGATACGGCTGGGTGCGCGAAGCCCTCGACCGCATGGACGCCGGCACCATCGACGAAGACTTCCCCAACAGAACGCTCGAGCGCCTCTACCACGATCCCAACGCCGAATGGACACTCGCGACAGGACTTCCCGCCAAAATCGGCCTCATCACACAACAACAAGCGATCAGCTCCTACACCCGCGCCCTCAGCCCACGGATCGGCCCCCTCGAAGGGGCAATCGAGGCACTACACCGGGCAATGCAGACCTACGGCATGGACTACGAAGAACTCACCGCCGACATCCGCAACGAGTTCTTCAGCTCGTCCGCTCGCGACACGTAAAGCCAGGCCGTCGACACCGGTTGTCGGCACCTGGCCGCAACACTGCTGTTCCCCACCGCTTGTCTTCGCCGATTGCGCCGGATTTCGCACGCCACTACCGGAAACGCTGTCGACCCTCGGTGCAGTACTGGGCAACTATCGGAGAGCCCTCACCCGAGGATGCCGCCCACCTCGCGCAGTTCGCCGACCGCCACGCCCGCGAGCAGCAGCGCAGGGCCCAACGCCGCGCCATGCCCGCATTCCGAAAGCCACCACGGCGCGCCCCGTTCACGAAACAGCCGGCCCCATTCCGTTCGTTTTCGACACCGAATACACGACCCGGTTCGAACTCGCCCGCCTGCGTCGGTACACCACCGGTATCGCATTCGACCTCGTCGCCCGGGACACACGACCACACCACTCGCCGCTCGGTGACCGCGTGAACGTCAGCCACCTCGCCAAGGCCTTCCACATCGGCAGGGTCTACCTCGGGATCGTGCTACCCAGCGGCAGAGTCGTCACGAACAAGACGTGCACCCCACCCGACGCACCGGACGACACCGACTCAGACAGCCCGTGGCACCACGCCGGGGCGCGCTACAGCCACACCGCCGAAACCGGCGCCACCTACTTCCTCAGCCCGCTCCCCCCACCCGACGAGACCGTTACCCTCACCATCTCGTACCCACGCATCGGCATAGACCCCGCCACCATTCCCCTCGACACCACAATCCTCATCGCACGCGCCTGAACATGAGAAGTCGGGTAGCTCCCCCCCCCCGAAACAATGGAAGCCTCTTCGCCGCAGGATTGTTCGTACCGAGCACGCCACGTCAGGGACACACCAACGTACTCACAGATCCGCAAACGAGAAGGAAATCAGCACGAGCCGGTGGAGATAGTCGCCGGTTGCACGCGCTCGCCCGTGAGATCGGAAGGAGCGGAATCGATGTCGGTCAGGGCGGCCGTAGAAGGGATCGGCCCGGGCGTCGACCAGACAGTGACGTGCCCGTCCGCGTCGTCTCCGCTGCCGACGACGACCTCGACGAGCCGGATGCGCGTCACTACACCGCTCGTCACAGGCCCGTCGACCCAGGGAGTAGCTGACAACGGAGCGTCCAGCAGAATCGAATCTCCCTCTCGCACTTCGACCGGATCGACGATGCGGATGGTGATGCCCAACGTGCCACCCGCCGCGGTGCAGACACCATAACCAGGGACGCCGCAGCGCACAGGTAGCTGCCATCCTTCCGCCAGGAAGCGGTACTGCGGCGACAGACGCGCACTCCACAGCAGTGGCGAGCTCAGATGATCACCGACCCCGAACGCGCCCAAACTAGGCAACGCCGAGGAATCGACAAGGACGGGGACAATCATCAACGCTCCCTATCGTCCACCGCTTCGAGCTGCTACGCCCGCGGGGCTGGTTTGGCAATGCGACGTCCGAAACGGCCGCGCGACGAAAGCACCACGAAGCAGTCGTGTTCGACGACCGCGGCAGGAGCGGCCACTATCGCTGTTCCTCGGACGGCTGCCGGTCGCCGATTCCGATCGAGGCGATGGCCATCGACACGACCTCGTAGGCTGCTGCGCGGGCCGCTGCAACGTCTCGCGAGGCGATCGCGTCGACGATCGCGGCGTGCGACTCGTGCCCGCACGAGGGGATCGCAGTGTCGGAATGTACGAGATACAAGCCGTCGCGCAGCCTGCCGACGAAGTACTTGTAGGTCTCGTGCAGAAGCGGATTACCGGCGATCTCGGCGATCGCGAGATGGAACTCCGAATCGTCGACAGCAAACTGCAATGGGTCCGACCGGTCAGACTCCGACGCATCACGTTTCGCAAGAAGCTTGCGTAGCCGCCGTAGTTGCGCGGCCGTGTGCCGTTCGGCAGCCAGTCCGGCAGCTTGGACGTCGTAGGCCATCTGGACCTCGAAGATCTCCGCGACACCCGCGTGGTCGAGCCCTTCGAGCATCGCGGTGGGGCTGTGCCGGGTGCGCACATAGGTGCCGGAACCATGCACCGGGTCGAGCATCCCGAGTCGCGCCAAGCCGCGAATAGCTTCACGCACCACCGAGCGGGATACATTCATTTCCTGCGAGAGCGCGGCCTCGCTGGGCAGCTTGCTGCCGACCGTCCACTCCCCGCTGTTGAGCTGCTCGATCATCTGGGCTGTCACCTGGTCGAGTGTGGTCGGCGTGACCTGCACAGCCTTCAGCGCCATCACTAGCCGCCCTTCCCCGTCGCATGCTTCAGCTTTCCCCCGGCAGCTTACCTCACCGCACTACAGTCACCAGACGTCTGACGACTTTGCTAGGGTGGCCACACCCAGATCTCCAACACCCGCTTCGAGCCAAACGGAAAAGGGCGGCGATCCTCATGACCGACAGCTACGCGTCCTCCCCGGCCGATCACGGCACCTGGAGCCAACTCCTCGGCCGAGAACACCGCTCCGGCATGACCGTGCTCGCCGGCGGTGTCGCTCTCTACGCGACCAATGCCTTCCTCACCACCAGCCTGCTACCCTCCGCCATCGACGATATCGGAGGCCAGGAGCTTTACGCCTGGGCCACAACAGTTTTCCTCCTCGGCTCGGTCGTCACCTCGGTGCTCGTGAGCCGCATCCTCGGAACAGCCGGCCCCAAGACCGCCTACCTGGTCGCACTCGCCGCATTCACCACAGGCTCCGCGATGTGCGCGCTCACCCCTTCGATGTACGTGCTGCTCGCCGGACGCGTAATCCAGGGGCTGGGCGGCGGCCTCCTCGCCGGACTGGGCTATGCCCTCATCCGCTCGAGCCTGCCCGCAACACTGTGGGCACGCGGCACCGCCCTGATCTCGGCGATGTGGGGCGTGGGAACCTTCCTCGGCCCGACACTCGGCGGCGCGATGGCCGAGTACACGCACTGGCGCATCGCATTCCTGCTGCTGATCGTCGCCTCACTCTGCGTCGCAGCCATCGTTCCCCGAGCGTTGACTGCGCCCACGGAGCCCGCCCCGCGAGAACAATTCCCCGTCCTGTCTCTACTGCTCGTGGTTGCCGCAGCCCTGTCCGTCAGCGTCGCAAGCATCCTGGACTCGCAGACCGCGACCATCGCCGGCGTGACCGTCGGCCTCACGCTCCTCGTCCTGTTCTACCTCCACGAGCGCCGATCCGATGCCAGCGTGCTCCCCGCAGTGACATTCACCCCCGGCTCACCCCTGCGCTGGATCTATCTGACGATCGCAGTACTCGCGATCGCATCCACGACCGAGACCTTCGTCCCACTGTTCGGCCAGCGTCTCGGCGGACTCGCCCCGCTGGCCGCGGGCTTCCTCGGCGCAGCCATCGCCGCTGGATGGACACTCGGGGAACTACCCAGCGCCAGCGCCTCGCGACCGCGCACCACCCGGCTGATCGTGCTCGCCTCCCCCATCGTGATCGCGGCAGGACTCGCCGGCACCGCCCTCCTGCAGGCCGACTCCGCCACCGGCACCCGCGTCCTCCTGTGGGCACTGACCCTCGCCGTGGCAGGTGCCGGAATCGGAATCGCATGGCCCCACCTGGCATCCGGCGCGATGCACAGCGTCAGCGACCCGAACGAAGGCGACAAAGCCTCAGCAGCGATCAACATCGTCCAACTTGTCGCCAACGCGCTCGGGGCAGCCCTGACCGGAGTACTCGTCAACGCCGCCGACACCCCACTCGCCCAAGCGCACTACCTCTACGGCGGATTCGCCGTGCTCACCCTCCTCGTCGGCGGCACCGCCGCCACCCTCAGCCAACGCCGACGCACCACGACACCCGACCCGCAGCTCGACGAACCGTCGCTCGCAGAACCACGGTGACGAGACCAGACTGCGGCAAACCTCTTCCACGTGCCCCACACGCTCACGCGTGCGGGGCACCTCACCGGCCCGCCACGCTCGACTGCGCACCACTACGGCAGCACAAGCAACTCCGACGACGGCGACGGCGACCGTCAGCGTCCAGACACCGGCGAGCATACCGATCATCAGGGGCCCGGCCAGGTACGCCAGATACCCCACAGCGGCGATCGAAACGAAAACCCCAGCCGCAGTGAGCTGTACAAATCCGACGAGAAGCGAACCCCGACAATCCCGGAGCATGTTGCCAACAGTCAGCGTCGATCCATACACCACCAGAAGTATTCCGAGTTCCGCTGGTAATGCGTGACCATCGAAGTGTGTGATCTTCGCCGCTCGGATTGTGCGCCGACGTCGACACTGATAGGCACTATGAACGCGGAAGGTACGATACTTAGCGAACCTACTAGCCTTGTCTTCGTGGGTTCCGTCGAACGATTCGCGTCTTACACCGTTTCTTGACCCGGAGGGGGCCACATGACCGCAACTGTCCAAGACCTGTCATTCGACCGGAACATCCCGCGCGACATCGTTCACCGTGAGTCCATCGCCGAGGTGTTCCTCACCGACGCACGCCGCTACTGCAATGGCGCCGTCTTCGCAGCGCAGTTGCCCAGGAACCACTCCTACTTCAGCGACCACCGGGGGACGGCGACGACCTACGACCCGCTTCTGCTCATCGAGGTGTTCCGTCAGGTTGCGATCTACTACGCCCACACTTTCGTCGGCGTCGAGCGTGCCCAGAAGTTCGTCTTCGGGTCCGCGGACTTCGAGATCGTCGATGGCGAGACGTTCCGGATCGGATCGTGCCCGGGCCATTGCACCGTGACTGCAGACGTTCTCGCGGAAAAGAAGCGCAATGGCACGGTCATCGGCCTGACTCTGGAGATGACGGCGTACATCGAGGAGCAGATCGCAGCTCGTGAAACGATGGTGTACCAGTGGATGCCGGCTAACGTGTGGGCGCGCATCAGGCACCGGGGGCGCCAAGAGTTGGGACTTCCTGAGGCCCCTCAGATTCCGGCACCTTCCCCGGTGGCGCGGATGCGTCCCGGCGCCGTCGGACGCAACAACCCGCGCAACGCGATCTTGGCCAATCCGGCGTTCCAAGCAGGCGAGATCAGCGCACTTACCGTGATCGACACGAACCATCCGTCGCTGTTCGACCACGCCCTTGACCACGTGCCCGGCATGCTGCAGTTCGAAGCAGCTCGACAGATCGCGATGGCCGCGACCAATGCCTCGCTCGGGCTCGACACCAGTCGCATGGTCATGCACCACCTCGAGATCAGCTTCGGCAAGTTCGCTGAATTCGAGATCGCCACCATGGCACGGGCTGTCGCCGCACTCGACCCCGACAGGGAAGGTGGCGTCACCGCCGAGATTCGCATCATGCAAGACGACGCGACCGTCGCCTCGGGACGCGTGGGCCTGCAAGTGATGCCTGTCGATATCTGGACGCTGGTTCAGTGAGTACACCCGAGACATTCGTCTGGTTCGATTTCGGTGGTGTCCTCTCACCACCACTGACAGCACTCTTCGCCAGTTACGCTGCCCGCACCGGCATACCGACACCTGTGCTCCAGCAGGCGATGGCAACGGTGGGTGCCGAGTATTCGATGCCGACCCTCGCCCCGATCGAGCTCGGAATGATCGACGAGCACACGTGGGTTCGCCAGATCCATACTGTGATCAGCCGTGAACACCCTGGAATGGATCTTTCTCGGAGCGAGCTCGATTTCGGACGGCAGTGGTTCGACGGCCATCGCGTGAACGGCCAGGTTCGAAACTTCGCAGTCGAACTGGCTTCAGCGGGTACTGCGGTCGGCGTGCTGAGCAACAACGTCCACGAGTGGGAGCCGTACTGGCGACCGATGGTCGGGCTCGACGACGTCGCCACCGACTTCGTCGACTCGTGCAAGGTCGGTGTACGTAAGCCTGATCCTGCAATCTTCGCGCTCGCGGCGCAGCGCAACGGTGTCGCGCCGGACGACTGTCTCCTGCTGGACGACCTCGCGGAGAACTGTATTGCCGCAAGGGAAGCAGGCTGGTCAGCGGTGCAGTTTATCGACGCAGACCAAGCGATCGGCGAGATCCGGGCGCTACTGGGTGATGCTGCAGCGTAGGTAGCCATCGGGATCGATGTACGCCGCGCGCCACGGCGGGGCGGGAGCGATCCGGCCTGTCATCGTTATCCGATCCGGGTCGTTCTCCCCCAGTCGTGGCACGTTCTCGTCGACGCGGAGCTCGACAGCGCGCCCCGTGCGCAGCAGGCGCGTAAGGCTCGTCACCTCCCCTGTAGTCCGGTCGGTAACGGCGCAATCGGTAACAAATCCTGGTTGGAACTGGCCGGAGATCATCTCCGCGATACCGTCGTGGATCGCAGGTACCGTCATCATTGCCTGCACAGCGTCTCGAAGATCGCTCATAGCGGGATTCATCATTCGCGATTGGAGAACGGTGTTGCCGACGACGACTGCCGCAACGGCAGCACGTCGGCGAGACCAGTCGTCGAGAGTGTCCATGGGCGCCTTGGCCTTGACCACGTCGGCAAGGCGCCATCCCAGAGTGAAGGCATCTTGCATGCCGGTATTGAGCCCTTGCCCTCCGAGCGGGTAGTGGATGTGGGCAGCATCGCCGACCAGCAGCAGCCGGCCGTCGCGCAGGACCGAGTGGTAGCGACCATAGTCGCTGAATCGGGTCAGATGGGAGATGTCCGTCAGGTCGGGTTCGGTGCCGAGGACTGCCGTCATCGTCGCGAGGTATTCGGCTTCCGATGGATCGGATCTGTCCGTTGCCGGGCCACTGAAGTCCATCCCGATCACACGGCCTTGACCGATAGCGCTCGGGTTGTGCATCGTCCAGCCGTCCGTGGTCTGGTTCCAGCCCGGCGGCGGTCCAGCGCGCCCTGAGCGTGCGAGCGCGGAGAAAGCCGTCATCGTCGGCGGGACTTCCACGGCCGGGAAGGCCCCGGCTGTGGCAACCAGGCTGCGTGCACCGTCGGCGCCGACACAGAACTGTGCGTGCACAGTGATGTCGGTTCCCGTGGCGCTACCACTGGGGGCGGCCTCGACCTGCACACCGGGGCTGCCGCTCGCATCCACGACCGTTTCGATGGTCTTCGCGGTCATACCGCGCCTGATGTCGGCTCCGTGCCCACGTGCGCGCCGCTCGAATGCCGCCTCGAGGGCTGCCTGCGGGATCCCGGCCAGTGGTGCTGGTTCTTCTGCCGGTGCACTCAGGGTCAGCCCGGGTGCGCCTGCGAACTGGAACGATGTGCTGCGCAATTCACCTGCGACACTGACAATTTCGTCGGGCGGAACTGAGGCAACGTATGACCGGCGGGCGAGGTGCGACAGCGACCGGGCATGCACAGTTCCCGCGCGGGGTCGCTCGTCGACGGCGGTCCGCGACTCGACCACCAGCGGATTCACACCGCGTTGGGCGAGCTCGGCAGCGAGAAGCATTCCTACCGGCCCTCCCCCGACGATGACGACGTCGACGTCGACATGGATCGGTGCGTTCATGATCTCGGCCGTGGTTGCACAACACTCATACGAGCTACTATAACGGTAGTACCTACGACGGAAGTGAGACTTTCTTGTGACCGCCACCTCGAACGCCTCCGTAGACACCACTCCGGCCCCGAGCCGCTGGACGCTCCCGATAGTCCTTGCCGCGCAGTTCGTCACGCCGATGTCCATCGCCGGCACCGCGATAGCCCTGCCGAGAATCTCCGGCGACCTCGGTGCCCAACCCACGGCCCTTCAATGGGTTGTCAACGGCTTCAATGTCGCCTTTGCGCTCGGCGTCCTCGCCTGGGGCGCAGTCAGTGACCGGATCGGCTACCGAGTGACCTTCGCTCTCGGCGCAGCCCTGTTCACCACAGGCAGTGTGATCAGCGCCGTCGCACCGATACTGATCGTCCTCGACGCGGCGAGAATCGTCGCCGGGATCGGCGCCGCAGCCATCCTTACCGGCGCTAGCTCGATGCTCTCGAACGCCTACCAGGGCACTGCTCGAACCAAGGCATTCGCACTGTTCGGAACCATCAACGGCCTCGGACTTGCCCTGGGACCGACAGTCTCGGGCCTACTGGTCGCAGGCGTCGGCTGGCGCGGCGTGTTCATCGTGCAGGCCATAGTGCTGGCCATCGCCGCCGCGAGCGCTCGGATTCTCCCCGGCGCTTCTCCCACATCGGTGACCACCGGCGGCAAACGCGTGCCGATCCTCGATTTGTCCCTGCTGCGCAACAGGGAGTTCCTCGCGATGTGCCTAGTCCCCGTCGCCGGTTCCATCGGCTTCGTCACGCTCCTGACCTATCTGCCGTCCGCGCTGAGCGGTATCAAGGCGATGAGCCCCGGTAGCGCAGGGCTGGTCATGCTGGCTATGACCATTCCTGTGCTCGTTGCGCCGACCGCTGTCGCCAAGCTGATCAACTCTGTCCGGTCCATCCATGTCGGATCGGTGGTCTACGCGAGCCTGGCTGCGCTCGTCCTCGGCAATGCCGGGATTCTTCTACTGTCCGAGGGCCGTTCGATCGCATGGGTGATCGTCCCGATGGTCCTGCTCGGTCTCGGCTTCGGCCTGCCCATCGGCCTCGTCGACGGGCACGCACTCGCTGTGGTCCCCGCTGAACGCACGGGCACAGCGGCAGGGCTGCTCAACTTCTTCCGGATCGGCAGCGAGGCTGTGTTCGTCGCCGGCTACGCGTTCGTCCTTTCGACGGTCGTCGGCCACCATCTCACCGGCGCGGCAGCGCAGGACACCTCCGCGGGCCAGCCCGGCAACGCCGAGGTCTACCGCACTGCCTTCACCACGACGATCACCGGCGTGATCGGGCTACTGGTCGCAATCACCGTCGCGATCCTCCTCGTCCGAGGCAAGGACGCCAACTCGACCACGGAGGCATGATGTCTGCCCCCACGAACCCTGGCCGGGTCCGTTTCGACATCCGAACCATCCCCGGCATCACACCACCCGCGATGATCTCTCGCAGATCGGAGTTGTCGCCGGGTGGGCTTCCTCGAGTCACACTGCCAACGGGCCACACCGCGGTACACCTGACGAGCTACGCCGACGTACACCAGGTGCTGACCGACGTTTCGTTCATTCGTAGCGATACCAACGTCGCCGACGGCCCCAGCTTCCTGCCGACGATCATGCCGCCGGACATGCTGCTCAACCTCGACCACCCAGACCACGGGCGACTCAAGAGGTTCGTCGCTTCGGCATACAGCGTCAACACGATGACCGGACTCGCGCCGGCCGTTCGTCGCCTCACCGACAGGGCTGTCGACGGTCTACTCTCTTCCCTCGCTGCAGGTGAGCCTGTCGATCTGATGATCGACGTGCTGGATCCGCTCACGATCGCTGTGAATGCCGACTACCTCGGGATACCGCGAGCGGATATCCCCGAATTCCGACACCTGTCGCGGGAGATGCAACTCGCCCACGACACCGACGTGCCGCGATTGCTCGAAGACTTCTGGGAGTTGTACGGCTATATCGAAGACCTGGTCGGCGGCCGACGCCCACTGAACGTCGGGCTGATTCAAGATCTGCTCGACGCGCGGGATACCATCGAGCCGACAGTCACCGACGCCGAATTCGCTGCCACACTGCTCGGTTCCCTCGTCGGAGGCGACCAGAACGTCCTGTCCGTCTTGTCCAAGATCGTGTACACCGCTCTCGTCGAACATGACCTCTGGGAGCTCATGGCTGCCGACTCGACCACCATTCCCACCGTGGTCGAAGAGCTGTTGCGCTTGCTCCCACTCGGACGGATCTCCACTTTTCCGCGCATCGCAGCACACGATGTCCGCTTCTCCACTGGCATCCTCAACGAGGGAGAGACCGTTTACGCCGATGCTCACGAGGCGAACCGCGACCCCGACGTGTTCCCGGACCCGTGGCTGGTCGACACGACCCGGTCGGGGAAGCGACACCTACAGTTCGGTTATGGGATGCACCACTGCATGGGATCGGCACTGGCGCGCATGGAGATCATCGAGGTGATGGCAGTGCTCACCAACCGTGTTCCGGACCTGCGCCTCGCCGTGGATCCGCAAACCTTGGCCTGGGATACAGGTGTGCTCGTGCACCGGCCATTGAGTCTGCCTGTGGATCGCCTTGCTTGATAACACAGGTGTGCAACCCGAGCGTTCGATAGGTACCATTTATTTAGTAGATGTTAGGTATCTAGTAACAATGAGCGAGTCGCCGGAAAGGGGACGCGGTTGCCATGGCTGACAAGGACGGACATCCAGATCTCGAAGAATTCGATCTGTCGAAGATCCTGCACGCCCTCTCCGACGCTAATCGACGCAGTGTGGTCGCCCAGCTCGCGGAGCAGCCGGACGGCACCGAGCAGTTCTGCAGCGTCTTCGGAATGCCGTGGGCCCAGTCCACACGCACTCATCACTTCAAGGTGCTCCGGACCGCGGGGCTGGTCTGGCAACGCGACGTTGGAAACGGCCGCATGACCCGGCTGCGCCGCGACGACCTCGAGTCGGCGTTCCCCGGGTTGCTCGACCAGATCATTGCGGCCGACCGCAAGGGACGTGTCGGCAGCCAGTAGCGCTCGGCCGCTAGTTCACTCGCACAATTCGAGCATCGGCCGGTCGCCATCGCCGGATCCCCACATGGCCAGCTTTGTTCGACCCCGTCGACTGTGGTGTCGAGGTGAGCGCCACCGTGCGAGAGGAGTCGGCACCCTCGCAAGCAACTGCGTTGCGTGCGTTGTGCTGTCAGGTAGTGCGGGCCGTGAGGGCGACCGTGGCAACGACGACAGCGCAGGCTGTGCCGACGACGGCGACGGTGACTGGCAGCGTCCACACACCGGCGACCATGCCGATCATCGGCGGCCCGGCCAGGTACGCCAGATAACCCACTGCGCTCACCTGTGCCGCCGCCGCGGCCACCGTCGATCGTGATCTCTCGGACGCGAGGGAAACTGCAAGCGGAAACAGCGGCCCCGAAGCAAGGCCCACGACGGTGAGCGATACGAACACCCCAGTCGCAGTGGGCTGTGCAAGTCCGACGAGAAGTGAGCCCGCGATGACCGCGGAGCATGTTGCCAGTAGTCGACGGTGGCCCAAGCGCGCAGCGAGCACGTCGCCAGCTGACCGTGACACGAACATCGCGACACTGAACGCCACGACGACCGCGGCGCCGACACTCGCACCGCCGTCGTAATCGCGACCTACAAGCAGCGCCGACCAGTCCGTGACCATGCCCTCGAGCAACAGGGCGCCGATCGCGAGCGCGGCCACAGTCACAGGGACCACCGACAGGCAAGGGCCTGCCGTCTGCCGACTGCGGTCGCCAGGAACCTCTGCCGCAAACTCGGCTGCGTGAGATGCCGTGCGCGCGGCATCGGGGAAATGAACTGCGGCGCCGACAATCAGCGGGCACAGCACGACGCTGACCACGACGAAATGGGCCAACACACTGACCTGCAGATGTGTGGCCCACGCACCGCCTGCAGCGCCGGCCAGGACGCCGAGGCTGTAGCCGCCGTGCAAACGCGAGATCACCTGCGCGCGGCTATCGCGCTGGAACTCGAGCCCCGCCGTGTTCATCGCGACATCGAGACAGCCACTCGCAGCGCCAAGCATCATCAACACCACCCCGAGCGAGACGGGGCCCTCGGCAGCGGAGATCAGCGGCAGAAACGCCGCAAACGCCAACCCGGACACCACACACACCCGCCGCGACGAGACGTACCGCAGCAGTAGACCGGTCGACACCAGGGCGGGGACCGATCCTGCGGCCACACCGAACAACGCGAAACCCAGCGCCGAGTCGGACAGATCCAGCTCAGACTTCACCTGCGGGATCCGCGGCGCCCAGCTCGCAAGGACGACACCGTTGACGAAGAACACCAGCCACAGACTCGCGACCGGCAACCGAGAGGACAGAATCCGAACAGACATGACAGGGCGGCCTCATGGCCGCCCTGACGGGATGGTGACACAGTCCCCGGACGGTCAGGAACCGCACGCCCCGAAGGGCTCTACCAGCGCCACCTAAACACACGCGCCCCAGGACTTCAACCCAATCCTGCTGGCCTCAGCGACATCATAGGCCAGGGCCGCGGCTACCGGGAGGACGGTCACGGAGCCGGTGAGCGGCATGCCCGCCACGTAACGGTAGGAACGTCCCAGTGTCGCGACAACCGCCATGTGTTCGAGGAGACGGAAAACCCGCTGAACTGGCCTGCTCCGCCAACGCAATCGGCGCTCCTCGAGTTCTCGGGCGAGCCCAGGAAGGTCGCCTGCGAATAGCGCGCCTGAACCCTCACCCCGCGTTGGCCCTGGCCTCGTTCAGCCGGCTAATACGCTGGCCCAACCGCGAAATCTCGCGATCGAGGTCGTACGCAACCCAGTACCAAATACCGGATGAACACCAGCCGACCCACCTGACCAGACGGCACCCTTCACCTCGCGCACGCACACCCGCGGCCCACGCGAGCGCCCCGATAATCCACAGTGGCGCGGCCATCGCCACCGTCAATATCGCTACAACTGTGAGGTCACTGGTGTCATCCCAGGGCGAGTACGCGAGGAAAGCCATCGACGCCGTGTAGAGACCACCCACCGCGAGCAGAACCCACGCCGGCCTCTCACGGTGGGAGTCTCGACGAGCTTGAGACTTCCACCGGACTGAGACTGCCTGCCACGAGAACCACTGCGATACGAAGACCACACCTATCAACACCGGAATGTAATCCGATTCGACGACAGCAATGTCGCCAGCAAGCCACACCACGATGAGCAGTACGACCATGAGGGTCAGGGCGAAAGTCAAAAGGGTGGAAACAGCGAATTGCCGCCACAGTCCCTCAGGCTGCGAAGGTACGCCAACCAATCGCGCGCGTCGGCCCCTCAGCTGTCCGAGCCTCTTGCTCGCAGTGATGGTGGACAGCCGCTTTCCAGCACCCGAGTGGTCCGACATTCGCACTGTTGCGGCAAACCCAACAGAGAAAACAGCAGTGAGCGCGACGCCCAACGCGACACCAATATTGTGCCGAGGATCTATGCCAATCCCGGCCGCGACAATAACCGCCGCCGTGACACTGAGCGCGCCCGCACACAGCGCCAGCCACGACATCACCGTCGTCCACACCGACGTCTCCACTGCTGCCTCGAGCGTGCGAGCATCGTTACGTGCCGGTGATACCGCTGTATTGACCGCCAGAGTGATCGCGACAAGCCCAACATTCACCGTCAGTGCCGTCTGCGGATCCAGCAATCCGGTCCATGACGATCGCCACGCATCGAAATCGCCGGCACGGTCTACTGACTCACTCGTTGAAAGACCCTGATAGGCGGCGCACACGATAGCAGCTAGGGCACTGACCCCCATTCCAAGAACCAGAACGGACCAAGCTCCCACCCACATCGCAACACGTGCGCTCGCCGCAGCAGAATCGATCTCGCTATCGGACGCCTCTTCTAGAACAGACCGCGCTTCCAGCGGATATGCTGATGTCGACGAAACACCGACGCCCACCTGGCGGTTCTGCAACAGGCCACTCCGGGGGGCTCGACGCGACGCCCGCGAGAGACCTGCCACACCGGCAATCGCGATCAACACCACCACAAATCGCCCCTGACTACTTCCCATCCATGTCCCTCCCTCGTTGCCAGTACCCGCAGGAGCGCGGTGCATCCTGCAACTCGCGCCGATGCGACCGAGCACCTCTCCCGGACTCGCCACATGGCAGCAACACGGTTACCACCCGACACCGACACCGAAAACCCACCGCCGAGCATCGGACCCACCCCGGCATGCAGAAATCGGCAACGGCTTACCACCACCGTCACCAATTCACCAACTCTGCCATTCGAATTCACTCTGGACTCGGGAGATTCGCGATCAGTGAAGCCAGCGAATGTTGCTGGGCGAAGCCCGCGAGGCGACCTGAATCTGCAGCTTTCGAATCCGGGGGATCCACGGATTCAACCTTCAATGCCTGGTCTCCGCCATGTGTCGGTGTCCGAACACCCGCGTGCCACAGGCCGATCCGACGACTCTCGACCGGCACCAGAAGCGGCCTGCACATCGATCCGAGGACTCGCCCGACCGGTTGATCACGCCCTTCGGCCGACGACGCTGAGCGGCGCCTCAGCGAATCGGAGACTGCGGCCAGTCGTCGGGATAGCGGTGCGCGCCTTGCTCGAACTGCCTGTAGAGCTGTGTGCGTGCCCGCGTGGACAGTCGGTCGCCGAACACTGTGCCCTTGGTGTGGTCGGTCTCGTGCTGCAGGCAACGGCCGAGGGTGCCGCCTGCGGTGATCTCGATCGGGTCGCCGTACTGGTCGAAGCCACGGCAGGTGGCGATATCCGGCCGATCGACATCGACGTACGCGCCGGGCAACGACAGGCACCCTTCGCCGAACGAAACGAGTCGCCGGTCGCGGCCCTCGGGCAGGTCCAGCTCGGGATTGCACACGACACCCGCACGGCGGGCGCCGGTGTCGTCGGCGCAGTCGTACACGAAGACGGCGAGATCGACGCCTACCTGCTGCGCTGCCAATCCGGCACCGTCGGCCGCCGTGTTGGTGGCGAACATGTCCGCGAGCAGTTCCTGCAGCGGCGCCCCGAAATCGGTGACCGCGCGCGCGGGCGTGTGCAACACAGGATCGCCCCAGCGGACGATGGTGCGGGGCGTTCCCAGGCGGAGCAATTCGGCAACCGGCATCTCAACCTCCTGCCTCGAGGGTGCCCCACCGGCCGACCTCGTGCAATGCTGCGGCCGTGCGGAACCGGATCGCGGGCGTGCCGTCGTCGAGCGTGATGTCCGCCGCAACGCCGTACACCCGCGCCACGAGATCCTCGTCGATCACGTCGGCGGGCGCACCCACCACGACGACACGGCCACGGTCGAGGACGACGACGCGATCGCAGAACATCGCGGCGAGGTTCAGATCGTGCAGCGCGACAACGGTGGTCAACGGCAGGTCACGCACGAGCGACAGGATGTCGAGCTGGTGCCGGATGTCGAGATGGTTCGTCGGCTCGTCGAGCACGAGTTCACGCGGCTCCTGCGCGAGCGCCCGCGCGATCTGCGTTCGCTGACGCTCGCCCCCGGACAGCGAACGCCACCGCCTGGTGCGCAGGTCGCTCATCCCGGTCGCGTCGAGAGCCGCGTCGACGGCGCGGGCGTCGTCGCCGCTCGCTCCGAACAGTCCGCGATGCGGCACGCGACCGAGCCGCACGACGTCCGCGACGTCGACGTCGACCTCCGTGTCGGCGTGCTGCCCGACCAGGGCGACACGGCGCGCCACCTGCTTGCGATTCCACGAGCGCAGCGGCGCACCGTCGAGCAGAACGCTTCCCGCATTCGGCCGCCGCACGCCCGAAAGCACATGCAGCAGAGTCGACTTTCCCGACCCGTTCGGCCCCAGCAGGCCGACTGTCTCCCGTTCGCGCACGTCGAAGCACACGCCGTCGAGCACGCGCGCGGAGCCGCGGTCGACGCTCACGTCCTCCACCGACAGCACGACGGGTGCACCGGATCCGGTGGTACTCACGAGTGACTCCCGCGCATGCGGAACAGGATCACCGCGAACGCGGGGACGCCGACGAGTGCGGTGACGACCCCGACGGGCACCTCCTGCGGCTCGAAGACGGTGCGCGCCACGGCGTCCACCCACACCATGAACAGCGCACCCGCGAGCGCCGCGGCGGGAAGCAGGCGCGTGTGCGTCGCTCCGACCAGGAAGCGCGCGGCATGCGGAACGACGAGGCCGACGAACCCGATGGCCCCCGCCGCGGCGACGAGGACCGCGGTGAGCAGCGCCGTCGCGACCAGCAGGGTCGTGCGCACCCGGACGACCGAGACGCCGAGTGCCGAGGCCGCGGAGTTACCGAAGGTGAACGCGTCGAGCGCGGGCGCGTGCGCGAGACATACCGCCAGCACCGCCACGAGCACGACGGCGCCCGCGGTCACCAGGGTCCAGTCGGCACCGCCGAGCGAACCGAGCAGCCAGAACAGCACGCCGCGCGTCTGTTCCGCGTCCGCGGACGAGATCACGATGAACGACGTGAGCGCCGAGAACAACTGCGTACCGGCAACTCCCGCGAGCACGATGCGCGACGTGCCGCCGCCCGCGCCGTACGCGAGCGCCAGCACGAGCCCGAACGACACGAGTGCCCCGGCGAACGCGCCCGCCGACAGCGACAGCACCCCGCCGCCGACGCCGAGCACCGCGACCGAGACGGCGCCGACCGACGCGCCGGAGGAGACACCGAGCACGAACGGATCGGCGAGCACGTTGCGCAGCAGCGACTGCAGGACGACGCCGCACAGTGCGAGACCCGCGCCGCACAGCGCCGCGAGCAGCGTGCGGGGCAATCTCAGCTCCCACACGATCGCGTCCTTCACCTTCGAGACCCCGGCACCGTCGCCCGCACCGAGGTGACCGAGCACGATGCGATAGACGTCGGGGACCGACAGGGAGGCGGGACCGATCGTGATCACGAATGCGATCGAGAGCACGAGAAGCACGGCACCGCAGGCCATGGCGATCACGAACACCGGACGCCGACCCGATCCGGCCGCCCGGCGTGCCGGCGGCGCGAGGACACCCGTCACTACTCGGCGCCCCACTCCCGCAGTGCCACGGCCACCTTCTCGATGCCGTCGACCGTCCTGATCGACGGGTTGAGATCGGCGCCGTTGACGACGATGTACCGTCGCTCGCGCACGGCGGGCATCTCGCGCGTGACGGGATCGCTCTCCAGGAAGGCGATCTTGCTGTCGAGGGCATCGCCCTCGATGCTGCGCCTGCTCAGATCGGCCAGCACGAGCGCGGACGGGTCACGCTCGGCGATGACCTCCCAGCCGATCTGCGGCCACTCGTCGGTGGTGTCCGCGAATACATTGGTGGCGCCGACAGAATCGGTGATGATGCCCGACGATCCGCAGCAGCCCGCCAGGTACGGCGTGCGCAGATCGGCGAACCAGAAAGCGAGCGACGTTCCCGCGGCGTCGAGATCGCCCGCCGCGGCCGCGTACCGCGCCTCGAGGTCGGCGACGAACTGCTCACCGCGTTCGACGACGTCGAAGACCGCTGCGATGTCCCGGATTTCGCGGTACACCGTATCCATCGTGAGCGGTTCCGTGCGGGCACCGTCGGCGTTGACACTCTGGTCCGTCTTGCCGATGCAGTCGGTGGGCGACAGATAGCTGGGCACACCGAGCGTGTCGAACTGTTCGCGTGTGGCGACGCCACCCGGGCCGAGCGTTCCGCCGAAGGACGCGGCGACGAAGTCGGGTTCGGTGTCGAGCACGACCTCGAGCGACGGCTTGTCGTCGGCGAGTCGCGGTACCCGTTCGTTGTCGGCGGCGAGGTTCTCCCGGACGGGGTCGGTCCAGGTGGCGGTGCCGACCATGCGGTCGGCCAAACCGAGCGACAGCATGATCTCGGCGGCGCCCTGGTTGAGCGCGACGGCACGCTGCGGCGGTTCGTCGACGGTGACGGTGTGCCCGCAGTTCTCGAGCGTGAGCGGATACGCGCCCCCGCCGGAGTCGGTCGTGCTCTCGCCGGAGTCGGCGACGCCTGCGCCGCATCCCGCGGCACACGCCGCGGCCACTGCGAGCATCGCGACCCGCGACGTGACGGCGGCACGGGAAGGACGGGCGATGAAGGACATGCGCGAGCGCGCAGACAGTGACACGGGAGAGGTTCTCCTCGCTCGGGGCTCGGTCGCGGAGCCGGACGGACGTACGCATTCCACGCCGAGAGATCGGACTTGCGGGCGAGGTGCCCGTCACCGTTGCGCGTCAGTCCCGGAATCGCACCGGGTTCACTCGCCGTGGAACGGCCGCAGGTGCGGCGCGGCCCAGCCTACGAGCCCCCCGCCACGCCTCCGACGCCGGGGCCGTCCGGTTCGCAGGTGGCCGGGCTACGCCGACGCGGCGGGCGGTTCGGGCGCGTCCCAACGGTTGAAACCGAGCCGGAAGCTCGGCAGATCGGCGAGCGAGATGGCCGACTCCCACGTGCGCTCGTAACCCGTGTGCGAGATCAGCCACCGACCGTCGGGGCCGCGGACGTACTCGTCGTGGTAGTACGCCGATCCGCGGAGCAGCAGGTTGTCCTCGGGCACGATCGTGATGTCCGACAGGCACCACACGCCGGTCGCATGATCGCCGTCGACGTCGATGTCGGGCTGTCCGCAGTGGTGTTCGGTGATGACGTGCGTGCCCAGTGTGTTCTCGAGGAAGGACACGAAAGAGTCACGGCTGTCGAAGTGCAGGTACTGCCCGTAGATCGCGGACACGTCGGAGGTGAGGGTGGCGGCGAGCTCGGGCCACGACTTGGTGTCGAGCGCGCGGCAGTAACGGCCCTTGAGCTGCTCTATCGCCTTGATCGACTCGAGATCCATTCCCGCGCCTCCTGAGGACACGACATGCACACCGTCCCTTCGAACCCTAGCCGGGAACACGTACTCGGGGCAGGAGAACGATCGACACCGGCGTGTCCATCGGACGCGCCGCCGCGCGCGTAACGATTCAGTCGAGCTGGTCTGCCGGGCGGACCGCCGTCATTCCTCCTCGCTCAGCAGGCCCGCGACGAGCACGTCGATCACCTCGTCGGTCGAGACCTCGGGATCGATCGGCGTGGTCAGAAGGTCGAACAGCAGACCGTCGATCGCGTAGTGGAACAACGCGATCTCGCGGCGGCCGCCCGGTAGTCCGGCGGCTCGGTTGAACGCGAGGTCTCCGTCGAATCCGGCACGGAGCCACCCGCCGACGATCTCGGCGAACTCGGGCCGACGTCCCGATTCCAGCCGCAGCTCGAACAGGGCCCTCGCGACGTCGGCTTCCGTCGTCATGCGCCGCACGATGTCGCGGATGTAGTCGGCGAACAGGGCACGGCTGGGCTTCCGACCGGCCCGCCGGGCCAGATCCTCGGCGGTCGGTCCGATTCTCTCGCCGATCCGCTCGAACAGCCCGGTGATCAGCGCACCTCGGCTGCGGAAGTAGTTCGACGTGGTGCCGCCGGGAACTCCGGCCTCCTTGTCGATCGCGCGATGGGTCAGCCCCCGCGCCCCCTCGCGCGCGAGCACCGCGATGCCCGCGTCGGCCAGCAGGCGACGACGTGCCTCGTTTTTGGCCATGAACGAACACTAGCGCAACCACTGCACCTGTTGTACTTTGAAACCACTACAACTGTTGTTGTCGTAGCACCTCACTGCGAGCGGAGAAACGATGCGAGAACTCACCTACTACGTTGCGGTCAGCCTCGACGGATACATCGCGGGCCCCGGCGGCGAATTCGACACCTTCCTCGCCGAAGGCGACCACATGGGACCGATCTGGGAGCGCTACCGCGGCACGGCACCGACGCAGCTGGCCGAGGCCGTCGGCCTGTCGGTCGCCGACGGTCCCTTCGACACGGTGCTCATGGGCTGGAACACCTACGCCGTCGGCATGCCCGACCACCACCTGGCCGACCCGTACCAGCACCTGCGGCAGATCGTCTTCACCCGCACACACGGGGCGCAGCCCGGGAGCGGCGAGGTGCAGTTCACCGACGTCGACCCCGTGGACACCGTTCGTGCGCTGAAACAGGAAGAAGGGAAGGGCATCTGGTTGTGCGGGGGCGGCGCACTCGCCGCGGCGCTCACCGACGAGATCGACCGGCTCGCACTGAAGATCAACCCGGTGATCCTCGGCGACGGCATCCCGCTCTTCGAGGCGGGCAAGTACGACCCGGCCGCATGGGAGCGGACCAGCACACAGGCGTTCGAGTCCGGGGTCGTCTTCGCGGAGTATCGGCGTCCGGCAGCCTGAGGGCACCTACTCGGGAGGCGCCGCGCGTGAACGGATTCAGTCGAGGTCGGCGGCCAGCTCCATCCACTGCTCCTCGGCCGCGTCCTTCTCGGCGACGACGGCCCTGAGCTGCGCGTCGAGTTCCTGCAGCCGGGCCGGATCGGTCGCGGCCTCGGCGAGCTTCACGTGCAGCGCCGCCTCCTTCTCCTCGCACTTGGCGACGGCGCGTTCGAGGCGCGCCAGTTCCTTGCGGGCCGCGCGGTCTTCCGCTCCCCCGCGCGCCCGGCCCGCGCTCGCAGGCGCGTCGGCGCCGACCGTCGCGGCGACCGACGGCGTCGCACTCGGACCCGATGCGGCGCGCCTGCGCAGGTACTCCTCGATGCCGCCGGGCAGATTGGTGAGCTTGCCGTCGCCGAACAGCGCCCACGTCGAGTCCGCGATGCGTTCGACGAGATAGCGGTCGTGGCTGATGACGACGAGGGTGCCCGCCCAGCCGTCGAGTAGATCCTCGAGCTGCTGGAGGGTGTCGATGTCGAGGTCGTTCGTGGGCTCGTCGAGCAGCAGCACATTCGGTTCGGCCATCAGCACACGGGTGAGCTGCAGCCTGCGTCGTTCGCCGCCCGACAGGTCCCCCACCGGCGTGCGCTGCCGCGCGGGTGTGAAGCCGAGCCGCTCGGCGAGCTGGCCGGCCGAGATCTCCTTGTCGCCCAACGTGATCCGCTCGGCGACGTCCTGCACGGCCTCGAGCACGCGCATGTCGGTCGGAAGGTCGTCGAGTTCCTGCCGGAGCCAACCGATCTGCACGGTCTGACCCTCGATCCGCTTGCCGGCCGCGAGCGGCGTGTCGCCCGCGAGCGCGCGCAGCAGCGTGGTCTTGCCCGAGCCGTTGACGCCGACGAGCCCGACCCGCTCGCCGGGGCCGAGACGCCAGGTCAACCGGTCGACGAGGACGCGGCCGTCGGGCGACTCGAGCCGCGCGTCTTCGAGTTCGACCACGACGCGGCCGAGTCGCCGCTTGGCGAACGACGCGAGCGCGACCGAGTCGCGCGGGGCAGGCACGTCCGCGATGAGCGCCTCGGCGGCCTCCACGCGATAGCGCGGCTTGGACGTGCGAGCCTGCGGGCCACGCCGCAGCCACGCGAGTTCCTTGCGCGCGAGATTGCGGCGCCGCTCCTCGGCGGCGTCGGCCTGCCGGGCGCGTTCGGCGCGCGCGAAGATCCAGTCGTTGTAGCCGCCCTCGTAGCTCTCGACCCTGCCGCCCACCACTTCCCACGTACGGGTCGCGACCGTGTCGAGGAACCACCGGTCGTGGGTGACGACGACGAGCGCGCTGCGGCGCGCCACGAGATGCTCGGCGAGCCATTGCACGCCCTCGACGTCGAGATGGTTGGTGGGCTCGTCGAGCACGAGCAGGTCGAGTTCCTGCACGAGCGCGGCGGCGAGCGCGACGCGGCGCCGCTCGCCGCCCGAGAGCCCGTCGACGCGGGCGTCGAGCCCGAGTTCGTCGATGCCGATACCGGTGAGCACCGAGCGGATCCGCGCGTCGCCCGCCCATTCGTGTTCGGCCACACCGAGCGGGCCGAGCACGACGTCGCGCACCGTCGAGCCCGCGGGCAGCACACCGCGCTGGGTGACGACGGCCATGCGCAGCCCGTTCACGCGGCTCACCCGGCCCGCGTCGGGCTCTTCGAGCCCGGCGAGCACCTCGAGCATCGTGGTCTTACCGCCGCCGTTGAGGCCGACGACGCCGATGCGTTCGCCCTCCTGGACGCCGAGGGACACCGAGTCGAGGAGCGGCTTGACGCCGAACGACTTCGACACCTGCTCGAGATTGACGAGATTGGCCATCAGTGGGATTCCTCCGACTCCGATTTCACTTCGCGTGCACCCGCGACGGGGCCGGTCGCGATCCGGACGGTGCGGCACACGCCCGCACCGGCGAGTTCCGCGCTCACCTCGACCGCCGAGTCGCGGTCGCTGCACAGGAACGCGCACGTGGGGCCGGATCCGGACACGATGCCTGCGAGCGCGCCCGCCGTGACGCCCGCCCGCAGCGTGCGCCGCAGCGACGGATCGAGCGAGAGCGCCGCCGCCTGCAGGTCGTTGCCGAGCAGCGGTGCGAGGGCGGCCGCGTCGCCCGCCGCGAGCGCGTGCAGCAGCGGTTCGGTGTCGCCGAGCCGCGGTGTCTGCCCGCTCGCGCGCAGGCGATCGAGTTCGCCGAACACGACCGGAGTACTCAGGCCGGTCTTCGCGAGCGCGAGCACCCAGTGGAAGGTGTTGCGCGCCAGCACCGGCAGCAGCTTCTCGCCCCGCCCGGTGCCGAGCGCCGTGCCCCCGTGCAGGCCGAACGGGACATCGCTGCCGAGCCGCGCCGCGAGCGCGTCGAGCTCGGTACGCGGGAGGTCGAGTTGCCACAGCGCGTTGAGCGCGACCAGCGTCGCGGCGGCGTCCGCACTGCCGCCTGCCATCCCGCCCGCGACGGGGATGCCCTTGTCGATCGTGATGTGCACGCCCGGGGTGCGCCCGACGGCCGCGCCGACCAGCTCGGCGGCCTTCCACGCGAGGTTGGTCGAATCGGCGGGCACCGACGCCGCGTCGGCGCCGCGGACTGTGACGCCGAGTTCGTCGGCGGGCACGACCGAGACCGTGTCGCTCAGCGACAGCGCTTGGAACACCGTGGTCAGCTCGTGGTAGCCGTCGTCGCGCAGGTCGCCGACACCGAGATGCAGGTTGACCTTGGACGGTGCCCTGACCACGAGCGGGCTGTGAACGACGGAAAGCACAATGTTCCACAATAGGCGCCGCGCCGCGTCGGACCACAATGCACAGGTCGGCGCCGAGCCACTGTCGCCGCGTGACCCCCGCCCCTGGTCGACAGGTGATAGCGGACACGATTCGACCGCATTGTCCGGCATAGTGAGCGCATGCGGGAAACGTCTGCGCGACTGTTGCGGCTGCTGTCGCTGCTGCAGGTGCGCGCCGAGTGGTCCGGCCGGGATCTCGCGGAGCGCCTCGACATCACCACCCGCACCGTGCGCCGCGACGTCGACAAGCTGCGCTCGCTCGGTTACCCGGTCGAGGCGACCGTCGGCGTCGGCGGCGGGTACCGGCTCGGTGCGGGCGCGCAGATGCCTCCCCTGTTGCTCGAGGACGACGAGGTGGTCGCCGTCGCGCTGGGCCTGCAGTCGGGCGCCCTCGCCGTGTCGGGCCTCGACGACGCACCCGCCCGCGCACTCGCGAAGCTGCGCCAGGTGATGCCGTCGCGGCTGCGGCACCGGCTCGCGAGCCTCGACGTGGAAGTCGACCGTCGCGTTCAGTCCAGTTCGGTCGACGCCGGCGTACTGTCGGCCGTCGCCGCGGTGTGCCACGCGCACGAGCGGCTTCGCTTCGACTACGTGACGCACGACGGGGAACGAGCGCGCCGCGAGGTCGAGCCCCATCGCGTCGTCCGGTCCGGCACCCGGTGGTACCTCGTGGCCTGGGACCTCGACCGCGACGACTGGCGCTCCTTCCGCGTCGACCGCCTCACGCCGAAGATTCCGACGGGCCCCCGGTTCGCGCCACGCCCGCTGCCCGACGGCGGCGCGGCGGCATTCGTCGCGCGCGGCGTCAGCCGAGTATTCGGGCAGGCGTCGGCGCGGGTGACACTGCATGCCCCACTCGAGGTCGTCGCGCCGAGAGTGAGCGACGAGTGGTGCGCCCTCGAGGGCCTGCCCGACGGCCGCTGTTCGGTGGTGTTGCACGGCAGTTCGCTCGCGTCGATCGCACGTTGGCTCTCCGCGTTCGACCTCGACTTCACCGTCGAGGAGCCGGCTGCACTGCGCGACGAATGCCGGATCCTGCGCGACCACGCCCTCACCGTCGCCCGTCGATACGGTTGCGCCTGACCGCTCGACAGGTGTCTCATACCTGGGGTATCGCGCATAACGAGCAGGACACGAACGTCGGGGAACAACATCACAGTGAACGTCGGGGAACGACTACCAGCAATCGAATCAGGACCTTTCGAACACGCGGCAGCACCTGTCGAGCAGACGGCGCCCGTGCGTCACGGCGTCGCCGCACGGGATGCGAGACCGTCCACGACCGTCGTCGCCGCGCACGTCGCGCTGTCGACCGCCACGACCGCGATGATGGGCTTCTCGCTGGCCTTCACGTGCGCGTGGGAAGACGGCAGCGAAGGCTGGACGTGGCCCGCGGCGTTCTCCACCGAATGGATGATCGTGGTCGTCGCGGTAGCCGCGGCGGCGTGGGGCGTCGTGAACACCGCACTGTCGTTGTCGCGGCCGTGCTCGCCGAGGGGCGTCACGGCAGCCACGGTTCTGGTCGCGCTCACCCTCGGGTGCAGCGCGGTGGCCGCCTTCGTCGGGCCGGATCACCGGATCGCCGTGCAGTTGTGGATCGTGTGCGCGATGAACCTCGCGTACCAGGCCGTGGGACTGCGCCGCACACGCTGACAGCGGCACTCACACGAACGACGAACGCGCCCAGAACGTAATGTTCTGGGCGCGTTCGGTTCTGCACACAGTCACTCACGCGGGGAAACGGAATTTCTGCCGCGCGAGGATGATTCGGGGCGAACTCCGAAGCAGGATCAGAGCGTGGTGACGCCGGTGGCCTGCGGACCCTTCTGGCCCTGGCCGATCTCGAACGCGACGCGCTGGTTCTCCTCGAGCGTACGGAAGCCGTTGCTCTGGATCTCGGAGTAGTGGACGAAGACGTCGGAGCTACCGTCGTCGGGAGCGATGAAGCCGAACCCCTTCTCGGAGTTGAACCACTTCACGGTGCCTTCTGCCATGTTCTTACCTCTCTGGCATGTTGCGGGTAGGCGACCGGTCGGGCGCCTACGAGGGTCGTCCGAACGAGACGTCGATTCACTTCCGCGGAATGAACATTCCGAAGGAATGGGACTCCAGGAGGATGTCCGAACGCTCGCACTATCGATTTGCGAGCGTGGACTGGCACAAACACAAAACTTACGACCGCAACCAGTATGGCACATCCCGCGACGGGGAGCGAGCGTCGACCCTGCGCGATGCCGGTCACACCGGGGCAGGCGGCACCGCGGCGAGCCGCACGAATGCGTCGATCGGCAACTGCTCGCCGCGCGCCTGCGGGTCGACGTCCGCGGCACGCAGCCGCCGCTCCGCCTCGGCCGCCGAGCCCGCCCAGCCGGCGAGAGCCGCACGTAAAGTCTTGCGGCGCTGCGCGAATGCCGCGTCGATGACCGCGAAGACGCGACGACGATGCTCGGCGTCGGTGGGCCACGGCGGGTCCTCGTACGCGTCGATGCGGACGAGCCCCGACTCGACGCGCGGCACGGGCCAGAAGACGTTGCGACCCACCGCGCCGGCCCGGCGCACGCTGCCGAAGAACCGCGCCTTCGCGCTCGGCACGCCGTACACCTTCGAACCGGGCTCGGCCGCGAGCCGGTCGGCGACCTCGGCCTGGACCATCACCAGCGCGGTGCGCAGGCTGGGCAGTTCCGCGAACAGATGCAACAGCACCGGCACCGCCACGTTGTACGGCAGGTTCGCCACGAGGGCGGTCGGTTCGCCCGCGATCTCGGCCGCGCTCACGCGCATCGCGTCCGCGCCGACGACCGTCAGCCGGTCGGCGAGCCCAGGGGCGCGCTCGGCGACCGTCGCGGGCAGCCGCGCAGCGAGCTTCGGGTCGATCTCCACCACGACGACACGATCGACGACGTCGAGCAGTGCGAGCGTGAGGGATCCGAGACCTGGCCCGACCTCGAGCACCGTGTCGCGCGGGCCGACCCCGGCCGCGGCGACGATGCGGCGCACCGTGTTGGCGTCGTGCACGAAATTCTGGCCGAGGGTCTTGGTGGGCCGGACTCCGAACTCTTCCGCGAGCGCACGCACCTCGGCCGGGCCGAGCAGCGCGGCGCGGCCACGCGCAGCCGCGTCGGGCTGCGGGTCACGGGGCTCGCGATTCTCGGAGTCGCGGAAAGAAGAGCTTTCGGGGTCGGACACGGGACGAACTTAACGTACCGGCCGGTCAGCCCAAACCTAGTCGGCCCGAGCACGACGGCCACGCGCCCCAGCCCTGCGTCTGCTGGGTGCGCGACGCGACCGCGATCTGTTCCTCGCGGGTCGCGAGATCGGCGCGCGGTGCGTACTTCGTGCCGCCCTGACGCTCCCACGTGTTCTGATCGAACTGCACGCCCCCGTAGAAGCCGTTGCCGGTGTTGATCGCCCAGTTGCCGCCCGCCTCGCACTGCGCGAGCGCGTCCCAGGTCGCACCGTTCGCGACCGGCGGCACCTCGGTGCCGGGCTTCGCGCCGACCCGCACGATCTTCGGCTGGGCGGGCTCGAGCACCTCACTCGCCGTCTCGGTGCGGCGGGCCTCGCTGCCGTCGACCACGTCGACGTCGAACGTGACCTTGCGAGTGCCGGGCGTGCCGGTGTGCTCGACGACGGTGCGGCTCTGGTTGAGCTCGGGATCTTCGATGCGCTGCTCGGGCGGTTCGAGCGGCAGCGTCTCGACGCGGCGCTCGGTGCGGTCGCGGGTGACGACGACGGTCTGCCCGTCCGCGGGTCGCGCGTCCGCCGCGGGGACCGTGCGGTCGCGCTGTTCGAGCGGGGCACCCGTCGCGGCGACGAGATCGCCGATCGTGGGGGCAGCGAGATGCACGTCCACCGGCGCGGCGTCGCCGTCGACGAGGCGTACCGACACGGGCGTCACGACGTCGAGCGACGCGCCGTCGAGGGGAAGGCGCTCGCCGCGCGACGCCGACACGTGCACGTCGCCCGCGAGGCGGAACTGCGCGAGCGCGTCGTCGACCGTGAGCGCCGTGGTCCACAACGACTGCTGCCTGCCGTCGACCGTGAGCGACACCTCGCGCGCACGGCGCAGTACGACGGTGTCGCCGTCCGACACCGACGCGTCGGCCGACGGTGCGACGGCGTCGCGCTCCCCCACCGGGTAGCCGGCGTCGTCGAGCACGTCGGCCACCGTGCCCGACATCGTGCCCATCGACCGCACGTCGCCGTCGACGTCGACAGTCACGGTCTTGTGCTGCGCGACGGCGATCCCGGCGCCGAGGATCAACGTCGCGAGCAGTGCGGCGATCACGCCGTACAGCAACGGCGAACGACTGTGGTTGATCCGGGCGAACGGGGACATGCGGGCCTTTCGTCGGGTCTGTTCTCAGCGAGCGCGCGGCTCGGCGGTTTCCGGGGTCAGCGCAGGCCGAGCTTGCTGGTGCACGACGGCCATGCGCCCCAGCCCTGGCCGGCCTGGACCTTCTCCGCGATCGCGATCTGCTGCTCGCGGGTCGCCATGTCGGGGCGCGCGGCGTACTGCGTGCCGCCGTAGCCAGCCCAGGTCTGCTGCGTGAACTGGAGGCCGCCGTAGAAACCGTTGCCGGTGTTGGCGGCCCAGTTGCCGGTGGCCTCGCACTGCGCGAGCGCGTCCCACGTGGAGGCACGGGCCGACACCGGCACGACGGGCTTGGGCTTGGTGCCGACGCGCACGACCGCGGCGGCGGGCTCACGCAGCGTCTCGGACGCGAGTTCGGCGCGCTCGGCCTCGACGCCGTTGACCGTCTTGACGCGCACATCGACCTTGCGCTCGCCGGGCACGCCCGGGTTCTCGACGACCGTGTCGCCCTCGTCGACGTTCGGGTCGTCGACGTGCGTGCGCGGCGGGTCGATCGGGAGGGTCTCGGTCCGCGTCTCGGTGCGGTCCCGGGTCACGTGCACCTCGAGGCCGTCGGTGACCGGGGTGTCGGCGGCGGGCGTCACGCTGTCGGCCTGCTCGAGCGGCGCGCCCTGCACGGACAGCAGGTCGCCCACGGTGAGCGCGGCGACGCGCACGTCGGCGAGCGGGGCGCCACCGTCGGCGATCTTGACGTTCTTCGGCGTCGCGACGTCGAGCGACGCGCCTTCGAGCGGAAGACGTTCGGACCGCGAAGCCGATACGAAGGTGTCGCCCGCGAGCTGGAACTGTTTCAGCGCCTCGTCGACCGTGAGTGCCGTGGTCCACAGCGACTGCTGTGCGCCGTCGACCGACAGCGACACCTCGCGCGCCCGGCGCAGCACGATCTCGTCGCCGTCGTCGATGCGGCTGTCGGCCGCGGGGGCGACCGCGTCGCGCTCGTCGACCGTGAACCCGCCTGCGTCGAGTGCGCCTCGGACGTCGGTGGCCATCGTGCCGAGCGAGATGCGCTCGCCGTCGACGTCGAGCGTGACGGTCTTGTGCCGCGACACGGCGAGCAGTGAGCCGACCACGAGGGTGGCGAGGACGGCGGCGACGACCGCGACGAGCAGCGGCGATCGTGACGCATTGAGCTTGGCAAGAGGTGACACAGTGGATCCCAGGGCTGACGGACAATTGATCACGGCACGGTAACGAACTGGCGATATTATGGCAACTTCATGCCTCTGACCAGCACTTTCGTTCCCACATGCCCCGTCTCGACCATACGAACGTGCGGCCCTGGAGATCCGGCGCGATCGGCCCCACGGGTGCACCACTGCGAAGTAGATTCCGAACTGCACACCACCCCGCGAACGGGGGTGCCGGACACTGGGCGGAGGTCACGACTTGGCAGGCCGATCAGGACAGGCGCCGACAGGGACGACGCGGTGGGCGGCACTCGCCGCGGTGCTCGGCGTCCTGGCGATGCTCTTCACCCCGGCGACGGCGTCGGCGCAACCCGGCCGCACGTACACCATCGCCACCGACGTGACTTTCGCGCCTTTCGAATTCCAGGACGGCTCCGGCAACTTCGTCGGCATCGACATCGACCTGCTGCACGCGATCGCCGAGGACCAGGGCTTCTCGGTGCAGATCCAGCCGGTCGGCTTCGACGCGGCACTGCAAGCGGTGCAAGCCGATCAGGCCGACGGCGTCATCGCGGGCATGTCGATCACCGACGAGCGCAAGAACGTCTTCGACTTCTCCGACCCCTACTTCCAGTCCGGCGTGCAGATGGCGGTGCTCGCCGACAACGACGACATCACGTCCTACGACGACCTGCGCGGCCGACGCGTCGCGGTCAAGAACGGCACCGAGGGCGCTGCGTTCGCCGAATCGATCAAGGCGCAGTACGGCTTCGAGACAGTCTATTTCGCCGATTCGGCGAGCATGTACGACGAGGTCCGCACCGGCAACTCGGTCGCGGTGTTCGACGACTATCCCGTCCTCGCCTACGGCATCACTCAGGGGAACGGCCTGAAGACCGTCACCGAGAAGGAAGCGGGCAACGACTACGGGTTCGCCGTCAACAAGGGGCGCAATCCCGAACTGCTGCAGATGTTCAACGACGGCCTGCAGAACGTGCGCGACAGCGGACGCTACGACGAGATCATCGACTCGTATCTCGGCGAGGGCGCGGCGTCGTCGGACAACTCGATTCCCGGGCTGATCAAGAGCACGTATCCACAACTGCTGAAAGGCCTGTGGCTCACGCTCGTGCTCTCGGTCGTGGGCATCGCGATCGCACTCGTGATCGGCGCGGTGTTCGGCCTGTTCCGGGTGTCCCGCAATGTGGTGCTCCGCGGCATCGGCAGCGTGTACGTCGCGGTCTTCCGCGGCACCCCACTGCTCGTGCAGGCCTTCTTCATCTACTTCGGCATCCCCGCTGCGCTGCACTTCCAGATGTCCGCGTTCACGGCGGGCATCATCACGCTGTCGCTCAACGCCGGCGCCTACATGACCGAGATCGTGCGCGGCGGCATCCAATCCGTCGACAAGGGTCAGATGGAAGCGGCGCGCAGCCTCGGCATCGGTTACCTGAAGTCGATGCGCAAGGTGGTCATGCCGCAGGCGATCCGCACGATGATCCCGTCGTATATCAACCAGTTCGTCATCACGCTCAAGGACACGTCCATCCTGTCGGTGATCGGCCTCGCCGAACTCACCCAGACCGGGCGCATCATCATCGCGCGCAACTTCCAGTCCTTCAACATGTGGCTGATCATCGCGGTGATGTACTTCGTGATCATCATGGCGCTCACCTGGGTGTCGAACCGACTCGAGAAGAGGATCAACGCATGACGCAGGCGACCGTCCCACCCGCGTCCCCCGCGAAGGTCAAGGTCTCGGTCACGGGACTGAAGAAGGCGTTCGGCGACAACGTCGTGCTCCGGTCGATCGACGCCGAGATCCACACCGGCGAGGTCGTGTGCGTCATCGGCCCGTCGGGTTCGGGCAAGAGCACGTTCCTGCGGTGCCTCAACCGACTCGAGGACATCACCGACGGGCGGGTGATCGTCGACGGCTTCGACGTCAGCGACCCGAAGATCGACATCGACAAGGTGCGCAGGCACATCGGCATGGTCTTCCAGCACTTCAACCTGTTCCCGCACATGACGGCGCTCGAGAACGTCATGCTCGCGCCGGTGCTCACCAAGACCGCGAGCAAGGCGGAGGCCCGCGAACGCGCTCTCGAGCAGCTCACGCAGGTGGGCCTGGCCGACAAGGCCGACGCGAAACCCGACAACCTGTCCGGCGGGCAGAAACAGCGAGTCGCGATCGCCCGGGCGCTCGCGATGAAGCCCGACATCATGCTGTTCGACGAGGCCACCAGCGCACTCGATCCCGAGGTGGTGGGCGACGTCCTCGCGGTGCTGCGCGACCTCGCCCGGGCAGGCATGACGATGGTGGTCGTGACCCACGAGATGGGCTTCGCACGCGAGGTATCCGATCGCGTGCTGTTCATGGCCGACGGTTACATCGTCGAAGAAGGCACGCCGGAACAGATTTTCGAGCATCCGCAGCAGAAGCGGACGCAGGACTTCCTGTCTCGGGTGCTCTGACCCGCCTTGCTGCGCCGAACGTGCCGGCGCCCCGAACGCAGCGGGTTCAGGAACACAGCGGGGTCAGGAACGCAGCGGGGTCAGGAACGGATGCGACGCAGCAACGCGTCGACGCTGAATGCACCCGCACCGACGGACGCGAGCAGCAGCGAGCCCGCACCGAGCGCGAGTACCAACTCGTATCCTCCGTCCGCGATCCAGATTCCGCTGTCGGCGTGCGCGTAGAGGAATGCGCCGATCATGTCGAGCACGAACAGCGCGCCGACGACCGGGACCAGCACACCGAGGATCAAGGCGGCGCCGCCGACGATCTCGAGCCACGTCGCCAGGAACGCACTGACCGACGGCGCGGGCACACCCATCCCTTCGAACGCCGCCGCCGTGCCGTCCTGCCCCCACACGCGGAGCTTCTGCAGACCGTGGGCCAGGAAGACGACTCCGATGCCGATGCGCGCAAGCAGAATGCCCACGCTCTGTACCGCGCTGCGGTTCTGTGCCGTTGTCGTCATGTGGGTGCCTTTCGTCGCGGTGCGGCCGGCGCGGGTCACGCCACGGCCACACCTCACGATACGAGACGGTAAGTTGAGACTTCAACTTACTTACTCGGGGCGGGCGCCTCCGGCCGCGAGTCGGTACACCCGCTCGGCATTGGCGGTCGCACACCGAGCGACCTCGTGCGGATCCTCGCCACGCAGTTCGGCGAAGGCGCGCGCCGTGTAGGGCAGGCAGTACGGCTCGTTCGGCGCGCCGCGGAAGGGGTGCGGCGTGAGGAAGGGCGCGTCGGTCTCGAGCAGGAACCGGTCCGACGGCACGAGCGGCGCGGCCTCGCGCAGCGCCTTCGCATTGCGGAAGCTCACGGTGCCGGCGAAGCTCAGCACGTAGCCGGCGTCGAGACACGCGCGGGCGGTGTCCGGGCCGGACGAAAAACAGTGGAAGATCACGGTTTCCGGCGCGCCTTCCTCGCGCAGCACGCGCAACACGTCGTCGTCGGCCTCGCGATTGTGGATCATGAGCGGTTTGCCGAGCCGCTTGGCGAGGTCGATGTGCCAACGAAAGCCTTCGATCTGGGCGTCCCGTTCGGCGCAGCCCTCGAGCTTGCCGGGCCAGTACCAGTCGAGGCCAGTCTCCCCCACCGCAACGGTGCGCTCGTCGCTCGCGAGCCGCTCGATCTCCTGCTTCGTCGCGACGTCGAGAGTGTCCGCCCGCGTCGGATGGATCGCGGCCGCGGCGTACACGCGGCCGTCCCAGTGCGCCGCCGCGACGGCCGCGCGCGCGGCGTCGAGGTCGTCGGCGACGGTGACGACGCGGCCGACACCGACGCTCGCGGCACGATCGACGATCGCCGCGACGGACTCCGCGTCGGTGCCGCCGCACGCGTCGAGATGCGTGTGCGCGTCGATCAACGGTGGGAGCGGATCGGGCAGATCGGGAGCAGGTCGCGTGGCACTCATGCGCCCATTCTTTCAGCGCTCATGCGCCCATGCTCTCAGGGCTCATGAGCCGATCGGCCCGTGCCGAGACGAAGCGCAGCAGGCGCCCGGCCTTCCGGCGTGTGGACTGTGCCACACTGAGCGGCCCCACCACCGATCGGGAGCGAGGTACGTCCATGGCGGTTCCCACGCTCGCGGGACAGGTCGTCGCGGTGACCGGCGGCGCCCGCGGTATCGGCTTCGAGATCGCCCGCGCGCTGGCCGCGGCCGGGGCCCGCGTCGCGATCGGCGACCGTGACGGCGCCCGCGACGCCGCCGCGAGCTTGGGCGAACGGGTTGTCGGGCTCGATCTCGACGTCACCGACACGGCGTCGTTCACGCGCTTCCTCGCCGAGACGGAGCAGCGCCTCGGCCCGCTCGACGTGCTCGTCAACAATGCGGGGGTCATGTGGGTCGGGGCCTTCGACGACGAACCCGAAGTCGCGACGCGACGCCAACTCGACGTCAACCTGCACGGGCCCATCCGGGGCGTGCGGCTCGCGGCACCCGCCATGCGGGCGCGAGGACGCGGTCACATCGTGACGGTGGCGTCGACGGCGTCGAAGCTGTCGCCACCGGGCGAATCGACGTACGCCGCGACCAAGCACGGCATCTACGGCTATCTCGCCGGAGTACGGGAGGAACTGCGCGGCACCGGCGTCGAACTGTCGGTCGTGATGCCGACGGTCGTCGACACCGAACTCGCCGCGGGCACGTCGCCCGGCGGCGTGAAGCTGCTGCAACCTGCCGACGTCGCGAAGGCGGTCGTCGACGTCGTGCGCCGGCCCCGGTTCGAGGCGACGGTGCCGTCGTACGTCGGTCCTGCCGTGCGGTGGGTGAACGTGCTACCCGGGCCGCTGCGCGATCGGGTGCTGCGGCGCATGGTGCCGAACCAGGTGCGTGCCGCCGACCACTCCGCACGCAGCAGCTACGAGGCGCGCACCGTGGCCGACGAGAACTGACCCGACCCGTCGATTACCGGACCGTCACGGCCGACGAGCACGCTGCGCGGATAGAGTGGTCCCACCATGACTGACGCGCATCCCACTCGGCCCCCGTTCTACGTCACGACGGCCATCGCCTACCCGAACGGCGCACCGCACATCGGCCACGCGTACGAGTACATCTCCGCCGATGCGATCGCGCGCTTCAAGAGGCTCGACGGTCACGACGTGTTCTTCCTGACCGGCACGGACGAGCACGGCCTGAAGATGCAGCAGACGGCGGCCAAGGAAGGTGTGCCGGTCGAGCAGCTCGCGGCGCGCAACTCGGATGCGTTCCAGGCGCTCGACAAGGTGCTCGGCATCTCGTACGACCGGTTCATCCGCACCACTGACGCCGATCACGTCGAGGCGAGCAAGGCCATCTGGAAGCGCATGGTCGATGCCGGCGACATCTATCTCGACACCTACTCGGGCTGGTACTCGGTGCGCGACGAGGCGTTCTACGCCGAGGCCGAGACCACCGTCCACGAGGACGGCACGCGTATCGCGACCGAGACGGGCACGCCCGTCGAGTGGACCGAGGAGTCCACCTACTTCTTCCGGCTCTCGAAGTACCAGGACGCGCTGCTCGACTTGTACGAGAACCGGCCGGAGTTCATCGCGCCCACCACCCGGCGCAACGAGGTCGTGAGCTTCGTCAAGGGCGGCCTCAAGGACCTGTCGATCTCGCGCACCACCTTCGACTGGGGTGTCGAGGTGCCCGACGATCCCGCACACGTCATGTACGTGTGGGTCGACGCGCTCACCAACTACCTCACCGGTGTCGGATTCCCGAACACCGATTCGGAGCAGTTCCAGGAGTTCTGGCCCGCGAACCTGCACATCATCGGCAAGGACATCACGCGTTTCCACACCGTGTACTGGCCGGCATTCCTGATGTCGGCGGGCATCGAGTTGCCCGAGCGCGTCTTCGTGCACGGGTTCCTCTACAACAAGGGCGAGAAGATGTCGAAGTCGGTCGGCAACATCGTCGACCCGATCGCGATGGTCGAGCAGTACGGCCTCGACGCGGTGCGTTTCTTCCTGTTGCGCGAGATCTCGTACGGCCAGGACGGCAGCTACAGCCACGACGCGATCGTCACGCGCATCAACGCCGATCTCGCGAACGAACTGGGCAACCTCGCGCAGCGGTCGCTGTCGATGGTCGCCAAGAACTGCAACGGCGCGGTGCCGATTCCCGGTCCACTCAGCGGTGCCGACGAGGCGCTGCTCGTGCAGGCCGACGCGCTCGTCGACACCGTCCGCGCGCACATGGACGTGCAGGCGCTGCATCTCGCCCTCGAGGCGATGTGGTCGGTGCTCGGCGAGACCAACCGGTACTTCTCGGCACAGGAACCGTGGGTACTGCGCAAGACCGACCCGGCGCGCATGGAGACCGTCCTGTACGTGACCCTCGAGGTCGTGCGCATCGTGTCGATCCTGGTGCAGCCGGTCATGCCGGACGCCGCGGCCAAGCTGCTCACGTTGCTCGGGCAGGGCGACGAGGCCCGGCAGTTCGCGGACCTCGGCACGCGCATCGTGCCCGGCACCGAGCTGCCGAAGCCGTCGGGCGTCTTCCCGCGCTACGTCGAGCCGACCGAAGACTGACGCGAGGCGATGCGTTCCGGCGGGCCTCGAAAACCTATGCAGCCGAGGACAGTACCCGCCGTCCGATCGGCAGATGCCGACCGACGATCCACCGATAATCCGGTGGGCGAATCATTCCCCGCCAGTGGTAGCGACCACGAGGTCTTCGCCACCGAAAGGGCTGAGGCGATCATGACGGTTGGCAAAGTACCGGTTGTGCAGGTCGGACGAGGTCACGACTTGCACGTCGGCGAAACCAGCGTCACGCGCAAGGCTGATCGCCTCATCGGGCGCCAGCAAGCTCAGCCAGGGATGTCCGGATGCAGCGGCCCCTTCAGCGGCTCCCTCCAGGATCGGACGAATCTCCAACGGTGCCATCTCGATCGGGCGTGAGTAGCTGAAAACCATCACCGAGCCGGCAGCGAGTGAAGCCGCCGCACGTAGCGTTTCCGTGATCGCCTCACGCGTGAGGTACATCGTCACGCCGAGCATCGACACGACCGTCGGTATCGCCGGGTCCAGGCCCGCGGACACTGCCTTGTCGAGCCATGACTCTCCGGCCTCGAAGTCGACCGGAACCAGGCGCAATCGCTCCGGCGCCAACAGTCCAAGCGCGTCCAGCCGCTGACGCTTCCAGGCCTGGGTGGCAGGCGCATCGACCTCGAACACGCGCACACGTCCCTCATCGCGCTGCGCGAAGGTGTCCAGGCCTGCCCCCAGGACCACGTATTGTTGCGCGCCACGGTCCGTCACAACATCTTCCGTAGCGCGCGCCCGGGCAACGATCGAGGACCGGTTGGATCTCGTACGTTCGGGGTCCATATCGGGACGTTGCTGCCAGTCATCGCCATCGATGCCCGCGATCTGCACCCCAATCGTGTCGTCCAGCACATGTGGCGGCTCGTCGATGAGTACGTGCAGTGCCCGCCACATCGCGGTGCGAACCGCCGTCGAATCAGCTCCACTGCACATGAGTCAGTCTCCGTCCCGCCGGTCGTCGGGCATCGGAGCCTGAAGTCCCCAGACCCGCCCGTCGGGGTCACGTATCGTCGTCATCCTGGTGCCGAAATGCGTCTCCTCGAATGGGCCGTCGGCGCCTAGTTCTCGGAGGCGGCCCTCGGCCGCGTCGGCGTCGGGCACGCCCAGGACGAGCTGGAGGGTCGGATCACGGTCCGGGGGGATCTCCGCGATGAACAGGGGCGGACCGGACTGGCTGCGCAACTGGCCGGAGCTGTGGTCGGTCTCGAATTCGATCTCGTAGCCCAATCGCTGGAAGAAGCGGGCCGACTTCCCCCAGTTGCGTGTCTCCAAGAACACAGCCTCGATACCCTCGGTCATGTCAGCTCCTCTCCTGTTTGCTTCTCTGTCCGTGTTTCCCGGCTTTCCACCCAGTGCAGATGCGCGCTGAGCGCATCAGCCACGATTGCGCTCAGCGACGACTCGGATTCGACTGCGTGGTGCTTGACTCGCTTGATCAGCTCGACCGGCAGGTACACGTTGAATTGTTTGACTTCACCGCTACCCATGACACCGAGGCTATCATGCTAGCAATCTAGTTTGCTGCAGATACGATATCCGCGGTTGCGACGACAATGCACCGATCTACGTCGGCGCGTTGCCAGCGACAAGCCGGATGGGGTTGACCCAAGGCTGGGCCGTGGCCGTGTCGAGGTACGACGATGTGCGCACTGCCGTGACGGCGCCCCGAGTTGCGGCGGTCAGCTCTCGCGCCGCGCTGCGAGAACCGCTTCGTAAAGTTCCCTTTTCGACACACCGTCGGTGGCGACGAGCGCGCATGCGTCCTTGAGCCGCGCCCCCTCGCCGACGAGGCGTTCGACGTCGGCCACGAGGTCGTCCGGGTCGGCGGCCCGGACGGTCGCGCCTTCGAGAACGACGGTGATCTCGCCGCGCACGCCTTCGGCTGCCCACTCGGCAAGCTCGCCCAGGGTGCCGCGGCGCACTTCTTCGTAGGTCTTGGTCAGTTCGCGGCACACGGCCGCGCGCCGCTCGGGGCCGAGTACCTCGACAGCATCCGCGAGACACGCGTCGAGGCGATGCGGCGCCTCGAAGAACACGCACGCACGCGCTTCGGTGCGCAGCGTCTCCAGCCACGCCTTCCGCGGACCGGACTTGCGCGGCGGGAAACCGTCGAAGCAGAACCGTTCGACCGGCAGTGCCGACAGCGCGAGTGCGGTCGTGACGGCCGACGGGCCGGGGAGGCAGGTGACCGGAAGATCCTCGGCGACGCACGCCGCGACGAGCCGGTAGCCGGGGTCGCTGACCGACGGCATGCCCGCGTCGGTGACGAGCAGGACGGTGCGGCCCGCCGCGACGTCGGCGACGAGCCCGGGCGCGCGGGACGTCTCGACCTGATCGTAGAAGCTCACCACTCTGCCGGTGATCGTGACGCCCAGCGCCGACGCGAGCGCCTTCGTGCGGCGCGTGTCCTCGGCGGCGACGACGTCGGCGCTCCCGAGCGCGGCGCGCAACCGCGGCGACGCGTCGTCCACCTCGCCCATCGGAGTTGCCGCGAGCACGAGTCGTCCAGCCATGCCCCACAGCCTACGGTCGGGCCGACGCCCTACGATTGCCACGTGACGATGCTGACCGACGAGCCGACCGACGGGTCGCGCACAGCGTCACCGGGGCCCCGGGTTCCGCCGGACGACTTCGGACCGCTCGACCGCGCACGCGGCTGGATCGTCACGCTCGTCGTCACGGCCGTCGCCGCCGTCACGCGCTTCGTGATGCTCGGCTACCCCACCGACGCGGGCACCCCGGTGTTCGACGAGAAGCACTATGCACCGCAGGCGTGGCAGGTGCTCACAGGTGGCGGCGTCGAGGACAACCCCGCGTACGGCCTCGTGGTGCATCCACCGGTCGGCAAACAGATGATCGCGCTCGGCGAGGCACTGTTCGGATACAACGGCTGGGGCTGGCGGTTCAGCGCCGCGGTGGCAGGCACGATTCTGGTGTTGCTGGTCGTGCGCATCGTGCGCAGGCTCACCCGGTCCACGCTGCTCGGCGCGCTCGCAGGCATCCTGCTGATCGCCGACGGCGTCACCTTCGTGTCGTCGCGCATCGGGATGCTCGACATCTTCCTCGCGCTGTTCACGGTCGCCGCATTCGGCTGTCTGATCGTCGACCGCGACCAGGTACGCGAACGCATGGCCCGCGTGTATCACGACGGCCGTATCGGGCTCACCGACTTCGGACCCCGGCTCGGCGTGCGCTGGTGGCGGTTCGGTGCGGGGCTGATGCTCGGGCTCGCGTGCGGCACCAAGTGGTCCGGCGCGTACTTCATCGCGTTCTTCGGGCTGATGTGCGTCGCCTTCGACGTCGCCGCGCGCCGCGCATACGGGGTGCGCAGGCCGTGGGTGGGCGCGCTCGTGCGCGACATCGGTCCCGCGCTGTACGCGCTCGTCGCGATCCCGCTCGTCGTGTACCTGTGGACCTATCGCGCGTGGTTCGCGGGCGAGGTCACCGTCGACCGGCACGCGGTGGGCACCGACGTCGGGTCGGGTGGCCCGTGGTCGTTCGTGCCCGACGGGCTGCGATCGCTGTGGTACTACAACGCGAACGTACTCGAGTTCCACTCGGGGCTCACCAATTCGGCGGGCAACCATCATCCGTGGGAGTCGAAGCCGTGGACATGGCCGATGGGTCTGCGGCCGATGCTGTACTACTTCGCCGACGGCGACTCGGTCAGCGGCTGCGGAGCCGCGAGCTGCGTCAAAGCGGTCATGCTCGTCGGCACGCCCGCGATGTGGTGGCTCGCGTTGCCGATGCTCGCGTGGGCTCTGTGGCAGGCGCTCGTGCGCCGCAACTGGCGCTACGGCGCCGTGCTCACCGGATACGGTGCGGCGCTCCTGCCGTGGTTCGTCACCCTCGACCGCCAGATGTACTACTTCTACGCAGTCGCGCTCGCACCCTTCCTCGTGATGGGTCTCGCGCTCGTGCTGGGCGACATCCTCGGCAAGGCGTCGGCCACCTACGAGCGCCGCACGACGGGCCTGCTCGCGGTGTGTCTGTACGTCGGTCTCGTCGTCGCCAACTTCGTGTGGCTGTGGCCGATCCTCACGGCGATGCCGATCTCTCCCGAGATGTGGCAGCGCGAGTTGTGGCTGCCCAGCTGGCGTTAGGGAGTGTCCGACGATGGCTGGGCCGTGATCCGGCCATCGGTGGAGGTTTGCCGCGGGGCAACGAAGTGACCGGTAGCCCGCACTGCAACCAGCAGACCTGTCGACGCCAGTCCTGCTGCGCGACTGCCGCGATAGTGGAGCCGGTTCGAACACACGCGCTCCAACTCACTCTGCGGAATCGGGCGAAACAGCACGACGGGCGCGTCCGATCCGGCGATCGTGACTTCCAGTTCGCCTGCGGGCACCGGACCGATGACGGATCCGCAGACAACCCTTCGGGGCCCGACACTGTCGACCGGGACCGAGATGGTCGCACAGAGTGCCCAGCCGATCATGGCCGACGCCAGGACTACCAGCAATGCGCAGCCCGAGCCGAACAGAACCGCATATCGACTGCGACGACGCCGCTTCCACCAGAAACAGGTGAGCGGCAGTGCGACACCGAGGTACACCCACCATGCCCACGACACGAGGAGCCCGAGCGATACACGGCTGCGCCTGATCGGCACCGTCGTCGCCGAGCGATCGTCTACCGCGCTGTGGTGTTGCCGAGGGGCCGCACCGGACGAAGGCCCCGGCTCCGGGGCGACCTCACGTCGTCCCGGAGCCGGGGCCTCGTCGACTTCCTCGGTGCGGTGGCTCAGCGCCGGAAGCGGACTCTCCTGCGTGCACGCGCGGTGACCTGACTGCGCTCGTGGGCGAGCGCGACGACCATCGGGTCGTTCGCCAGATCCTTGTACAGCGAGAAACACAAGCCGATCATCACGATCACGAACGGCGACGCCGCGATGATCGTCATCGTCTGCAGGCCGTCGAGTGCGGTGTCGCCGCCCGTCCACAGGATGAGCGCCGCGACGCCACCGGTGAGCACACCCCAGAAGATCACGATCCATCTCGACGGCTCGAGGGTGCCGCGTTGCGACAGACCACCCATCACCATCGACGCCGCGTCGGCGCCCGAGACGAAGAAGATCCCCACCAGCATCATCACCAGGACGGTCGTCACCCCGGCGAGCGGCAGGTGATCGAGCATCCCGAACAGCTGTGCCTCCTCGGTGGCCTCCGACGCAAGGTCGGCGACGCCCTCTTCCTGTTCTCGAATGCCGGCACCGCCGAAGATCGCGAACCACACCAGGCTCACGAGGCTCGGGACCAGCATCACGCCGACGACGAACTCGCGGATCGTGCGCCCGCGGCTGATCCGCGCCAGGAACAGCCCGACGAAGGGGGTCCACGAAATCCACCATGCCCAGTAGAAGATCGTCCACGACGACAGCCAGTCGGCGGTGGCGGTGTCGGTCGACGCCGCGGTGCGCGCGGCCATCTCGGGCAGTTCCGCGAAGTAGCTTCCGAGCGACGTGGGCAGCAGATTGAGGATGAACACCGTCGGCCCGACGACGAAGACGAATACCGCAAGGATCAGCGCGAGCACCATGTTGATGTTCGAGAGCCATTGGATGCCCTTTGCGACACCCGACACCGCCGAGGCGACGAAGGCCGCGGTCAGCAGCGCGACGATCGTGACGAGCAGCATCGTGCTCATGTGGTCCATCCAGCCGACCACATGGAAGCCCGAGCCGATCTGCAGCGCACCGAGACCCAGCGAGGCGGCGGTGCCGAACAGCGTCGCGAAGATCGCGAGGATGTCGATCACCTTGCCGATCGGCCCCTCCGCGCGGCGGCCGAGCAACGGCAGGAACGCCGAGCTGAACAGCTGTTTGCGGCCGCGGCGGTAGGTGCCGTACGCGATCGCGAGCCCCACCACCGCATACATCGCCCACGGGTGCAGGGTCCAGTGGAACATGGTGGTGGCCATTGCGGTTCCGACGCCGCCGTCGGTGCCGGGCGGAGGTGACGCGAAGTGCCCGAGCGGTTCCGCGACGCCGAAGAACATGAGGCCGATGCCCATGCCGGCGCTGAACATCATCGCGATCCAGCTCACGGTGCGGAATTCGGGACGGTCGCCGTCCTTCCCGAGCGGGATCTTCCCGTACTTGCTGAGCGCCAGCCAGATCGCGAAGAACACGAATCCGGTGGCGGACAGCACGAACAGCCAGCCCCAGTCGGTGACGATGTAGTCCAGGATCGAAGTCGTGGTCGACTCGAGATTCTCCGGAGCCACCAGGCCCCACACCACGATCGCGAGGACGGCCACAGCAGCGACCGAGAATACGGCCGTATCCGTCTCGACTCCCGTCCGCCGCCTTATCGGCCCTGACAGTCTGGTTTCAGTTGCCACAAGAACTCACGTTCTCATATCGGCAGGCGTCAGGAAGAAAAAGCCCGGTCGTCGTCACAAAGCCGTCATCATCTGCGCGTCACGTCGGCGTGTCGAGCGCCGCACGCACGAAACCGAGGATGTCGTCGTCGGGCAGCCCGAGCGAACGCAGGTGGGCAACATAGTCGGTGGCCTGCCGTTGCGCGCGTGTACGAGTGGGGTCGCCGCCGTCGGCGATGAACGTGCCGCGTTTGCCGCGGGTCTCGATGACACCGGATTCGCCCAGCTCACGATAGGCTTTCGCGACCGTGTTGGGCGCGAGCCCGATCTCCGCGGCCAACGCCCGCACGGTCGGGATCTTCGTCCCTGCGATCAACCGGCCGCTGCGCACTTCGCCGAGGATGTGCAACTTCAACTGGTCGTACGGGGCCACACTCGAGCTGGGATCGATGTCGATGCGCAAACGCTCATCACCTCGTTCGTTTCGCGGGCGAAAACTGGTACGGACGAATCCAATATTCAACCAGCTCTCGCGTGCGGTGGGGTCACCCCTCGTGAGCACTTCGCGAGTCCAGGTACGCCGAAAGCGCGCACGGTGAGGTCAGCGGCCGATCGCCTCCACCGCGTCGACGGCGGGCGTCGGCCCGGACGTGAGCATCAACGTCTTGCCGTACGAGCTCTCGGCACCGAGCAGCAGTTCGACGACCGTCGCGACGTCCCCGCGGGGCACCGTGCCGCGCTCGAGCGGTGGCTCGGAGAGCGTGACGAAGCCGGTGGGATCGTCGTCGGTGAGACCACCGGGTCGCACGATCGTCCAGTCGAGATAGGTGCGTGCCCGCAGATCCTCCTCGGCCTTGGTCTTCGCGACGAGGTACGCCGCGAAGACCTCCTCGGTGCCTTCGGGGACGGGCTCGCCCGCACCGAAGGAGCTGATCTGGACGAACCTGCGCACGCCCGCCTTCTCGGCCGCCGCCGCCATGAGTACCGATGCTCCGCGATCGACGGTGTCCTTGCGTGCGACGCCGCTGCCCGGCCCGGCACCCGCGGCGAACACGACGGCGTCCGCGTCGTTCAGGATGGCCGCGACGTCGTCGATCGACGCGCTTTCGAGGTCGACGACGACCGGCATCGCACCGAACGCGGTGATCTCACTTTCCTGCGCAGGATTGCGGATGAGGGCGACCGCGCGGTCGCCGCGCGCGGTGAGCTGCTTGATCAGCTGGCGCGCGATCTTGCCGTGACCACCGGCGATCACGACGCGCCGCGCGAGGATCTCCTGATCGGGTGCGCCCTGAACGTCGGCGTCGGTGTTGTCGGGACCGGACTGTGCGGGCATAACAGCTCCTTCGATACCGGGGATCGTCTCCCTCCGTCATACCCGCTCTGGCGCCGGTGCACACGGACCCGCAGAATCGACGCATGTCCCGAACCGCGACGATCTACCACAACCCCCGCTGCAACACCTCGCGCACGGCGCTCGCGGCGCTGCGCGACGCAGGCATCGAACCGACGATCGTGAAATACCTCGAGACACCGCCGACGCGCGACGAACTCGCGGCCCTGCTCGACGCGGCCGGTCTCGCCCCGAGCCAGGCGATCCGCAAGAAGGAGGCGGTCTTCCGCGAGCTCGGACTCGCCGACGCATCCGACGACGAGCTGCTCGACGCGATGGCCGCCCACCCGATTCTGATCGAACGCCCGATCGTGGTCACCGACAAGGGCACGGTGCTCGCACGACCTGCCGACCGCATCGACGCGGTGCTCTGACCGGACGGTCATTCGGGGATCGGGGCGCGGGCGATCGGGCAGGACATGCATCGTGGCCCGCCGCGACCCGACCCGAGTTCCGAGCCCGCGATGCGGAGGACTTCGATGCCCGATTCCTCCAGCCGCGCATTCGTTTCGACGTTCCGCTCGTATCCGACGACGACTCCCGGTGCGAGCGCGAGGGTGTTGTTGCCGTCGTCCCACTGTTCGCGTTCGGCGGTGACGGAATCGAGGCCGGTGTCGATGACCCGCAGCTTCTCGATCCCCATCGCGTCCGCCGCCGCCTCGACGAAGGGCTGCGCACCCGAGATCGAGACGCCGTCGTCGGTCTTGCGGATCGTGAACGCGGACAGCGAGTCCCGGACCGCCTCGTACATCACGACGGCGTCGACGTCGACCATCGTGCAGACCGTGTCGAGATGCATCGTGGCGCGTTGCTGTTCGATCGGGACGACGAGCACGGTGTGCGCGAGGCCGTCCTCGAACACGCTGCGCGCGAGGGCCTCCGCACCCGCGGGGGTGGTGCGCTCCCCCACCCCGATCGCGAGCACGCCGCGCGCGAGCAGCAGGACGTCGCCTCCCTCGACCGGCGCCGTGCGCGACTCGTACGCGCGCCGGGTGCCGCGAAAACGCGGATGGTGCGCATAGATCAGATCCGTGAGCGACGTCTCGCGCACCCGCGCGGGCATCGCGAGCGAGGTGATCGCGACGCGCGGCCCGATCCACACCGACGAGTCCCGCGTGAACATGAGGTTCGGCAGCGGGTCGATCACGAAGTCGCTGCCGTGGTGCATGCGGCGCACGAGCGACGACGAGCTCGCGTCGACGGGCAGCTCGTCGAACGTCATTCCCGCCGTGAGCAGCGCCGCGAGCTCGGGTGCGGGCAGGGTGCGCAGGTGCCCGGCGAGCTCGAGGGCGAGCGCGTGCCCGATCCGCCGGGGGTCGACCGCCGCACCGATGCCCTGCATGCGGGCCGCGCCGCTCGCCGTGAGCGCCTCGCTGAGCACGTCCGACAGCAACAGCACTTCGACACCGCGCGAACGCAACAGCTCGGCGAACGCGTCGTGCTCCTCCTGCGCGCGGTCCACCCACGGCAGACCGTCGAACAGCAGCTGGTCGGAGTTGCGCGGTGTGAGCCGCCGCAGCTCGTCGCCCGGACGGTGCAACAGCACCGCCCGCAACGGCCCCACCTCGGTGTCGACGCCCAGTGCCGAACCGGATCCCACGTCCATGCACCCACGGTAGAGCGTCGGCGCGGTCGACGGTGGCGGTGCGCGGCAACCCTGCGCGGTACCGGCCGACAGCTGCCCGCGTATAGCGTGGAACGCGCGAGAGAGCGTAGGAGACGCGTACCCGCGACGACGAGAGGCCGCCATGACCGACACGACACCCCCTCTTCCGGCCGCGCTCGCGGCCTTCGAAGGCACGTGGCGCGGCAAGGGCAGCGGCCACTACCCGACGATCGACCCGTTCGAATACGTCGAAGTCGTCGAGTTGCTGCAGGGTCCGAAACCGTTTCTGGAGTACCGGTCACGCACCCGCGACGCCGGCACCGGCGAACCGCGGCACACCGAATGCGGATACCTTCGCGTCGCGGGTGAGACGATCGAACTGCTGCTCGCACAGCCGACCGGCTACGTCGAGATCCACCGCGGCGAGGTGGGGGCCGGCGCCGTCGATTTCACAGAGATCGCGACGGACCGCTCGCCCGACGCCAAGCCCGTGCATTCGGTGCACCGCCGCTGGGCCGTCGAGGGCGACACCCTCGTCTACGACCTGTGGATGTCGCACGCCGACACCCCGACGACCCACCATCTGCATGCCGAACTTCATCGGGAGACGGCGCCGCCTGCCGAGGGTGCGTAGCCTCGACCTCGACGTCCACTCGAGATCCGGAGGTGCCGGCCGTGGAGGCGCAGGGACAGCACGTGCAGTGGCGCGCGAAGGAACTCACGCCGGGCCAGCTGGCGCAGCGCAGCGGTGTCGCGGTGTCGGCGCTGCACTTCTACGAACGCGAGGGCCTCATCTCGAGCAGACGCACGAGCGGCAACCAGCGGCGCTACCGTCGCGACATGCTGCGGCGCGTTGCATTCGTGAAAATAGCTCAGCGAGTAGGTATTCCGCTTGCCGCCATCCGCGAGGCCCTCGCGACCCTGCCGGAGGGCCGCACGCCCACGCGACGCGACTGGGAGGTGTTGTCCCAGCGGTGGCAGGGCGAGCTCGACCGCCGCATCGAGCAGCTGGTCCGGCTGCGCGACGATCTGACCGGGTGCATCGGGTGCGGGTGCCTCTCGCTCGCGACGTGCGCGATCGTCAATTCGCACGACCGTATGGGCGATGACGGTCCCGGCGCCCGCACGCTCGACGTCGCGCTCCGAGCCCCCGAGGGCGACTGAGCGTCAGTCGCGCCGCATCGGGACGTGGTCAATGCCCGCCTCGAGGTACCCGGGCCCGGTGGTGCGGAAACCGAACCTGCCGTACCAGCGCTCCAGGTAGGCCTGCGCCGAGATCTCGACGGGCCCGTCGACGTCCTCGAGCGCCGCGGTGAGCAGCGCACCCGCGACGCCCCGCCCGCGCGCCGCGCGTGCGGTCGCGACCCGGCCGATGTGCACGACGTCGCCGGGGGACGCGAGCACCCGCAGCGTCGCGAGCACGGCGCCGTCGCGTTCGGCCCAGTACAGCGTCGTGGTGGGTTCGAGATCGAGGTCGTCGAGCTCGCGTTCGTCGACGATGCGCTGCTCGTGGACGAACACGTCGTTGCGCAGCGCCAGGATGCGGTAGAGCGTCGCGGGCGCTATCCGGTCGAGCGGGGCGCGGCGGAGCACGGGCGGGTCGGCATCGGGCGGCAACACGTCGGACACGGCGTCGACAGTAGCCATCACCGAGCGAGCCATCACCGAGCGATCCCACGACGAGCCTCGAGCGGCGTACGGTCAGGGCTCACCTTTTCGTGAGATGTGCGTCACAATGTTCTTCGGAGGGACCCGCGGGTCCGAGGCCATGGGGAGGTCGGCGATGGTCGAGCAGTCCGGCACCGACGCCGCTCGTCCGCGGCTGTATCTCACGGAGCCGATGACGCCCGTCGAGCGCGATGTCCTCGACGCATGGCTTCGTGAACGCGCCACGCACTCGGGCGGCCGGGACGGCGTCGTGGTCACGACCGACGAACTCGACGCCGTCACCCGCCGCACCGACGACCCCGTGCTGGCGCCGGTGCGCGTCGTCTGGCTGCCCACCGACGACGAGGCACTGCGCCGCGACGGCAGGCGGGTCCGCGATCTCGTCCGCGTCGACGCCCCGCTGCGCCTCGCGCGTCCACGACAGCGACGCGCCTTGCGATCCGACCCGAGCCGCGCCCACGTCCTCGAGGGCGCCGCTGCGCCGTTGAGCGACCTGGCTCGCCGACGGGACGAGCACGGGAGCGGGTCGCTGCCCGAGTTCGTGCGCAGGCAGGCCGCGCTCGCACTCGAGCGTGCCGAGCGATCGCTGCTCGGCGGCGAGTACAAGGTGTCGCGCTTCGTCGTCGACGAGATCACCGGATCGCGCCGCTTCGACGACGGCGTGCGCGAGCTCGCCGCCCGCCTGGACCTCGACGCCGCGGAGGTCGCGTCCCGCGCCCGGGCCGCGCTCGACGAGATGGTCGCGACACAGAGCCGCCGCGCGAGCGCGGTGTGGGGCCGGTTGGGCCGGTACTTCTCGCGGGCCTATCGCCTGCACGTCGACACGACGCGACTCGACGAGATCGTCGAACTCGACCGGGCACATTCGCTCGTGTTCCTGCCGAGCCATCGCTCCTACCTCGATCCGCTCGTCCTGCGGCCCGCGCTCACGTCGATCGGGCTTCCGCTCAACCACGTGATGGGCGGGCTCAACGTCAGCTTCTGGCCGATCGGGCCGATCAGCAAACGCAGCGGCACGGTGTTCATCCGGCGCACGATGGGCGACGACGACGTCTACAAGTGGTCCCTCGCCGAGTACATGCGATTCCTCACGGCGAAACGATTCAATCTCGAGTGGTATCTCGAGGGCGGGCGCAGCCGCACCGGCAAGCTGCGGCCACCGCGCTTCGGGCTGCTCACGTACCTCGCGAAAGCGGTTGCGGCACAGGATTCCGAGCACGAGGTGTATCTCGTCCCCGTGTCCATCACGTACGACCAGCTGCACGAGGTGGGGGCGATGGCCGACGAGGCGCACGGGGCAGCCAAGACCCGAGAAGGCATCCGCTGGCTCGTGGGATACGTGCGTGCGCAGGGCAATCGGCACGGCGTCGCGCACGTGTCGGTGGGCCGTCCGCTCGCCTTCCGGGAGTTCCTCGCGCGTGAGCCGGACGACCTGCGGCTCGGCGTGCAGAAGGCCGCGTTCGAGGTGTCTCATCGCATCAACGAGGTCACGCCGGTCACGGCGTCGTCGCTCGTGATGCTCGCATTCCTCGGCATCGAGGACCGGGCGCTCACCGCACGAGAACTCGAGGCGACGCTCGGACCGCTCGTCGACTACATCACCGCGCGTCGGCTGCCGACCGCGGGCAGCGTCGACGTCGCCGACCGCGCGGTGGTGCGCGCCGCCGTCGAAACCCACCTCGCGTCGGGTGTGCTGCGGTGCTTCGACCGTGCGGGCGAACCCGTGTACTTCCTGGCGCCGGGCCAGCATCTCGTTGCGGCGTTCTACCGCAACAACACGGTGCACTTCTTCGTCATCCGCGCTATCGCCGAGATGGTGGTCGAAGCGGCCGTCGAGGGTCGGCACGAGGATCCGTTCGCAGCCGGTTGGGCGGAAGCCCTGCGCCTGCGCGACCTGCTGAAGTTCGAGTTCTTCTTCGGCGACAAGGCGTCCTTCGCTCTCGAGCTGCGCGCCGAGCTCGACCTGATCGATCCGACCTGGGAATCCAACATGGGCGACGCGACCCACGCGATGGGCGTGCTCGACCGGATCACGCCGTATCTCGCGCACCGCGTGCTGCAGCCCTATCTCGAGGCGTACGCAGTGGTGGCGGACCTGCTGTGCGACACACCGCCGGGCGACGAGATCGACGAAAAGCAGTTCGTGCGCTCGTGTCTCGATGTCGCCGAGCGGAGAAGGTTGCGTCAGGAGATCGGCAGTCGCGAGTCGATCTCGATCGAACTGTTCTCCACCGCACTGCAACTCGCGCGCAATCGCGATCTCGTCGCGCCCGGCGGGGCCGACCTCGCCGACCGCAGGCGAGCGTTCGCCGACGAGTTGCACACGCACGTGCGCCGCGTGCTGCAGATCAGGGAGATCGCGCACCGCCGGCTCGATCTGATCGAGAGTCCCGCCCCGTGAGCACGGTGAGCAGCACCGACGACCTGCTACGCGCGATCGACGACGCACCGCGCGGATCGGGCGTGCTCGCGATCTTCGACTTCGACGGCACGGTCATCGACGGCTACTCGGCGGAGGTCGCCTACCGGGACCGGCTGCGGCGAGCCGACATCGGACTCGACGAGCTGATCCGCACCGGCTCCGCCGCGCTCGAGATGGCGTTGCGCGAGCGCGACGTGCACAGGCTCATGAACGTCGGCATCGCCCATCTCGCGGGCCGCACCGAGGACGACATGCGCGCGTGGGGCACCCGGCTCTTCCGCGAGCGGTTCGCCGCGATGATCTATCCGGACGTGCGCCGCCTCGTCGCAGCGCACCGCCGCGCAGGCCATCACGTCGTGATGGCGACATCCGCCACCCCGTACCAAGCGCGGGACGTCGCCGTCGATCTCGGGTTCGACGCGCTCGCGTGCACCGTGCCCGAAGTGCGCGACGGCGTCCTCACCGGCAAGCTCGAGACGCCTGCGTTGTGGGGACCGGCGAAGGCCGACGCTGTCGCCGCATATGCGCGTGAGGTCGGCGCGGACCTCGGCCAGGCATTCGCGTACTCGAACGGCGCGGAGGACGAGCCGCTGCTCGCACTGGTGGGCCGCCCGGTCGCCCTCAATCCGGACGGAGCGTTGGCGCGCACGGCGCATCGCCGTGGCTGGACGAAGGCGCATCTCGCCGCGCCGCAGCGTGGTTTCGGCATCGTGTCCACCGCGCGCACCGCGGGCGCGGTCGGTGCCCTGCTCGGCGCGGTCGGCCTCGGCGTCACCACCGCCGCACTCACCAGGAGCAGACGCACCGGCGCGAACCTGGTGGCCGCGTTCGGATCCGAACTCGCCCTCACGGTCGCGGGAATCGACCTGCGTGTCACCGGCGCAGCGAACGCGTGGTCCGCACGGCCCGCGGTGTTCGTGTTCAACCACCAGAGTTCGCTCGATCTCGCGGTACTCGGCGCCGTCCTCGGCCGCGACGTCACCGCGGTCGCGAAGCAGGAGGCCGCACACGACCCGCGGTTCATGCCCGTCGGGGCGCTGCTCGACGTCGCCTACATCGATCGCGCCGACCGCGGCCGAGGCCGCGACGCCCTCGCCCCCGCCGTCGACAAGCTGCAGTCCGGTGTGTCGATCGTGATCGCGCCCGAGGGCACCCGGTCACCCACGCCGTGGCCGGGGCGATTCAAGAAGGGCGCCTTCCACCTTGCGATGCAGGCTGGCGTCCCCGTCGTCCCTGTCGTCATCGACGGTGCGGGAGAGCGCATGTGGCGCAATTCGCTGATCGCGCACCCCGGCCGTGTCGACGTCACCGTGCTCGAACCGATACCGACGGACGACTGGACGCTCGACGACCTGGACGAACGCGTCGAGGGTGTTCGAGAGTTGTTCGTACGCACCCTCGGTCTCGACTGACCACCAGCCGGCCGCTGTACCTGTCCCCGGCGCCGCGGGAACTCTCATGCGGAAATGCTGCGGGTGGCGCGTTCGGCACCCACCGCCACGAGAAGTGCCGCGGCGATGATGGCGGTGCCCTGCGCGAGAAGCGACGCCTCGGTCCGGACGAAGGCGATCACGAGAACGCCGCCCGCGGCGGTCAACAACGACCCCGACAACAAACGTGCGGCACGAGACAGCAGCGCAGCAACCACCATGGCGACAGCGACCCCCGTGGCAATCATCCCGACTCCCCTCGACCCACGCCGGCGCGTTACCGGACACATTCTGGTATCGGTCCACGCGGCGAAACGTTTCACGGGGCAGGTCGGCGCAGAGAGGACGACCCCGGCCGTCACCTTCGCATGAGTCGCCGTCAGGAGCAGACCAGCGCCGGTTGGCAGCCACGGCCCATGCGGAAGGTACTCACCCAGGTCGTCTTCGGGCGGGAGTGGCGACCTACCGCCGCCTCAGAGTTGCGACCCGCCGCCATCCACGGCCAGTTCGGCGCCCGTCGTGAACGTCGCATCGAAGGCGAGGAACGCCACGGCCGTGGCCACTTCTGCCGGCGTTCCCATGCGCAGCATCGGGTTGTCCGCGGCCATCTGCGCCTTGGTCTGCTCGGCCTGCTCCCGAGGCATCGACTTTGCCAGAATCCCGGAGTCGATGGGGCCGGGGCTGACCGCGTTGACGCGGATCCGCTGCGGGAGCAGTTCGCGGGCCAGCGAGCGGGTCATCGACCGCAACGCCGCCTTACTGGCCGCGTAGGCGCTCAGCATCGGCAACCCCAGAACATTGGCGACCGAGGTGGTCAGCACCACCCCGCTGCCCTCGGGAAGTAGTGGCGCGAGTTTCTGCACCGTGAAGTACGGCCCCTTGGCGTTGACGGTCAGCAGTTGGTCGAACAGTTCCTCGCTGGTCGACTCGAACGGCGCGAAACCATTCACCCCGGCATTCGCGAAAAGCGCGTCGGCCGTGCCGAATTCGTTCTTCACCCGGTCGGCCAGATCCTCGATCGCGGCCAGTGATGCCGCGTCGCTGCGTACCGCGATGGCATGCTCGCCGAGTTGTTCGCGTGCGGCGTCGAGCCGCGACTGGTCACGACCGGTGATCAACACCCGCGCCCCTTCGCGCACCAGCAGTTGCGCAGTGGTCAGGCCGAATCCGCTGCTGCCGCCCGTGATCACGACCTTCTTGTTCTCGTACTTGCCCATGTCGATGGTCTCCCTGTTCCGAATCGGTGATCTTCCGGTTCCGGCGAAGCGATGCCTGCCGGGCACTTCCGAGTCAACTGCTGTCCGGAAAAGGCGTCCAAGACCTGTTTCGCATCCCGTGATGCCGCAGGAGCATCACGGGTACCATCGGCTTCATGCCCGACGAAGACCTGCCTGTCACAGCGGTGGATCTCGATCTGCGATTGGTGCGGTACTTCACGGTGGTGGCCGAACACCTGAACTACGCCAGGGCCGCGACCGCATTGCACGTCGCCCAGCCCGCCCTGAGCCGCCAGATCAAGCGTCTGGAAAGCCAACTCGGCGTGCGCCTGCTGGAACGGACCACCCAGGGCAGCACGCTGAGCCCGGCCGGTGCCGCATTCCTGCCGCGGGCGCAGGAACTGCTGTACACGGCACGCAAGGCGACGCTCGCCGCCCACACCGCCGCCCCGCAGCGCACCCTCACCATCGGGTACCTGGAAGATCTCGTCGTCACCCCTGCGTTGCGCGATCTGCAGCATCGCTATCCCGAGGCCCATGTTCGCACGCTGCATCTGGACTGGGATCAGGCTCGCGCCCTCCCGGACTGCCGGGTCGACGTGCTCGTGGCGCGCACCCCGCTGCCCATCCCGAGTGAAGACCTACAGGTGACCGTCCTCTACGAGGAACCCCGGGTGTTGCTCGTCCCCGTGGACCACCGGCTCGCCGGGAAAGAATCGGTGACACCTGGCGATTTCGCCGACGAGCCCCTGGTCGCCTGTGCCGGAATGGCGGCCGCATGGACCGGCTTCTGGCGGCTCGACCCGCGTCCGGACGGCGCCCCGGCGCCGCTCGGGCCCACGCTGGTCGAAACCTTCGAGGACAAGCTCGAGGTGGTGGCAGACGGACGCGCGATCGCGCTGGTGCCCGCCGACGACCGCCGCAGCACGCTGCGCGAGGACCTGGCCACCGTCCCGATCGAGGGCATCCAGCCCTGCGAAGTCGTCGTGGCCGCCCGGGCCGACGACACCAACCCGCTGGTCGCACGCTTCCGTGAATCCGCGACGCGCCATCTCATCCGCGAGCTGTGAGGCGGCCCATTCACGACGCGTCCGTGCCTCTACCGGTTGCTACTACGCCCGTGCGGATGCCAAGTGGCGTTCACGAATTGTCGGCAACGTCGTCAAGCAGTAGACGACTCCGAGCTGGCAGCTGCGACATGACCGCGTCGTAGGAAAGGGGAAACATGGGGCAGGACAGCAACGACCAACGGCTGAAAGGTCAGATGACGAGGAGCTTCTGAGTTTTCGTGCTCCCGGGGCTGGCCCTGTTGGCGTTCTTCCCAGCCGGGACTACTCTGCAGCGTCTACCGGTTGGCGGCAATCGGCGTGTGCGTCGCGATCACTGTGCTCATGACGTACGAACTTACCCGGCCGATCTCTGCAACGATCTGCTGACCTGATCCACCCGTCGGGCCCGCACCATGAGCGGTTGGTGGAGGTCCACGGGCGTTTTCGGAAGGTGCCGGCCAGCAACTGGCGTGGCGAATCTCGAGTCGACGTACTCCGTCGGCGTACGCGGGAGCAGCGGCGAGGACGTCCAGCGCTCGCGCTCACATGCCGGAGCCGCCGCACATGTGGATCAGCTACCGAATGCGTCGCCCAGAGCTGGAAGCCCGTCTCGCATTGCCTCGCACCGCCGAAGGTGGCGACCGAGCATGTGGAATCTGTACCGCGGCAGCGCAGAACTGGACGCCCGCGCCCTACTCACCCGCGTCCACGCCGCGCCCCGCGAAGGGCCGCCGCCAACAGGTTCTTCGTCGTCGCGTGCTGTGGATCGTGCAGCACCGTCGCGGTGCGTCCCTGCTCGACGATCGCGCCGTCGGCCATCACGAGGACGCGGTCGCAGGTGTGGGCGGCGAGCGCCAGGTCGTGGGTGATGTGCAGGATTGCGGTGCCGTGGTCGCGAGCGAGATCGCCCATCAGCTGGGACAGTTCGCCGCGCAGGGTTGCGTCGAGCATGCCCGTCGGTTCGTCGGCCAAGATCACGGCGGGCTTGGTCACGATCGCGCGTGCGAAGGCGACTCGCTGACGTTCGCCACCGGACAGCTCGTGTGGGAGGCGTCGGGCGTAACGCTCGGGGTCGAGACCGACTGCCTCCAACGCCGCACCGGCGGCGTCCGCACGGTCCGCCGCCCGGCCGATTCGGTGGATGACAAGAGGCTCGGCGACGGTATCGAGAATCCGCCGATGTGGCGGGAGAGATGCATACGGGTCCTGCATCACCAGGTGCACGGCCCGCCGCGCGGCACGACGGACGCGGCGCGGCGCCCCGACCAGGTCGACGAGCTCGCTCGGTCCATCTCCGTCGACGGAGGTGTCGAGCAGAATGGTGCCGGACGACGGAAGCACCAGCCCGGCGATCGCTTTCGCCACGGTCGACTTGCCTGCCCCGGAGCCGCCGACGAGCGCCACCGTCTCGCCGGCCCGTAGGGCCAGGTCGACGCCGCGCACGGTGACGGTGTCGTCGTAACGCACGGTCAGCCCGGCTACGCGGAGAACCGACCGGTGCCCGCCTGCCGCGAAGTCGTGGTGTCCGCCCTCGGCCGTGGGAATCGAGACGATCGACGTCACAGTGCCCCCTCGAACTCGGTCATGTCGGGCATCGAGCCCATCAGCTTGCGGGTGTACGGATGCTGCGGATCGGTCAGTACGGCGTCGGCGTCACCCTGCTCGACGACCCGGCCCGCCTGCATGACGGCGACGCGGTCGGCGGCCTGCGTGACGACGGGCAGGTCGTGCGTGACGAGGAGAACGGTCAGGTGCAGTCGGGTGCGCAGATCGTGCAGCAGGTCCAGGATCTCCTGCTGGACAAGGATGTCGAGGCCGCTGGTGGGTTCGTCGGCGACGAGGACATCGGGTTCGTTCGCCAGCGCGATCGCGAGGACGACCCGCTGACGCTGGCCGCCGGAGAGCTCGTGCGGGTAGGCCCGGTATCGCTCGGTCGGCAACCCGACCATCTGCAGGAGTTCGCGGGCACGCTCCTCGGCCCGCGCACGCGGTGCATCTCCGTGGGCGAGCACCGCCTCGCGGATCTGGTGACCGATGCGGTGTACGGGGTTGAGCGCGGATTGCGCTTCCTGGGGTACGAGACCGATGCGTCTGCCGAGCAGCGCCCGGCGTTCGTCGGTACCGAGGCCGAGCACATCGACGCCGCCGAGCAGGATTCGTCCGGAGACGACTCGGGCGGCGGCCGGCATGAGACCCACGATCGCCGCCGCCACAGTCGTTTTGCCCGATCCGGACTCTCCGACGAGGCCGAGAACCTGCCCACGCGGGATCGACAGGTCGACGTCGACGCAGCCTCCCCCGGCATTCTCGCCGTTGCCGTAGCGCACGGTGAGTCCCTCGATCCGGAGCAGGGGCGCGCCGGGGTCGGGAGTGGTGTCCACCGCGCGGGCGGCAATACGCCGCGACGTCGCGCGTCGCACAGCTCGGTGGACACGTCCGCCTGCGGCTCGCTGCGCCGGTCCGCCCGCGGCGCGCTCGACGGCGCCACCGGCGAGAGCGAATCCCAGCACCGTCAGTCCGATGAGCGCCCCGGGCGGAACAACCCACCAGAGCCACGCATCGGTGAGAAAGGCGCTGCGCGCGTTCGCGACGCTCAGCATCATTCCCCAACTCATGGAGGTGATGTCGCCGAGGCCGAGGAAGGCCAACGACGCCTCGAGCAGGACCGCGGTCTTGACCGCGAGAACGAGTTGAGGGACGACGAGCACGCCCACCGCCGGAACGATGTGCCGGGTGAGGACGTAGCTGTTCCGTGCGCCCATCGCGCGCAGCGCCTGAACGTGATCGCGTTCGCGCACACTCAGAACCTGCGCGCGCAGCTCACGCGCCATCGGAGCCCACAGTGCGAGGGAGATGACGAAGATCTGCGTGACGAGTCCGGGCCCGGCGAGAACCCCGACCACGAGCGTGAGCGGGACGACGGGCAACGACAGCACGACGTCGACGAGGCGCATCAGCAGCGTATCGACGGCCCCCCGCATGTACCCGGCGGTCAGCCCGACGGTCATGCCGACGACGGTTGCCGCGATCGCGGCGGTGAAACCCACGAGGAGCGAAGGGCGCGCACCGAAGACGAGGACACTGAGGAGGTCGTGGCCCACATCGTCCGCGCCGAGCAGATGCGAGGACGACGGCACCGCGAACGGTCGGGTGACGCGTTCACCCGGATCGTGCGGTGCCAGCCACGGGGCGAAGATCGCCACCGCGCACAAGGTGAGCACGATGCCGATGCCGATGCGGCTCGTCACGGACAGAGAGCGCCACCCGGCGAGAAGGCGCGTCATGCGGAGACCACCTGTCGTGCGGGCCGTACACGCGGGTCGAGCACCGGATAGAGGAGATCGGCGATGACGTTCGCCAGGACCACACCGAGCGTCGCGAGCAGGAACGCACCCTGGAGCAGCGGATAGTCCCGTGCGGCAACAGCATCGGCGATGACCTTGCCCAAGCCGGGATAGGAGAACACCGTCTCGACGACGACGGCGCCGGAGACGAGGGCCCCGGCGGCCATGGTGGCATTGGTCGCAACGGGCAGGAGCGCTGTGCGTAGGGCGTGTCGGGTGACGACGCGGCGCTCGGGCAGCCCTTTGGCTCGTGCGAGACGGACGAAAGGTTCGCCGAGCACGGTGGTCATCGACGCGCGGGCGAGCAGGTAGTACGTCCCGAGCGAGGTCACGATCATCGTCAGCAACGGCATGACGAGCCGACTGCCGGACTCGATCAACCATGCGAACGTCTCGTCCGGCAGCTCTGCCGACGAGTACGACGGCAGCCACCCGAGTTTCGCGGAAAAGACGGTGATCAGCAGCATTCCGATCCAGAAGCCCGGCATGGCGTCGACGGCCAGCACGCCGACGAGTGTGCCCTTGTCCTGCGCCGGCCGCCCGGAGTCACGACGCCATGCCGACCATGCGCCCAGGAGGGATCCGACGACGAGCGCACCGACGAGGCCGAGTACGACCAGCGTCCGCGACCAGGGCAGCCGGTCCATCAGAACATCGGCCACGGGCTCGTTGTGGCCGGTCGACAGGCCGAGATCCCCGCGCACCAGGTTGGCCCAGAACCTTCCGTACTGGACGAGCACCGGGTCGTCGAGCCCGTACAGTGCACCGAGCTCGGCGAGCTCCGCGGCGGTGGGATCACCTTCGCCGGTGTACATGACCAGCGCGGGGTCGCCCGGGGCCAAACGTGGCAGCGCGAAGTTGAGGGTCACGGCCACCCACAGCACCACGGCGTATTGCCCGAGCCGTGACGGCCACGATCGGTCCAGCCTCTTCATCTACGGTCCTTCCGCGGAGCGCGGGCGACCGGCTGCCGCGGCGGCCGGTCCCCTCGTCGTCAGTGCTCGTGCTCTTCCGAGGCCGGCGGCTCGGTGACGTCGGCGGCCGGCGCGGTACCGGTGAGTTCGACGATCGCGTCGACGGAGCTCGAGTGTGCGGCCAGAGCGACGTCGGCCGGCAGGAACGACCACTTGTGGACGATGCCGTATCCCGGGCTCTCCACCCAGCCGCCGTAGGTCTGCGAGACCGCCCAGTGCTCTTCCGGGTAGAACAGCGGAACGGTTGTCGGCGCGGCGTTGTGGATCGTCTGCAATTCCTGCATCACGCGGATGCGATCGGCGTGGGTGGTCTGCGCCAGCCACTCCGTGTACTTGGCATCCCACTCGTCCCACGCGAGGTCGGTGGCCCAGAGGTAGCCCGATCGGTGCGACATGATGAACTGGTCGGGGTCGGCGACGCCGTGCGCACCGATCGAACTCATGAGCAGGTCGTAGGTCTTCTGCGTCGACCGTTCCGACAGCGTCGCGGCGTCCATGCCCTCGAGTTCGACTCGGACGCCGACCTTGCCGAGGTCCTCGGCGACCAGCTCGGCGGCCCGAACATCCTGCGGCCGACCCGAATCCACGTACATCGTGAGGACGAGGGGCGTGCCGTCGATCTCACGCACACCGTCGTGATCGGTGTCGGTGTAGTCGAGCTCGTCGAGCGCGGCGGCAGCTGCGTGCTGGTCGCTCGGCGTGGAGTTGTCCGGATTGGCGAACGGTGCGTCGGGGTGCGGGTATCCCTTGGTGGCCGCCCTGCCCTGCCCGAGCGCGACCACGTCGAGCATCTGGTCCTTGTCGACGGCGTCGGACAGGGCGCGCCGGAACTCCGGTACGTCCAACGGCTTCCGAGTGAAGTTCATCTTGACTTCGGGGTAGCTGAGCGCCTGCGTCGTGATCGAGTCGAGGTTGCCCGACTGCTCGAACTGTCCGACGAGTTCGGGACTGAGAGTGCGGGTCGTTGCGTCGATCTCACCGGACTGCAGCGCAGTGAACGTTGCCGACTGGTCGGTGATCACCGGCATCGTGATCGTGTCGACCGTGGGCTTGCCTGCGAAATACTTCTCGTTCGCGGTGAAGGTGTATCCCGCGGTCGGGCTGTAGGACGTCAGTTGGTAGGGACCCGTGCCGATCGGCAAGTCCTGCACCGTCTTCGCTTCGGCGGGATCGACTCCCGCCCACATGTGCTCGGCCACGATCGGAAGGTCTGCGAGCGTGACGCGGGCCAGCGAGGGGCACGCGTCCCGGCATTCGAAGCGCACGGTGTCGTCGTCGACCTTCACCGCCCGCTCGACATAGGGGGTGTCGTTGACGTGGTGCGTGTAGCGCCCGGTGGGTGCGTCGTGCATGTACTGGAACGAGAAGACGACGTCTTCCGGCGTGAATTGCTCGCCGTCCTGCCAGGTGACGTCGGTGCGCAGGTCGGCCTCCCAGGTGGCCGGGTCGATCTGGCGTACCTGCGTGGCGAGCCACGGCTGCGGTTCCTCGACGTAGGGCGACGGCGCCAGCAGTTTGTCGTAGACGAGTTCGATGAGCTGATCACTCGCGCCGGCGAACAGATTGACCGGGCCCGAATCCTTCTCGAGCGCGATGGTCAGGTCACCAGCGGTGTCGGGGCCCGTCAACTCGTCGGTCCCCGACCCGGAATCCGCGACGCCGCTACAGGCGCTCAGCGACAGGGCCAGCACGGTTGCCGCGCCGGCGCTCGCCAGGGCGCGGTTGGGACGTTTGCTCATGGATCCTCACTTCAGGAGGTCGAGGAGGGCCACCGTGGGACGGTGGGGCGCGGACGTCGACGCGCCAATCGGAGGCTAGCCTAACCTAATTACCGCCTATGAACCCACCCGGCGAAATGTCCACTTCGCCGGAGCGGGCCCGGCCGCCGCCCCGTCGGTTCGATAGGTTAGCCTCCCCTTACTCGCCCCTCTGCTCCACCTCCGGTCAAGGAGTCTCGATGCCCCCGGTCCTTCACCTCGTCCAGCGCCCCGTATCGCCGTCGGAAGACACGGCACGCATCGCCGTCCGCGATGTGTACGACCTCGACGCGCTCGACCTCGACGCGTTCGCGGGCGTCATGATCGGCGGGGCGTGCGATCAGCGCTTCCTCGGTGCTCGCACCGACCGCCTGTCGGAGTGGGTTCGTGCGGGCGGACGACTCCTCGTCAACGGCCATCCGCTCGAGCGGTTCGTCGACGGCATGCCGAAACACCGCAAGCTCGACTTCCACAGCACTCGCGATCTCTGGCTCACCGCCGTGGGCGCACACCCGATCTGGGACGGAGTCGACCGCCGGGACGTGCTCTTCAACACCGGGGTCCCGGGGCAGCACACCTTCGAAGACCTCGAGCGCGTCGGCGTCGCCGGCTTCTACGCGCACGCGTACCTCGTCGACCTGCCCGAGGACGCCGTCGTGATCACCGGAATCGGTCAAGGGCGGCTGCCGGTCGACGCGTCCTACCCGCTCGGTAGCGGCGAGGTGATCGTCCACCTGGGCAACGACCTGCTCTCCTTCACGCGCCCCGGCACGAGCGCCGCGGACATGGGCGAGCGCACTCTCGCCTACCTCGAGGGTGCCCGGGTGTTGCAGGAGGCCGCGCGATGAGCCGCGTCGCGTTCGTCCACACCGGCAGCTTCTTCCACCTCGCCGACCTGCGCGATCCGGCGGTGCGGGCGATGGATGTGACCGACGTGTACGCGCCCGATCTGCAGCCGGGCGGACTCGACGGATACGACGCCGTCTACGTCGCCGCCCGGTTGCACCCGGGTGTGCTCGCACGCATCGCGCCGATCCTCGTCGGCTTCCTCGACGCCGACGGCGTACGGATGTACGTCGACGGCGAGAACTCCGTCGGCGACTGGCTGCCCGGCACCACCGAAACGCGCCGCGGAACGAACTTCTGGGCGTGGCGGATCGGCGAAGACGTCGGACGCCGCTCGGTCAATCGCGACCACCCGTTCTGGGACGGACTGGCCGACGACGCGGTGCACTGGCACTATCACGGCGTACTCACCCATCCCGAGGCGGCCGTCCCCCTGGTGCGGCTCGAGGAGTTGCCGGACTCCGACGCCGTCGCGGACCCGTGGGGTCTCCCGTATCGGGCGATCCCCGGCCAGAGCAACACACTGATGTACTACGACGCCGACACCTTCGGCGCCGAGCTCGTCGTCAGCACGATGGATGCGTCCTACCATCACGGTTCGGGGTTCATGCCGGGCGCCACGCAGTTGATGTACCGGATGCTGCACTGGCTGCGGGCCGCGCCCGCCGTCCCCGATGCGGGCGGCGGTGGCGGCGCGAGCGAGGACGACTCGACCAGCCCGTAGGCTGACCTGCGCTCACCACACATTATGGCTTTGGGTAGCCTTCCCTCATGCCGAAACTCTGGTCGCGCGCGGGAGTGGTTCTCCTCGCCGCCGCATTCCTGACCTCCTGTGGGACAAACAGTTCCACCGACCAAGCCGCGGGAAACGCGGACGTCGCGACCGGAGGGCAACAGTTCAGCACCGCAGACGCCGAGACCGCCAAGCTCGGCAGCGACGCCGAGCCCGGCGTTTTCCCTCGGACTGTCACCCACGCGCTCGGAGAGACCGTCATCGAGGCCAAGCCCCAGCGAGTGGTCGTCCTCGACGGCGGTGAACTCGACGACGTCCTCTCACTCGGGATGACTCCGGTCGGCTTGGCCAGCCCGGAAAGCGCGGCAGGCCAACCGTCGTACCTGGCGGACAAGCTCGACGGCGTCGCCGATGTCGGCACCATCAACAACCTGAACCTCGAAGCCATCACCGCACTCGAACCCGATCTGATCCTGGGCAGCAAACTCCGCGCGGACAAGCTCTACCCCCAACTGTCGTCGATCGCGCCGACCGTCTTCGGCATCCGCCCGGGATTCCCGTGGAAGGAGAACTTTCTCCTCGTCGCCGATGCGCTCGGCGAGGAGGAGAAGGCGGAACAGACGCTCAACTCCTACCAGCAGCGCGCCGACGAGGTCCGCTCCGCGATCGACGGCACGCCGTCGATTTCGCTGGTGCGCTTCATGTCGGGCAAGATCCGCCTCTACGGCAATCTGTCGTTCATCGGCGTCATCCTCGACGACGTCGGCCTGCCCCGCCCGGCGCTGCAGGACGTCGACGAACTCGCCGTCGAGATCAGCCCCGAGACCATCACCGAAGCCGACGGTGACCACATCTTCTACTCCAGCTACGGCCGCCCCGAAGACACCGGAGAATCCGCGATCGTCGGCGGGCAGATGTGGAACCAGATCCCCGCGGTGCGCGACGGACGAGTCACACACGTCAGCGACGAAACGTGGTTCCTCGCACTCGGCCCCACGGGAGCCATGCTCGTCCTCGACGACCTGCAGACGATGCTGGGCCACTGAGGGGGCTCCCCAAGTGACGCCGCGCAACGCATCGCGGCTCAGGCCGAGCGATCGAGCAGCGCCGTCACACGGTGACGTAGGTCGTCCACGGAGAGGTGCGGTTCGTCGAGTGCGACGACCGACCGGTCGCCTGCCCGCAACAGCCCCAGCAGGATGTGCTCAGGCTCGATCGTTTTCTCCTTGCGCGCAAGGGTTTCGCGCAAGGACAGTTGCAGAGCCTTCTTCGCCGCACCGGTGAACGGGACGTGGCCGGTGCGGCGCGAGAACCAGCCGCGGCTCGCCTCGGGCGTGGCGCGATCGAGGGCGTCCGCGCCGAATGTCTCGTCGATGCTGTCGCGTACGGCATCGAGCTCCGTCTCGCGCGCCTCGGACTGTGCCTGTACGACCGCGGATCGTGCTGCGGCGCTGAATCGCTCGAACATTTGACGTCCTCCCGGTCGTGAACGACCAGGATTCCTACAGCGGCACGTCGTGCCGCTTCGGTCGGTTCCTGTTTCACCGGGACCTGCCTTCCGCTACGCGGCAGGGCTTACGGTCCCTCCACAGGCGTTTAACCTCTCCGCACGTCCTGCGGCGAGAATGTTCTTCGCAGCGTTGATGTCGCGGTCGTGGACCGCACCACACGCTGCACACGTCCACTCTCGAATCGAGAGCGGCTTCGGCCCGTCGACCACTCCACACGCCGAGCACGTCTGGGACGACGGGAACCAGCGGTCGATCTTCACGAAGGTCCGCCCATATCGTGCGGCTTTCTCCTCGAGCATGCGGGTGAACATGCTCCATCCGGCGTCGTGTACCGACTTCGCCAACCGTGTTCGCGCCAACCCGGACACCGCCAGGTCTTCGACGTACACCGCTTGGTTGTCGCGGATGATCGCCGTGGACTGCTGGTGCGCGAAGTTGCGACGCGAATCGGCCACCGTGGCGTGTGCCTTGGCGGCACGCAGGCGCGCCTTGGCCCGGTTGTTGCTGCCCTTCTCCTTGCGGGAGAGGGTCTGCTGAGCCTTGCGGAACGTGCGTTCCGCACGCCGCAGAAACCTCGGCGAGTCGACGACCCTCCCGTCCGAGAGCACCGCAAACGTGGCCAGACCCAAGTCGATACCCACTTCGGAATCGACCTCCGGCAGCGGAGCCTGGTCGACCTCGACGACGAACGAGGCGAAATACCGGCCCGCCGAATCCTTGATGATCGTCACCGACGACGGGTCGGACGGCAGATCCCTCGACCACGCCACCTTCAGCTCGCCGACCTTCGCGACATACAGCTTCCGGTTCGGCCGGATCGAGAATCCGTTGCGCGTGAGCCGGAGCGCCTGCTGGTTGTCCTTGCGGGACCGGAACCGCGGCGCCCCGACCTTGCGGCCCTTACGCTTCCCCGACATCGAGTCGAACCAGTTCCGGTACGCGCGCCGAGCGTCCTGGCACGCCTGCACCAACACCACCGACGCCACCTCGGAAAGCCACACCCACTCCGGGGCCCTCTTCGCCTCGGTGACCACCCGCTTCTGCACATCGGTATCCGAGAGCCTCACCCCGGCCGCATACGCATCCTGCCGGGCACGCAGCGCATCGTTGAACACCCCCCGCGCACACCCGAACGACCGCGCCAGCATGTCCTGCTGGCCCGGCGTCGGATAGACGCGGAACTGGTATCGCAGCTGCACAGCAGGACCATAGCCACTACCACCGACATGATTGATGCACCAACCCGGCCCTGAAGGACCGGGCTTGCCCGCTACCTTGTCCGGTCACTTCCTCCGGCTGTATTTCTGGTGGACCGCTTGCTTGCTCACCTCGAGCGCGTCCGCGATCGCCTGCCACGACCAGCCTTGCTCCGTCAAGAACAATTGACGGCATGGAGGCGAGCGGTACGGATTCTGCCCCCGGCTCCGATCGGAGCCGGGGGCAGAGGAATGTTCGGAGCCGAACGTCAGACGAGGGCCACCCACGCGAAGGCTGCCGCCGCGACGAGCACCGCACCGGTCAGCGTCTGCACGCGCCGATCGACGACGCACATCGCCGACAGGAAGCCGGGCATCGACCCACCGCGACGCGTGTGCACGATCGCAAGCAGGCTCGGCATGCACCGGCCGAGGCTCACGAGCGTGAACAGCGCGGCACCGAGCGCGGGCGATCCGACCGCGACGACGCCGAGCGCGAGCAGGTAGTAGGCGCTCGAACGGATGAAGATCACGAAGCCCGGCCCGATCATCGCACCGAACAGCAGTGACACCTTCCACGGCTCCATCGACCGCCGCAGGTGCCGGGGCAGCTGGCGCCGGCGCATCGGCGTCGGCATGGTCACGAAGCCGAGTTCGTGCAGCCCGTACGCGAGGGCGAGCGCGCCCCACACGCCGAGGGCCCACGGGAGCGGCAGCGCGCCTGCCGCGAGCATCCCGAGCACGCCAAGCAGAGCTCCGGTCGGTGCGCCCGTCGCGACAGACCCGAGCGCGTGCCAGCCGAGCCGGCGCACCGGCGTCGACGAGCCCTTCCGCCCAGGCTGTTTGGGCGCCGCGACGACGCCCGCGACCGACATGCCGCAGGTCGACCAGTTGGCGGCGAGCGCGGTCACCGCCCCGGCCGTGACGACGACCGTGGCCAACGCCGTGCCGAAGGCGGGTGCCGCGACCGCGGCGACCCCGCCCCCGACGACGGCCGCGGCGGCCACGAGCCCGGCCCGCGCGGGCACCGAGACGGCGCGCGCGAGTGTCGGGCGGATCTGCGGAAGATCCGTGTCGAGCGGCGCGTGCGCGAGCACCGGCTCGCGCACGCCTGCCTCGAGGTGAGTCACCATTGCAATTCCTCCATCTCTGAGAACGCTTCCTTCAGCTGGCGGTCACCGTGACGGTGCCGACCATGTACGGGTGCACCGAGCACGAGTACTCGTAGGTGCCGGCCTCGTGGAATGTGTGCGCGAACGTGCCGTCTCCCGTGATGCCGCTGTCGAACTCGTCCCTCGTACCGCCGTCGGCCCCACCGACCGACCGCACATGGTGCAGCACTCCCCCGTCCTCGAACCGCCATTCGACGGTGCCGCCGGCAGGGATCGTGACGTGGTGCGGCGTGAACGCGACATTGCCGATCACGATCGTCGCGTCGGCTGCGCTGTCCGTGGAGCCGCACGCAGCGGGACACGTGACCAGAGCGAACAGAACTGTCGCACACAGCAACCGGCGCATCGGCTATTCGACCACGATGGTGCCGACCATCATCGGGTGCGGCGTGCAGTGGTAGTCGAAGGTGCCTGCCTCGTCGAAGGTGTACTCGAAGGTGCCTTCCGTGAGCAGTTCACTCTTCAACGTGCCTTCGAGTGCGCCCTCGCCCACGACGTCGTGCGGCAGTCCGCCGTCGTCGAAATGCCACTGCACCGTCTGGCCCTTCTCGATCGTGACCTGCGCTGGGCTGTATGCCATGTCCTTGACCTCGATGACGACGGCGGGCTCCGACGACGCGTCGCTCGCGCCGCCACACGCGGTGAGACTCACGGCGGCGAGCAGTCCGACGACGAGGGCGAGCAGCTTCTTCATGGTGATCCTCTCAACGGACGTACCGCAGGTTCGCGGTCATTCCGGCTTCGAAGTGGTAGGCGTTGTGGCAGTGGAACATCCACTCACCGGGGTTGTCGGCGTCGAACTCGATCGCGAGGCTGGTGCCGGGCAGGACGTTCACGGTGTCGCGGCGCAGTCCGCCGTACTCGGGCACCGCGAAGGTGTGCCCGTGCGTGTGCATCGGATGCCACATGGTGGTGGAGTTGGTCATCGTGATCCGTACGCGTTCCCCAGGTTTCATCACGAGCGCGCCGGCGTCGGCACCGGCCATGCCCCACACGTAGCGGTCGCCCGCCTGAATGAGCTCGACCTGGTAGTCCCGATCGGCTGTCCGCTGCGGCAGCAGGGTTCTCGTCGCGGGTCGCAGCGCGTTCTCGGCGAGCAAACGGCCGTTCAGTTCGCCCACGACGCCGCCGACGTCGGGGTCGCGCATCGGCGCGGCATCGTGCGTGCGCAGCACCGTCGATGCGTAGCCGTCGCGGCCCTCGACCTTCGCGATCACGGGCCACGCACCAGATTTCGCGGTGACGAGCACGTCGTAACGCTGTGCCATACCGACGATCAACGTGTCGGCCGTCGCGGGTTCGGTGTCGAAACCGTCGGCGGCGATCACGGTCATCTCGTGTCCGGCGATCGCGAACCGGTACGGCGTCTCGGCGGCCGCGTTGACGATGCGCAGGCGTACCCGCTGCCCGGGTGCGACGACGACCGGTGCCGGATCGTTCGGTGGACGCCCGTTGATCAAATGCAGCGGGTACGCGATGTGCTGGGTCATGCCGCCGAGCGCGTCCGACGACCCGTGCCCCTGCGACACGAGGGACTGCGCCGTCGCGGCGTCGCCCGGTGTGTGCTCGGCGACGCCGGCGCTCCCGCCGTGGCCGGCGTGGCCACCGGCGATTGCCGGGTTGAGCGCCGTGAGCACCGCGTCCGGCGTCGTGCCGAGACCGTCCACCCAGTCGTCGAGCACGAGCACCGCGTCGACGTCGGCGCCCGACGCGTCGTCGGGATCCTCGACGACGAGCGCGCCGAACATCCCCCGGTCGGCCTGCAACCCGCTGTGCGAGTGGTACCAGTGCGTGCCGGGATCGGGAACGACGAAGCCGTAGTCGAATGTGCTGCCGGGGGTGATCGCGGCCTGCGTGACGGGCGCCGCGCCGTCCATGTCGTTACGGATGCGGATGCCGTGCCAGTGCATCGTCGTGTCCTGCTCGAGCGCGTTGGCGACGGCGACCTCGAGCCGGTCGTTCTTCTTCAGTCGGAGCTCCGGGCCGACGGCCTCGCCGCCGAGTGCCCAGGTGTTCACGAGCCGGCCACCGAGATCGACCGTCGCGACACCGGCCGACAGCGCGAACGCCGCCGTCGTCCCGTTCCACGCACGAGCGGCCTCGGCCGCGGCCACCTCGGGGTCGGTCGGCGAGATGTAGTCGAGTTCGGCCGCGTGCTCGCCGGATGCCTCCGACGAGCACGCGACACTGCCGAACCCCACGGCGCCGAGCCCGAGCGCCCCGGCTCCGAACGAGCCGAGCTTCAGGAACCGGCGCCGGCTGAGCACCGACCCGGTATCGGGTCGGCTCATCCGATCACCTCGGGCGTAATCAGGGTGCCGAAGTCCTCGACACCGCCCGACACGTCGACCGAACTGACCTGCTCGCCCGTCTCGGCGGACACTCCGACGATCTTCTGACCCGACTCGCCGTCCACCTCCGGACCACCACCGAGCACGTAGAGCGTCGCGCCGTCGAGCGAGAACGCCATCGACTCGATGCTCGTGAGACCGAGCGTGGGCAGGTCGAGCGTCTTGACGGGCGCGAAGTCCGTGGCGCTGCGCAGTTCGATCTTCGCGATGTCGCCTGCGCGTGCCGACTCGGGATGCACGACGCTGTCGGTGTATTCGATCGCGATGCGCGTGCCCGAGTTGTCGATCGCATTGCCCGCGAACCGCCCGCCGTCCTGGCCCGCATTGCCGATCGGCCGCACCTCGCTGCCGGGTAGACCGTTCGCGAAGTCGAAGACGTAGACGTCGCCGTTGGCCCCGACGAGCAGGCCCTTGTCCACGTCCGCGGCCCACGTGACCTTGCGCGCGCTCACGAAGTCGGCGGGCAGCACCTTCGCGCGCGTCGTCTCGGTGGGCACGCCCGCGTCGTCGATCGAGATCTGCACGAGTTCGCGCGTGTCCTCGCACACGCTGTAGAGCTCGTGGCCGACCATCCAGGTGAACGGACCGCACCCGACGAGTTGCAGTGCGCCGCTTTCCTTCTTCGCGGCCAGGTCGACGACACGCACGCCGTACAGACCGTCGTCCCAGGTCACGAAGTACTTGCCGTCGGATGTGACGGCGTGCGAGCCGTCGCGCGAGTGCACACGCGCATAATCCGGCAGCAAGGCCTCGGCCGGTTCGAGCAGGTTGCCCGAGTACGTGCTGACCGTGAAGTCGGCCGCACCGCGCGAGCCACGGGGGCGCCACACCTCGGCGGCGAGTACGGCGGGATCACTCGACGTCTCGCCGACGAAGCCGTGGATCACCGGGTCCCAGATCCCGGGGCCGACGACCACGCGACTGCCCGCGACGCCCGTCGCGGGGTCGATCACGTTGACGCCGAGTTCGAGCTTGCCGAAACCTCCTGCCACGGCGAGCAGTTCGTTCGGCTTGATCGGATCGATCTCGCCGGTGTGCACCGTCTCGGGGATCGTGTCGCTGATCGGCTGGTCGTCGTGGCCCAGCGCGGTGTCCTCGCCGGGCGGCACGACCGGGACGGTTTCGTAGGTGACCTCGCCCGGTGCGGACGGGTCGTCGCTCGACGAGCTGCACCCCGCGAGGACGAGAGCGATGCTGATCGGGACCGCGACGGCAGCGGCGGGCCGCGCGAAACGCGTGCGCGAGAGACTCATGCGCCCGCCCCCACCTTGGGCCGGGCCGCCGGACGCGTCTGGCAGTCCTCGCCGATGATCGGCGCCATCGTGCACGTGTAGGCCTGCGACTCGTCGGAGACGCACCAGATGATCTCCTGGTCGTAGCTGCCTGCGACCGGGTTGTACATGATGGCCTGCATGTCGGGCTCACCGCAGAACGCGTTCGAGCACGACGGCGCACCGCAGCAGTCGTAGTAGGCGATCAGATAGGTCTTGCCGGTGTCCGGATTGGTACAGCAGCCCACCCAGAACTCCGCGCCGGGCTTGCTGCCGGGCGCACACGTGGTGACGCCGCCGCCGTTGCATGCCGCGCACGACGTGCCGTCCATGTTGCACCAGCGCCAGTACTCGCATTCGGCGGGATCGTTGCCGTCGAACGTGATGAACTGCGGGTCGCCGCCGGGCGCCGGGGCCGGCGGCGCCTCCTGTGCGAACGCGGTGCGCGTCACGGGCAGCGAACCGATCATCGCGACACCCGACACGCCCATCGTCCATCGACCGATGCGGCTGATCATCGAACGGCGTGAAACCCGTTCGGACATCCGGCGACTCGCGCGGCTCGCGAGGCTGCCGCCCTTGCCGGCCATCCAGGCGGACTGCTCCTCGACGGTGTCCTGGTCCACCGGATATCGGTTCTCGTACATCTCCGGCTGGTCGTACGCAGGCTTGTCGTCCAACTCTTTCTCTCCCGTCGTGAGTGGTGGAAACCCGTGAGTGGTGGAACGGTCGGTCAGACCGCGGCGCTCGCGCGGGCCTTCGCCGAGTCGTGCAGATGCTGCAGCGACGGCGTGCCCGATTCGAGTGCGTTGAGGAGGCTTTCGACCTGGGCCATGTGGTTGCACAGCCCCTTGCCGCGGATCTTGCCGTGCGCGTCGAGGATCACGCCGTAGGGCGTCGTGCCCACCTGGTAGGCGATGCCGACGTCGCGGGCGTCGACATAGCTCAGTTCGTCGCCGATGCTGCTGCCCGCCAGGAACTCCCGGTGCTCGTCGGCCGTGCCGTCGGACACGATGACGACCTCGAGATCCTTCTCGGCCTTGGCCATCGCACGCACCCCGGGCAGCAGGCTCTTGCACGTCGAGCACGTCGGCGCGGTGAAGAGCAACAGTTGCGGCTTGTCGCGGTGTCCGCCCACGCCGACCGAGCGGCCCACGTGGTCGGTGAGACCGCGGAAGGACGGGCCCGCCTGCTCGATCTTGGGGCCGGTGTCCATCATCCGAGCCCCGAGGGGGCCGAGACGCACCTGGACGCGGCCGATCTCGCGTGCGAGCGCGAGCACCATCAGGAACAGCACCGCGACTGCGACGATCAGCACGACGATTGCGACGAGAAGGAATGTCTCCATGAGTAAAGGACCTACCTGTGTTCGGGGACTGCTGTGTCCGGGCCGGCGGTGAACTCGTGAATGCGGGTCACGGCGCGTAGCGCGAGAGTGTGGAGGCGGCGCGCAGTTCGATCGACGCGCGCGACAGGTGCTCGTCGACGGGCCTGCGGCCGAGGTGCACCACTGCGCGCAACTGCGCAGCGGCCAGCACGCCGGCCAGTACGGTCGCCGCCAGAACAGCGCCCGCCGCGGTGTCGGCGGCCGTCGTCGCTGCCGGTGCGGAGACGACGAGCACGAGCGACACGAGCGCCAGGGCCGCCGCGCGCGCCGCGTGGAACCAGCCGATGCGTGGCGCCTCGCCATGCTGCGCGAACGCGAAACAGCCGCAGTCGAGTTCGGTGCGTCCACGCGCGAGGTTCGCGGTGAGGCCGACGAAGAACGCGACGAACAAGGCCGCGGCCGCTGCGCCTGCGGCCCGGTCGGCCACCCCGCACACGAGCAGCGCGCCGACGACGGTCTCCGCCCAGGGCAGCACCCGCGCCGTCGCGCGTTCGAGCGGGGACGGCAGGAGCCGGTAGCCCCGCACGGCGCGGAGCACCGCGTCGTGGTCGCGGATCTTGGGGACGCCGGCTGCCAACAGGGTGCCGCCGACGAGCGACGCGACGAACGACCAGATCATGCGCGCTCCTCCTGTGGTCTCGGTGTGATGTCCGCGCCCGGAGGCACGGTGTGTTGCTGCCGACCAAGAGTGCTGCGCGATTGCGTCGCGCCTGCGTCGCTCACGCAACGACCGTGTGCACCCCGAACGGGAATCCGCGTAACGGCGGATCTCGTCGTGTCGGTGCAGGTGGCGGCCGCCCTCCGTGCATCCGAGCCGGGCCACGTCGGCGCGATCAGGTGTGTACGGACACACATCGCGCCGACCGGATTCCCACTTGGAATGCACATGTTGTTCGCACCGGTAACCACCGCGTAACACCGCGGCGCTAGTTTTCGTCCGCACCGATGGTTCGAAGAGAGAGGCGGCGATGTCGTGACTACCGCGCTCCTGGCCGCGATCGCCCGTTCGCACGACGCCGCGCCCGCGCACGCGCCGGTGCGCTCGCCGCTGCACGCACTCGGCAGGCGGCAGTTGTCGCCGATCGACCTGCTGGGGCAATCACTCTCGACGATCGCTCCTGCGACGGGCATGGTCTTCATCGCGCTGTGGATGTCGACCTACCGGCCGGGGATCGTCGGTGTCGCCGCGATCGCGGGCACCACCGCGGTCGTCGTGATGGTCGCGGTATGCATCGCCCAGTTCACGCGCCGGCTCGCCGCGGCCGGCTCGCTCTACAGCTTCGTCGGGCAGGGGCTCGGCGTGCGGGCGACTCTCGCCGTCGGTGCCGCACTCGTGCTCGGCTATCTGGGCATCTCGATCTCGGTGCTGGCGCAAGCCGCGCACAGCCTGCTCACGCTTGGCGCGCTCGTCACGGGAGACGGCCGGCCCGGCACCGCTGCCTGGCTCGCGACGATCGTGCTGCTCGCGGGCGTCGTCGGCGTCGTCACGGTGCGCGGCGTCCGGTTCGCGACGCGCTCGATTCTCGTGATCGAAAGCTGTTCGCTCGCTTTACTGGTCACGCTGATGATCGCCGCCCCGGTTGCGGCTACCGACGCGCCCTCCACCGTGCCCGACGCCCCGGTGAGCGTGCTCCCCTTCCTGGCCATGCTGACAGTGCTGTCGATGGCCGGATTCGAGAGCGCGGCCTTCTTCGGGCCCGAGTCGAAACGGCCGCTCGTGACGGTCACACGCACCGTGCTCGTGTCGCCGATCGTCGTCGGGGCACTGTTCGTGTTCGCGGCGTGGGCCGCGATGTCCGGTCGCGGTGCGTTCGTCGTCGACGCGTACTTCGAGGGCACAGCCTCCGGGGCGAGCGCGGGCGTCGTGTTCGCGGTCCAGTTCGGTATGACGTGCTCGTGGTTCGCGTCGACGCTCGGGTGCGCACAGGCCGGCTCGCGACTGCTGTACTCGATGGGCCTCGAAGGCGTACTGCCGCGGCGCCTTTCCCGGGTACAGCCCAGGTTCCGCACACCGCACGTCGCGGTCGTCGCCTTCGTCGCCGCGGGGTGCGCCGGAGCGTCGTGTTATGCGCTCGCCGCACATGCGAACTCGGACACCTACGACGGCGTCGTCGAGGTCGGTCTCGTCGCCGCCTACACCCTCGTGGCCGCCGCGTCGCTCCACTTCCTCTCGCGGATCGGCGAGTCGACGGTCCTTACTCGCGTCGTCGCGGCGTTCGTCACCGCGGTGGGCACCGGACTGCTCGTGTTCATTGCGGTCGACAGTGCGGTGCATCGCGCATGGGCGGTACCGCTCTCGATCGTCGCGGTCGGAGCGTCGGGCGTCGTGTGGCGCCGGGTACTGCAGCGTGTGCGGCCGCGCAGCCTCGACTCGGTGGGAGTGTTCGACTCGGTGGAGACCACCGACCTGCTGCCCGGATCGGGCACGATCGTCCTCGACGACTCGGGCCGGGCGCGCATCGTCGCGGATCCGCACGATCCCCTCGCGGGAGGTGACGCGCCGCGGTGAGCCAACGAACGACAGCGCCGCATCCGGCGCATTTCAGTGGCCGGCAGCCGCACGCCGTGCAGAAGGCGCTCGGGCTGCTCGAGGCCGTCGCCCATCTCGGCCCGGGAACGAGCGCGAAGGAGATCGCCCGCTTCACCGACATCGCACCCACCACTGCCTATCGCATGCTCAACCTGCTCGTCGCGGACGGATTCCTCGTGCGCGTACCCGACCTGTCGGGCTTCGCACTCGGCAGGCGCACCGCCGAGCTCGCGCACGCGGCGGCCGAGACCAGCCCGTCGGCGTCGTTGCACGAGATCGTCGAGGAACTGCGCGACCACACCCGGTTCGGGATCCACGTCGCGTCGTTCGCGGGCGGGCGGCTCCGCTTCGTCGACCACGACCCGGACCACGAGATCATCGCGATCAACCTGCTGCCGAAGAACCTGCACGCGAACGCGCTCGGCAAGATCATGCTGGCGCTCGTGTCCGGCCACGCGCCGGAGCCGACGCTTCCCCGGCTCACCGATTTCACGATCGTCGACCACGACGCGCTGCGCACCGAACTGCAGGGCGTCGCATTCCGCGGGTTCGCGTACGAGCATCAGGAGACGCGGCTGGGCCGCGCCGCGCTTGCGGTACCGGTGCGCGACGAGGCCGCCTTCGTGGTGGGCGGGCTGTATCTGCAGGGATCGGCCGAGCGGGTGCGCGGCGACGACGACGAACTCGTGCGCTTCCTGGTCGACGGGTCCGCGCGGCTCGCGGGGCTCGTATGACCCGCGACCGGCGCTCGCCGGACCTGCTTCAGAGGAACTTGCTGAACTGGTTGTTCGCCCGTTGCATCACGAACTCGTACGGCGGCGCGAACTTGCGGGCCCACCAGTAGCCGAAGCGCACGTCGAAGGACGTGTAGACGAGAAAGCGGTTCTTCTCGAGGCCCCGCAGGATGCAGTCGGCCACGTGCTCGGGTGTCACGGCCCGCTTTTCGAACAGCGACACGAACTTGCGCACGCGGGGGTCCTCGCGGTCGACTCCCGCGATCTCGACGGTGCCCACGAGCGGAGTGCGGACCGCACCGGGGACCACGAGGCTCACGCCGATGCCGTGGCGCGCGAGATCGAAGCGCAGCACCTCGGACACACCGCGCAGACCGAACTTGCTCGCGCTGTAGGCCGCGTGCCACGGCAGCGCGAGCAGCCCCGCCGCGGACGACACGTTGACCAGGTGGCCGCCGCGCCCGGCCGCGACCATCGGCGGCACGAACGTCTCGATGACGTGGATCGGCCCCATGAGGTTGACGTCCACCATCTTCTTCCAGTGGCGGTGCTCGAGATTCTCGACAGTGCCCCACGCCGACACCCCCGCGACGTTCATCACGACGTCGAGGCTGCCGAACTGCCGATGGACGTCGTCGCCCCACGCGCGCACCGCGTCGTAGTCGGAGATGTCGAACGCCTGTGCCGACGCCACGGTGCCCCCGGCCTTGTCGATCGAGGCGACCGTGTCGGCGAGGCCGACGGTGTCGACGTCGGTGACGAACAGTTCGGCGCCTTGCGCCGCGGCGGCGAGTGCGGTGGCGCGTCCGATACCGCTGCCTGCCCCCGTCACCAGGACTTTGCGCCCCGTCAAGACCTGCTGTCGTGCTGAACCCTGTCGTCCGAGGATCGGGCGCGCCATCGGCTTCCCCCTGTCGCGAGTGTCGGCAGTCCGGCGCCCGGCCCGTCCGATCGCGTGCGGGCGAGGCCGCCGGTACGGGCGAGTGTACGGACACGCGCAAGCCCTCTCGGGGACGTCGACACGTACTCGAGGGATCGGCTCGCTCGGAGTCGTCGGGCCGCGATCAGGGTCGCAGCGTCATCTCGTGCTGGTAGTTGCGCACGGTGCCCTCGAGCAGTTCGGCCTCGGCGTCGTCGCCGCGCCGATGTGCCCGAGACGCGCGGTCGCGCAGGATCGCGATCGCGCGACGCAGCTCGGCATCGCTCATCTTGTGCTCCATGTCACAATGATGCCAGGGGTCCCGGTCGCTCGCCAGGGCGGAAAACCCACGGACCTGGACAATCGTCCGATAGCCAGGCATTCCCCCGAGCCGCGGGGCAGCGCTGCTCGGATAGCTAATGTTGGGTAATTTGCCTCGAATATCCAGTACAACGCTGGTCGATGAGGTATGCCTCGGCCGCGAGATCGCCCCACTCCTCAGCCAAATCGGGCCGAGTTTCTCCCGGTTGTACGCGTTGCTCCCACCCACGTACAGACGATGACGCACGGCTCATTCGGCGCGGAGGCAGCTTCGGTTCGACGGCGCGCACGTTCCCGCGAATCGGTACGCGGAAGGCCGAAAATGGTGCGACCGTCGAGTTATTGGTGGGCTAATTCGTGATACGGTTTCTGTACCGAGGTCAGTCCTCGCAAGGCGCGGTGTGCAGGGTCAGCACCAACTTGACGACGAGAGGAACACGGCGGCTCACGATGGCAAGCTTTGCAGAGCGTTTGAACACACTCTTCGAGACCGTGCACCCGCCAGGTCGCAAGCCGCACACCAACGCCGAGGTCGCGGCCGCGCTCATCGCCGACGGCCACCAGATCTCCAAGCCCTACATCTCGCAACTGCGTTCCGGGCAGCGCACCAACCCGTCCGACGAAACTGTCGCGGCGTTCGCGCGCTTCTTCAAGGTCAAGCCCGACTACTTCTTCAACGACGTCTACGCGGCCAAGATCGACCACGATCTCGAACTTCTGTCACAACTCCAGGGGTACGGCCTGCGCCGGCTGTCGAGCCGCGCGTTCGACCTGTCGGAGGAATCGCAGAATCTCCTCACCACGATGGCCGAGAAGCTCCGCGCCAGCGAGGGCCTACCCGAGGTTCCGCCCGACGCGTCGCGCTGACGAGTTCCGCAACTATGGATGCGACTGTCGACAGCCGACTGCGAACAGCAACGAGGGGCGGCGCTCACACCCATCACAGATGCCGCTAGCATCTCCCGCGACGAAACAACGGAACTGCAGTTGGCATGCGCACTGGGGGGTGACCTGAAATCAGCTTTCGGCGTCCTCTCCTGCGTGTCGCCCTCGCCGCCGGGGCTGCCTACGGCGTTCTCGCGTTGGTCCCATATCTCGCGAATGTCGGACCTCAAGGTCCTGACGAGTCCGATACTGCCGAACTCCATGATGCGCTCGGCACACCCCCGTCGGGCGCACACTCAGCTACCGCACTACCCCCGCCTGCAGGTTTTCCTTCGCTGAGTCTTCCCCCGGAAATCGAAGCGGGCCCGAACGAGCCACAACCGATCGCGACGAGATTCGGGCTCACCTACGATGCCCCCGCTCATTGGGAGACGAGGCACGGCGCGACCGCCGGTTGGGCCGACACCAGTTACGGGAGTATCAGCCGATACGGAGCCGGATACTGCGAGGCCGAGGATGGATCCCGCCTCGGGCTAACCGGTACCACTGGAAAAAACGCCATTGATCTTGATTCGGCCGCTCGCTCGGAGATCGCGAGGGTCGAACGCATCTTCTCGGACGAACTAGGCAACAAGCCGACCGTCCGTACATCGGATCCCATCGCATTCGAGGTCAGCGGACGCGCGGCTATCCGCTACACCGCGACAGTCACGCAGATCCCCTCCGACAGCCCGTGCGACCCGCCCTCCGCGCAGTTCGACGTCGTCGCCACGTCGGGGTATGCGACGGCCGAGGTCATGGTGTTGATCGTCGAGATGCACCAAGACCTCCCTGATGCACCCGATCCACACGACGCCGACGCAATAATCTCATCTCTGCGGGCAAGTTGAGTTCTGACCGAACGATAACGGGGGGTTTCGATGACGAGTGGCGCCTTCGAAGTGCGGGCCGACGAAGTGGCCGGCGTCGCAGTTCTCGCGACGGAGGTTGGAGAAGATTCGGAAGCCGCTGCCAGGTTCTGCCATGAGCAGACGCAGCCTTTCGGCGATTTCGGTGGCGATATTATGCAGCTCCTGTTGACACCTCTGACCGCGGCAAGCGATTTCACGCATGATCGCATGCTGGGTCTGGCGGGCACCAACAGCAGGATGGGCGTCGAGCTAAACCGCGCAGCCTGGATGTATGTCGACCAGGACAACCGTAACTACGACGCGTTGAACGCGCATGCCGAAGCGGCGATACTCAATCCCGGACAGTATGGGTCGACTACACCGGCACCAGGGCCAGCTGAGAGCTTTCCCGACCCAGCCCGCTACGTACTCCCGGACAAGATCAACCTTGGTGAGCCCGAGACGGCTGCCGAGGACATCCGCCGTCTGATCGCGGATTCCGCAGGGTGGCTCGGCGACGTCGACGACGCGATCAAAGCTGCAACCAACTGGAGTCCCCTCGAGCAAGTCATCAAGCCGATCAGCGGCAACTGGAACGAGTTGAAGCGCATCGGTGATGCGTACAAGATAGCGGGCGAAGCGTTCGACAAGTCCGCGAAGAACCTCGAGGCCGGGGCAAAACAGGTTAGCGACCACTGGAACGGCAAAGCCGCGAGCGCCTTTCAAAACTATGCGCAGCTTCAGATCGAAGCAATGAAGTGGGAGGCGCCTGTTGGTCGAGTGATCAAAGCAGCGCTCGATAGGGTAGCCGAGGAAATCAAAAGCGCTGCGGTCGAAGCGATCACGAATCTGAAGGAGATGCTCGAGGATGAGGTGCGAGTCAACGACGCGTGGGATCTGCTCAAGTTCGCTGTAAAGAAGATCCCGGTCATTGGCAACGCCGCACAAGTTGCGTCGATACTGAAAATCATCCACGACGTCGCCGAACGTGTCATGAAGCTGGTCGACAAAATCCGCGAGGTAGTTGACGCGCTGAAGAGTTTCCTCGGAACACTCGCATCACCGAGCGGACACTTCAACGAGGTCTCCGAGAGCACACTCGCACCCATCACGGACAAGGTCACGAACATGAAGAAGAAGGCCGAACTGATACGAGATGTGAAGAATGCCCTCGACGCAGAAGGCCCAGCAAACAAGCCCACTAACGACTTCTCGGTCGGCGAAGGCTCAGATCCGTGGGCGGGGGCGGTATGAGCACCGATGTGCCGCCTTTTCTTCAATCATCGTTCGACCGAATCATGGGTGCCGCAGATGACCTCGCTACTGCCCGCATACAGGCTGCAAAGCAGCGATCAGGGGACTGGGACATGCGGACCGTCATCGACGACGCGTTCATGGATCGACTCGCTGAGTCACCGGTCGCATCGGACCAACTGAAAGCATATGCGGCCCGGGTCGCAGCAGGCGAATGCACTTGGCCCCAAATCGATACGAAGGTCACAACGCTTCCGCCGGAGATTCCTGAACTTCGAGACTCGCCCCAGTTCCGCTGGTTTCCATATTTCAGTCCGAAGGCACCTGAGCCAACGGAAGACCAGTGGGATGAGCCGTACAGAATCAAGTGGGAATGACCGGATGCCGACGAAGGAGCAACCATGATCCAGCTACGGTCGCAAGTAGCCAGGCGACTGTCGAATGTGACCGCGGCGGGGCTCGTGACCCTCGCGTTCGCTTCCGGCTGCGCCCAGTCCGACTCACCCGATGTCGGGTCAGAGCCACCATCGTCGCCCGGAGCGACACCATCTGCAGTGGACGCGAAGGTGTCGCCCGCCTTCGAGGGAGTAGATCCATGTGAGCTGGTCCCCACCGCAGATGTGGCCGAAGCGGTCGGCGTTGCGGAGATCGAAGCTGAGCGCTCACCACAGGATTCACCTGACATCATCGGCTGCGACTGGGGCGGATTCGGCGAGGGCAGCGCCAGCCTCGCGTTCATGCTCGACGGCGATATGGGAGTCGACTACCAGCCGATCGGTGATGCCGGCGGCCGGGAAATCAAACTGATGACCGGCGCGGCCGACAACTGCACGGTTCAGGTCCGCTACACCAACGACCGAACGATGCTCGTCGGGGTCGTACCGACCAAACAAAGCCAGCCCTCATCGTCAGGAGACCCGAACAGGAAGTGGTGTGACCAAGCGGTCGCCCTTGCCCGTACGGCAGATTCGAATCTCGGGTGGGAATAGCCGCTAGCCGCATTGCCTGAGACCGGGCGGGCGGCGCAGGGATTGACTGCAGTCGCGGGACGCATCTTCTGGCCCCGACTTGTCGGCCCGGCACTGCAGCACATGATGACGCCGCACCCGCCGTGGGGTGCGGCGTCACCCGATACTTGTCAGACATCCGAATGTGAACTAGGTTCACCGTCATGCCGAGTCTCTCGCTTCTCCTTCCGCGCCGCGGCGGGGCCTGTCACGACCGGCACCCCGTCGCGGGTTAGGCGCGTGTGCCGGTCGGACGTCCCGACATCGGAAGGCACGACATGAACACCACTCCCCGCTCCTCTCGCTGGAATCGGCAGCGGCCGTCCGCGATGCCGTCGCACCGCTACCGTTCGATCTTCGATCGGGTCACGGTGCCCGAGTTCGACCGTGCGTGGCCGTCCGCGCGGATCACCCACGCGCCGTTGTGGGTCCCCGTCGATCTGCGCGACGGCAACCAGGCTCTCGCCGAGCCGATGGATCCCGCGCGCAAGGCGCGCTTCTTCCGACTCATGGTCGACATGGGGTACACCGAGATCGAGATCGGGTATCCGTCCGCGTCGCGCACCGACTACGACTTCGTGCGCGCCCTCGCCGCCGACGAGACGCTGCCCGACGACGTGGCTCTCGTCGTGTTCACGCCCGCCCGAGCCGATCTGATCGATCGCACCATCGAATCGGTTCGCGGACTGCGTAATCCCGTCGTCGTACACATGTACGCTGCGACGGCGCCGACGTGGCGCGACACCGTGCTCGGCGTGTCCCGCGCCGAGCTGACCGACATGGTGGTCGCGGGCGCCACTCGCATTCTCGACGCGACACGAGGCATGCCCGACGTCCGCTTCCAGTTCTCCCCCGAGGTCTTCAACCTCACCGAACCCGACGTCGTCCTCGACCTGTGCGATCGCATGACGACGCTGTGGGACGCGAGCCCCGATCGGCCGGTGACGCTGAATCTTCCTGCCACGGTGGAGGTTGCGACCCCGAATGTGTACGCCGACCAGATCGAGTACATGGACCGCAATCTGGCACGACGCGACGGCGTCGTGCTGTCCGTCCACCCGCACAACGACCGCGGCACGGGCGTCGCGTGCGCCGAACTCGCGGTGCTCGCCGGCGCACAGCGCATCGAAGGGTGCCTGCTCGGCAACGGCGAACGCACGGGCAATGTCGACCTCGTGACCCTCGCGCTGAATCTGCACGCACAGGGCGTCGATCCGATGATCGACTTCTCCGACATCGACGAGGTGCGCCGCATGGTCGAGCAGTGCACCCGGCTGCCCGTGCACGAACGTCACCCGTACGCAGGCGATCTCGTCTACACGGCATTCTCCGGCACTCACCAGGACGCGATCCGCAAAGGTTTCGCTGCACATGCGAAGAGCGCGGCCGACGCGGGGGTGTCCGAGGACGACGCGCCGTGGAACGTGCCGTACCTGCCGATCGATCCCGCCGACGTGGGCCGCGGGTACGACGCCGTCGTACGCGTGAACTCGCAGTCCGGCAAGGGCGGCATCGCATACGTCCTCGAGGAGAACTACGGCATCTCACTGCCGCGGCCGGTGCAGATCGAGCTCGCCCGCATCGTCCAACGTCACACCGACGAAACCGGACACGAGGCGGACGCGGCGACCTTGCTGGCCCTGCTCACCGAGCATTTCGCGGACGACGACCGCGTCCCCCTCGACCACCACCCTGATTCGAAAGGTGTTCGCGCAGATAGCAACCGGTGACACTGCCGTCGTCCTGCGCGACGGCGTCGGGGGTGCCCGTGGCCACGATGCGGCCACCCTCGACGCCCCCCGACGGACCCATGTCGATCACGTAGTCGGCGTTCGCGATGACGTCCAGGTCGTGCTCGATGACCACGACGGTGCCGCCCTGGTCGAGCAGTCGCTGCAGTACGCCGATCAGCGTGCGCACATCGAGCGGATGCAGGCCGACGGTGGGCTCGTCGAGGACGAACAGGGTGGCCCCCTGCCGCCGGTCGAGTTCGGACACCAGCTTGAGGCGCTGCGCCTCGCCGCCGGACAGGGCAGGCGTCGCCTCCCCCAGGGTGAGGTAGCCGAGGCCGACGTCGAGGAAGGTCGTGAGCCGGGTCCACACCTTCTTCAGGTCGCGCACGTGGTCGATCGCTTCCGCGATCGTCATCGTGAGCAGTTGCGGCAGCGCCACATCGCCGTCGCCGGTCGCGGACGGGCGCCGGAATCGGTCGGCGTTCGGTCCGTACCGGGTGCCCTCGCAGTCGGGGCAGGTGATGTCGACGTCGGGCAGGAACTGGACGTCGAGCGAGATCTGACCGGTTCCGTCGCAGCGCGGGCAACGCAGCGACCCCGTGTTGTACGAGAAGTCGCCCGCCGTCATGCCTGCGTCACGGGCTGTTCCGAGTCGCGCGTAGGCGCGGCGCAATTCGTCGAGCACGCCCGAATAGGTGGCGACGGTCGAGCGGACGTTGACCCCGATGGGCGTCGCGTCGACCATGTCGACACGTTCGATGCCGTCGGCGTCGAGCTCCGCCACGTGCGCGGGCAACCCCGTGTCGCGCCCGACGGCGTGCAAGGCGGGAACGAGGCTGTCGAGCACGAGGGTCGTCTTGCCCGATCCGGACACGCCGGTGACGACGGTGAGCCGGCCGCGGGGGATCTCGACGTCGAGCGCGTGCACGGTGTGGATCGGCTCGGTGCGCAGCCGGAGAACGCCCTGCGCGAACAACTCCCGTTCGGTCGCGCGCTCGCGCACCAGCACGTCCTCGCGGCCGGCGAGGAACCCACCGATCAGCGACTGCGGGTCGGCGGCGAGGTCGGCGACGGTGCCTTCCGCGACGACGGTGCCACCCTGCCGACCCGAGCCCGGTCCGATCTCGATCAGCCGATCGGCCTCGCGCAGCACCTGCACGTCGTGGTCGACCATGACGACCGAGTTGCCCTCCGCGAGCAGATCTTCGATCACACCTTGCAGACCGTGCACGTTCGTCGGGTGCAGACCGATCGACGGCTCGTCGAGGACGTACAGCACGCCGGTCGTCTCGTTGCGCACCGCACGCGCGAGCTGCACGCGCTGGCGTTCCCCCGTCGAGAGCGTGGACCCCGCGCGGTCGAGAGACAGATAGCCGAGCCCGAGTTCGAGGAGCCGTCGCGCCATGCCCTGCAGCGTGTCGACGAGGCTCTTCGCCATCGCGTGCATGTCGTCGGGCAGTGTGTCGACGACAGTCGGCGCCCACGCGGTGACGTCGTCGAGCGTCTTGGCCGTCACGTCCGCGAGACCGTCGTCGCCGATCCTCGGCGCGCGTGCCGCCGGCGACAGGCGAGTGCCGTGACAGTCCGGGCACGTGCGTTCGGTGAGGAAGCGCCGCACTCGCGCGAGCCGCTTCTCGTCCTGCGCGCGCTCGAGCTCCTTGGTGACGGTGAGCCGCGCGTTGCGGAAGGTGAAGTCGAGCTCGTGGACGCCGTTCTTCGTGGTGACGGTGATGTGCTTCTTCTCTTCGGGGCCACCGAGCACGGTGTTCTTCTCGCGCCGGGTGAGTGTGCGCCACGGGACGTCCGTGCGGACACCGAACTCGCGCGCGATCTGCGGTTGGACGTTGAAGCCGAACATCTGCCACGGCACGATCGCGCCGTCGTCGATCGACATGTCCGGGTCGCGGATCAGCGACGTGTCGTCGACCTCGCGGACCGTGCCGGTGCCCTCGCACGTGGGGCACGCACCGGCCGAGTTGAAGGCGAGCGCCTCGGCGCCCGGGCCGTAGAACTCGACCCCGCACACCGGGCACACGATGAGTTCCTCGAGCGCGACCTTCAGGGTCGGTTCCTGCCGGTGGCCGTTCGGACACACGTGCCGCGCGAGCCGCGAGAACATCAGCCGCACGACGTTGAGCAGTTCCGTCGACGTCCCGAAGGTGGACCGCACGCCGGGAATCCCGGGGCGCTGCCGCAGCGCGAGCGCGGCGGGCACGTGCCTGACCCGGTCGACCTCGGCGCGCGGGGCCTGGGACATCCGGCGCCTGGTGTAGGTGGACAGCGCCTCGATGTAGCGGCGCGAGCCCTCGGCATACAGGACGCCCATCGCGAGCGACGACTTGCCCGACCCCGACACCCCCGCGATCCCCACGAGCGCCGCGAGCGGCACGTCGACGTCGATGTTCTTCAGGTTGTGGACGCGCGCACCGCGCACCTCGATCGCCGACGGTTCGTGGCGGGTGCGGCGGGCCAAGACGGTCTCCTCACGGCCGAGAACGGGGCGCCCTCCATCCTCCCCCGTGCGTGAAAAGAGCGTGCGGGGACTCGCAAAGTGCTCACGAGGGGTCAGCCGCGCGCCGCGAGTTCTTCGTAGGCGGCAACGAGGTCGATCCGCAACCATCCGCCGTCAGGGCCCGCGACGTCGAGCGGATATCCGGCGTCGATCGCGGTCTCGCGCAGAACGTCGAGCCGTTCCGCGTCGGTCAGGTCCGGGGCCGCGTGGCGCAACAGCACGGCGGCGGACGGCGGAATGTCGTTGACCAGGTCGGGGTTCGACCGCTCGAACCCGTAGGTCAGGCGGTCGCGGTAGAGCTCCGCGTCGGTCGACGCGGCGGAGTCGGCGAGCGGCCCTCCCGTCTCCGCTTCGAGCAGTCCCCGCAGCTCGACCCCGGCGGCGTCGACCAGTCGAGCGAACGCGGGATCCGCGAGTCGATCGACGGCCGCCGCCTGCCCCATGATGCGTCCGCCCATGACGTCGAGTGGATAGTGCACCCCGAGCACGACGCGACTGTGCCCGATGGCCGACGCGCGGGTGAGCAGCTGCGGCGCGAACTCGGGCAGCATGTCCGCGAGGAGCAGCGCCGTCCAGTACCCCTGGCTGGTGTGACCCGACGGGTACGACCCGGTGCCTGCGGTGTCCCCGTACGGGTCGGCGCCCCCGCTCACCCCGTCGCCGTGATAGCGCACGATGCGCTCGGGCGCGACGTCGAACGGCCGTGGATTGCTCCAGTACTGCTTTTCCACGAGCGTCGAGTTCGCGAGGAGACCCGCCCGGGCGAGATACCCGTCGAGCAGGGATTCGACCTTGGGCAGCCGGCCGTCGGCCAACGCCTCGCGGAAGACGCTGGCGAGGCGCTCGCCGAACGCATCAGCGAGGGAGTCGAGCCGAGCGTGGTTGTCGTCGTAGAGCGCCTGCGCCTGCGTCGCCTCGTCGGCGGAGTTGTTGATCGCCACGGTGTGCTCGAGGTTGCGGTCCATGATGTCCGGGCGGCTGTCCCGCAACGCGGTGAAGCCGTCGAGGACTCCGATGTAGGTGCCACGGGCAGGAAGATCGGACGGGTACGGGCCGACGAGCTCGCCGAGTTCGAACGGCGCCGGTGCGGGCGGCTGGGCGAACGCCACCGGCGCGGTGAGCCCCACCGTCATCGCCCCCGCGACGGCGAGCACGGCCATTCCTCGACGCACACTCATTCGGCAACCTTTCGCTCGATCCACGCGGACACCTGGGCAGTCAAGCTGCCGAAAGCATCGCAGAAGCAACTCGTCGGTGAACAGCGATCGGCAACCTGCGTGTCCGCCGCTGTGCGCGAAAAGAGCGTGCGGGGACTCGCAAAGTGCTCACGAGGGGGGGAATGACGAAACCCCCGCTCCGGATCATCCGGAACGGGGGTTTCGTACTGGTGGAGCTGAGGGGAATCGAACCCCTGACCTTCTCGATGCGAACGAGACGCGCTACCAACTGCGCCACAGCCCCTTTGCCCTGCAGACGTCGCCCTTACGAGCTCAGCCCTTTCGGACGCTGGCAACTGTAGCAGGCCCACTCGGCGCGCTCCTAATCGGCTGCCTGCAGCAACGTTCGGTCACTCCCCGGCGGCGCGCCGCATCGGGAAATCGGGCGCGCGGTCGTCGTAGAACTCGACGTCACCGTCGTCGTAGGCGTACTCGTATCCGTACTCGTACTCGACCCCGTCGAGGTGGTCGAAGACCGGATCCTCGTCGTCGAGCTCGAGCACCGTGGCACCCGGCCTGCGCAGGCGCGGCGGGGTGACATTGAGTTCGTCGTCGACATGGGATTCGACGCCGAGCCGCGAACGCTCGAGCCGGGCGAGCCGGCGGCGCCGGATGTCCTGCTCGATGCGCACCTGACGGCGAAGGTAGGTGAGATAGCCGACCAGACCGAGCGCCGACGCGACGAACGTGAGCCACAGCAACGGCGCGGTGACGAGCGAGAGAGCCGCGGTCATGATCGTCGCGAACACCAACGCAAGCACCGCGCGCTGACGGAATGCGTACCGCGCACGCTGAGCGAGGGCGTCGGCCTCGGGGTCGAATCCACCACGGCCGCGTCGCGGTGGCGGCAGATAGTCCTCGATCGGGCCGCGCTCGCCGTAGGCGTCGCGGTCTTCGAAATCCTGTTCGTCGACGTCGTAGTCGTCGAGTGCGTCGTCTGCGCGAGTGTCCACGAGGTCCTCCTCGTCGTCGCGGGCATGGTTCCGACCGAACGCGATGCGGCCAGGTGCAGGTTCCGAATCCCATGCGGGCTCCGGTTGCCAGTTCGGGTCGCTGCGATGCCCGGCGGCCGGTCCACGCAGTACACGGCGCGAATCGCCGCGGTGCAGGACGCGGGTGGCGAGCGCAGCGTCGCTCGTCTGACGGATGCGCGGGCGCTTGCTGGCGAGCATCGGCACGAGGACGAACAGCCACACGGCCACCAGCCCGATCAAGAGAACCGAGTTCGGCATGCCGCCACCTCCCCACATCCGTCTACCAGCATCGACAGCGCCATCAGCCTCTTCGAGGCTAACGGCGCGGACGGCGACATCCTCGCAGACTCGCCGACACGAGAATACTCATGTGTCACATCAGTAACATCTGGAATTGTGACGGAAGTTGCGACAGAGTGCACGGAAGCACGGCGCCACGGCGCCTGCCGGAAAGTTGCCACGGGGTCGGCGGGGAACCCGAACCGCCCGTTAACCAGTGCGTAACTGCTGGTCGGGGCTCAGTTCCAGGACGCGCGACCGGCCCGCACGAGGACGTCGGTGACCGTACTCGTCACCTCTTCCACCGTGAGCGCGACGAGCATGTGGTCGCGCCACTGGCCGTCGACGTCGAGATACCGGCGCAGCAGCCCCTCCTCGCGAAACCCGACATTGCGCAGCACCGAACGACTCGCGACGTTCTCCGGACGCACGGTCGCCTCGATGCGGTGCAGACCGACCGCACCGAAGCCGTGGTCGAGCCCGAGCGCGAGTGCCGCCGTCGCGACACCTTGATTGTTGACCTCGCTGTCGACCCAGTAGCCGATCCACGCCGAACTCAGCGCGCCGCGCACGATGTTCCCGATCGTCAACTGACCGCAGAACCGGCCGTCGAGTTCGATCGCCATCGGCACCATCCGGCCCCTGCGTGCCTCCCCTCGCAGCGACGAGCACAGTCCCGGCCACGCCGACACGTGATGCCTCGAGTTCCACGGCGCGGCGCCCGACGGCTCCCACGGTTCGAGGTTGGCGCGGTCGCGCGTGCGGATACGGCTCCACGACGCACCGTCGCGCAGTCGCACGGCACGCACCGTGACGACGCCGCCGCGCACCCGCACGGGACCGAGACGAGGCGGCCACCCCGGGTGCGTCGACACCGGACTCACCCGCGCTGGGCGAGAAACGAGACGTCGACGTGGTCGCCGGTGCGCACCTCGGTGACCTCGGGATCGAGCAGCACGAGACAGTTGGCCTCGGCGAGCGTCGCGAGCAGATGCGACGACGAGCCGGGTGCGCCGCCGAGCGCCTGCACCAGGTACTCGCCGGTGCCCTCGTCGCGCATCAGCTGACCGCGCAGGAAGCCCTTGCGGCCTTCGATCGACGTGATCGGGCCGACCGTGCGTGCCTTCACGACGCGGCGCATCGACTGCCGTCGACCCAGTGCGATGCGGATCAGCGGCCGCACCATCACCTCGAACACGACGAGCGCGCTGACCGGGTTCGACGGCAACAGGAAGGTGGGCACCTCGTCGCGCCCGAGCCTGCCGAAGCCCTGCACCGACCCCGGGTGCATCGCGACACGTTCGATCTCCAGGTCGCCGAGCTCGGACAGCGCCTTGCGCACGGTGTCCGACGCGTCGCCGCCGACGGCGCCCGCGATGAGCACGACCTCGGCCCGGATCAGCTGACCCTCGACGACCTCGCGCAGCCGCCCGATCTCGCTGCTCACGATGCCGACGCGGTTGACGTCCGCGCCCGCATCCCGCGCGGCCGCGGCGAGCGCATAGGAGTTGACGTCGTACACCTGCCCCTGGCCGGGCGTGCGGTCGACGTCGACGAGTTCGCCGCCGATCGAGACGACCGACAGGCGCGGACGTGGATGCACGAGCACCTTGTCGCGGCCGACCGCCGCGAGCAGACCCACCTGTGCGGCCCCGATGATCGCGCCTGCCCGCACCGCGACGTCGCCCGGCTGGACGTCGTCGCCGATGCGGCGCACGTAGTCGCCCGTGCGCACGGGCCGGTTCACCGTGATGCGTCCACGCGCCGACTCCGTCGCGTCGAGCGGCAGCACCGCGTCCGCGAGCGTGGGCAGCGGCGCACCGGTGTCGACCCGCACCGCTTGCCGCGGTTGCAGCCGCGTCGGCTGGCGCGAACCCGCGCGCACCTCGCCGACCACGGGTAGTTCGACCTCGACCGGGTTCCCCTCGTCGTCCACCTCGTCGGTGCCCGCCGACTTGACGTCGACGCTGCGCACGGCATAGCCGTCGATGGCCGCCTGATCGAATCCGGGCAGCGGCCGCTCGGCCACCACTTCCTCGGCGCACAGCAGCCCCTGGGCCTCCGAGATCGCCACCCGGACAGGCCGCGGAGCCACTGCGGCCGCCGTGACGACGGACTGCTGTTCCTCGACCGACCGCATGTGGTTCTCGTCCTTTCGCCCTCGGCTCAGTCGGCTGCGTCGACGGCCCGGTCGCCCTCCTCGAGGCGACCCGTGAGCCATTCCCGCAGCGACGGCCCGTACTCGTCGCTGTTCAACGCAAAGTCAACCGCAGCACGGAGGTAGCCTCCGGGATTTCCGAGGTCGTGTCTCGTGCCGCGATGCACGACGACGTGCACGGGGTGGCCTTCCGCGATCATCAGCGCGATCGCGTCGGTGACCTGAAGTTCGCCGCCCGCACCAGGCTCGATGCGACGCAGCGCGTCGAACACCGCACGGTCGAGCAGATAGCGGCCTGCCGCCGCGAAGGTCGACGGCGCGTCCTCGACGGACGGCTTCTCGACCATGCCGAGCACCTTGAGCACATCCGGATTGGTGGCGTCGGGCACGGTCTCGACCTCGAACACGCCGTACGCACTGACCTGGTCCTTCGGAACGTCGATCGCGCACAGCACCGAGCCGCCGCGCTTCTCGCGCACTCGCGCCATCGTCTCGAGCACGCCGCGCGGCATCACGAGGTCGTCCGGCAGCAGGACCGCGACACCTTCTTCGTCGTCGTCGAGCACTTCCTCGACGCGGCCGATCGCGTGGCCGAGACCGAGCGGCTCGTCCTGCACGACCGACTGGACGTCCAACAGCCCAGGAGCCTTACGCACCTTTTCGAGCAGGTGGTACTTGCCGCTCGCCTCGAGCTTGCTCTCGAGGACCAGATCCTCGACGAAGTGCGCGACCACGCCGTCCTTGCCCGGGGACGTGACGATGACCAGCCGGCTGGCGCCGGATTCGGCTGCCTCACCGGCGACGAGTTCGATACCCGGCGTGTCGACGACCGGCAGCAGCTCTTTCGGCACGGTCTTGGTGGCCGGGAGGAATCGCGTCCCCATACCCGCAGCCGGCACGACGGCCGTGCGGAAAGCCCTGTTGGAACGTGGAACGCCTTCTGTCATGCCCCACACCATAACGGTGGGGGTTCGGCGGTGAGCGTCCACGATCGCTCGGCGACCCCGCAGTGCGACGTGCGCCACCTACAGTGATCGCGTGGAACCCGCCGGTCACGACCCCGACCTCCCCGAGCACGCCGTTTCCCCCTCGGACAAGGCTCGGTGGCGCGGTCGCGTGCTCGAGGCGCGCCGGGCGCTGGGCGCCACCGACCGTGCCCGCGAGGGCGCCGCGCTGGCCGATGCGGCGGCGCGCGCGATCACCACGGGCGAGACGGTCGCCACGTATCACCCGGTGTGGGACGAGCCCGGCGCGGACGCCCTGCTCGACGCGATCGCGCGCGTCGCGGGCCGCGTGCTGCTCCCGCTCACACCGCGTAGGCCGGGGCCGCTCGAGTGGGCACCGTACGCGGGCCCGGCGAGCCTGGCCGCGGGCCGATTCGGTATCCGCGAGCCGACGGCACCGCCCGTGTCCGCCGGCGAGTTCGCCGCGGCCACCACGGTGTTCGTCCCCGCGCTCGCGGTGGACCGGCGCGGCGTGCGCCTGGGGCGCGGGGCCGGCTTCTACGACCGGACGCTGGGCGCCGCGGATCCGTCGGCGCGACTCGTCGCGGTGGTGCGCGACGACGAGCTCGTGGACGCACTGCCCGAGGACCCGCACGACGTGCGGATGGGCTGGGCGCTCACTCCGGGCGGGGGGCTCGTTCGTCTCTCGTGACGAGGGAATATCCTCGCTGGTAGCACTGTTGGCCCGACTAGCGCAGTTGGCACTGTGGACTGTAGAGTGCCAACGCTGCGGTTGGATCGAGCCCGTGGAGGAATGCAGTGCCCACCTATTCGTACGCATGCACCGAATGCGACAACCGCTTCGACATCGTGCAGTCGTTCAGCGACGACTCCCTGACCGTGTGCCCCGAGTGCGCCGGCAAGTTGCGCAAGCTCTTCAACTCGGTCGGCATCGTCTTCAAGGGCAGCGGTTTCTACCGCACCGACAGCCGCAGCGGCGGCACCGCCAGCGAGTCCGCGAAGTCCGATTCCTCGAGCTCGTCCGGCTCGTCCGATTCGAACTCGTCTTCCAGCAGTTCTTCGTCGAGCAGTTCCGCCAGCTCGTCCGGCTCCTCGAGCACCGCCGCAGCCGCCAGCTGACCTCCCGTTTGTCCACAGGGCCCGCCCGGTATCCCCAGGCGGGCTCTTCGTGTTCCCGAGGCGCCGCGGCCGGGCTAGCGTTCGGCCATGCCGCGCCCCGATCGTTCCCTCGCACCGTCGCTCGCCGACCGTTTCGCCGACCGCCTGTCGTGGGCCCGGATTCCGGTGCTACGCAAGATCGCGGCAGGTGTGCTCGCGGCCGCGGCCGTCGTGGTGGCATTGCGGGGCGACCCGTCGGCGGCCGAGACGTCCGTCGTCGTCGCGGCGCGCGATCTCGCGCCCGGTAGTGCACTCGCTGCCGACGACGTCACCGTGGCGGCGCTGCGCGCGGGCGATGTGCCGTCGGGTGCCACGCCTCGCCTCGACGACGTCACCGGCCGCGTGCTCACCGGTCCCGTCCGCGCGGGCGAGGTGGTCACCGACGTCCGGGTGATGTCTCCTCGGCTCGCCGCCGCGACCACCGGCATCGACGACGCGCGCGTCGTCCCCGTCCGCCTCGCCGACGAGGGAGTGACCGGGTTGCTGCGCGAAGGAGACCGGGTGGACGTACTCGCCGCCGGCTCGGACACCGACACGGCCCGAGTCGTCGCGACCGGGGCCGTCGTGGTGCTCGTGACGGCGAGCGACGACCCTCGTGCGAGCGACGCCCGTATCGTGATGCTGGCCCTGGCCGCACGCGACGCCCAGCAGGTCGCGGCCGCATCACTCACCGATGCTCTCACCGTCACCGTGCGTTGACCGTCACACTCCTCGCGTCCTACCCACTCGGTTGCAGCGAGCCCCTAGGCTCGATCACCGAGACATGCCTGCGTCGGGCCGCGCGTCCGGCCTCACACGAATCGAAGGACCCCATGCTCAAAGGATTCAAGGATTTCCTGCTGCGCGGCAATGTGATCGACCTCGCGGTCGCGGTCGTCGTCGGCACCGCGTTCACCGCGATCGTCACCGCCTTCACGAACAACATCATCAATCCGCTGATCGCGGTGATCGGCAGTGCGGACATGGGATTCGGCGTCCAACTGCTGGCGAGCAAGCCGGAAACGTTCATCGACTTCGGCAAGGTCATCACCGCCGCGATCAACTTCCTCATCATCGCCGCGGTCGTGTACTTCATCCTGATCGTGCCCGCCAACGCGGCGAAGAAAAGGTTCACCACCGAGCCCGCCGACAAGCAGGTCAGCCAGGAAGAGCTGCTCATCCAGATTCGCGACATCCTCGCGAAAGGTCAGCACCTGTCGCCCGCGGTCGAAAACGGCGACGAAGGCTGGGCCGACACCCCGGACGACGACGGGTGGGCGGACGGCGCACACGCACGCACCACTCCCCCGAAATCCTGACCGCCCGTTCCCCCACGCACGACTCGGGCCCCGCACCGGCGTTCCAGGTGCGGGGCCCGAGTCGCGTCGTGCGTCCGGCACTCAGCCGAGGCTGAACGGCTGACCGTAGAGCGTGACGGTGCCGTCGACGGACTCCGTCGACACATCGACCGTGACGTACGAACGCGCCTGCGCGTAGCCGGCGCAGCCCGAGACACCGAAGGTCTCGTCGGAGTACGTGAATCCGCCGCTGTTGCCCTCGAAGTCGAAGCTGCTCTTGGACGCCTCGGCGCCGTAGTCGTCCGCGTACGAGATGTCGAGGATCGACACCTTCTCTGCCTGACCGGGCCCGATCGTGATGCCGCCCGACGCCGCACCTTCCACGTCCGCGGTGACTCGCTGGTCTTCGAGAGTGGGCGTGCCGGTCGCTTCGCCGCTCACTTCGCCACCGAAGTTGAACTGGCACGCCACGATGTAGCCGGCGTCGATCGTGCCGCCCTCGGCCGAATCGCCGGACAGCGTCACGTCGATCGACCCGGATGCCCAGACATTGCGGTGCAGCGGCGTCGACCCCATCGACGGGCTGATGTTGGCCGAGTTACCCGTCTGCTTGACGGTCACGACGGTGCCGTCGAGCAGCGTCTGGGTGATCTCGCCGTCCTGCAACGGAACGAAGGTGTCGGCGTTCGCCGCACCCGTCGAAAACAGGCCGATGGCCACGGTCGCCGCGCCGACGACGCTCGCCGCGCGCGTACCGCGGCGCAGAGTCTTGCTGTTCATGATTCCCCTCTGGGTGTGAGTTCACGGGGCCTCGCCCCGATTACCTGCGAGATGAGCGCGACGCTCAGCCGATGCTGAACGGCTGGCCGTACAGCGTGCCCTTGACGTAGTGATTGCCCGGAACCTCGACCACCGAGTACGCACGAGCCTGCGCGTACCCACCGCAGCCCTGCACCTCGATCTCGGCATCCTTGTACTGGATCGCCGACACACCCGATTTGATGTCCTTCGAACCGATCTTGGCGAACTTCACCTCGCCCGGTGCAATGGGCAGGCTCAACGAGCCATCCAGCGACAGACTGTCGAGCGACAGACTTCCGCTGAGTCCGGCGGACAGTCCGGTGATGTCGACCTGGCAACCCACGATGTAGCCCGTGGTGAGCGTGCCTTCCTCGGCACCCTGCAGATCGGCGAACACATCACCCGTCACCCACGCGACACGGCCCGCACCATTGGCAGCCAACGACGGCGACACCAACGCACTCTCGGCATTACGCGCGACCTTCACCGACACATCGCCCGCGTTGACAACCTTCTCGCCACCCGGCAACGGCACGAACGTATCGGCATTCGCAGCACCGGTGGACATCAGCCCGAGCGCCACAGCGCCGGCAGCACCCACGCTCGCAACACGGGCAGCCCGGCGCACACCGGACTTACGGATCTTGCTCATTCGTTCCCCTCACCGAGTTCTCACACGCTCGAGTTCGCGCACTGTCGAGTCGCCCGCCCCGGCTTTCGGGGCGTCAACTCGTGGCGGCGTCAAGTTATCGGAACCGCACGCGAATCGGCGCATCAGATTTCGCGTTTAACACGGGTTTTACGTGATCGACCCATGCGACGAGGCGGCTGGGGCCGCGCGTAATACTCGCGGCCGCATCACTCACCGATGCTCTCACCGTCGCGAAGACTCGCGCACCCCACCGCTGTCGGTGGTCCGGCAGATCAGCCGAGGCTGAACGGCTGGCCGTAGAGCGTGACATTGCTCGACACGGCGTCGGTGCTGACACCGACCTTGACGTACGAGCGGGCCTGCGCGTAGCCGGCGCAGCCCGAGACACCGAAGGTCTCGTCGGCGTAGGTGAATCCGCCGCTGTCGCCCTTGAAGCTGAAGCTGCTCTTGTGGGCCTCGGCGCCGTAGTCGTCTTCGTACTCGATGTCGAGGATCGACACCTTCTTGGCCTCGCCGGGTCCGATTGTCATTTCGCCCGACGCAGTACCCGCACCCTCGACCGTGACCTCTTGGCCGGAGAGCGACGGCGTGCCCTCGGCCTGACCGCCGACCTTGCCACCGAAGTTGAACTGGCACGCCACGATGTAGCCGGCGTCGATCGTGCCGCCCTTCGCGGTGCCGCCGTCGAGCTTGACGTCGATCGACCCGGATGCCCACACATTGCGGTGCAGCGGCGTCGAACCCATCGACGGGCTGATGTTGGCCGAGTTACCCGTCTGCTTGACGGTCACGACGGTGCCGTCCAGCAGCGTCTGGGTGATCTCGCCGTCCTGCAACGGAACGAAGGTGTCGGCGTTCGCCGCACCCGTCGAAAACAGGCCGATGGCAACGGTGGCCGCGCCCACCACGGCCGCGGACTTCGCGCCGCGACGCACAGTCTTGTTCATGTTCTTCCTTTACCGATCGAAGAGTTGGAGTGGGGCGCTCAGCCGATGCTGAACGGCTGGCCGTACAGCGTGCCCTTGACGTAGTGGTTGCCCGGAACCTCGACCACCGAGTACGCACGAGCCTGCGCGTACCCACCGCAGCCCTGCACCTCGATCTCGGCATCCTTGTACTGGATCGCCGACACACCCGACTTGATCTTCTTCGAACCGACCTTCGCGAACTTCACCTCACCCGGCGCAACCGGGAGGCTCAACGAACCGGACAGGTCGATGCCCTTGGTGGAGAGCGATCCGCCCAAGCCACCCTCGAGACCGGTGATGTCGACCTGGCAGCCCACGATGTAGCCCGTGGTGAGCGTGCCTTCCTCGGCACCCTGCAGATCGGCGAACACATCGCCCGTCACCCACGCGACACGGCCCGCACCATTGGCAGCCAACGACGGCGACACCAACGCACTCTCGGCATTACGCGCGACCTTCACCGACACATCGCCCGCATTGACAACCTTCTCGCCACCCGGCAACGGCACGAACGTATCGGCATTCGCAGCACCGGTGGACATCAGCCCGAGCGCCACAGCGCCGGCAGCACCCACGCTCGCAACACGGGCAGCCCGGCGCACACCGGACTTACGGATCTTGCTCATTCGTTCCCCTCATCACACGCTCGCACCCCGACCTTCGGAGCGGGAGTTTTACTACGGGATGGAAACAAGTTAGCCGAAGTATCACGAGAATGTGACCCCTACGTTGCACGAGCAGGCCCACAGCCTGGGGTCCGTTACCACTCCGTGACCTTCCTGTCCTGGTGGGACGCGCTCGCGGGTCGGGCACGTGCACACCAAATGCTCACCAGCACAGCCGGTTCCCGCTCCGGCCGGCGACCGGAACGAGAGCGGCGCTGTTTCCACACTCGCTCTGCGGGCCGAGTGTTCGGCCCACTGCCGGGATTCGATCCGTCCGATCCCAATGGCCGGAACGCACCCGCGGACGCGTCGTACGGCCACGCGAAGTATCGAGAGCCCGTCTGTCCGTTCGGTGAACGGCGGGTGACAGGACGTCGAGGGCTCGGCGTCCGGTACGTGCCGCACGCCCTACCGTGCGTTCGAACCGTGTACCGAGTGGGAACGGCGTGCCGAATCGCGATGGCGCCCGCACGCTATCGCTTCCGCGATACGCACGCGCGCTGGGGGTCGGTCAGCCGTGGTGAGGGGGAACCTGCCTGCGCAGCCAGTCGTCGGAGTCGCCCCCCGAGCGTTCGCCGTCCGAGCCGCGCTCGTCCGCCGTGGTGTCGGGGAAGACGTCGCCGAAGACGCGCGCGAGCCGGGCCCGGTCGATCCGGGCCCGGCTCGCGCGCTCGGGTTCGTCGACGCCCGCGGAATCCTGCTCCCCCGGCGTGGTGTCGCGTTCGGGAGGCTCGTGCGGGTCGTCGTGCGAGGAGATGTCGCTAGCCTTCCAGTCCGGAGAGCTCCGCGATGACGTGGCTCGCGAGCCGCGTGAGGGTGGCCATGCCGTCGCGCACCGCTTCGCGCGACGACGCGAGGTTGACCACGAGCGTGCTGCCCGACACGCCGACCAGGCCACGCGACAGGCCGCCGTCGAGCGAACCGGCCGCGAGCGCGGACGAGCGCAGCGCCTCGGCGATGCCGGGGATCTCGCGGTCGAGCAGTTCGCCCGTCGCCTCGGGCGTGATGTCGCGGACGCCGACACCGACACCGCCGACCGACACCACGAGATCGACGCCGCCGATAACCGCGGTGTTCAGGGCATTGCGGATCGAGACCTCGTCGGCGCGTACCGCCACCACACCGTCGACGAGGAACCCGCCCTCGGCGAGCAAGTCGGTGACCAACGGGCCGATCGAGTCGGTGTTCCCGCGGGCCGTCGTGTCGTCGACGATGAGGACGAGCGCGCGGCCCGCCGTCGCGGATTCGATGTCCATGAGGTCCACCGTAGTGTGCGCGTCCGTCGCCGCGTCGGGGTGTTCGCCCGAGTGTCGCGACCGGCCGGGGAAGTCGACGATCGGCACCGTCACCGGCCCCCGCTCGTCTCGGCGGTACCGAGCGTGACGTCGACGGTCTTCGAGTTCGCGCCGTTCGCGTCCGCGTACGTGACCGAGACCTGGTCCCCCGGCGCATGCGAGCGCACGGCCGCGATGAGGGAGTCGCCGCTCGAGATCACTCGGTCGTCGACCTTCGTGATGACGGCGCCCTTCGGGATGCCCGCCTTCTCGGCCGCGCCGCCCTGCGTGACCTCGGCGACGACCGCGCCGTTGACCTCGCTGATCGACGGCACCTGGACGCCGAGCACGGCCTGGGTCGCCTTGCCCGTCTTGACGAGTTCGTCGGCGACGCGGCTGGCCTGGTCGACCGGGATGGCGAAGCCGAGGCCGATCGACCCGCTCTGCTCGCCCATCGCGCCCGAGCCGACACTCGCGATCGCGGTGTTGATGCCGATCAGCTGGCCGTCCATGTTGACGAGCGCGCCACCCGAGTTGCCGGGGTTGATCGCGGCGTCGGTCTGCAAGGCATCGATCACCGTGTTCTGGTTGCCCGACTCGCCGCTCGTGGACACCGGCCGGTTCTGCGCCGAGATGATGCCTTCGGTGACGGTGCCCGCGAGGCCGAGCGGCGAACCGATGGCGACCACCTGCTGACCCACCTGCACGTTCGACGACGTGCCGAGTTCGATGGGCGTGAGATCGTCGCGGCCCGACACCTTGATGACGGCGAGATCCGACACCGGGTCGGCACCCACGAGCGTCGCGTCGGCCTTCGAGCCGTCCGAGAAGGCGACGCTGAGCTTGCCGCCCGTGCCTGCCGCACCCGCGACGTGGTTGTTGGTGAGGATGAGCCCGTCCGCCGACAGCACGACGCCCGAGCCCTCGCCGCCCTGGCCGCGCGCCGACGCGATCTCGATCTGCACGACACTCGGCAGCACCTTGTTCGCGACCGCCTGCACCGATCCCTCGGGCGCGTTGGCCGTCGGCTGCGCAGTCGCACGCGGTGCATTGAGCGCATTGCTGCTCGAACTGGTGCCACCGTCGCGGCTCGCGGCATATCCGCCGACCGCGCCGCCGATGCCACCTGCGACGAGCGCGAGCGCGACCGCGCCCGCGACCAGCGCGGCGCGACCGGGACGACGCGGCTGCTCGGTCGCGATCAGACCGGGCTGCGCCGGGCCGGAGAACTGCGGGTTGCCCGGGTCGTTCGGATGCCGGGGATCGGGCTGGCCGGTCTGTCCGGGCTGCGGACCCGCGGCGCCGTACTGCGGTGGCGTGGGCGGGTACTGCCCCTGGTACGGGCCGTACTGGCCCTGCGCCTGCCCCTGCGGGTAGGGCGCCTGCTGAAACCCGCCCTGGCCGGGATGCTGCCAGTACGCGCGGGTGGGGTCGGCCTGCTGATCCGGGTTGGGGTTCTGGTCGGGATTCGCGCCCGCGCCACCGTTCGCCTGCGAGTTGTCACCTGATCGATCGTCGGTCATCGCACCACTTTCCACTCCGCGACCCACGGGCCGCACCATCTGGCAATCGACTCTGCCGCGTCGGGCTGAGAACGCGCTGAGACACTCCTGCGTGTTTGCCGAGACCCTCGCGACGCTCCCGCCCGAGACGCCCGACCGAGTCGCCGAGACTTCCGAAGTGTCCCCCGCCTCAGGCGGGTCGTGGGGTCGATTCGCCGGGCAGGACCACCCGGAACAACGCGCCACCACGATCGGACTCCTCCACCGCGATCGTGCCTCCGTGCTTGACTACCACCTGCCGCACGATCGCCAAACCCAGGCCCGAGCCGGGCATCGACCGCGAGGCCGTCGAGCGATAGAAGCGGTCGAAGACGAGTGTGCGTTCGTCCTGGGGGATGCCGGGACCGGCGTCGTCGACGGTGAGTTCGAGCAGCCCGTTGCCCAGCGGCCGCATCGCGACACGCACCTGTTCGCCGGGCGGGCTCCACTTCGCGGCGTTGTCGAGGATGTTGAGCACTGCCCGCGCGAGTCCCGCCTGATCGCCGTACACGTACCACGGCGCGGTGGTGACGGCGAAGTCCACCTCGTTGCGGCGCCGGCGTGCGCGCTCGAGCGAGCGGTCGACGACGTCCGCGAGATCGACCAGCTCGTACACGGTTTCTGGTGCGTCCTCGCGCGCCAGATCGACCAGATCGCCGACGAGCGTCGACAGTTCCTCGATCTGCGCGATGACGTCGGCGCGCAGTTCCGCCATGTCCTCCTCGGGCACCGCGGGTGCGCCGGGCCTGCTGGCGGCGATGAGCAGTTCCATGTTGGTGCGCAGCGACGTGAGCGGCGTGCGCAGTTCGTGGCCCGCGTCCGCGACGAGCCGGCTCTGCCGCTCGCGTGATTCGGCGAGTGCGCGCAGCATCGTGTTGAAGCTCTCGGTGAGCCGCGCGAGTTCGTCGTTGCCGGTGACCGGGATCGGCGTCAGATCGTCGGTGCGCGCGACGCGTTCCGTCGCGGCGGTGAGCCTCGCGATGGGCCGTAGCCCCGTTCGCCCGACGGCGGTGCCCGCGACGCCTGCGATGACGACGCCGAACCCGCCGACCACGAGCAGCACCCACGCGAGCCGGTCGAGCACGCGGCCGGTGGGGGCGAGCCGTTGCGCGATCACGATGGTGCTGCCGTCGGCGGTGCGCTGTGCGAGCACCCGGGTGTTGTCGACGGTGCGCAGCGAGCTGTCCGTTTCGGCGCGCGCGACCGCGATCTCGGGGTCGCCGATCGGCACGTGCGAGCCGGGCGGCGTGTACGTGTCGAGGTTCGCGAACACCAACGCGACGCTCACGTCCGTCGTGTAGAGCGTCGCGCCCGCGATGTAGCGCGGGTCGAAGGTCACGAGGTTGCTGTCGATGAGTGCCGAGGCGCGACTGCGCAACTGGTTGTCGACGTCCGCGTACAGCGCGCGCGACACGACGGCGTACGCCGCGATCGCCATGACGGCGACCGCGATCGCGACGACCGTCGCGGCGAGCAGTGTGACGCGCCAGCGCAGCGACACCGAGCGCGTGAGCGGCATCGGCGGGCGCAGGTCGCGCGGCACCGGTCGCCGCGCGACGAGGGGCTGCGGGCCCGTCCGGTCGTCGCCGGACGTCACGGAGGCGTCTCCCGCAGGACGTAGCCGACGCCGCGCACGGTGTGCAGCAGACGCGGTTCACCGTCGGCTTCGGTCTTCCGGCGCAGGTAACCCACGTAGACCTCGAGCGCATTGCCCGATGTCGGGAAGTCGTATCCCCACACCTCTTCGAGGATGCGGCCGCGCGTGAGCACGCGGCGCGGGTTGGCCATCAGCATCTCGAGCAGCGAGAACTCGGTGCGGGTGAGGCTGATCTGGCGCTCGCCGCGCGTGACCTCACGCGTGACGGGATCGAGGCTCAGGTCCTCGAACACGAGCTTTTCGGACTCGTCCGGGTCGGGCGCCGCACGCCGCAGCAGCGCACGAAGTCGGGCGAGGAGTTCTTCGAGTGCGAACGGCTTCGGCAGGTAGTCGTCCGCGCCCGCGTCGAGGCCCGCGACGCGTTCGGACACCGAGTCGCGCGCGGTGAGCACCAGGATCGGCAGGTCGTCACCCGTGCTGCGCAACCGCCTGCACACCTCGAGGCCGTCCATGCGCGGCATCATCACGTCGAGCACGACGGCATCGGGACGGTCGGCCGCGATCTTCTCGAGCGCGTCGACACCGTCGACCGCGAGTTCGACGGTGTAGCCGTTGAAGCTGAGCGAGCGCCGAAGCGATTCCCGCACGGCGCGATCGTCGTCGACCACCAGTATGCGCATACCGACAGTCTGGCCCGAACGACTGAGACGCCGCTGAGAAGGGGGCCTGCGCCCGCCGGAGGTCACTCGTGGACCCGGGCCGTCGGCAGGCCCCACCCGCGCCAGAGCGACACGACGCGCAGCACGAATGCGAACGCCGTGCCCACGACGAGTCCGATGTCGGTGGGCAGGCCCAGATCGACCACGACGCCGACGAGCGCCGCCGCGATCAGCGCGGGCACGGCGTAGAACTCGCGCTGCAGCAGCAGCGGCACCTCGTTGACGAGGATGTCGCGCAGCACGCCGCCACCGATCGCCGTGGTGGCGCCGACGAGCGACGCCGCGAGCGCGCCTGCGCCGTGGTCGAGGGCGACGACGGCGCCGGTGCTCGCGAACAGGCCCATTCCGAGCGCGTCGAGCACGAGGATCTGGCGGCGCATCTTGGTGACGACCGAGTGCAGGAACATCACGACGAAGGACACGCCGAATGCGGTGCCCAGGTTCGCGGGGCTCACGAGGGAGGTCGGCGGGTGCACGCCGATCAGGACGTCGCGCACGATGCCACCGCCGAGCGCGGTGAACACGCCCATCACGCACACACCGAACACGTCGAGACGTTTGGTGACGCCGACGAGTGCACCCGACGCCGCGAACGTCGCGATACCCACGAGTTCGAGGATTCTCAGCAGCACCCGGTCAGCATGTCACCGGCGGCCGCCACGTCAGGCGGGCATCGACGCGATCGACGGCTTTTCGTGGCCGATCAGCCGCTCGTGGCTGGTGGCGATCTGGTGCTCGCCGAGCCGCTGCAGCGCACGCCTGCCCGCGGGTACTCGGCCGACGACATGGTGCTTCGCGACGTTGACCGCGGTACGCAACACCGGATACCACGGCGGGCGCACCGGCACACGCAGTGCGCGCACCCCCGCGGGCCCGAGCAGCGTGGTGGCGAGGGACAGGCCGCGCTCGTATTCGTACCGGCGGCGCAGCGCCGCGAACCGCGGGTACTGGGCGCGCAAGGGGACGTCGACGAGGGACTTCGCGAGCGCGTAGCTGTCGTCGTCGGCGGGCGGTGACGCGAGACCGATCTGGTAGAGCAGGCGGCGCCCGGCACGCTCGTCGGTGACGAGCCACTGGTCGTCGACGCCCATGAGCCAGCCGACGTAGCGCCACAGGTGCATGACGGCGTCGGCTTCGCGCGCGGTGTAGCGGACTCCGAGGACGCGCGTGTGCAGCAGGAAGCTGGTGGAGAACAGGCCGAGCGTGCCTGCCTGATCGAACTGGTTGACCGGCAGCCCGCGGGCCGTGGTGTCCCAGCCGTTCCGCTCGTGGTGGTATGCGATGAGCGCGTGCATGAGCCGCACGTGCACCGTGAGGGTGAAGCCGGCGCCGAAGCGGTCGAGCCCGCCGTCGGCCACGCAGCCCTGCCACCACACGCCCGTCTCGGTGATGCGCCGCAGCGTGCGGTCGCCGGTGAGCTTGCCCGACGACACGAGGACGGGGAGCGGACCGGAGTTGTTGTAGCCGCCCAGCAGCGAGCCGTACGCGAGGACGTCGCCGACGTCTCGGCCGACCCGACGCAGCGTGCGGGCGCCGAGCGCGATCGCGTCGCGGTCGACCCACGTGGGCGTGTCTTCGAGCAGCGCGAAGTACTCGCGCAGCGGTGCGGGGGTGTCGTCGTCGACGCCGTGCTCGAGCACATGACGGAACTGGGCAAGCGTGACGGTTCCGTCCTCGCGGATCGCGCGGACCAGTCGATCGCTCGGCTCGTCGCGTTCGAGCAGGGCGCGCGCGAGGCGATCGGCCTCGGCAGGTGTCGGGTCCGGATGTCTGCCCGCGAACAAGCGCAACGGCGCGGCCACCCTGCCGGAGCGGGCTGGGTCGCGCAGGAACCGGGTGGGACGTTCGGTGAGCGTGGTCACACCCTCAGACTGCAGCTGACAACGCGCGTTGTCAACAGCCTTCCGGCCCTCGGTCGCCGACATCGGCGTCAGAGCGCAGTGGCCGCGACCGCGACGAGGACGAATGCGCTCAGGATGATCGCGAGCCGCAGGTAGTGCAGGCGATCCCAGCGCTGGTACTGCTCGCGCCAGTCGTCGGGATGCTCGTCCGCCGTCCACGTGGCCTGCCGGTTGTTGATCGGCACCAGGAAGCCGATCGACAGGGCGACGCTCGCGGCCAGCAGGACCGCGGCGACCAGCGCGGCGACGCCGCTGCCCGTCCCCCATGCGACGGCGGCGAGCGCGACCGAGAGGGCGAGCGAACCGAAATACCAGAACGGCATCACGCGGCCCAACATGCGCGCGCCGTCGGCCCGGGCAGCCATGGCGGCAGCGAACGGAAGGCGCAACACGATCGGATTGACGACGAAGGCGACCGCGAACTCGACTCCGACCATCAAGCCGAGGACGCTCACCGCGAGCACTGCGAGAACGAATGTCATGGCATTTCCTCTCGTGCGGGACGGGCGGTCACGCGGGTTGCGCACTTCCCAGCCCCGTCAGGATTTCTAGCACTGCTAGATTTTCTAGCAGTGCTAGATTAGAACGATCACGACATGCACCGCAAGAGGAGACCCGATGGCACACCGAACGGAACGCGAACAGCGCAACGACGAACGGCGCCGCCGAATCCTCGACGCCGCGCGCCTGCGCGCCGACACGGACGGGTGGGCCGCCGTCACGACCCGCCACCTCGCCGACGCGATCGGCTACTCCCAACCCGTGCTCTACGGCCACTTCCCCGGCGGCAAGGCGGAGATCATGCTCGCGGTCGCCCTCGAAGGGTTCGCCGACATGGCGCGCCTGTGCCGCACGGCTCTCGGCCGCAAGCGCGGCAGGATCGCAATCGAAGCCGTCGCCGATGCGTACCTGGAGTTCGGCGCCGCGCACCCCGCCGTCTACGAGGCGATGTTCCAGCAGCCGATCGACACCCGATTCGGCGCCGAGGACACCGACCCCGACCTCCGGGCCGGATTCGCCGCCCTGTCCGAGACCATCGGCGACGACGGCGACGGTACCGCCACCGAAGTGTTCTGGGGCGCCCTGCACGGCCTCAGCCTGCTCGAGCGGGCGGGCCGGATACGGCCCGAGAACCGCGACAGCCGGGTCGCAGCACTCGCTGTGCGCTTCGCACCCGATACGACGGCATAGCCCGAACCCGGTGGACTAGGCGGCGCTCACGTCCTCGGAGCCGGAATGACACCCGTGGCCAGGTCGGCGAGCAGGCTCGGATGCGTCGGCTCCCACCCGAAGCGCTGCCTCGTCTGCCTACTCGACGACGGCTGGTCGACCGCGAACACCGTGCCGAGGAAACCGAAATCCTCCGCCGGCACCTCCTCGACAGGCAACCCGAGTCGCTCACCGACCACCACGGAGATCGAGCGCATCGAATCGCCTTCGTCAGCGACGGCGTGAGCCACCGAGCCCGGCTCGGCACCTTCGAGCACGAGCCTGAACAACCGCGCGGCGTCGAACCGGTGCACCGCGGGCCACCGCTGACTGCCGTCGCCGACGTAACCGGACACGCCGGAGCGCTGCGCCGCCTCGACGAGCAGCGACGCGAACCCGTAGCGGCCGTCGCCCGAATGCACCGACCGCGGCAAGCGCACCGTCGCCGAACCCACCCCGTGTTGCGCCAGGTCGAGGACGGTCTGTGCACTGCGGGCCCGGCCGGCGAGCGGGCCGTCGAATTGCGCCGGATCGTCCTCGGTGGACGGCCGCCCCGGCGTCACCGGCGTGCCCGACGCGAACACGAACGCCTTCCCGCTCCCGTCGACGGCCGCCGCGAGAGCATCGACCGCCGCAGCTTCCTCGTCGACATTCGCCTGGATGTCGGTGAAGTCGTTGCCGAAGGCGAGATGGATGATGCCGTCGGCCTGTTCCGCGCCCGCGCGCAGCGCGGCCGAGTCGGCGAGGTCGCCGCGCAGCGGGGTGGCACCGGCCGCGACGACTGTCTCGGCGGATCGGTCGGAGCGCGCCAAGCCGACCACCTCGTGACCTGCGGCGACGAGCTCGGGAACGACGGCGGAGCCGATGGCACCGCTGGCTCCGGTGACGAAGACACGCATGGGTTTCCTCCACGGACGAGAGTCCCCATGCTATCGCCGCGCACCCCGGACACGTGCCGTTCTCGCAGCTCCGCGGGAGCTTCCGGGCGCCGTCGAACACCGGGCGAAAAACAGTCTGGACTGACTGCAAATATGCGACTAGCGTCACATCACATGGCAACGACGACTCGTGTCACACCACTCCCCTCCTCCGTCGACGTGCTCGTCGTGGGCGCAGGATTCGGCGGGCTGGCCGCCGCGCACGAGGTGCGGCGCACGCATCCCGAACTCTCGGTCCACGTCGTCGAACGCGGCTCGTCCGCGGGCGGCGTGTGGCGCGACAACACCTACCCGGGCTGCGCGTGCGACGTCCCGACCTCGCTGTACTCGCTGTCGTCCGCGGACGAGCCGGACTGGCGGCACTCGTACGGCCGTCAGCCCGAGCTACGGCGCTATCTCGACGGCGTCGCCGCCGCCACGGACGCCCCGTTCACGTTCGACTGCGAACTCACCGACGCGCGCTGGGACGACGCACGCGCACGCTGGACGGTCACCACCACGCAGGGCACCGTCGAATGCTCGGTCCTGGTGTCCGCGACCGGAGCGCTGTCGACACCCGAGTTGCCCGACGTCCCCGGCCTCGACCGGTTCACGGGCACCGTGTTCCACAGCGCGCACTGGAATCACGACCACGACCTGACCGGCAAGCGCGTCGCGACGATCGGCACCGGAGCGTCGGCGATCCAGTTCGTGCCCGAGATCGTCGACCGTGTCGAGCACGTCACGGTCTTCCAGCGCACCCCCGCGTGGGTCGTGCCGCGCGTCGACCGCACGATCGGGCGACTCGAACGCGCGCTCTACCGCAGGCTTCCGTTCACCCACCGCATCACCCGCGGACTCGTCTACCTGTACCGCGAGGGTTATGTCGTGCTGATGGCACGCAAGCCGGCACTGTTGCCGATCGCGACCTTCGTCGCGAAGAGGCACATGCGCCGTCAGGTGCGCGACGCCGCGCTGCGCAGGCGGCTCACTCCGGACTACTCGATCGGCTGCAAACGGATTCTCCTGAGCAACACCTGGTTCCCGGCACTGCAACACGAGAACACGACGCTCACCGGCAGCCTCCGCGAGATCACCGATCGCGGCGCGATCGACGCGGACGGCGTCGAACATCCCGTCGACACCATCGTGTTCGCCACGGGCTTCACACCCACCGAACCGCCCGTCGCACACCGCATCGTCGGGCGCGACGGGCGCACCCTCGCGCAGCACTGGAACCATTCGCCCAGCGCGTACCGCGGCGTGTCGGTGCACGGTTTCCCGAATCTGCTGCTCATGTACGGCCCCAACACGAATCTGGGGCACAGCTCGATCGTGCTGATGCTCGAAGCACAGGCCCGCTATCTCGCGTCGATGCTGGATCACATGCGCACCCGCGGCATCGCGTCGTGCGACGTCACCGAACTCGCCGAGCACCGCTACCGCGCCGAGATGGACAGCGAACTCGAACGCAGCGTGTGGAACTCGGGCGGATGCTCGAGCTGGTACATCGACGCGTCCGGCCGGAACTCGGTGATGTGGCCCAAGTTCACATGGAGCTATCGCGCGATGATGCGGCGCTTCGATCCCGCCGACTACGCGTTCACGCGGGACGTCGCCTCGAGCGAGCGGAACTCGGCATGACCCGCGGGGACGGCCGCGACGTCGTCGTCATCGGTTCCGGATTCGGCGGATCGGTCACCGCGCTGCGGCTCACGGAGAAGGGCTATCGCGTCACGGTGCTCGAGGCCGGGCGGCGCTTCGAGGACGACGAGCTTCCCGAAACCAGCTGGCGCGTCCGTCGTTACGTGTGGGCGCCGCTGCTGGGCTGTTTCGGTGTCCAACGCATCCACCCGCTCCGGCACGTACTGGTGATGGCGGGCGCGGGCGTGGGCGGCGGGTCCCTCAACTACGCCAACACGCTGTACCGGCCGCCGCGCGAATTCTTCGACGACCCGCACTGGGCGTCGATCACGGACTGGGGAGGCGAACTCGCGCCGTACTACGACCAGGCGAGCCGCATGCTCGGCGTCACGACCTACCCCGACAGTTCCCCCGCGGACCCTGTCATGGAAGCGGTCGCCGACACGATGGGTGCGCGCGACAGCTTCGTCGCGACTCCCGTCGGCGTGTTCTTCGGCGAACCCGGCGTCGAGGTGGCCGATCCGTTCTTCGGTGGCGCGGGCCCCCGCCGCACCGGTTGCACGCAGTGCGGGTCGTGCATGACGGGATGTCGCGTCGGCGCGAAGAACACGCTCGTGAAGAACTATCTGTACCTCGCCGAACAGGCGGGCGCCCGCGTCGTCGCCCGCGCCACCGCGCACGACGTGCGCCCCGCCCCCGGCGGCGGATACGTCGTGGCGAGTCATCGCACCGGGTCGTGGCGCGGACGACGGGAGTGGTCCGCCGATCACGTCGTGTTCGCGGGCGGCACGTACGGCACCAACAAGCTGTTGCTGGCGATGCGCCGCAACGGCCACCTGCCGTCGCTGTCACCACGGCTCGGCACGGCGGTGCGCACCAACTCGGAGGCCGTGGTCGCAGCCACCGCGCCGCGCGTCACCGACACCGACTACTCGCGCGGCGTCGCGATCACGTCGTCCTTCCATCCCGATCCGCACACGCACATCGAATCCGTCCGATACGGCAAGGGAAGCAACCTGATCGGTCTGCTGCAGACCGTGCTGGTCGACGGCGACGGCAGGATGCCACGGCCCGCCGCGGCGCTCGGCGCCGCGGCCCGGCATCCGGTGCGCTTCGCGCGGTCGCTGTCGGTGCGCCGCTGGTCCGAGCGCACGATCATCGCGCTCGTGATGCAGACGCTCGACAATTCACTCGAACTGTCGGTGCGCCGTTCACTGTTCGGCACGTCGCTGCGCACGCACCGCGGTACCGGCGACGCGCCGCCCACGTGGATTCCGGCGGGGCACCGCGCCGTGCGCGCGATCGCCGACCGCATCGGCGGCGAACCGGGCGGCTCGATCGCCGACGTCTTCGACATCCCGATGACCGCGCACTTCCTCGGCGGGTGCCGCATGGGGCGCACCGCCGACGACGGCGTCGTCGACGGGTACCACCGGGTGTTCGGCCACCCCGGTCTGCACGTCGTCGACGGGTCGACCGTGTCGGCGAACCTCGGCGTCAACCCCTCGCTCACCATCACCGCACAGGCCGAGCGCGCGGCCGCACTGTGGCCCAATGCCGGCGACGCCGATCCGCGGCCCGCGCTCGGCGACGCCTACCGCACGGTCGCCGCGGTGCCCCCGCGCGCACCCGCGGTGCCCGCCCACGCGCCGGGCGCCCTGCGAGTGAGCGTGCCGGAAGCGGGCACCGCGTGAGCACGCAGAGCGAGCGCAGCACCCGCATGCGCACGTTGATCCTCGACGCGACCATCGACACTCTCGTCGAACACGGCTATTCCGGCACCACGACGCAGGAGGTGTCGCGGCGCGCAGGCGTGTCGAGAGGCGCACAGCTGCACCACTTCCCGACTCGCGAGTCGCTCGTGGTCGCCGCGGTGAGCCGTCTCGTCGACCGTCGGCTGCACGAATTGCTCGGCCGCAAGCACGCCCACGACGCGGGGATCGACATCCTCGTCGACGCGTTCTCCGGCCCGCTGTTCGACGCGTCGCTCGAGCTGTGGGTCGCCGCGCGCACCGATCCGGCATTGCGCGCGGCGATGGTGCCGCTCGAACAGAAGATCTCGGACGCGCTGCGGGCGGGCTGCCTCGAGGTGTTCGGCGAACGCATGACGCCCGAGGCCATGGAACTGAGTGTCGAACTCGCCCGCGGGCTCGCGCTGTCGCGCATCTTCCGCGACGACGCGAGCGAGGCCGCGCTGCGCGCGCGACTCGTCCCCGCGTGGGAAGCGATCGTGCTCGAGAACCCCGAAGGAATCTGATCATGTGGGCCGTTTCCGAATCCGCCGACACCCGCGCCGACTGGCCACAGAGCCCGCCTCCGCCGTGGCCCGCGTCGGTGCACGCGACACTGTGGTGGCATCGCGCGAACGACGCTGCACGTCGACATGCGCTGCCGGGCCGTACGATTCCGATCACGGTGGCGATGGTCGTCGACTATCTCGACTCGCCGGTCGGGCCGTACCGGGAGATCCTCGCGAGCCCGGTACTGCGCGTACCGCGGCGGGGCGTGGGCGTGGTGCCGCGCATGCAGATCCCGTTCATCGCCGTCGATTCGGCGACGTCGGTGCACGGTGGCCGCACACACTGGCGGCTCCCGAAGGTGCTCGCGCACTTCGGCGGCGACGTGACCGGCGACTCGCTCACCGAGGGCGAAGGCTGGTCGGTGCGCACGGATGCGGCGCCGTACGGGCCGACGCTGCCGATCGCGGGTGCGCTCGGCTTCGCTCAGCCGGGTGCCGACGACAGCGCACCGTGGCTGCGCGCGTCCGCACGCCTTGCCGGCACCTCCCGGCCCGCGCGCGTACGTGTCGAGCCGGTGGGCCCGACGCTCGGCGAGTGGCTCGTACCCAGCACCCACCACGGCATCACGATCACCCGCGGGCGGATGCGCACCGGACCGGGGCGGACGTAGCGGTCACACCCACTGCACGAGTTGCCACACGATGCCGTTGGGGTCGGCGAACTGGCAGTAACGTTCGCCCCACGGCTCGGTCTCGGGTTCGGTGACGACCTGTGCGCCGCCGTCTCGCACGCGTGCGAACTCGGCGTCCACGTCGTCGACCACGAACGCGACGAGCATGCCCTGGCCCGCCGGACCGGCGATCGACGCGGGTTTGAACGACTCGAGCCCGGTGCGCAGGAACACGACGTTCACGGCGAGGTCCGGGTGGTGCAACGACACGAAGCCGTCGTCGGCCATCGCGACGTCGAAGCCGAAATGCCGCTGCGCGAAGGTCGCCGACGCGTCGACGTCGGCGACGTTGAGCGACAGGGCGGCAGACGAGATCTTCATGGTTCCTCCAGACGAATCACGATCATTTCCATACACTGTACAGAAATGACACCGACGAGGACGCGAGAATGGATCTGATCGACCTGCTCTGGCGCGGGCACCCCGCGGCGCCACGACGCTCGCCGCGCGGCCGTCCGGCCAAGACGTCGACGGACGGCGCCGTCCGCGCGGCCGTCGCCGTCGCGGACGCCGAGGGGCTCGGCGCCGTCACGACGCGCCGCCTCGCCCACGAACTGGGCGTGTCCGCGATGACGCTGTACGGGCATGTCGGCCCTCGCGACGACCTGCTCGTGCTCATGGCCGACGACGTGCACCGCGCGCACACGCCGTCCGGGTACCCGAGCGAGAGCTGGCGCGACCGCGTGCGCACGGTCGCCCAGGACAACCTGGCACTGCACACGCGGCACGGCTGGCTGCTCGACATCGTCGACCAGCGGCTCGCATTCGGGCCGGGCACGATCGCGAAGTACGACCGCGAACTGCACGCATTCGACGCGATGGCCCTCTCCGACCTCGATCGGGACGGCGCGCTCACCTTCGTGCTCGACTTCGCCCGCGGGTCGGCCCGCGCGGCACTCGCCGACGGGCAGTCCGTCGGCATGGCAGGCGAATGGGCGCGCACCGCACCGCGTCTGGCCGCCTACCTCGGCGACGCCCACCCGCTGGCGCAGCGAGTCGGCGGCGCCGCGGGTGCCGACATGAACGCGGCGTACAGCGCGAGCCATGCGTGGCGGTTCGGACTGGGACGCGTCCTCGACGCACTCGAGCCGCTCGCCACGCCGTGACCTACAGGTCGTCGGGGTCGACGACACCGAGCCGCACCGCGCGGACGAGGCGGCGTGGCACGCGGTAGCGCACGCCACCGACCGTCACGTCGACGAGATCGGGAACCGTTGCCTTCCACTGGGATCGACGCGATCGGGTGTTCGACCTCGACATCCGGCGCTTGGGAACCGCCATCTCACACCTCCTTCCGGGTGCGCTTGCCGTAGCGGCGCTCGAACTTCTCGACCCGGCCTGCGGTGTCGACGCGTCGCTGCGTCCCCGTCCAGAAGGGGTGCGAATCGCTCGACACGTCGACCACGACGAGTGGATAGGTGCTGCCGTCGTCCCACTCGGTCGTGCGGTCGCTCTGGACGGTCGAGCGGGTGAGGAAGGACGTGCCGGTGTTCGCGTCGCGGAACACGACGGGGTGGTAGTCCGGGTGCAGATTCGGTTTCATCGGTTCTCCTGATCGTCGGGACGGGCGGCCACTCGGGGCTCGGCGTCGGACAGGCCGGGCTCGCACGGGTCCTCGTGGAACGAGCCGAACGGGTCGTTCCAGTCGGCCCACTGCGCGGGGTCGGCGAACTCTGCGTCGGTGACGAGCGCCGCGTGCAGCGCGCCGCGCACGTCGTCGGGGTCGGCGCCGCACACCAGCACCACGAGTGCGTTGTGCCGGTCGCCGTACGGGTCGGCCCAGTGCAGTGCGGCGTGCGCACGCCGCTCGGCGTCGAGGGCGTCCTGCTCGTCCGGCGACAGCGCCGCCATCCACGGCCCTCCGTCGCCGACGCGCAATCCGCCGCCTGCCGATTCGAGCCACAGCGCCGTGCCGGGCTGGGTCGCGATCCACAGCCGGCCCCGCGCCGTCACGACGCCGTCGAACAGGACGTCGAGCGCGTCGTGCAGCCGCCCGGGATGGAACGGACGCCGCGCCTCGAACTCGACGAGGGACACGCCGAGGTCGTCGTCGAGCGGCGGTTGCCCCCGCAGCAGCGGCGAGAACGCCGTCGTCGCCGCGCCGCGCAGTGCGGTGGGCGGCACGGCCGCAACGAGCGTGGGCGTCGACGCCGCCGAGCCCCAGGCGACCGGGGCGCCGGGCGCGAGCCGCGCGAGCACCGCGTACAGACGGGCCTGTTCCCAGCCGTCGCCCGCGGACCCGGTGACCAGGATCGCGTCGGCGACCGACACCTGCCCGACCACGATCTGCGCCACGGTGCGCTCGTCGACGAGCCCTTCCTCCTCGACCGCGTCCGCGGCCGGCTCGTCGCCCAGCGCGTCCGCGAGCCAGGTCTCGGCGTCGACGCACGCGAGCACGGCCTCGATGCGCACGTCGTGCGCGGCGGGTGCGTCCACGGCGCCGACGAGCCCCGCCACCACGACCTCGCGGATCGCCCAGCACACCGGCTCGGGTTCGAGCATCGGATCGAGCTCGACGACGATCCGGTCGATGCCGTCGCGCTGCGCGAGGCGACGCAGCAGCGGCAACAGGTCTTCGCGCAGCGTGCACGAGACGCACGCGTGTGCGAGTTCGACGATTCCGGACCGCGTGACGGGCACGCCGTCCTCGACGGTCGTGACGCTGCGCGCGACGACGCCCTCGCCGACGAGGCTCAGGTCGTGATGCACGACGGCCGTGCCCTCCGCCTGCAGCGAGCGCGCGGCGCCCGCGGTGTCCCCACGTCGGCCACAGACCAGTACGACGGGCGTGCGCGTGTCCGGTGCGACAGCCACAGCCACCCTCCCAGTTGGTAACGATTTTCAATACGGCGGGACAGACGTTACAGTCCTCGCAACCGTTTGTCGAAAACGATTATCGTTATGGAGTGCGGGGAACGGCCACGCACCCGACGACCGAAAGGAGACACTGGTGTCAGCACGCTGCCAGGTCACGGGACGCACGCCGGGCTTCGGCAATGCCGTCTCCCACTCGCACCGCCGCACCGGCAGGCGGTGGGACCCGAACATCCAGAAGAAGGCCTACTACGTGCCCAGCGAAGGACGACGCCTCACGCTCACCGTCTCGGCCAAAGACATCAAGACCATCGACCGCGACGGCATCGACGCCGTCGTCGCACGCATGAGGGCACGGGGAGAGAAGCTCTGACATGCCCCGTAACGACATTCGCCCGATCGTCAAACTCAAGTCGACCGCAGGCACCGGGTACACGTACGTCACGCGCAAGAACCGGCGCAACGATCCCGACCGCCTGGTGATCAAGAAGTACGACCCCGTCGTGCGACGCCACGTCGACTTCCGCGAGGAGAAATAGCCTGTGGCCAAGAAGTCCAAGATCGCGAAGAACGAGCAGCGCAAGCAGATCGTCGCCCGCTACGCCGCCCGCCGCGCCGAGCTCAAGGAACTCGTCCGCAAGCCCTCCACGCCGCCCGACGAGCGCGAGGCCGCGCAAGCCGCCCTCGGGCGACTACCCCGAGATGCCAGTCCGGTACGATTGCGTAATCGAGACGCTGCGGATGGACGTCCGCGCGGCCACCTCCGCAAGTTCGGCCTGTCCCGCGTGCGTGTGCGCGAAATGGCTCACCGTGGAGAGCTGCCAGGCGTCCACAAGTCGAGCTGGTAGTAGAGGGAGCAACGGATGGCAGTCAAGAGATCATCGAAGAAGCCGCGCCCCGTCGAGGGCCGCAAGCCCAAGAAGAACCCGCTGTTCGCGGCCAAGATCGAGCACGTCGACTACAAGGATGTGAACCTGCTCCGCACGTTCATCTCCGACCGCGGCAAGATCCGCAGCCGTCGCGTCACGGGCCTCACGCCGCAGCAGCAGCGTCAGGTCGCCGTCGCCGTCAAGAACGCCCGCGAGATGGCCCTGCTGCCCTTCACGAGCCGGTAGGTCCACCCGCACCCCGAAGGCCGGGTACGAGCTGATGCTCGTACCCGGCCTTCGTCGTCCGGTCGGTCCGTCCCGGACGCGAGTTCCGCTCCGTGGACGGACCCCTCGTCCGACGGCCCGCACGCTCGTAACGTCCGGCGGACCCCACGAGCGGAGGTCGGATGAGAAGGGCAACCCCGGTGGCACCCCTCGACGTGCGCGAGGTCGAGGCGTTCGACACCGAAACGGACGTCCTGGTGGTCGGCTACGGATGCGCGGGAGCCGCGGCGGCACTCGAGGCGACGGCGGCCGGACGCGACGTGACGATCCTCGAACGCGCGAGCGGAGGCGGCGGATCGTCGGCGCTCTCCGGCGGAGAGATGTACCTCGGCGGCGGCACCCCGGTCCAGGCGGCATGCGGGTTCGAGGATTCGGCCGACGACATGGAGGCCTACCTCCTGGCAGCGCTCGGGCCGGACGCCGACGCAGAGAAGGTCGGCCTGTACGCACGTGAAAGCCTCGACCACTACCGGTGGCTCGTCGAACACGGAGTGCCGTTCAAGCCGTCGTTGTGGGACTCGCCGACCTGGGTGCCGCCCACCGACGACGGGCTGATGTGGCTCGGCGAGAACGCGTGGCCGTACACCGAGATCGCGCGCCCGGCACCGCGCGGGCATCGCGTCACCTCCGAGGGCTTCGGCGGCAAGGTACTGATGGCGAAGCTGATCGACGCCGTGTCCCACACCCCCGCCGACGTGCACACCGACACCTATGCGACGCGGCTGATCGTCGACGGCGAGCGGGTCGTGGGCGCCGTCGGCCGTCGGTACGGCACCGACCACTACTACCGCGCGGGCGCCGTCGTCCTCACGACAGGCGGGTTCGCGGACAACTCCGACATGGTCGCCGAGCACGCGCCGCAGCTCGTCGGCCTCGGTGTCAACAGCGACGGCAGCGACGACGGTCGCGGAATCCTCATGGCCCAGGCCGTCCGTGCCGCCGTCCGCCACATGTCCGCAGGGCAGGTCGGCATCTCGCTCGTGCCGGGCATGATGGTGCGCGGCATGATCGTCAACCATGTCGGCCAGCGATTCCTCAACGAGGACGTCTACCCCGGGCTCGTCGGGCAGGCCGCGTTGTACGGGCAGAAGCTGCGAGTGTGGGTGATCCTCGACGAGAAGGCCTACGAAGAGGTACCCGAGAACGAGCGGTGGGGCGTCCAGCCGCATGTCGTCGCCGAGACGCTCGCGGAACTCGAACAGCAGATCGGCATGCCGGAGGGCGCCCTCGAGACCACCGTGGGCGAATACAACCGGCATGCCGCGAACGGCGAGGACCCGTACTTCCACAAGGCCGCGAGATGGCTGCGCCCGCTCGAGCCGCCGTTCGCGGCGATCGACGTCCGGCGCGGCATGACGCCGCCCGAGGACGGTGGTGCCGACGGCGGCGCGGCGGTGTTCACGATCGGTGGTCTGCGCACGACCGTCGACGGCCACGTGCTCGACCTCGACGGCGCGCCCATCCCGGGCCTGTTCGCGGCGGGCCGCGCGACGTCCGGGCTGCACGCGTGGGGCTATGTCAGCGGCACGTCGCTCGGCGACGGCACGTACTTCGGCCGTCGCGCGGGAGTCGCGGCCGCCGACCAGTAGCCTGCACACGCCCCGTGTACGGCACTCGAATAGAATTCGACCCGCGTACCGCTCGAACCTGAGCAGGTCGAGGCAGTATCGAAGGGTCGAGTGGCGTAGTTGTCGGGTGTTGCAGCGGGATTCACCGTCATCTTCGTCATCATCGCGGTGGGTTACGTCCTCGCACGACGACAGACCCTCGGGCTCGAGGGCGAGATCGTCCTGGGCCGGCTCGTGTTCTTCGTCGCGACGCCTGCGCTGCTGTTCGACACCCTCGCGAGGTCGGACCTGTCGGTGGTCTTCTCCCCCACCCTCGCGGTCGCGTCGGCGACGGCATTCGCGGCGGGCGCCCTGTACGTCGCGTGCGCGAAACTGTGGCTGCGACGGCCGCTGCCCGAACTCGTGATCGGTGCGCTGTCGGCGTCGTACGTCAACTCGGCGAACCTCGGCATTCCGATCGCGGTGTTCGTGCTCGGCGACGCGTCGTTCGTGGCACCGCTGCTGCTGTTCCAGATCGTCGTGTACTCGCCGCTCGCGCTGAGCATCCTCGACATCACGACGCTCCGCAGCGGGGCGTCACGCCTCGAGACGATCCTGACGCCGCTGAAGAACCCGATGGTGCTCGCGGGCGCGGCGGGCCTCGCCGTCGCGGTCAGCGGTATCCACCTGCCGGAGGCGGTGCTGCAGCCGTTCGCACTGCTCGGCGGCGCGTCCGTGCCCGGCGCACTGCTCGCGTTCGGCATGTCGCTGTACGGCGTGCGGGTGCTCGAACGCGGGGCGAGCCCCCGGCGCGATGTCGCGCTCGCGTCGGTCCTCAAGATCGTCGTGCAGCCGATCCTGGCGTACGCGATGGCACGCTGGCTGCTCGGGCTCGACGGGCACGAGTTGTTCGCGATCGTCGTCGTCGCGGCGCTGCCGACCGCACAGAACGTATTCGTCTACGCGAGCCGGTACGGTCGCGGCACGGTACTCGCACGCGATTCGGCCTTCGTCACGACGCTCGCGTCGATCCCGACGATCGCCCTCGTGGCGGCGCTCCTGGCGTGATGCGCGTTACCGTGTTCTATGCGTGCCTTCTCTCTCGCCCTGCTGTCGTTGGTCGCGATCGCGGCATGTAGCTCCCCGTCGTCGGACGATCCGTCGCCGTCCATGCCCGGCCCGGTTGCGTCGAATTCGAACGAGCCCGGTACCGCTGCGCCCACCGAGAACCCCGACCAGGACTTCGGCACACCGTTCCAGCCGCGCCCCGACATCGTCGATGCGCGGGTCACCCCGTTCGAGTCGTGGTCGAAGATCGACGAGAACACGCTCGCAGTGCATTTCGTGACGGGTACGCCCGAGTGCTACGGCGCGTACGCGACCGTCGAGGAAACCGACACCACCGTCACCGTGTCGATCCACACCGGCACGCTGCCCGAGACCGCCGACAAGATGTGCATCCTCGTCGCGGTGTTCGGCACGCTCGACGTCCCGCTGTCGGCACCGCTCGGCAACCGCGAGGTCGTCTCCGGCTCGTGAGCACTTCGCGAGTCTATGCACGCCTTTTCCACGCACAGCGCGGGCACGGACTCACCGTCGTCCGAATCCAGCCTCCGCGCCGCAAGACCACCTCCACCTCGTCGGCCACCCCGCACGCGTCGTCGACCACCTCGCGATAGCCGTACACGAGCCGGGGACGTCCCGCCAGTTCGGCTGCGTTGTCCCGCCGCCGATCACGGAACGCGACCTCCGCGGCCGCATGCGTGGCCCGGCCGTCGAGACGCACGATGAGCGGCACACCGGTCGCCGAATAGTCGACGTCCTCGAACAGCGTCCTGCCGTCGACGCGCACGGGCGCCTGACGGCGTGCACTCGGCAGGCCGTGCGCACGCTCGACGCCCTCGGCATACCGATGCTCGAGTACCGACTGCACACCTCCCGCGAGCGACGCGATCGCCGCGTCGATCGCCGCGTTGTAGCGTCTCGGCCTACGTTCGAGAACCCGTGCCTGCAGCCGGTGCACCGTGACACCGGCCGCGCCGGACAACTCGATCACGGTCGCATGAGCGGCATGTGGGGTGTCCGCGTCGACCGCGACGTCGAGAATCGTGTCGACACGCGAGGTGAGCGGCAGCGCCGCGTCGACGCCGAGGTAGTTGTGGGCGCGCGAACGGTGGACGCGCACCCCCGGATGTACGACCGTGTCCTCGACGTGGCCCAGGCTCTGCTGCGCGATACGACGCGTCGTGTGCGTCGGCGGCTGGCTCTGCGCCGACCTCCCGTACGGGACGGTGACGTGGACGGGCGCCGTCGGGTCGACCGGACGCCATCCCCATATTTCCGCAGCCGTGGCGTGGCTGACGAGTGCGCCGTTGCTGCCGAACAGCAACGCCGCTTCGAGTTGCTGTGCGCGAGAGAGCGGCCCGGTGAACACGCTGTACACGCCATGCAGCACCGCCTGCCACTGTCCGGATTCCACTCGATGCCGCACCTGCGAGCGCGCGATCCCGAGCGCGGCGAGTTGCGCATGCCCGATCAGCCCCTGCTGACGCTGCGCAGTTGCCTTGACCACCTCGAACCATGTCGGTTTCATGCGTGCAGCGTCGAGCGCCCGACCGACACCAATGCAGGAGTCCAGGCGAGTTGTCCCCAGCCGCGAGAGTTTGTGCACAGCCCCTGTGCGTGAAAAGAGCGTGCCCAGACTCGCTAAGTGCTCACGAGCGGCGGCGGCGCACGTAGTCGCTCACGACGGCCGCACCGAGCCCGTCGAGATCCGGTGCCACGACGCGTCCGTCGACGCGACGCGCGAGCGTGTCGACCACTCGCGCGAGGCCGGGATCGTCGCCGAGCCGGAAGAACGTGATCTGCGCCCCGAACCGCGCGAGGCTGTCGAGCCCGCGCACCGTGAGCCCGAGAGTGCGCGGGCTGGGCGGATAGTCGAAGAACGCATAGCCGTCCGATTCGAGGTGCGCGGTCGGTTCGCCGTCGGTCACGATCATCACGACGGGCGTCGCGTTCGGGTGCCTGCGCAGATGCCGTTCCGCGAGCAGCAATGCATGGTGCAGATTGGTGCCCTGGTCCCAGGCACCGTCGAGGCCCGCGAGCTCGCCCGCCGTCACCACCTGTGCGTGCCGCCCGAACGAGACGAGCTGCAACTCGTCGCTGCGGAATCGGGTGGACACCAGGTGGTTGAGCGCGAGCGCGGTGCGCTTCATCGGCACCCACCGGCCCTCCATCACCATCGAGAACGACGTGTCGACGAGCAGCGCGACGGCAGCCTGTGTGCGCTGTTCGGTTTCGCGCACCTCGACGTCGTCGACGGTGAGCCGCACGGGCATTCGGCCGGGCGAGCGGAGGATCGCGTTCGTGACCGTGCGCGTGACGTCCCACGGCTCGGTGTCGCCGAACACCCACTCGCGCGTGGCGCCGGTCTGTTCGCCCATCGCGCCTGCGCGGCGCGTGTCGCGCTCGCCGCCGCGCGCCGAGATGCGGTCGGCGATGTCGCGCAACGCCGTCTGTCCGAGCTGACGCATCGCCTTGGGGGTGAGCCGCCACTGACCGTCCGGCGCCCGATCGAAGAAACCCTGTTCGCGCAGTGCGCGTTCGAGATCCGCGAGGGTCCGCAGGTCGGCCGTCGCGTCGGGGCCCAGTTGCCGCTCGAGCAGTTCGGGGTCGATGTCGTCGAGTTGTGCCCCGTTGTACTGCTGCGACAGCTGGTCGGCGAGCGACTCGAGTTCGGCGACGTCCTGCAGCGCCGCCGTCCCCTCGCCGAGGCCCATTCCCTGGTCGCCGCGGAACTCCTGCGACCCGGACCAGTCCTCTCCCGGCCGGGCGGCCTGCAGCATCCGGTCGAGCCGGTCGAGCTCACCCGTCAACGACGGGTCGCCGAAGGCCTGCTGTGCGAGCGCGTCGAGTTCGTCGCGCTGCTCCTGCGACAGCGAGTTGCGCAGGCGCTGCGCCGCGGCGGCGCGGGAGGCCAGGGCGTCGAGCAACTCGTCCACGTTCTGCGGCCGCTCCGGGAAGTAGTCGCCGTATTCGTCCATGAACTGCTCGAACTGTTCGCGGGTGTCCTCGCCCCGCGCGTGGGCCTCGAGCAGGTCGTTGAGCGACGCGAGCATGTCCCGGATACGTTGGCGGTCTTCGTCGGTTGCGCCTTCGAGAGCCTGCTTCATGCCTTCGAAGCGCTGGTCGAGAACCTCCCGGCCGAGCAGGTCGCGGATCTTGTCGTACTCCTCGCGTGCGGCCTGACTGCGCCACTGGTAGTCCGCGAGTTCTTCGACCGCCTTCGCCGTCGACGGCGACAGTTCCGCGATCTGCATCTCGGCGAATCGAGCGTCGTCGTCGAGCGCCCGCGCGAGCGTCTTGCGTTCCTCGAGCACCGCGCGGTCGAGGATCTCGCGCACCTCGTCGAGTGTGCCGGTCAGATTGTTGCGTCGCAGCAGCTCCTGACGTCGGCGGTTGGCCTGCGCAGCGAGATCGTCGAGCCCGCGCATGTCGCGTCCGCCGCGGCGCAGCAACTCCCGTAGTGCCTGCCGCGGCGACGTGCCGGCGAGGACGTCCTCGCCGATCTCCGACAGCGCCTCACGCAGGTCGACGGGCGGCGCGAGCGGATCACCACCCTGATACGGGCCGTACTTCGAGTTGCGCGCCATCACGAATACACCGTTCCCCCCTCGGAATCGGCGTCCTTCGAGATACGCCGAGCGAGGTAGAGCCCTTCGAGGGCGAGTTCGAGCGCTGCCGCGCGTTCGCCGTCCGTCCCGGCACCGAGCCGCTCGGCGACGTCCGACACGATCGGCAGGTCCGGCAGTTCCGCGAGCAGCGCCTTCGCGGTGACGCGCTCGCCCGTCACGACGGGATCGCCGTGCTCGACCGCGTCGACGAGCGGCGCGAAGTCGATGCCGCCGAGCCGATCGCGCACCGTCTCGGCCGTTGCACGACGCAACAGGTGTCCGAGAACCTCGAGTTCGCGCCCTTCTTCGCCCGACTCGAATTCGACCTTGCCGCGCAGGACGTCGATCACGGTGTCGAGGTCGACCGGCCGCGCCACCGGCTCGTCCTCGCCGAGCACCGCGGCGCGGTGCACTGCCGACGCGCTCACCGTCTCGGCTGCCGCGATCGCGAACCGCGCCGACACCCCGGAACGCTGATCGACGGACGACGACTCGCGCAGCAGCCGCGTGAACCGCGACAGGATCTCGAGCAGATAGCCCGGCACGACCGCGTCTAGATGCGCTTCCTGCTCGACGACGGCGACCTCGTCGGCGAGGTCGAGCGGGTAGTGCGTGCGGATCTCGGCGCCGAACCGGTCCTTGAGCGGCGTGATGATGCGACCGCGGTTGGTGTAGTCCTCGGGGTTCGCGCTCGCGACCAGCAGGACGTCGATCGGCAGCCGCAGCGTGTAGCCGCGCACCTGGATGTCGCGTTCTTCCATCACGTTGAGCAGCGCGACCTGGATGCGTTCGGCGAGATCGGGCAGCTCGTTGATCGCGACGACCCCGCGGTGCGCGCGGGGCACGAGCCCGAAGTGGATCGTCTCGGGGTCGCCGAGGCTGCGGCCTTCCGCGACCTTGACCGGGTCCACATCGCCCACGAGGTCCGCAACCGACGTGTCGGGTGTCGCGAGCTTCTCCGAATACCGCTCGCTCCGGTGCCGCCACTCGATCGGCAGGTCGTCACCCAGCTCGGCGGCGCGCCGCTTCGACTCGGGCGCGACCGGTTCGTACGGGTGCTCGCCCAGTTCGGAGCCCGCGATGACCGGCGTCCACTCGTCGAGCAGCAGCGGCAGCGTGCGCAACAGCCGGGTCTTGCCCTGGCCACGTTCGCCGAGCAGCACGATGTCGTGCCCCGCGATGAGGGCACGCTCGAACTGCGGCGCCACGGTGTCGTCGAAACCTTTGATTCCCGGCCACGGGTCGCGCCCCTCCCGGAGCGCATCGAGGAGGTTGGCGCGGATCTCGTCCTTCACGGAGCGCTGCGCGTGGCCGGATGCACGCAGTTCCCCGAGAGTCGACGGCCGTTCTTGCGAAGAAGTGTCCTGCGTAATCGTCACCACTCCACGCTACGAGCGTTTCGCGCGAATGGCACGGGTCGAGTTACGCCCCGCGCGAATCGACGCGGCGGCGCACGGCCTCGGACGTCCCTGGTAGACAAGGTGCATGCCTGACACCGAGATCACCTTCGACAGCGGCGCCGTCACCCACTACGGAAGCCTGCGGCTGCCCGACGCGAGCGGCCCGGTGCCCGCCGCGCTGATCCTCGCGGGCAGCGGCCCCACCGACCGCAACGGAGACAGCGCACTGCTCGACGGCGATATCGGCACGCTGCGTTTCCTGGCCGACGTCCTGGAACAGCACGGCTATGCGAGCCTGCGCTACGACAAGCTCGGCAGCGGCCTCACGGGCCTCGGACCGTACGACGTCGACGACATCGCCGAACTCGGCTTCACGGCCGCGTTCGTCGAGCCGGCGTCGGATGCGCTCGACCTGCTCGCCGCCCGGCCCGAGGTCGACGCGACACGCGTCCTCGTCATCGGCCACAGCGACGGCGGGCTCACGGCGCTCGACCTCGCGGTGTCCGAGCGCGGCGACCGGGTGCGCGGTGTCGGCCTGCTCGAACCTCTCGCGGTGCGTCTGCTCGACCTGCTGACGAACCAGATCGACGCGCAGCTGTCGGCGGTCACGGCCGCGGGCCAGCTCCCCACCGAGGTGGCCGACGAGCTGCGCGTCGCGCTCGCGGGCACCGTCGAGTCGCTGCGCACCGACGGCACGATCCCCGACGGGCTGCCCGAACCGCTGCAGAACGCGGGCCTGGTCGCCGCCAACGCGAAGGCGCTCGCCGAAGAGGACGCACTCGATCCGCGCGCGCTCGCCCAGCGCCTGCCCGGCGGCATGCCCGTCGTGACCAGCTGCTCGGCCAAGGACATCCAGGTGTCTGTCGCCGACGTCGCCGCGCTCGACGACGCCCTCGCACACACCGCGCTCACGTCGATCCGGATGCAGAGCGCCAACCACGTCCTCAAGGATCTCGGCGACGCGGCGTCGACGGGCAGCGACTACACGCTCGCCCTGCCGTACTCGGCCGAGTTCGCCGAGCCTTTCGGGGCGTGGCTCGACGCGGCACGCTAACCGGCGTTCTCCTGCAGGGTCGACAGCAGCGTCGCCGCGAGATCCGATGCCAGGCCCATGGTCTCGTCGTTCATGAGGTCCTGCAGACCGGACAGGCCGCCCGACTCGAGCATCTGGGTGAGGATCGTGAGTGCCTGCGCAACGATCGCTTCGACCGCCGTGGACGGCGAGTCCTCGTCACCGAGGAGATCCGGCGCCGTTGGCGTCGATTGATCGGGCGCGGGTGCTGCGTCGCCTGCAGGGGCCGGCGTCGTCGCCTGCGGTGCCGCGTCGGGAGCGGGTGCGCCGAGCAGCTGCGTGACGGCGCCGGTGATGATCGCGACCGCGTGGTCGAGCTGGCCCTCGTTGCTCTCCAGCTTCGCCGCGTCGGCGGGATTGGCGCCGTTGCCCATCTCGACGAACACGAGCGGAACGTGGGTGCGCGCCGGGCCCGCGATGTCGGCGCGGGTCTGAAGCCCGTCGGTGACTCCCGCATAGTTCGCGGGCGTGAATCCGCGGCTGACGTACGCGTCGCGCATCGCCTTCGACGCCTCGAGACCGACCCCCGCCTGCGCCTTGTCGGCGGCCGCGTCGGGCAACGGGAGCTGCGGCACGATCATGTGGAAGCCGCTCTTGTCGGCGTCCTCCGCGGCAGCGGTGGAATCGGCATGGATGCTGACGGCGAGGTCGGCGCCCGAGGCATTGGCGGCGGCAGCCCGTTCGTCGATGCAACCGCCCCAGCCGGTGTCGTCCGGACGGCTCAGTTCGACCTTCGCGCCGAGGCCTTCGAGCGCGCTCTTGACCAGCTGCGACACATTCCACGCGATGGTGTGTTCGGGTACGCCGCCGAGCGTCGTCATCCCGGTGGTCTGGCAGTCTTTGGTGCCGCCCCGGCCGTCGGGAACCTGCTTCGCGAGGTCGTGTCCGTCGGCGGAACCCTGGTGACCGGGGTCGAGGAACACGGTGCGACCGGCGAGTTCGTTGCCGGTGGGCTGCTCGGGCTCGGCGGCGGCCTGCGTGGGGGTGAGTACCGCGGCGCCCAGCGCAACCGCACACACGCTCGCCTTCAACACGTTTCGGCTCATACGCGATTGGACGGCTCCCCCCGGTGTCCGCCACTCTCCTTCCAGAACACGGGTCACTCCGGCCACGGTAACACCAACCCTCAACCTCTAGTAGAGGTTGTGAATGTCGTGTCCGGGTCGTGACACTCCACAACACGCGACTGCGCTCCGGACGGATCGTCCGGAGCGCAGTCGCGTGTGCGGTTGTTCTGTCGTCAGTGCGCGAAGTGGCGTGCACCCGTGAAGTACATCGTGACGCCCGCGTCCTTCGCGGCCTCGATCACCTCGTTGTCGCGCACCGATCCGCCGGGCTGCACGACCGCCTTGACGCCCGCCGACGCGAGCACCTGGAAGCCGTCCGGGAACGGGAAGAAGGCATCCGACGCGCCCACCGAACCGGCGGCGCGCTCGCCCGCGCGGTTGACCGCGAGGTGCGCCGAGTCGACGCGGTTGACCTGCCCCATGCCGACGCCGACCGCGGCACCGTCGTGCGCGAGCAGGATCGCGTTCGACTTCACCGAACGGCACGCGCGCCAAGCGAATTCGAGATCACGGAGGGTGTCGGCGTCGACGGCCTCGCCGCTCGCGAGCGTCCAGTTCGCGGGATCGTCGCCTTCGGCGTCGACGACGTCGCGGTCCTGCACGAGCAGACCACCCGACACCTGCTTGGTCTCGAGGCCGGCCGCGGACGGCGCAGCAGCGAGCAGGACGCGGATGTTCTTCTTGCGCTGCAGAACTCCCAGCGCACCGTCAGCATAGGACGGCGCGATGATCACCTCGGTGAACACCTCGGCGACCTGCTCGGCCATCTCGACCGTGACCTCACGGTTGGCCGCGATGACGCCACCGTAGGCACTCACCGGGTCGGTCGCGTGCGCCTTGCGGTGTGCATCGGCGATGTCGCTGCCGACCGCGATGCCGCACGGGTTGGCGTGCTTGATGATCGCGACTGCGGGCTCGGCGAAGTCGTGCGCGGCGCGCCACGCGGCGTCGCCGTCGGTGTAGTTGTTGTACGACATCTCCTTGCCGTGCAACTGTTCCGCCTGGGCGAGACCCGGCTGCCCCGCCGCGTCGACGTAGAGCGCGGCACTCTGGTGCGGATTCTCGCCGTACCGCAGCTGCGACGACCGCTGCCACGTCGCGCCGGTCCACGACGGGAAGCGCGTGTCCGTCTCCACGAGCGTCGACGTCATCCACGTCGCGACCGCGACGTCGTAGGTCGCGGTGTGCTGGAACGCCTGTGCCGCGAGCGCGGTGCGCTCCGCAAACGTGAAACCGCCCGAGGCGACGGCGGCGAGCACGTCGGAGTAGCGCGCGGGATCGACGACGACCGCAACCGAGGGATGGTTCTTCGCGGCAGCGCGCACCATCGACGGGCCGCCGATGTCGATCTGTTCGACGACCGCGTCGGGGGCGGCGCCCGACGCGACGGTCTCGGCGAACGGGTAGAGGTTGACCACGACGAGCTCGAAGGTCTGGATACCGAGATCGTCGAGCTGGCTGAGGTGTTCGGGCTTGCGGGTGTCGGCGAGCACGCCCGCGTGCACCCGCGGGTGCAGTGTCTTGACGCGGCCTTCGAGGCACTCGGGGAATCCGGTGAGCTGCTCGACCGGCGTGACCGGGATGCCCGCGTCCGCGATCTTCGACGCGGTCGAACCGGTCGACACGATCTCGATACCCGCGTCGTGCAGGCCGGTGGCCAGTTCGACCAGTCCGGTCTTGTCGTACACGCTCACGAGCGCGCGGCGCACTGCCTTGCGGTCACTCACTGGGGATCACGGCCTTTCGTCCATCGGTCAGAACTCCACGGGTGGCGACGGCGGCGACGGTGTCCGCCAGCAGCCGTCGCTCCACGGTCTTGATGCGCTCGTGCAGCGCTGCCTCGTCGTCGTCGGCGTGCACCGCGACGGCCTCCTGCGCCAGGATCGGGCCGGTGTCGACGCCGTCGTCGACGAGGTGGACCGTGCATCCGGTCACCTTGACACCGTAGGCGAGGGCGTCGGGCACGGCGTGGGCGCCCGGGAACGCCGGCAACAGCGCGGGATGGCTGTTGATCACGCTGCCGCCGAAACGCGCCAGGAAAGCCGGGCCGAGGATCTTCATGAAGCCGGCCGTGACGACGAGATCGGGGTCGTACGACGCGGTGACCGCGGTGAGCGCGTCGTCCCACGCGGCGCGGTCGTCGTAGTCGCGCAGGAGCACGCGCGTGCAGTCGATGCCGGCGGCGGCGGCGCGGTCGGCGGCCGTGCAGTCGCGGTCGACGACGACTCCGACGATGCGCGCAGGATAGTCGGATTCGGCGGCTGCCAGCAGCGACTGGAGAAGGCTGCCCGTGCCCGACGCGAGTACTACGACACGCGCCGGACCCTGCCGACGGAGGTTGTCACGCGAGGTGGTCAGCGCCTTACTCCTGTGGAAAATCGTGAGCGGTTCGGCCGGAGTGTCGACCGCAACGGAGTTTAGTCCTGCGGCTTCGACGGGCCGTCGGCGAGGTCGCCGGCCCCGGCGGGCCGGGATTCCGCGGGCTCCTCGACCACCTCGGCGTCGAGGATGTCGTCGACTGTGTCCGTGTCGGTCTCGTCCGTATCGGCCTCGCCGTGTGCGCCGTCGGGCACCGGGGCGCCGACGAGTCCTGGAGTGTCGATCGGTTCGGGGTCACCGTGTGCCGCGGCGAGCGCGGGAATCGGCTCGGCGGTCCGCTCGCCGGGCGCGTCGGGCTGTTCCGCCGGCTCGTCGACCGCGTGGCGGCCGCGGAACCAGGTGAGCACGACGACCGTGAACGCGCCGACCACCGCGAGCCACGCACCCACGAGGCCGCCGAACGCCCACCAGTGCACGTCGACGGTGCCGTAGCCGCCGAGCGCGCCACCGGCCAGCACCGCGGCGAGCGCGGCGACGACGCCCGCACCCAGAGCGGCACCGCCGACGACGGCGAGTGCGCGCTGACCGCTGTGCCGCACCGACGCGTCGCGTCCGCACAGCACACCGACCGCGGCAGGCACCACGAGCAAGGCGGGCCACGCCGCACCGCCGACACCCTCGGGAACCGCACCGAACAGGGGCAGCGCGGGCAGCCGGCCACCGATGTTGCCCCACACGCTGACCGACACGTCGCCGAACGTGGCGTTCGCGCCCACCAGCGTCGCCGCCGCCGAGACAACGGCGTTGGGCAGGTACAGAATCGACACGAAGGCGAGTCCCGCGGCGCCGACCGCGCCGTCGGACGTGTCGAACAGTTCGCCGACGGTGGTCCAGTGCCACACCAGCGACACCGCGAGCGCGAACGAACCCGCGGCCGCGAAGCCCGCAAGGGCGCGCCCCGCGGGACGGGCGCCGTCGCGCACCCAGAACGGCACGCGAGCCGACCAGTGCGGCCACCGCGCGACGGTGATGCCGACGCCCGCCGCGAGCGCGTGCAGTACCGCCGTCCAGGCCAGCGCCGCGAGGGGGTTCGGTGTGGACAGTGCGACGACGCTCGACGCGTCGGCGACGATCGCGAGCGCGGCGCACGTCACGACGAGCGGCCCGACGACGGCGGCCCCCGCGACACGCAGCAGATCGCGCGTCTCCGTGCCTTCGGTGACCGCGCCGTCTTCCCCGACCGCCCGGTGCACCCCACGCGCGACGGCCCACAACAGCAGCGCCGACGCCGTGAGCGGCGCGACGCCGAGGGTGACGCCGTCGATCGGCAACGGCACGTGGTGGATCGCGAGCCAGATCCCCGCGATCGCGGCGAACGTTCCGGTCAGCTCGCTGCTCGCGACGACGAGGACGACGACCGCGAGGACCGACGTCAGCACGATCGCCGCACCCGCGGGACGGAATGCGACGGCGAGCAGACTCTTGATCCGGGCAGCGTCCGGCGCGGGGGCTTCGCGCGTCGGGTTCGGTTCGGCGGGCGGGGCCGAGCCGTTCCGACGTCCGGTGGAACCTCCTCGGGTCCGGGCGGAGCCGCCACGGGACGGGCCGGGGTTCCTTCGGGCCTTACGGGTCGCGCCGCCGCGCAGTCGATCGGTCAGAACACTCATCCCCTCGAGATCCTCGCGTGTCCTGTCGAGCGTGGCACCGTGAGCCGGTCCGCACTACCAGGCGCGCCGCGTGAGAGCCGGAAACGGCCCCCGGCCTGACGGTCGGGGGCCGCCTCCGGCGGTGTTGCCGCTGTGCTACTTGTCGCCGTCCTGGTGCTTGCGGACGTCGAAGGCCTGCGTGGGAGCCGGTCCGGTGTCGGTGCCTTCCGACGGCGTCGCGTCCTCCGACGCGTCGCGGTGCTCGGCCGCGGCGGGTTCGGACGGCTGGGCCTGCCCCGCATTGGGCACGGCCTGCGTCGGCTCGGCCGGCTGCGCGCCGCCCTGCCCCGGCGCATAGGGCGAGCCCTGCTGGTACGGGCTCTGGTAACCGGCCTGACCGTAGCCGTACCCCGCGTGCTGCGGACTCGCCTGGCCCTGCTGTCCTGCCTGGCCCTGCTGTCCTGCCTGGCCCCAGCCGTAGCCGGGCTGCTGGCCGTACGGCGCGTAACCCTGCTGCTGTGCGTAGCCCTGCTGCGGCTGCGGGTACGGGTACGGGTGGTGCTGCGCGCCGTAGGACATCGCCTCGGTGGGCGCGGCCTGGCCGTACGCCTGCGGCTGGCCGTACTGCTGCTGGCCGTAGCCCTGCTGGCCCTGACCGGCGTAGCCCTGCTGGCCGAACTGCTGCTGCCCGAAGTTCTGCTGGGGCTGCTGCTTCGGCTTGGGCGCGGGCATGCTGAGGATGCCCAGCCCGAACAGCAACGCCGCCACGGCGGCGACCGCCTGCAGGAAGCTGAAGATCAGGATGACGAGGCCGCCGATTCCGAGCGAGACGTCGCTCAGCGAGAAGAACGTGAACAGCGAGACCACGAAACCGGTGACCGCGGCGGCGGCCGCCGGGCCTACCCAGTCCTGCTTCGGCAACAGCGACAGACCCGCGAGCAGGCCCGCGAAGAACACGAAGCCGACGGCGAAGGCACTGCTCTCGTATGCGTTCGACGCCAAGCTCATCGACGAGAACTCCGAGTACGGGGCGAATCCGAAGAACACGCTCAGAACGCCGAGCACCGCGACCGCGACGAGCAGCCAGTAGGGCAGGCCTTTGGTCCCCGCCGACGCGTCGGTCGCCGGCTGCGAAGACGCACCGGATTCGGGCTGCGCGGGCGAGCCGAACTGTCCGCCGTCTGGGTGCGAGCCCCCGGGCTGCGGGCCACCGGGCGTGAACGACATGACTACTCCTCTGCCTGTGCGGGTCTCGTGTGCTCTCGACGCTAGCCTACGGAAACGGCACGTCCCGCCGATCGTGGCACGCCCCGTCCGGCCACAATGAAGTCCATGCCCACGACGCTCCGTCCCGGAACCCGGCCCGACGCCGAACTCGACGTCAAACGGTCGCGGTTCGTCGCGGTGGCCCGACGTGTCGCCGATGTCGACGCGGCACGGGAGGTGATCGACGGCGAGCGTCGTGCACACCCGGACGCCCGTCATCACTGCTGGGCGTACGTGCTGGGCGACGTGCCCGCGTCGCGGATCGCGAAGTCGAGCGACGACGGCGAACCGGGCGGAACCGCGGGCGTCCCGATGCTGCAGGTGCTCCGTGCGCGCGACGTCGTGGACGTCGTCGTGGTGGTGTCCCGCTATTTCGGCGGCGTGAAACTCGGTGCGGGCGGGCTGGTGCGCGCGTACTCCGGGGCCGTCTCGCTCGTGCTCGACGGCGCCCGGTGGGTGCACCGGCAGCGCGGCGACGTGTTCACGCTGGCGCTTCCGCATGCGGACGCGGGCCGGGTCGAGGCCGAGTTGCGCGCCCAAGGTGTCGACGTCCGCGATGCCGCGTACGGCGCGCGCGTCGTGCTGACCGTCGCCACGACCGACACCGGCCGGCTCGAGACCCTCGTCGCCGCGGTGACCGCGGGGACGGGAGTGCTCGAACCGGCCGGTGAGGTGTGGACGGACGTCCCGTGAGCGTTACAGGCGTACCTGGACTCGCCAAGTGCTCACGAGGGGATGTGCCTACAGGCTCTCGAGGATCTCGCGAGCGAGCGCGGCGGTCTCGGACGGCGTCTTGCCGACCTTGACGCCTGCGGCCTCGAGCGCATCCTTCTTGGCCTGCGCGGTGCCCGACGACCCGGACACGATGGCGCCCGCGTGGCCCATCGTCTTGCCCTCGGGGGCCGTGAAGCCCGCGACGTAGCCGACGACCGGCTTGCTGACGTTGGCCTTGATGTAGTCGGCGGCACGCTCCTCGGCGTCGCCACCGATCTCGCCGATCATCACGATGACCTTGGTGTCGGGGTCCTTCTCGAACGCCTCGATCGCGTCGATGTGGGTGGTGCCGATGACCGGGTCGCCGCCGATGCCGATGGCGGTGGAGAAGCCGAAGTCACGCAGCTCGTACATCATCTGGTAGGTGAGCGTGCCCGACTTCGAGACCAGGCCGACCGGGCCCGCGCCGGTGATGTTGGCGGGCGTGATGCCGACGAGCGACTCGCCCGGCGTGATGATGCCGGGGCAGTTCGGGCCGATGATCCGCGTCTTGTTGCCCTTGTCGACGTTGTAGGCCCACGCGTACGCGGAGTCCTGCACCGGGATGCCCTCGGTGATGACGACCAGCAGCGGGATCTCGGCGTCGATGGCCTCGATCATCGCGTCCTTGGCGAACTTCGGCGGCACGAAGGCGATCGACGTGTCGGCGCCCGTCTTCTCGATGGCCTCGGCGACGGAACCGAAAACGGGCAGCTCGACGTCGGAGCCGTCCTTCGCGGTGTGCGCGACGGTGGTGCCCGCCTTGCGCGCATTGACACCGCCGACGATGTTGGTGCCCGCCTTGAGCATCAGTGCGGTGTGCTTGGTGCCCTCGCCGCCGGTGATGCCCTGGACGATGACCTTGTTGTCCTTGTTCAGAAAGATCGACATGTCCTGATTCCTACTTCGCAGCCAGAGCGGCGGCCTTGTCGGCGCCTTCGTCCATGGTTTCGGCCAGCGTCACCAGCGGGTGCGCGTACTCCTTCAGGATCGCGCGACCCTCTTCGACCTTGTTGCCGTCGAGACGGACGACGAGCGGCTTGTTCGCCTCGTCGCCGAGCTTCTCGAGCGCACCCTTGATGCCGTTCGCGACGGCGTCGCACGCGGTGATGCCGCCGAAGACGTTGACGAACACGCTCTTGACCTGCGAGTCACCGAGGATGACGTCGAGACCGGCGGCCATGACCTCGGCCGACGCGCCGCCACCGATGTCGAGGAAGTTGGCCGGCTTGGTGCCGCCGTGGTTCTCGCCGGCGTACGCGACGACGTCGAGGGTCGACATGACCAGGCCCGCGCCGTTGCCGATGATGCCGACCTGTCCGTCGAGCTTGACGTAGTTGAGGTCGTTCTCCTTGGCCTTCTGCTCGAGCGGGTCGGTCGCGTCCTTGTCCTCGAACTCGGCGTGACCGGGCTGACGGAAGTCGGCGTTCGCGTCCAGGGTGACCTTGCCGTCGAGCGCGAGGATCTGGTCGTCGGGCGTGCGCACGAGGGGGTTGACCTCGACCAGCGTGGCGTCTTCCTTGACGAAGACCTCCCACAGCTTCGCGATCGTGACGGCCGCGGCGTCGAGCACCTCGGCGGGCAGGTGGCCCTGCTCGGCGATGCTGCGCGCGAACGCGACGTCGACACCCTTGACGGCGTCGACCGGAACCTTGGCGAGGCGATCGGGCTTGGTGGCCGCTACCTCTTCGATCTCCATGCCGCCCTCGACCGAGCACATGGCCAGGTAGGTGCGGTTTGTGCGGTCGAGCAGGAAGGAGATGTAGTACTCCTCGGCGATGTCGCTCGCCTCGGCGACCAGGAGCTTCTTGACGACATGGCCCTTGATGTCGAGCCCGAGGATCGCCTTGGCGTTCTCCTCGGCGGCGTCGGCGTCGACGGAGTACTTGACGCCGCCGGCCTTGCCTCGGCCGCCGACCTTGACCTGCGCCTTGACCATCACGGGCTTGCCGATTTCCTCGGCAATCTCGCGAGCGCCGGCGACCGTGTCGGTCACACGACCAGCCGAGGTAGGCACTTCATGCTTGGCGAAGAGTTCCTTCGCCTGGTATTCGAAGAGATCCATCTGCTCACCGTCTCGTCTGCGTTGACGCCCGCCCGTAGGGTGGAGGGCGGGCCTTCTCGGACAATAGCCAGCGGCCGTGCACCGTCGTTTTTCACGGGTCGGCGATGTGATTCACGACACAAGCGTCGGCTCTTCGTGTGCGCCTTCACCTGTCCGTCATGCGCGTCGCAAGTGCGGTCGCGGCTGCCAACAACAGTAGGCCCGTCCCCGAAACGACGACACCCGGCCCCATCGTGGACTCCGGAACGACGCCCCGCGTGAGCGGCCACGACGCGAGGTACACCACGAGGACCGCCGCGCATCCGGCGGACAGAGCGACCGCGCGGGCCCGGCGCGACCGCACCGCCACCAGCACCGCGATCGCGACCGACGCCGCGAGCAGCACGTGCCCCCACGCGTCGATGTTCCACGGCAGATCGGCGAAGGACGTCGAGCGGTAGTCGCGGCCGCGCGCGTCGGTGCCGCGCACGAGCGGCAGCGCGAAACCCAGCACCGCGACGACAGCACCGAGCCCGCCGACGACGGCGAAGGGCCGGTACGGCGTGACGGCCTCGGAGGTGTCGACCTCCTCCCGCTCGAGTCCACCCGCCGCGGCCACGAGCAGACCCGTCGCCGCAGCGAGCGCGCACGCCACCCACAGCACGATCGCGCCGAGACCGATCGAGATGCCCGGTAGATCGGTCGCCCGCATCACCGACTGCGACACCGCCGCGACGGACGCGGGTACCGACACCCACAGCACCGCGACGGCCGGCCGTACCGCGCGCGCGAATTCCGACAGCACCAGCAGCACGCCCGCGACGGCCAGGACTGCGCCCGCGACGAGGACGACTCGTTCGCCGAGGATCTGCGGCACGGACATCCCGGACGGAACCGTGAGCAGGGGAAGGAAGGTGCCACCGATCGCGAGCGCGCCCGACGCGATGCCGCATGCTCCCGCGAGCGCGTGCGCGCGGTGCACCCGCGCCCATGCCGCGGCGTCCGCCGCGCGGCGCACCTCCGCGGCCGTCTGCCGGTCCGCCGCACCGTCCGACTCCTCGGGTTCCGCGCGGCGCGATGCCGCCCCGTCGCGCGCGCGGTCGGCGAACGGCATGGCCAGACCCGCGCACACCAGCACGGCCGCCCCGGCCGTCGCCCACACCGTCCCGGCCCCGACCTCGACGCCGTCGCCCGCCGCGACGCCCGCGACGAGACGGGCACCCGCGAGTTCGAGCGCCGCGAGCCCGGCACCGACAACTGTCGCGGAGCCCACGACGGGGCTGATCGAGGCGAGTGCCGCGGCGACCGCCACGACGAGCGCCACGGCGACGACCGCTGTCCCGGCCGCGACCGGGAGGTCGGCGGAGAGCGCCGCGGGCACCAGCACCACGGGGTCGTGGGACGCGAACGGCGGCGCGAACAGTGCGCCCGCCACCACGAGTGCCGCGAGGACGACCACCGACGCGAGCGGGCGCCCCACACGGCCACCACTCGCTCGGCCCGCGAGTTCGGCGCTGCGTGCGTCGTCGTAGCCGTCGCCGAGCGACGCGCGGTGCACGACGACGAGCCCGATCAGGCCGGCGGCGACGCCCAGCGCATGCCCCGCGACGACGGCGTAGGCACCTGCCGCCGCCGACAGCTCGGTCGCCGTGTGCGGTCGGAACAGTTCGAAACGATTCGCGTCGAGCGCGCGGGAGAACAGTTGGACGTCGAGCACCGCGAGACCGAGAGACACCGCACCGGCTCCGGCGAGCAGCGCACCCGCCGCTTCGCCGCGCCCGGACGCGAGAGCGATGCCGGACAGTGCCGGAATCGTGAGTGCCACGACGGCCGACCACACCGCGGCCGCGACGACGACCGTGACCGAGCCGTCGTCGACGGCGCCGAGCACGGGAGCGAGCGCTGTGGCGATCGCTCCGACGACCGCGACGGACACGCCGACGACTGCGAGAGAGCGGTAGTCGCGGGGCTCGGGATCGTCGAGCCGCGCGCGCACGGCGGTCGACGCCGACGGCGCGATGCGTGTCGGTGTTGCCCGACGGGGAGGCCGAGTCGAAGACGCCACGACTACGACGCTAATGCCAACACCGCCGCCGACCGGGGAAATGACACGCTTCGGACTCGACTCACCCGGCCATCGAGTGACTCACGTCACAGCACTCCCGGTCCGTGGACGTTACGGGTTGCGCGATTCGCAATCATTTCGTTACCGTCACCGGGTCCAAGTCACAGGCGGGTCACACGCAGGAGGTCGAGCGCACCGATGCACGATCGCTTGCCGCGCGACCCTTCGCGGTTCACCACCAGCCGCTACGGCGACCTGAATCACGACACGAGCTGGAGCTCTTCCGCCTCCGCGTTCGGTGACGACCACGACACGACAGACGCAGGCATGTACCACCGCAGTTCCACACCGCAAGACCGCTCGTTCGACTACAGCCCCTCGTTCGATGACACCGGCGAATCCGACCGGTACGGCAGCTACCGCGACGAGTTCGACGACGAGATCCCCGGTTTCACCCCGCACGACTCCGCGGCCACCCGGTCGCGTCGAGGCGCACACCGAGTTCCCACTCCCCCCTCGGCCCTCAAGGGCCGCGCCGCCGTGCTCGCGGTCGCCGCAGGCGCGGTCGTCGCGGCAGGCCAGGCGGCCACCTCCCAGGGTGGCAACTCCGATCATTCCGAGGTCGCACTCGCGAGCGACGGTGCAGACGACACCGCCGAGCCGCAGGCCGCACAGTTCTCCGACGGCGCCGCACCCGCCGCGTCCGGATCGAGCGCGCCGCAGGTGCTCAACATCGCCAACCCGAACGACCTCTCGCAGTTCGGCAACCTGCTCGCCAAGGGCCAGGCGTTCAGCGACGAGCGCGCGGCACGCGAAGCAGCGTCCCGCAAGCCGCTGTTCGTCCTTCCCGCGGTCGGCACGTTCACCTCGACGTTCGGTTCACGCTGGGGCACCATCCACGGCGGTGTCGACATCGCAGGCCCCATCGGCACGCCGATCCTGGCGGTCGCGGACGGCGAGGTCATCGACTCCGGGCCCGCATCCGGCTTCGGCATGTGGGTGCGTCTGCTGCACTCCGACGGCACCATCACCGTCTACGGACACATCAACGAGTCGACGGTCAGCGTCGGCCAGAAGGTCATGGCGGGCGACCAGATCGCCACCATGGGCAATCGCGGTTTCTCCACCGGCCCGCACCTGCACTTCGAGGTGCACCTCAACGGCGATCAGAAGATCGACCCGCTGCCCTGGCTCGCCTCGCGTGGCATCAGCCTCGGCGCCCAACAGGACTGACCGCTCCCCCCTCGCCCGCACGGCCACAATGTCACACCATGTGCATCCAGCGCACACGATGTGACATCGTGCCCGCCGAAAAGGGGTTTCCGAGAATCGATTTCAGAGTTTGACCATCGGCACACCGCCGATGAGCATGAGCCGCACCTTGCCCGCACTGCCGAAATCGATGGTGGCGGTGGCCGTCGGCCCAGCCCCCTTGACCTCGAGCACCGAGCCCAGGCCGTACTTGTCGTGACTCACGCGGTCGCCCGCCGCCAGCACGAGATGATTGTTGCGGCCACGAGCCGCGGCCCCGAAACCGGATCCGCTGCCGTTCCCGAACCCACTGCTGCCGTAGTCCTTGCGTGGGCGGCCGCCACCGACGGCGCCTCCCAGGCCGACCGTGCGCCCCGGATCCTCACGACGCCAGTCGAGGAGTTCTTGCGGAATCTCCTGCAGGAAGCGCGATTCGGGGTTCTGGATGGGCTGCCCCCATGCCGAACGCATGACGGCACGCGAGACGTAGAGCCGCCGGCGCGCACGCGTGATGCCGACGTACGCGAGCCGGCGCTCCTCCGACAGTTCTGCGGGATCGCCGAGCGCGCGCATGTGCGGGAACTGGCCGTCCTCCCAACCGACGACGAACACGACCGGAAACTCGAGCCCCTTCGCGGTGTGCAGCGTCATGAGGGTGACGACACCCGCCCCCTCGTCGGGTAGCTGATCCGAATCGGCCACGAGCGACACGCGTTCGAGGAACGCCGCGAGCGAGCCGGGATCGGGTTCGCCTTCGCGGTCGACGGGATCGCCGTCCACGTCGATGCCGGCCGCATTGCGCGCGTCGGAACTGAATTCGCGTGCGACGCTGACGAGTTCGTCGATGTTGTCGAGACGTGCGCCGTCCTGCGGATCGGTGCTCGCGGCGAGCTCGGCCCGGTAGCCGGTGCGGTCGAGCACCGCCTCGACGACCTCGCCGATGTCGCCCTGGTCCTCCGCGTCGGCGGGCGGCATGAGCCCGCGCAGTCCGTCCATCATCTCGGTGAACGCGGCGATCGCCTTCTGCGAGCGGGTGTTCAGCATCGCCACCTTGCCGTCGACGGCGTCGCGCAATGCCTGCCCGAAGCTCAGATTGCGCTGCTCGGCGTGCACCGCGACGCACGCCTCGGCGCGGTCTCCGATGCCGCGGCGCGGGGTGTTGAGGATGCGGCGCAGACTCACGTCGTCGTCGGGGTTGGCGAGCACCCGCAGGTAGGCGACGATGTCGCGCACCTCCTTGCGCTCGTAGAAGCGCACACCGCCGACGACTCGATAGGGCACGCCGAGCCGGATGAAGATCTCTTCGAGCGCGCGCGACGAGTTGTTGGTGCGGTAGAAGACCGCGACGTCGCCGAACGTGGCCTCGCCGTCGTCGACGAGCCGGTCGATCTCGGAGGCGACGAACGACGCCTCGTCGTGCTCGTTGTCGGCGACGTAGCCCGTGATGAGCGGACCCTCGCCCGAGTCGGTCCACAGCCGCTTGTCGCGCCTGCCCGTGTTGCGGGCGATGACCGCATTGGCCGCGGACAGGATGTTCTGCGTCGACCGGTAGTTCTGTTCGAGCAGGATCGTGCGCGCGTTCGGGTAGTCGCGCTCGAATTCCTCGATGTTGCGGATCGTGGCGCCGCGGAAGGCGTAGATCGACTGGTCGGCGTCGCCGACGACGCACAACTCGGACGGCGTGACCCCGTCCGCATCGGTCTCGAGCCCGACGAGCTCGCGGACCAGCACGTACTGCGCGTGGTTGGTGTCCTGGTACTCGTCGACGAGCACGTGCCGGAAGCGCCGCCGGTAGTACTGCGCCACCTGCGGATACGACTGCAGGATGCGGACCGTCTCGCCGATCAGGTCGTCGAAGTCGAGCGCATTGGCCGCGCGCAGCCGCTGCTGGTACTGCGCGTACACGCGGGCGACGAGGCGGGGCAGTTCCTGCTGTTCCTTGTCGGCGTCGGCCGCGGCGTCCTCGGGGTCGATCAGCTCGTTCTTGAGGTTGGAGATCGCGGTGGCCAGCAGCCGCGCCGAGTACTTCTTGGTGTCGATCTCCAGATCCTTCGAGATCATCGTGAGCAGGCGACGAGAGTCGTCGGCGTCGTAGATCGAGAAGTTGGAGTTCAGCCCCGGGACGAGCCCGGCCTGGGTGCGCAGAATGCGCACGCAGCTCGAGTGGAAGGTGGACACCCACATCGCGTTGGCACGCGGACCGACCAGGGCGGCGACGCGCTCGCGCATCTCGGCGGCGGCCTTGTTGGTGAACGTGATGGCGAGAACCTGCCCGGGCGCGACGTCGCGCTCGGCGAGCAGGTAGGCGATGCGGCGCGTGAGCACCGCGGTCTTGCCCGAGCCCGCGCCCGCCACGATGAGCAGCGGCGAACCCGCGTGCACGACCGCCTCGCGCTGTTGCGGGTTGAGCCCCTCGAGCAACGCCTCGACAGACTCGGCGGCCGAAGCCGCGACGGAACTGCCGGTCGAACCTGAGCGGGGGGCGGCGTCGGGAAGAGTGTTCATCGTGTGTCCACGCTACCGGGACGCGCCGACACCGGCCCACACGGCCACGCTGCGGATCAGGCTCCGCTCGGGCGCTCACCAGCAGCGGGACCGGAGCCCGAAAGTTGACACGGCCCCCTGGGCGTGACCAGAATCGACAGAGTGTCATGTGATCGGACTCGCCTCGACCGGCGATTTTTCTACGGGTACCGGACTCCGGTGCCCGTGAGCTGATCCACTTCACGAGCCCCGCGGTCCGCACCGGATCCCGGGGCTCATTTTTCTTGTCGGGCAGGGCACCAGGATCGGGTAACGCCCGCAGCCGAGGCCACGATCCTTGTTCTGAGCGGAGGAGACTTTCACCATGAGCACACGTACCGTCCCCGACGGCAGTGCCGACAGCACACACACCCCCTCGACCGAGGCCGAGATCGACGAGCTCCGGCTCGAGATCGACCGCCTGGACGCCGAGATCCTCGCCGCGGTCAAGCGCAGGTCCGAGGTCTCCCAGATGATCGGCCGCGCACGTATGGCGTCGGGCGGCCCGCGTCTGGTGCACAGCCGCGAGATGAAGGTCATCGAGCGGTTCAACGAGCTCGGCCAGGAAGGCCATACGCTCGCGATGCTGCTGCTGCGCCTGGGACGCGGCCGCCTCGGCCACTGACGTTTCGAGGTCGCCCGCGCGTCGAGATCGCCCTGCCGGCCGGCGGACCAGCCGTCAGTCGGTGAGCGCGATGTACTTCGTTTCGAGGTACTCGTCGATGCCTTCGATGCCACCCTCGCGGCCGAAACCGGACGCCTTGATGCCACCGAAGGGCGCGGCCGTGTCGGAGAGCACGCCGCGATTGACGCCCACCATGCCGCTCTCGATGTTCTCGGCGACGCGCAACGCGCGGTCGAGGTCGCGCGTGTAGACGTACGCCGCGAGGCCGTACTCGGTGTCGTTGGCTGCGGCGACGCCTTCGTCCTCGCCGTCGAAACCGCGGATCGCGACGACGGGCCCGAACACTTCTTCCTTCAGGATCCGCGCGTCGGCGGGCACGTCGGTGAGGACCGTCGCGGGATAGAAGAATCCGGGGCCGTCGGGCACGGTGCCGCCGAGCACCGGCGTCGCACCCTTGTCGACGGCGTCGCGCACGAGTTCGTCGACCTTGTTGCGCTGGTCGGCGTTAACGAGCGGGCCGAGCGTGGTGTCCGGGTCGAGGCCCGGTCCCAGCACGTACTCGCGGAGCTTGTCGGTCAGTTTCGTGGTGAACTCGTCGCGCACCGCGTTGTCGACGTGGAAGCGGTTCGCCGCGGTGCACGCCTCTCCCCCGTTGCGCATCTTCGCGAGGGTCGCTCCCGCGACGGCCGCGTCGACGTCGGCGTCGTCGAACACGACGAACGGCGCGTTGCCGCCGAGTTCCATCGACGTGCGCAACAGTCCGTGCGCCGACTTCTCGACCAGCGAGCGGCCGACCTCGGTCGACCCGGTGAACGTGAGCTTGCGCAGGCGCGGGTCGTCGAGCAGGGGCTGGGTCACCTCCGACGAGGACGACGAGGGCAGCACCGACAGGACGCCTTCGGGCAGCCCTGCGTCCTGCATGAGCTTCGCGAGGTAGAGCATCGTGAGCGGTGTCGCGGACGCCGGCTTGACGATGATCGGACAACCGGCGGCGAGCGCGGGTCCGATCTTGCGGGTGCCCATCGCCAGCGGGAAGTTCCACGGCGTGATCGCGAGGACGGGCCCGACGGGCTGCCGCGTCACCAGAATGCGACCGTTGCCCGCGGGCGCCTGCGTGAACCGCCCCGCGACGCGCACCGCTTCCTCGCTGAACCAACGGAAGAACTCGCCGCCGTAGGACACCTCGGCGCGGCTCTCGGGCAGCGCCTTGCCCATCTCGAGGGTCATGAGCCGCGCGAGGTCGTCGGCGTGCTCGCTGATCGCCTGCCACACCGACCGCAGCAGCTCGCCGCGTTCGCGTGGCGCCGCTGCGGCGAACGACTTCTGCGCGGCGGTGGCCGCGTCGAGCGCACGCATCGCGTCGACGGGACGGGCATCGGCGACGCGGGTGAGGACATCGCCGGTCGACGGGTCGATCACGGGAAAGGTCCCGCTGCCCTCGGCGTCGCACCATTTCCCGCCGAGGAAGAGCTGCGTGGGAACGGAGTCGAGCAGGCTGCGGGTGTCGGCGTCGAGCTGCCGGGGTGTTTCCTTGTCCATGACCCCATCATGCGCGTCCCACGGCGACGTGTGGGTTGCTCTCGCGGGTTCACGGCCCGCCACCTTTCGCCGCCCTTCCGAATACGGGCAGGGGCACTAAGCTCGGTGTCCGTGGCCACAGACATCACCGAATCCGACGCGTGGCAGGAGTTGCGCGCCCATCACGCCCAGATCGAACCGGTCCATCTGCGCGATCTGTTCGCGTCGGACCCGCGCCGCGGCACCGAGTTCGCGCTCGACGTCGCCGATCTCCACATCGACTACAGCAAGCACCGGCTCGACCGCCGCACGCTCGCGCTGCTGCTCGATCTGGCGCGCACGGTCGAACTCGAACAGCGTCGCGACGCGATGTTCGCCGGCGCGCACATCAACACGTCGGAAGATCGCGCGGTCCTGCACACCGCCCTGCGGCTGCCCGAGACGGCGGAGTTGGAGGTCGACGGGCAGGACGTCGTGTCGGACGTGCACGATGTCCTGCGACGCATGGGCGAGTTCACCGACAGGTTGCGCTCGGGCGAATGGCGCGGCGCAACCGGCGAGCGCATCACGACCGTGGTCAACATCGGTATCGGCGGGTCCGATCTCGGACCCGTCATGGCATACCGCGCGCTGCGCCACTACGTCGACGCAGGCATCTCGGCGCGCTTCGTGTCGAACATCGACCCCGCCGACATGGTGCGCAGCCTCGCGGGCCTCGATCCCGCGAAGACCTTGTTCGTCGTCGCGTCGAAGACCTTCTCGACTCTCGAGACGCTCACCAACGCGCACGCCGCCAAGCGGTGGCTGCTCGACGGGCTGGGTCTCGGCGACGACGCCGTGGCGAAGCATTTCGTGGCGGTGTCCACCGACGCCGCCCGGGTCGCCGAGTTCGGAATCGACACGACCCACATGTTCGGCTTCTGGGATTGGGTGGGTGGACGGTACTCGGTGGACTCGTCGATCGGCCTCTCGCTGATGGCGACGATCGGCAAGGAACGGTTCGCCGAATTCCTCGACGGCTTCCACCTCGTCGACGAGCACTTCCGCACCGCGCCGCTCGAACACAACGCGCCGGTGCTGCTCGGCTTGATCGGGGTGTGGTACTCCAACTTCTTCGGCGCCGAATCCCGTGTCGTGCTGCCGTATTCGAACGACCTCGTGCGGTTCGCGGCCTACCTGCAGCAGCTCACCATGGAGTCGAACGGCAAGTCGGTTCGCGCCGACGGCAGCGCGGTCACGACCACGACCGGCGAGATCTTCTGGGGCGAGCCGGGCACCAACGGCCAGCACGCCTTCTACCAGTTGCTGCACCAGGGCACGCGGCTCGTCCCCGCCGACTTCATCGGTTTCGCCGAGCCCACCGCAGATCTCCCCACGGCGGACGGCACGGGCAGCATGCACGACCTGCTGATGAGCAACTACTTCGCGCAGACCAAGGTCCTCGCGTTCGGCAAGACCGCCGACCAGATCGCGGCCGAGGGCACGCCCGCGCATCTCGTCCCCCACAAGGTGATGCCGGGCAACCGCCCGTCGACGTCGATCCTCGCGCCCAAGCTCACGCCGTCCGTGCTGGGCCAGCTCATCGCGCTGTACGAGCATCAGGTGTTCGTCGAGGGCGTCGTGTGGGGCATCGACTCGTTCGACCAGTGGGGCGTCGAGCTCGGCAAGACCCAGGCTCAGGAACTCCAGCCCGTCCTGACCGAGGCCGAACCGCCTGCCACGCTGTCGGATTCGTCCACCGACGCCCTTGTGCGGTGGTACCGGCACGAACGCGGGCGCGCCTGAGGGGCGAACGGCCCGGTGGGCGGATCTCCGCGATCAGGGTCCTACGGCCTGACCGCGAAGCCATGGTGAGCATTACGGTGTCCTACTCGCTCCGCGTAGCAGCGACCAGGCAGCCTGGTTGCACCGCTCGGACTGGTTCGACTAGTCGTAGGACCGGTACGGACGGCGCGCGGTCTCGGGGTCGCCGAAGGTGAAGGCGCGTTCGCGGCGCGTGCCCGACGCGAGGGTGACGGCCCAGTTCGATACCGTGCCCATCCGGTTGCGCACGCCCGCGAGGAAGGCGATGTGCACCGCGCCCCACGCCAGCCAGCCCACGAATCCGGACAGAGCGACGGGACCGGCCTGCACGACCGCGTTGCGTCGCGCGATATAGGCGGCACTGCCGAGGTCGCGGTACCGGAACGGCGCCGGGTCGGTGGCGTCGCCCGCGAGGAGCCGGGCGATGGACTCGCCCGCGTAACCGCCGCTCTGCATCGCGACCTCCGCGACGCCGGGCAGGTCCGTCGGCGGCGCCATCACGTCGCCCACGACCCACACCCGCCCGCCCGCGCGCAACCGGGTGTCGACGGGAACCCGACCGTCCCGCGTCGCGTCGACCCCGAGCGCGTCGGCGACACGGCGCGCGAACGGGACACCCTCGACGCCCGCGGTCCACAGCACGGTGCGCGCGTCGTAGCGAGTCGCCTTCGCGCCCTTCGACTTCGGAGTGATCCCGACTCCTGTCTCGTCGACCGCCGTGACGTGCACCCCGAGGTGCGTTTCGACGCCCATACGGTCGAGTGTGCGCTGCGCGGCCTGCGAGAGTCGGCGCGGAAAAGACGGCAGCACCCGGTCGCCGCCGTGGAAGAGCAGCACCCGTGCCTCGTCGGGGTCGATCGCGTCGAACTCGTGCGCGAGTGCCCGCCCGGCGAGTTCGCGGATCTGGCCCGCGAGCTCGACACCGGTGGGGCCGCCACCCGCGACCGCGAACGTGAGCCACGGCTTGCGCTCCTCGGCTGTCGGCAGGGTCTCCGCGATCTCGAACGCCGACACGATCTTCCGCCGGATCGCGAGCGCATCGTCGAGGGTCTTCATGCCCAGCGCGTGCCGCGCGAACTCGTCGTGCCCGTGGTACGACGACCGCATGCCCGCCGCGACGACGAGGTAGTCGTACGGAAGCTCGTAGGACGTGCCGTCGAACCGTGTGACGTCGAGAACGCGGCGGGTGGTGTCGATGTGGGTGGCCTCGCCGAGATTGACCCGCACGTTGCGCTGACGCCGCGTGAGATGCCGTAGCGGGCTGCTGATCTCGCCTTCCGACAGCAGCGCCGCCGCGCACTGGTAGAGCAACGGCTGGAACACGTGACTCGTGCCGCGGTCGAGCACGACGACGTCGGCGTCGGTCTTCGCGAGCGCGCGGGTCGCCCGCAGCCCAGCGAATCCTCCGCCGACGATCACGACCGTCGGGGTGTCCGTCGCTGCGTTCGACATCTGCGGCTCCTCGATTCCGGCTCGTCGCGAGCCCTCTTCGGCGCCTGCCGGTTACACCATCCGATCGGTGATCCTACGCGGCAGCACACGCAGCGCGAGGTCGATCGCCTTCCATCGGACGCCCGGCAGCGCGGCACGCACGGACTCGCGTTCGATCGCGTCGATCATCGCGGTCACGCCGTCGTCGAGAGACGCAAGCATCTTCGCATCCCCTGCCCGCCCGGACATGTCGGTCGCGATGAACCCGGGCAGCAAGGTCGTGACAGCGATGGGAGACTTCGCCAGCTCGGCGGTGAGCGCCTCGCCGAGCGCCGAGACCGCAGCCTTGCTCGCCGAGTAGGCAGCTTTCGCACCGGACAGTCCGCGGTCGGCGCTGATCGACGACACGAGCACCAGATGACCGCGCTCGCGGGCGCGGAACAGTTCGAGCGCGGCTTCGCACTGCGACAGCGCGCCGAGCGCGTTGGTCCGCATCGTCGCGAGATTCGCGTCGGCCCGTCCGGTGCCGATCTTCGCGCCCTTGCCGAGCCCGGCGTTGACCACGACCCGGTCGAGGCCGCCGAGTTCTTCGTCGAGCGCGCTGAACACCGACGTGACGGCGTGATGGTCGGTGACGTCGAGCGCCCGCACCGCGACCGTGATCGACGGATTCGCCGTGACCAGTTCGTCGCGGAGCGCCTCGAGTCGGTCGGTGCGGCGCGCACACAACGCGAGATCGCGCCCGCGGGCCGCGAACCTGCGTGCCATCTCCTCCCCCAGTCCCGAACTGGCGCCGGTCACGAGAATCCGCTGACGAGTCATGTCGGCCAGCGTAATGACCGCACGCGCGGCGCGTGAGTGGGCACTCGCCCAATCCGCGCCGGGGAGTAGGCCCTCGGCCATACGCTTGCGGACATGGCTGCGAACGAAAGCACGTCCGGCACCGACGCATCCTCCGCGGCCGACGAGTACGACGTCGTCGTGATCGGCGGCGGGCCCGCGGGCGAGGTCGCGGCGGACGCGGCGATCGCGGGCAGCGACCGCACGGCGATCGTCGTCGAACGGGAGCTCGTCGGGGGCGAATGCTCCTACTGGGCGTGCATGCCGAGCAAGGCGCTGCTCGTGCCGGGCGAGATCCTCCGCGGCGCGCAGCACATGGGAGGCGTGTCGGCGAACGGCCTCGACGTCGACGCCGTGTTCACGCGACGCAACTCCTTCACACACGACTACGACGACTCCGCGCAACTCGACTGGGCCGAGCAGGCCGGCATCGCCATCGCCCGCGGTGACGCGCGACTCAGCGGCGAACGCGAAGTCACGGTGGCGAGTTCGCCACCGCACGGCGAGCGCACCCTCCGCGCGCGGCAGGCCGTGATCGTCGCGACGGGCAGCGCCGCGTCGATTCCCGGAACCCCCGGCCTGGCCGAGGCCCTGCCGTGGACCTCGCGCGATGCGACCGCGCTGCGCGAGATCCCCCGCCGCATCGCGATCGTCGGCGGCGGTGTCGTGGCGTGCGAGGCGGCGACGTGGCTGCGCGATCTCGGCTCCGAGGAGGTGACCCTCGTCGTGCGTGGCCGAAGCCTGCTCTCCCGCGCCGAACCGTTCGCGCGCGATCTGGTCGCAGACGCACTGCGCGAGCGCGGCGTCGACGTGCTGTTCGAGACCGACGTGCGCAGCGTGCATCGGCCGGACGCGCGCGACACCGGGCACGGCCGCATCCACGGTGGTCCCGCGACACTCGACCTCGCGGGCGGCGAACCGCTCGTCGTCGACGAGATCCTGGTGGCCGCGGGCCGCACGCCACACACCGCGGGGCTGGGGCTGGACGGATCGCTCCTCGACGATCACGGCTACGTACGTACCGACGAGCACACGACCGCGGCCGGCGAATGGCTGTACGCGGTGGGCGACGCCAACGGACGTGCGCCACTGACGCACATGGGCAAGTACCAGGCGCGCGTGTGCGGAGACGTCATCGCGGCCCGCGCCGAAGGCCGTCCGCTCGACGGCCCCGCGTTCCGACTGCGCGAAAACGTCACGACGCAGGTCGTGTTCACGAGCCCGCAGGTCGCGTGGGTGGGGCTCACCGAACGCGAGGCCCGGGATGCGGGCCTGGACGTCGTCGCGGTGGACTCCGACATCGCGGTCGCCGGGGCGGCGCTCGCACGCGACGACTTCTCGGGCCGCGCGCGGCTCGTGCTCGACCGCGGCACGCGTGCCGTGGTCGGCGCGACATTCGCGGGCACCGAGGTGGCCGAACTGCTGCACGCCGCGACGGTCGCCGTCGTCGGCACGGTGCCGGTCGACGACCTGTGGCACGCGGTTCCCGCGTATCCGACGGTCAGTGAGGTATGGCTGGGGTTGCTGTCGTCGGCGCGCGACCAGTTGCGGCAGGGTGGATGAGGCACAGTCTGCGTGACGAGCACGCGCGGCAGCCCGGACGGGAGGAAGACACATGACGGACGGCGACCACTCCCGGCCGTCGCAGCTCAGCCGCGATTCGATCCTCGAATCCGCCACCGAACTGGTCGACCGCGAGGGACTGCGCCAGCTCACGATGCGCCGGCTCGGATCGTGGTGCGGCGTCGAGGCGATGGCCCTGTACCGCTACGTGTCCGGCCGCGAGGACCTCGTCACCGGAATCGTCGACCGCGTCATCGACCAGCTCTACGACGACCAGTTGCAGAAACGTGACGACCAGTTGCAGAAGCGCGACACCGAGGGCGGTTGGCAGGAATACCTGCAGCGCGTGGCGCACGGCTTCCGGGACATCGCGTTCGAACATCCCGAACTGTTCCCGTTGATCGCGACCCGGCCACCGGAAGCGCCGTGGATCCGCCCGCCGCTGCGCAGCCTCAAATGGACCGAGACATTCCTCTCGACATTGGGCGAGTTCGGGTTCGACGACGACGCTGCCGTCTCGGCGTACAAGTCCTTCACCACATTCCTGCTGGGACATCTGCTGCTCGAGGTGTCCTCACACGGCACCGAGATCGGGCCCGAGGATGCGCGTCGGATCCGGTCGGAGCCACCCGACCTGAGCGCCTGTCCCAACCTGCGGCGCCTGCAGCACCAACTCGAACAGGATCACGGCCACACCGAGTTCGAGGTGTCACTCGAGAACCTCCTCGACCGCATCGAACTCGAGGTCGAGTGACCTCCGACAGAGCTGAGTTTACAGCGTAAACTCGTGCGGGTACCGTCGGTTGTCGGATGACTGAGACACACGGCTGCACGCGGACACCCCGCTCGACATGCACAGGCTCCGGCACATGAACGATCATGTCTTCGCCGACGCCCTGCTCGCGCTGTCGACGTACACGGAACGGTTCGGCCACGTCGTGGCGGCCGCGTCCGGTCGCGTGGTGCGTATCGAGTTCGAATACGGCCGATACCTCGACGCGGTTCCCTTCCCCGCAGCCACCGAGACGCCTGCCGTCGGCGCGGTGGGTGCGGATGCACGCAGCGTGTGGCTCGACGCGGGCTCGTGCCTGTGGCGCGTCGACCTCTACCGCAGGCCACGCTGGCGCCGCGCGCCCCGGCTGCTCGCGTCGGCGACCGACCGATGGGTGATCGACGCCTACGACCGCGCCGTCGGCGACGTGGCCGACTGGTCGCGTCCGCCGCACGCGCGGCACGTCCAGACGCATCTGCGGCTCGTTCCCAAGCCCGTGCGTTCACGGCGTGGGACGCCGGAAACTCCCTTCGAGGTCTGACGCGCGCGGCTCGAGCAACTCCAGCATCTCGAGGACCGTCGCGAGGGCGATGCCCTCGGCCATGAGCTCGGTGATCCGGTCGATCCGGTCGGCATCGACGGCCGACAACCGCGCCGTGCCGTCGTCACACCACTGCGGCGTCACGACGCCGCGGCGCTCGAGCAGGTGCATCGTCTGCGGGCCGATCGGCCCGGTGGTCTCCCCGCGCACGAATGCCGCACGGCGGGAATCGTCGTGGATTGTCATCGCCTCACTCCGATCCCGGCCTCGTCGGCCGTATTCCTGCACCGTAACAAGCGCGTCGGCACTCGTGGGGCGGCGCGGAAGCACGACCCTTCCGGCTCGCTCGGGTCGTCTCTAGACTCGGCCCATGACGACGAGCGACACGACGAACGACGCGGCCACCGCGGTACGGACGACAGACGGGCTCGTGCGCGGGATCCGCTCCGACGGGCTGCTCGCATTCCGCGGCATCCCGTACGCGGCCCCTCCCGTCGGGCCGCTGCGGTTGCGCGCGCCACAGCCGGTCGCACCGTGGGAGGGCGAGCTCGACGCGTCGACATACGGCGACGCCGCCGTCCAGCCCCGCGCCTACACCCGCACCGGCCTGCGGACCTTCCACCCGTCGAGCGAGAACGCGCTCACCCTCAACGTGCTCGCGAAGCCCGGAAGCGCCTCGGCGAAGCGACCGGTCATGGTGTTCGTGCACGGCGGCGCGTACTCGATCGGCACGTCGGCCACTCCGATCTACGGCGGCGAATCCCTCGTGCGCCGCGGCGACGTCGTGTACGTGTCGATCAACTACCGGCTCGGCGCCCTCGGCTACCTCGACTTCACCCGGTTCGCCACTCCAGAAAGGCCGTTCGACTCCAATCTCGGTCTGCGCGACCAGGTCGCCGCACTCGAATGGGTCCAGCGCAATATCGCCGCGTTCGGCGGCGACCCCGACAACGTGACCGTCTTCGGCGAGTCGGCGGGCGGCGATGCCGTCACGACGCTCATGGCGACACCCGCGGCGAAGGGGCTGTTCGCTCGGGCCATCGCCGAGAGCCCGGCACCCGGACTCGTCAATCCGGCGGGTCGCGCGCAGAGGTGGGCCGCCGACGTCGTCGCCGCTCTCGGCGCGGACCCCGGGGATGCGGCCGCCGTGCTGTCGACGTGCGCACCGTCCGACCTCGGTCGCGCCGCGAACACGGTCAGCGCGAGCGTCGTCAGCGAGAGTCCCGGGCTGAGCCTGTACGGCCCGATGGTGGACGGCGACTTCCTGCCGCGACCACCGATCGAGGCGTTCCGCGACGGCACCGCGCATCGCGTGCCGCTGGTGATCGGCACGAACGCGCGTGAGGGCACACTGTTCCCGCGCTTCCTCGACGCTCTCCCGACCAACCCGGACCGCATCGAGACCATGTTCGCGCGCACCGATCCCGACGCCCGCGACCGCGTCGTCGCCGCCTATCCCGGGTACCCGGAGGACGCCGATGCATCCGTGAACCTCGGCGGCGACATCACCTTCTGGTGGCCGTCGATCGAGATCGCGCAGGAGCACAGCGAATACGCGCCCACCTACATGTACCGGTTCGACTACGCACCCCGACTGCTACGCACACTCGGATTCGACGCGACCCACGGTCTCGAACTGTTCGCCGTGTTCGGACTCGCGAAAAGCCCTGTGGGCACGCTCTTCTCGATGCTCGGCGGCAGACGCGGGTTCACCGCGGTCTCGGATGCGGTCTAGCGGCAGTGGATCCAGTTCGCCCACGACGGCACGACCACCGCGTCGTGGCCGCGCTACGACACGGCCCGCCGTGCGACCCTCGTGTTCGACGAGGTCACTCAGGTCGTCGACGACCCGCGGCGCGAGCGACGCGTCGCGTGGGAGGGGTACTCGGGATACCGGGGGCAGGGCATGTGAGCAACGACCACACGGCCCGGGACCCTCTCGAGGTCGCGACGGCGACGGGCGTCGTGCGCGGCATCCGCGACGGCGGTGTCTTCGCATGGCGCGGTGTCCCGTACGCCGCTCCCCCGGTGGCACTGCTGCGCCTGCGGGCGCCGGAGCCGCACGCGTCGTGGACCGGGGTGCGCGACGCGTCGTCGTTCGGTCCTGCGGCGCCGCAACCACGCGATCCGGGCGACGAGGACTGCCTGACGCTCGACATCGTGCGGCCGCCGACCTCGGCGCCGGCACGGCCGGTGATGGTGTTCGTGCACGGTGGCGGTTACTCGGGCGGCAACTGCTCGGCCCCGATGTACCGCGGGCACTCTCTCGCGCTGCGCGGCGACGTCGTGTACGTGTCCATCGGCTACCGGCTCGGCGCCCTCGGGTATCTCGACTTCACCGAGTTCGCCACTCCTGAGCGTCGATTCGATTCCAATCTCGGCCTGCGCGACCAGGTCGCCGCACTCGAATGGATCCAGCGCAACATCGCCGCATTCGGCGGCGACCCCGACAACGTCACCGTCTTCGGCGAGTCGGCGGGTGCCAACGCGGTCACGACACTCCTGGCGACGCCCGCGGCAAAGGGCCTGTTCGCGCGAGCGATCGCGCAGAGTTCGCCGGTCGCGTCGAGCTATCCGCGCACCCGCACGGCACGGTGGGCGCGCGAGTTCGTCCGCCTCACGGGAGCGCGCGACGCGGCGTCGTGGCTCGAGGATGCGCCGGCCTCGGAGTTCGTGCGGGTCGGCGAAACTCTGGTCCACCGCGGGGTCGACGCCGAACCCGGCACCCGGGCCTTCGCTCCGGTCGTCGACGGCGATTTCCTGCCCGAGCACCCTCTCGACGTGCTCGAAGCCGGTCGCGCGCACCCGGTGCCGCTGATCATCGGCACCAATGCGCACGAGGGACGGGCTTTCCCACGGTTCGCCGACATCCTGCCGACCACGCAGGAACGGATCGACGGCATGTTCGCGCACGTTCCGGACGCGGTGAAGAGCGCCGCGATCTCCGCGTATCCGGCCTACCCGAAGCCACGCGGCGCGGCCGATCTCGGCGGTGACGTCACCTTCTGGGAGCCCTCCGTGCGCGCGGCCGCAGGGCATTCCGGGCGCGCCGAAACCTTCACGTACCGGTACGACTTCGCACCCAGGCTGTTGCACCTGGCGGGCCTGGGAGCGACGCACGCGACCGAGTTGTACACCGTGTTCGGGCATCGCCCGTGGTGGTTTCCGCTGCTGACCTCGTTCGGGGGTCGCCGGGGAGCACGCGCGACGACCGATCTGGTGCAGACACACTGGGTGCACTTCGCCCGGCACGGCACACCTGCGCCGGGCCCACATGCCGGTGGCGTGGACTGGCCTCGCTACGACACTGCCGAGCGCGCGACTTTGATCCTGGATGCGCAGCCGCGCGTCGAACGGGACCCGGACGCCACGAAGCGGCGGGCGTGGATCGGCTACGAGCACATCCGCTGACGGCTCCCGAGGGTTGCCGCGCGCTCGGTGCACGAACCGCTGGCCCACCCGCCCTTCTATGGGTAGGCTAACCGAATTCGAGGGCGGGGTCGGGTCGCACGTCCGGGACGGATCGGAGGGGAGGGCGATGTCTCGCAGAGGCTTCCAAGGGGCGGTGCTGCGTGGCCTGGGGGTTCGGTACCACACGGCCGCGGTGCTCGGCACGGAGGATCCACTCCCTCACATGCGCCGGGTGTGGCTCAGCGCGCCGACGCTGTTCGAGGACATCACGATCGAACCGACGGCATGGCTGCGCTTCTGGTTCCCCGATCCCGCAGGATCCGAGACGGAGTTCCAGCGCGGATACACGATCGCCGAAGTGGACGTCCACACGGGCCGTTTCGCCGTCGACTTCGTTCTGCACGAGCCGAGCGGACCCGCATCGACGTGGGCTCGCCAGGTGTCCGGTGGCGAAACCGTCGAGGTCGCGTCCTTCGGGTCGAAGGGCTTCGCTGTCGACCACGAGCTCCCCGCGGGATACCTGCTGATCGGCGACGCAGCCTCGATTCCGGCGATCAACACCGTCCTCGACGCGGTCCCGCACACCGTGGACGTCGAGGTCTACCTCGAGCAGCATCACGAGGACGATCGGCACATCGCGCTCAGCGAGCATCCGCGCGCCCGAGTGCACTGGGTGCCGCGGACCTCGGAGACCGCGGTGGCCGACGCACTCGACGCTCGCGACTGGTCGGACTGGAAGGCGTGGGCAGGATCCGAGTCGAAGTCACTCAAGCACATTCGAGCACGCCTCAAAGGCGAGTTCGGCTTCCCCAAAGCGGAGATCCACGCGCAGGCGTATTGGGTGCACGGACGGTCGATGGGCACGCAACGCGACGGCTCCGAGATTGTCGCCGACGAGCCGCCCGACGCCCGGACCGTCGCCGAAACCTCCGGCGCCGACACCGCATCGGTCGCCACCACGACTCCGCCGTTCGCCACCACGACTCCGCCGGAAGATCGGTCCGGCAGCAGGTCGGACGCGGCTTCCCCGGCAGTCTCGCGCCGGCGCGGACACTGGCGTTCACAGGCCGGTGGCAGGCTGCTCCGGCCGCTGCGCCCGGCATTGTGGACGGCCGGGATCCTGCAGTTCCTCGTCACCCTCCTTCAGCTCTCCCCCTACCTACTTCTCGTGGAACTGGCCCGGAATCTGTTGGCGGGCAGCGAGACGTCGACGCTGTGGACGTTGGGCCTGTGGGCCCTCGGACTGCTCGGCGCCGGGGCCCTGCTGGAAACGGCTCTCCAACTGTGGTTGCACACCGTCGACGCACGCTTCGGCCGGGATCTGCGTGGTCGCCTGCTCGGCAAACTGTCCCGGCTGCCGCTGGGCTGGTTCACCGCGCGAACTTCGGGCCGGATCGACAAACTCGTCTCCGGCGACACATTGTCCCTGCACTATCTCGTCACGCACGCGGTCACCGATGCCGTCGCTGCGGCCGTCGCCCCGGTGGCCGTGCTCGGCTACCTGTTCTGGGTCGACTGGCGACTCGCCCTGGTGTTGCTGCTCCCCGTGCTCGCGTACGTCTTCACGATGGCGACGATGATGGCGCAGTCCGGGCCCAAGATCGTGCAGTCGCAGCAGTGGGCGGAACGGATGAAATCCGAGGCGACGTCCTATCTCGACGGTCAACCCGTCATCCGCGCATTCGGCGGGTCCGCGGCATCGCAGTTCCGGCGAAGCCTCGACGACTACGTCGGCTTCCTCGGCGACTGGCAGCGGCCGTTCGTCGGCAAGAAGTCCGCGATGGACCTCGCCACCCGGCCGGTCACCTTCCTCTGGCTCATCGCAGTGGTCGGCACGGTGCTCGTGACGACCGATCGGCTCGACCCGGTCGACCTGTTGCCGTTCCTGTTCCTGGGCACCACATTCGGCGCCCGGCTGCTCGGCATCGGCTACGGCGTGTCCGGCCTTCGCGAGGGGCAGCTCGCGGCACGCAACATCCAGAACGTGCTCGACGAGCGCGAACTCGGCACCTCGACATCCGTGGGCGCAGCCGAAGAACCCGCGGGTCGAGTGGTGTTCGACGACGTGACATTCGGTTACCGCACCGGCGTTCCCGTCGTCGAGAACGTCTCGCTCACCCTCGAGCCCGGCACGATCACGGCGCTGGTCGGCCCCTCCGGCGCCGGAAAATCGACCGTGGCGGCGCTACTCGCCCGTTTCCACGACCTGGACGGCGGGAGCATTCGCGTCGGCGGACGCGACATCGCCACCCTGGACCCCGACGAGCTGTACACGAAAGTCGGGTTCGTGTTCCAGGACGCACAGCTGGTGCACGGCACGGTGCGGGAGAACATCGCCTTGGCGGTGCCCGACGCGTCCGACGAGGACGTCGAACGGGCGGCGCGCGGGGCACAGATCCACGACCGGATCCTGCGGCTGCCCGACGGCTACGGCACGGTACTCGGCACCGGGTCCGGGCTGTCAGGCGGCGAACGGCAACGCATCACCATCGCGCGGGCGCTGCTCGCCGACACCCCCGTTCTGATTCTGGACGAGGCCACGGCCTTCGCCGATCCGGAGTCGGAGTTCCTCGTACAGCGGGCGATCGACCGGCTGGCGGCCGGCCGCACGGTGCTCGTCATCGCGCACCGCCTGCGCACCGTCACCGGTGCCGATCGCATCGTGGTGCTCGACGGTGGCCGAGTGGCACAGTGCGGCACACACGACGCACTGCTCGCTTCCGGCGGACGGTATCGCCGGCTCTGGGAGGCCGGAAACGCCTCGGAGACACAGGAGTACGTCCGATGATCCGAACGCTGTCGGCCCTGCTCCCCGAGGAGCACCGGGCGAAGGTCTGGGGTTATCTCGTCCTGACGATCGTCTCGACGCTGCTGCGGGCGGTCGCCGTCGTCCTGGTGGTCCCGCTGGTGTCGGCACTGTTCACGGACGAGCCGAGTGACGCGTGGCCGTGGGTCGCGGCACTGACCGGCGGCGTCGTCGTGGGGTGGATCGTCGATTCCGTCGCATCGCGTGTCGGATTCGATCTCGGCTTCGCCATCCTCGACCGCGCCCAGCACGAGGTGTCCACGCAGGTGGCGCGGATTCCCCTGCGCTGGTTCACTGCGGACAACACCGCCACCGCACGGCGTGCGATCGCAACCACTGGGCCCGACCTGGTCGGGCTGGTCGGCTATCTGGTGACACCGTTGATCCAGGCCGTACTCCTGCCCGTCGCGATCGGCGTGGCCTTGCTCCCGATCGCCTGGCAACTCGGCGTCGTCGCGCTCGTCGCGGTACCGCTGGTTCTCGGCGCCCTCTGGGCGACCGAACGCCTCACCTGTCGAGCGGACGAACTCGCGGCCGAGTCCAACAGTGCACTCACCGAACGCATTCTCGAGTTCGTCCGTACGCAAGCGGCATTGCGCGCCGCACGCCGCGCCGAGCCCGCGCGCGGCCAGGTGGGAGCCGCACTCGACGCGCAGCGCGGTGCCACCCTTCGGCTGCTGGCGCTGCAGATTCCCGGCGAGGTGCTGTTCAGCCTGGCCAGTCAGGTAGCACTGCTGCTGCTCGCCTCGACCACCACCTGGCTGGCCGTGCGCGGCACCCTCGGCATTCCCGAGTCCATCGCGCTGATCGTCGTCGTCGTCCGTTATCTCGAACCCTTCGCGTCGCTGGGCGATCTCGCGGCCGCAACCACGTCCACGCGCAGCTCCGTGCGCGACATCCGTACCGTCCTCGACGCGGCGGATCCGGCGGGCGGCACGCGTGCACCGGCCACGGACGAGGCACCGACGGTCGAATTGCGGGAGGTCACCTTTCGTTACGACTCTTCGGTCGCCGACTCGTCGGACACCCCGATCTTCGACGGTCTCGACGTCGTGTTCGAGGCAGGCCGCACGACCGCCGTCGTCGGCCCGTCGGGCTCGGGCAAGAGCACACTGCTCGCGTTGGTCGCCGGTCTGGAAGAACCCACCGGCGGCAGTGTCGTCGTCGGCGGTATCGACCGCCGCACACTCGACCGGGCGGAGCGCACCGCGGACACGAGCGTCGTCTTCCAACAGCCGTATCTGTTCGCGGGGACCATCCGCGAGAACGTGCTCGCCGGCAATCCCGATGCAGACGCCGACGAACTCGCCTCCGCGCTGCGACTCTCCCGCGTCGAACAGTTCGCGAGCCGACTACCGGAAGACACGGCCACCCTGGTCGGTGAGGCGGGAACAGCACTGTCGGGTGGTGAGCGTCAACGCGTGTCGATCGCCCGGGCACTGGTGAAGCCGTCGTCGCTGCTGCTCGTCGACGAGGGGACGAGCGCGCTCGACGCGGAGAACGAAGCCGCCGTCGCCGACGCGATCACCGCCGACCCACGCCGCCGGACCCGCATCGTCGTCACCCACCGGCTCTCCACGATCGCGGGTGCAGATCGTGTTCTGTTCCTCGAGGGCGGCAGGATCGTCGAGGACGGAAGCGTGGACGAGTTGCTCGCAGCAGGAGGACGATTCGCCGACTTCTGGCGGCACCAGCACGACGCGGCCGGATGGCGGTTCACTGCCTCGGCCGACTGACCGGCTCCGATTTCGCTCTCGCATCGAAGTGACGGCCGACCTGCAGTAGATCGCTCCGGTCGACTGCTACAGTCGACGCAATGTGACGTGCAACACATTCGAGTAGTGGGAGGCGGCCCATGCGTCGAGCGGGATCGGTGATCGGAATCCTGACGGCCCTCGCACTCGGCGTCGCGGGCACGGCGTCGGCGATGCCTGCGCCCGCACCCGTCGGCGCCCAGTACGTGTCGCTGGGCGACTCGTACGTCGCCACCGGTTCGTTCGCCAGCGGAGAGATGCACGGCGGCTGCGCGCAGGCGAGCGACAGCGTCGGCAGGCTCGTCGCCGCGCGGCTGCCCGGTGTCAGCTTCGGCGACTGGGCCTGCGGCGGCGCCGACACCGCGGATCTCACCGAGGACACCCCGATGGGCGCGCAGGTCGCAGGCCTGTCCGCGAACACCCGCTATGTGTCGCTGTCGATCGGCGGCAACAACGACGACCTGTTCGGCGACCTCGTGCAGAACTGCCTCGTCGCCCTCGCGTGCACGCCCGAGTTCCAGCAGGCCACCGACGCGAAACTCGACCGGCTCGGCCCCGCGCGCGACACCGCCTACGACGCGGTCCGCGCGCATGCGCCGCACGCGAAGGTCGTCGTCGTGGGCTACCTGCGGGTGCTCCCGGACGACGCGGCGGGCTGCTTCGCCGAGGCCCTGACCACGCAACCCGGTGTCGATTTCGCGAACCGCGTGCAGCGCCGCCTCAACGACGAGATCGCGGCCGCCGTCGACCGCGCAGGCTTCACGATGGTCAACCGGCAGCAGGACGACACGCACTCGATGTGCGCGCCCGACGGCGCGCGCCACGTCTCCCTCACCGGGATCGGCCCGGGCGACGACGGCACACCCGTCCATCCCACGCTGCTCGGCCGCCACTACACCGCCGACCTCGTGGCCGACGCATTCCTGGGCGTGTAGACGTCATCTCTCCAGCCACTGCGCCAACTCGCGTGCGACGGCGCCGCACGCGGCGAGCGGAGTGAGATGCCCGGCGCCGGCGAACACTGCGACCTCCGGCGCTCCTGGCAACAGGTCGCGCAGCCTCGACGCCTGCTCGACGGGAATCCACGGGTCGTCCGCGCCCCAGCCGATCCGTGTCGGGCACCGAACCTCCCCCAGCACCGCTGCGATCGGTCGCGTGTGTCGTGGTGTCAGCCGGGCGATCTGCCGATAGAACGCGGCACGACCGTCGACACCGCACCACGGCGCGGCGAGTGCATCGAGGGTCTCGGGATCGAGCTCGCCGCACTCGGCGCCCGCGATGTACTCACGCACCAGCGCCGCGTGCAGTGCGACGGGGATACGGACGAACACGTCCTCGTTCTCGGCAACGAGCCGAAAGAACGGCGAGCCCCAAGGTTCGAGCATCACCACGTCGAGGAGGTACAGCCCGGCGTACTCGGCCGATTCGAGCAGGTGCGTACCGAGCGCGACGGCACCCCCGATGTCGTGCGCGACGACCCAGGGCCTCTCGAGCGACCACATCTCCAGCAGTCGGGCAAAGCGCCGTCGTTGTGCCACCAGATCCACCGGGACCGAGGCCGACATCGTCGACGCGCCGTAGCCCGGCATGTCCCAGAGGAAGACTCGGTGATCGCGGGCCGTCGCATGTGCGATACGCGCCCACACGGCGGCCGACCACGGCGTCCCGTGGCAGAACACGACGTCGCCCCGCGACCGTCCCGATTCCGGCTCCAGAACGTACGTCGCGACGGACGCACCGTCGAGGTCCACGAAGACCGGATCGGGAAGTCCGAGTGTCTGTCCGTGCATACCGACAACGCTAGAACTTCAGGCCGACATGCCGAGGTGCGGGGCTGAGCCTGGATCGCCCCGGTGGGCGGCACACGCCTGACGCTCGACCCTGTTCGCCGGCCGGGTGATGCCCCTATGCTCGTACATGGCCGGCTCCGCCTGCGAGCTGCACGGCCGACGCGGCGGCACCCTTGCCGCGGCGGCTCACCCTCCCGACCGGGAGGCCCGGCCGTCCGAGCGACACCCGATGCTCGTCCTGCCTGCGCGCCGCCGCACCTGCCGCGCGCCGCATCTCCCTCCCCGCCGCCCACCGTCGTCACCATCATGGACGGGATCTACGAGCCGTACGACTGGTTCGCCAGCGCCGATCGCATCAACGACATCCTCGACCAGCCCGCCCGCGGCGTCGAGGACGCAGTCGCCCTGCCCACACGCGATCGGATCACGCGTGTGGGTGGCTGCTACGGCACATGTTCGGCATTGTTCGTCGACGTGCACGCCTCGCCCGCGCTGACCGGCAGCCACCCGCGCCCCGTGCTCGCCAAGATCTACCGGGCGTTCGCCTCCGAGATGGTGGCGGTGCTCAATGGTCACGAGCGGGTCCGGGAGGTCGACATCGTCGGTCACCGTGTCTGGGCCGTCTACGACACCCGTCACCGCACCGACATCGACGCCCTCTTCGACGTCGCAGTGACCGCGAACTCGACGACCCTGCTCCTCAACACCCTGTACGCCAAGCGTGGATTCGGGCCACTCGACATCGGGATCGGAGTCGACTACGGGCGTGCGCTGATGGTCCGGGTCTGCGGCGACGGTCCCGGGCGCGCCGGGGTCGTCTACATGGGCGACGTCTTCGATCGCGCGGGCCGTCTCGCGCGCAAGGCCGGACGCGTCCGCCATGGAGTGGTCGAGCCACCGATCTGGGTCGGCAAGCTCTTCCACGACAATCTCGACGATCGCGACAGGACCCGGCTGCGCCACCGGGACGACGACGAGCTGGGCATCGTCTACACCGGATGGCACGTCGGCGCGGACAAGAAAAGATGGATCGACCGAAACGGCTGATCCCCGCCACTACTGTCGCAGTATGACAGTGCGCATCGAGACCACCGGACCTGTCACCACCATCGTGTTGTCGCGCCCCGACGCACGCAATGCCGTCGACGGGCCCACCGCGGCCGAGTTGTACGAGGCGTTCACGGCGTTCGACTCCGACGACGACGCGTCCGTCGCCGTACTGTGGGGCGAGGGCGGAACCTTCTGCGCGGGAGCCGATCTCAAGGCGCTCGGCACCGAGCGTGCCAACCGGGTCACACCGGGCGGGCCGGGACCGATGGGTCCCACGAGACTGCGCCTGTCGAAACCCGTGATCGCCGCCGTGTCGGGATATGCCGTCGCGGGCGGGCTCGAACTCGCACTGTGGTGCGATCTGCGCGTCGCGGAGGAAAGCTCGACGTTCGGCGTGTTCAGCCGCCGGTGGGGAGTCCCGTTGATCGACGGCGGCACGGTGCGGCTGCCGCGGCTGATCGGGCAGTCGCATGCGCTCGACCTCGTCCTCACCGGACGGGCCGTCGATGCCGACGAGGCTCTCGCGATCGGGCTCGTCAACCGCGTCGTTGCGGACGGCGGCGCGCGCAGCGCCGCAGAGGAACTCGCCGCCCGGATCGCGGCCTTCCCGCAGACGTGCATGCGACACGACCGGCTGTCCCTGCTCGATTCGGCGGGCCGTAACGAGGTGGATGCGCTCGGCATCGAACACGAGCACGGCATCGTCTCGCTCGAATCCGACGCCATCGCGGGGGCCGAACGGTTCGCGTCGGGCGAGGGCAGGCACGGCTCCGGCACGTGACGCTTGACCTTCGTGTCGGTCGAAACCCGATCATGAACCGGTGAACGAAACAGACACGATGACGATCGGTGCGATGGCCCGGGCGAGTGGCCTGACGACCAGCGCATTGCGCTTCTACGACGACAGCGGCGTGCTCCCGCCCGCATGGGTCGACCCGGCCACCGGCTACCGCTACTACGCGGGCGACCAGGTCGAACGGGCCGTCGCGATCCGGCGGCTCCGCGAAATCGACATGCCGCTCGCGGCGGTCACCGCGGTGCTCGACGGCGACCCCGATTCCGCGCAGCACGCGCTCGACGAGCACGTGCGCACCATGCGCGAGCGTGCCGACGTCGCTGCCGCGGTGGCGCGCGAGTTCGGAGCAGGCGCGCCGGGCACACCGGTGCATGCGGCCGAGTTGCGCGAGGCGATCGGGCAGGTGATCTCGGCAGCCGCGTCGGGTCACGAGATCCCGATCCTGCACGGCGTGCTGTTCGAGTGCCGCGACGGCGAGCTCTCGCTCACCGCGACCGACCGGTACCGGCTCGCGACGCGCACCCTCGCGGTCCCCCGCGGGCATTCCGAGTGGTCGGCGGTCGCCGAGCTCGACAGCCTCCGGGCGGTCACCGCGTGGCTGACCGGCGACCGCATCGTGCGCATCGGCTCGGCCGAGGCCGTGATCCGGTTCGCCGACAGCGCCGGGGAGGCCACGTGCGACACCGTCAGCGAGGCCACGTGCGACACCGTCGCGGGCACCTACCCCGACTACCGGGCGATGCTGGCGGCCCTGCCCACCGCACGCACGCACGTCGTGGTCGAGCGGGCCGCGCTGCGCCGCGCACTCGACACCGAGGGGCCGCTGCCCCTCGCCGCGTCGGACGGCACGTTGACTGCCGGTCCGACGACGCTCGCCGCCGTGGTGCGCGGCGAGCCGATCGCCCTGCACGCGAATCCCGAGACACTGTCCGCCGCAGTGGAATCCGCGGTGGGACCGGAGGTGATGCTCGACTTGACGGCACCCGATCAACCGATGACCGTACGGTCGGCCACGGACGGCGACCTCATGACGCTCGTGATGCCCGTGCGACCGGACCGTGCTGCCGGGCCTACTTGAGCAGTCGGGACATGCGGCGGTCGGCGAGGATCTTGCCGCCGGTCTGGCAGGTGGGGCAGTACTGGAACGACCGTTCGGAGAAGGACACCTCGCGCACCGTGTCGCCGCACACGGGGCACGTCTGCCCCGCCCGGCCGTGTACCGCCATGCCGGAGCGCTTCTCGCCCTTGAGCCGCGCCGCGTCCTGACCGGCCGAGCGCGCGACGGCATCGGCGAGCTCGTCGCGCATCGCCGCATACAGGGCCGAGACCTGCTCGGGTTTCAGTGATTTCGCGGTGGCGAAGGGCGACAACCGGGCGGTGTGCAGGATCTCGTCGGAGTAGGCGTTGCCGATGCCCGCGAGCAACGACTGATCGACGAGGACCGTCTTGATGCGGGCGTTCGTGCCCGCGAGGATGTGCGCGAACTCGGTTTCGGTGACGGCGAGCGCGTCGGGGCCGAGCCGCGCGATGCCGGGCACCTGCTGCGGGTCGTCGACCACCCACACCGCGAGCCGTTTCTTCGTGCCGGCTTCGGTGAGGTCGAACGCCGGGGTGTCGCCGGTGGGCGTGAACAGGTGCACGCGCAGCGCGAGCGGACCCTTGCCGGGCTTCGGTGGGTTGGGCGACGGGCTGTCGGACCAGCGCAGCCAGCCCGCCCGCGACAGGTGCGTCACCAGCCACAGCCCGTCGCAGTCGAGCGCGAGGAACTTGCCGAATCGGTCGGCACCCGTGACGTCGCGGCCCTGCAGCGCTGTGACCGGCGGATCGAACGTCTTGAGCACGCTCATCGCCGCGACGTCGACGCGGCCGACGACCGCGCCCACCGCGTGCTCGCGCAGGAACCCGGCGAGCGCCTCCACCTCGGGAAGTTCGGGCATGTCCGCAGGTTACGCCCCGGAACCGACGCGGCAGCGCGAATCGAGCGGGCGATCGGTCAGCGGGTGCGGCGCAGCAGATAGGTGTCCATGATCCAGCCGTGGCGCTCGCGCAGTTCGGCACGCGTGCGGACGATGTCTTCCTCGACCGCGCGCAGGTTTCCTGCGACGAGCGTCTCGTCGGCCGTGCCGAGGTACGCACCCCACCAGATGTCGACGTCGTCGCCCGGCACCTGGGTGAAGGTGGTGTGCGCGTCGAGCATCACGACGGTGTCGTCGGTGACGTCCGGGTCGGCTGCGAGGCGGCGGCCGGTGGTGACGTGCACGGGCTCGCCGATGCGGTTGAGCACGATGCGGTGCTGCGCCGCGAGCGTCTGCACGCTCGTGATCCCGGGGATCACCGAGTAGTCGAAGCGCACGACGCCACGCGCGAGGACGCGCTCGACGATGCGCAATGTGCTGTCGTAGAGGGACGGATCACCCCACACGAGGATCGCGCCGACGCCGTCGGCCTGCGCGAACTGCTCTTCGAAGACGGCGGCGCGGCGCTCGTGCCAGTCGTCGACGACGCCCTCGTAGTCGCTCGGGGTGCGATCGCGCGGCGGGTCCGTGATCTCGACGATGCGGTGGTCGCCGGTCACGTGCTCGGCGAGGATGCGGGTGCGCAGATCGACGAGCTCCTGCTTCTCGGCGCCCTTGCCGATGACGAAGAACACGTCGGCCCGGTTCATGGCCTTGATCGCCTGCACCGTCACGTGGTCGGGGTCGCCCGCACCGATACCGATCACCAGCAGCTCATGCATACCGGCGAACTTATCCCCCGTGCGCACTCGACGAGTCCCCGCACGCCGAAAACGCTCACAAGGGACGGCGCGCCTAGACTGGCGGGCGTGACCGACGCACACCAGCCGACCCCGCCGACTACCGTGCCGACGCCCTACGAGGACCTGCTGCGGCTCGTCCTCGAGACCGGCACCCCCAAGGCCGACCGCACCGGCACGGGCACCCGCAGCGTCTTCGGTCACCAGATGCGGTTCGACCTGACGGCCGGGTTTCCGCTGATCACCACCAAGAAGGTGCACCTCAAGTCGATCGTGTACGAGCTGCTGTGGTTCCTGCGCGGCGACTCGAACGTGCGGTGGCTGCAGGAACACGGCGTCAGCATCTGGGACGAGTGGGCCGACGCGAACGGCGACCTCGGACCCGTCTACGGCGCACAGTGGCGCAGCTGGCCCACCCCGTCGGGCGAGCACGTCGACCAGATCAGCCAGGTCCTCGAGACGCTCCGCACCGATCCCGATTCACGCCGCATCATCGTGTCGTCGTGGAATGTGGCCGACATCCCGCACATGGCGCTCGCGCCGTGCCATGCGTTCTTCCAGTTCTACGTGGCCGACGGCAAGCTGTCGTGCCAGCTCTACCAGCGCAGCGCCGACCTCTTCCTCGGCGTGCCGTTCAACATCGCGAGCTACGCACTACTCACGCACATGGTGGCGCAGCAGGCCGGACTCGAGGTGGGCGATTTCGTGTGGACCGGCGGCGACTGCCACATCTACGACAACCACGTCGAGCAGGTGCGCGAGCAGCTCACCCGCGAGCCGTACCCGTATCCGACGCTGGCGTTGCGCAAGGCCGACTCGCTGTTCGACTACACCTTCGAGGACATCGAGATCGTCGGCTACCGTCATCACCCCGCCATCAAGGCTCCGGTGGCGGTGTGATGCCCGAACGGTCCGTCACGCTCGTGTGGGCGCAGGCGAACGGTGGCGTCCTCGGCCGCGACAACACGATTCCGTGGCGCGTGCCGGAGGACATGGCGCATTTCAAGAACGTCACGATGGGCCTGCCCGTCGTGATGGGCCGCCGCACATGGGAGTCGCTTCCGCCGAGCGTGCGTCCGCTGCCCGGTCGCCGCAACATCGTGGTCACGTCGGCGCCCGACACGATCGACGGCGCCGAGACGGCAGACTCGGTCGCCGCGGCGCTCGCACTGTGCGAGGGCGACGTGTGCGTCATGGGCGGTGGCCAGGTGTACGCGGCCGCGATGGAGCACGCGACACGCCTCGTCGTGACACACGTCGATCTCGACGTCGACGGCGACGTGTACGCGCCGCCCCTCACCGCCGACTGGTCCCTCGCGAGCGACGACGGATGGCGAGAGTCCGCTCACGGCGGCACCCGCTACCGCATCGCGCACTACCACCGCGCCTGACCGGCTCAGGACGCCCTGGCCCGGACGACGATGGACGAGCTGCCTGCGCCGGTACTCGCGCACCTGGACCGCCACGACCCCGGTGGCGTCGTCGGCATCTATCTGTACGGGTCGGCGGTGAGCGGCGGTCTACGGCCCGACAGCGATGTCGACCTTCTCGTCGTCACCCGCCGCTCGCTCGACTCGGCCGAGCGCACCGGGCTCGTGCAGGTCCTCCTGGACAATTCCGGGTGGCGAGGCCACGCAGACCGGTTCCCCGACGCGGCGAGCCGTCGCCCACTCGACGTGACGTTCCTCGTGCTGGGTGAACTCTCACCGATGACGGCGCGTCCCCGCCGCGACTTCCAGTACGGCGAGTGGCTGCGGGACGCCCTGCTGGGCGGCGTACTGCCCGAGCCTGCCGACGATCCCGACGTCGCGCTCCTGCTCGCCACTGCCCTGCACCGTTCCCGAACCCTCGAAGGTCCCCGGCTCGCCGAGATCGTCCCACCGGTGTCCGCAGAGGTCCTCCGGCAGGCGTCGCTCCAACAGGTTCCTCGTCTCGTCGACGAGATCGCCGAGGACACACGCAACGTGCTCCTGACACTGTGCCGCATCCTCGTCACGCTCGAGTCCGGCGCGATCGTGTCGAAGGACGTCGCGGCGCAGGCCGTCGCGTCACGACGGAGCGGGCACGAGCGGGCATTACTGCACCGCGCCCGCGCCGCCTACCTCGGATTCGCCCGGGAGGAGCCGCCCGCCGCACCGCACGCGCACGCTCTGGCGCAGACCCTCGTGGACGAGATCATCCGGCTGGGCGACGGCACGATTACCGCACCGGATTCGCCAGACCTGCCCTGACCCGGCGTGGCGCGGGTCATACTCACTGGCATGGAGAAGAAGTCGCTCACCGCGTTGGCCCGCCAACAGCTGAAGCTGGCGACGGCCTCGTCCAGCGGACGCAGCTCCGCGACCGTGTACGGCGGTCACCAGCGGTCGTTGCGCCAGACCCTCGTCGCGTTGCAGTCCGGCGAATACATGCGCGAACACGAAAGCCCCGGCGAAGCAACGCTCGTCGTACTCGAGGGCACGCTCAATCTGATCGCGGGCGACGACGTGTGGAAAGGGTCGGCAGGCGACTTCCTCGCGATCCCCGACACGAGGCACAGTGTCGAAGCCCTCGACGACGTCGTCTTCCTGCTCACCGTCGCCATGTGAGTGACGTGGTCTCGCCGACCACACGGTCGCTCGCGCGGGTACGCGACGGTGTCGAGCACTTGGACCCCGGATATTTCGCGCTGGTGATGGCGAGCGGAATCATCTCCGTCGGAATGTATGTGCGCGGATTCGGCGCGGTGTCCGATGCATTCTTCGCGCTCGCCACGGGTGCATACGGGGTCCTGACGATCGGTACCGTGTGGCGCGTCGCCAGCCACCGAGCCGCTATGGCCGACGACCTGCACGATCCCTCGCGCGGTTTCGGCTTCTTCACGTTCGTCGCAGCCACCAATGTGTTGGGGGTGCGCTGCGCGATGGCTGAGCTACCTCGGGTCGCGTTGGTGTTGCTGCTCGTCGCGACGGCGTCGTGGCTGGTTCTCGGATATCTGGTGCCATGGACCGCGGTTCTCGGTTCCGCCGAACGCCCTGCGCTGGCCCGCGCGAACGGCACCTGGTTCGTGTGGGTCGTAGCGAGCCAGTCGATCGCGGTGTCGGCGGCGACGCTGGAACCCGTTTTCGCGCACCGGGCGCTCGCACTGCTGGCACTGTTCTCCTGGTCGGTAGGTGTCGTGCTGTATGTGGTCGCTGGTGTCTTCGTCGTGGCACGACTGCTGCTGTATCCGATCACGCCGGAAGGGCTCACACCCGCGTACTGGGTCGCGATGGGGGCCGCGGCGATCACGGTGCTCGCTGGATCACGTATCGCGATGATGACCGACACTCCGACGACCGCACTGATGGGCGGTCTCGCCGGGGGCGTGTCCGCCGTGCTGTGGGCATTCGCGACGTGGCTGTTTCCGCCGCTCCTCGCGGCGGGCTGGTGGCGACATGTCGTGCATCGCGATCCGCTTCGCTACGAACCCGGATTGTGGAGCATGGTGTTCCCGCTCGGCATGTACGCCGTCGCGTCGCTCACCTTGCACATGGCTGAGGGGCTCGGTGTGGTCGGCGCGGTCGGGGCGGTCGAGCTGTGGTTCTCGGTCGCGGTGTGGCTGGTCGTGTTCGCCGGTATGCTCGTCCCCCGCTCGCGGGGCCCGGTCGAGGCGACAACAACTGAGCGCGGCGCGCGCCCGTGACGCACAACGCCCCGTCCATGCACGATGCGCGTGGACGGGGCGCAGTCGAGAAAGATCAGCCGAGCACGAGACCCAGGCTCGGCCACCACACGGTGCTCACGACGGTCTGCTCCTTCGGCAGATCGTGGCGCAGGTTGCCGTAGATGGCGCCGACGATCGTGTCGCCGTGGTGTGCACCCGGCACGGGAGCCGACGAGATGACGGTGGGCAGAACCCGCTCGCGCTCGTTGACCGGCAGGATGCCGCTGGTGCCGTTGGTGAGGTTGACGTACACGACGCTCAGGCCGACGCCGTCCTGGTTGCGCGAGATCTGGCCCGGGCCGCCGAAGAACCCGAAGCGGAACTCGTTGTTGGTGTTGGTCGCGACGCCCGTGCCGTACAGCTGGCCGAGCACCGGGCCGCCCTGACCGGTGTCCGAGTACGCGGGCACCTGAAACAGCTGGACCGGAATGTTGGTGGGCGGAAGCACCTTCTCGGCGTCCGCGACGTCGACCACGTCGCGCGGCGACTTCGCGAGACGCTCGACGGCCTCGGTGGCCGCCGCGTCGCCCTCGGCGGCATCGCGCAACTGCGCGACGGCTGCGTCGGTGTCGAAGGCGGGGTCGGTGTCGGGTGCCGCCGAGACGGGACCGGAGAGCATGAGCGTGGCAGCCACGGCGGCCGTCAATCCACCGGCGATGCGGCGGCTCCAGCGGTGCGACCGCGTCCGTGATGTCCTCAAAGTTCTTCTCCTCGTGGGATCGTCCCGACGAATGGACTTCGTACGGGTTCGCGCACATATCGGGACGAACGTGACAGGCGTTACGATCGCGACACGGTCACCACGAAGCGGCATACCATGCATCCCATGTTCGTGGACGTCGCCGACAGTCTCGCCGAGCTGGTGACGGACGCACACCGGCTCCAGCGCCTGCTCGAGGCCACCCAGGTGGTCGGCACGGGCCTCGAGCTCGACTCCACGCTCCAGCGCATCGTGCAGGCCGCGACGTCCCTGCTCGACTGCCGATACGGCGCCCTCGGTGTCCGCGCACCGGCCGGCGGGCTCTCGGAGTTCGTGTACGAGGGCATCTCCGAGACCGATCGCGCGCTGATGGGTCACCTGCCCGAGGGCCGCGGGATACTGGGCCTGCTCATCGATCACCCGCAGCCGGTGCGGCTCGAGAACCTGCACGAACATCCCGCGTCGATCGGCTTCCCACCCGGCCATCCGCCGATGCGCAGCTTCCTCGGGGTTCCGATCATGATGCGCGGCCAGGTGTTCGGCAGCATCTACCTCACCGAGAAGCGCGACGGCGGAACGTTCACGCGCGCGGACGAGTCGATCGTGCGCGCCCTCGCGACGTCCGCGGGCATCGCGATCGAGAACGCGCGGCTGTTCGAGGAGTCCCGCACACGCGAGCAGTGGATGCGCTCCACCGCGCATCTCACGGCGCGTCTCCTCGCGGGCGACCCGCTCGAGCGGAACCTGCACGAGCTCGTGCACCAGGTGCGCGACCTCGCGTCCTGCCGTGATGTGTACCTGCTCGCGTCGGACGGTCCCGACGTGGTGACGTGCGTCGCCTCCACCCACCCCCCGCTGCACGGCACGTTCGAGTGGCGCGAGAGCGCGTTCGCGGACGTGCAGTTCACGCACGCCACGATGACGCTCACCGATGCCGACCTCGCACCGCTCGCCGCGCCCGCCGAGCACGCCGCCGTGTTCCCGTTGACGACGTCGTCGGGCGTCACCGGTGTGCTCGTCGTGGCGGCCGACCACGCACCGGATCCCGAGGTGGCCTTGCGGATCGAATCCGTCGCCGACCTCGCGGCCGTCGCACTGCAGTTCGCGGACCAACAGCGCAAACAGCGCCTGCTGTCGGTGCTCGCGGACCGCGATCGCATCGGACGTGACCTGCACGACAACGTCATCCAGCGGCTCTTCGCGTCCGGCATGAGCCTGCAGAGTCTGCTCGCGGACGCCTCGCTGCGGGGCCGCCCGCGGGAGGTCACCGAGGAGACGGTGCGGCAACTCGACCGCACGGTCCGCGAGATCCGCACCACGATCTTCGATCTCCAGACCGCGGGCACCGACAGCTCGGGCAGCCTGCGGCGACGGCTGCTCGACGTCGTGTCCGACATGACGTCCCTGTCGCCGGTCGCCCCCAATGTGCAGTTCTCGGGCGCCCTCGACACACTCGTGCCCGCGCGTCTGCACGACCACGCGGAAGCGGTTGTGCGGGAAGCACTCAGCAATGCGCTACGGCACGCCCGCGCGCACCGCATCGACATCGTCGCGACGGTCGACCCCGACGAGTTCACGATCGTCGTCACCGACGACGGAGTCGGGCTACCGGACGGGGGCAGGCGCAGCGGCCTCGACAATCTCGCGCGGCGCGCGGCGCTCAACGGCGGATCGTTCGAGGCCCGTCCGGGCGACGACGACGGCACGGTGGTGTCGTGGCGCGTGCCACTCGAACCCTGAACCGCCTACCCGGATCCCGGCGACGGCCGGTCAGATACCGCGGCTGCGCAGCTCCGCCGCGAGCACCGCGGCCTGCGTGCGCCGCTGCATGCCGAGCTTCGAGAGCAGCCGCGACACGTAGTTCTTGATCGTCTTCTCCGCGAGGAAGAGCCGCTCCGCGATCTCACGGTTGGTGAGACCCTCACCGATCAGATCGAACACCGCCCGTTCCTGGTCCGACAGGTCGGCGATCGGGCTCACACTGCGCTCTGCGCGGATGCGGTTCATGAGCGCCGTCGTGGTCTTGCTGTCGAGCAGCGAGCCGCCCTCGCCGACGGTGCGCACCGCGGACATCAGGTCGGTGCCCAGGATCTGCTTGAGCACGAACCCCGACGCGCCCGCCATGATCGCGTCGAGCAGTGCCTCGTCGTCGGCGAACGACGTGAGCATGAGGCACCGCAGTTCGGGGCACGCCGCACGCAGTTCGCGGCACAGTTCGACACCACTGCCGTCGGGCAACCGGACGTCGAGCACCGCGACGTCGACCGCGAGCGTCGGGATGCGCACGAGCGCTTCGCGAGCCGACGCGGCCTCTCCCACGACTTCGAGGTCGGGCGCGCTCGCGAGCAGGTCGGTGAGCCCGCGTCGCACGATCTCGTGGTCGTCGACCAGGAAGACGCGGGTGCGTGCGGTGGCCCGGTCTTCGTCGCGTGACGTGGTCATTCGTGTCCTCTACCTGGTGCCGGCTACTTCCCACCACGCTACGCGCGGCGCGGGGTACCCCACGAGGGCCCTTCCAGGCCCCGCGGCGGGACCTTCGGCCCTTTTCGCTCTCGCGCCCGTGGCGAAAGCTCGGCGAGCGAGGAACACGGAACGGAGCATGCACTGTGAAGCGCACATTGACCGACCGCGAACTGTTGACGGAACTCGAAGGAGTGGCCGCACGCGAGGTCGACCGACACCTGTCGATGGCGAAGGAATGGCATCCGCACGATTACGTGCCGTGGGACGACGGCCGCAACTTCGCCGCACTCGGCGGTGTCGACTGGGATCCGGAGCAGTCCGCGCTGTCCGACACCGCGAAGGCCGCGATGATCACCAACCTGCTCACCGAGGACAACCTGCCGTCGTACCACCGGGAGATCGCGCAACACTTCTCACGCGACGGCGCGTGGGGCACGTGGGTGGGCCGGTGGACCGCCGAGGAGAACAAGCACTCCGTCGTGATGCGCGACTATCTCGTCGTCACCCGCGGAGTCGACCCCGTCGCGCTCGAACGTGCCCGCATGGATCACATGACCGCCGGCTTCGACCCCGGCGACAACGGGATGCTCGACTCCGTGTCGTACGTGACCTTCCAGGAACTCGCGACGCGAGTGTCGCACCGCAACACCGGCAAAGCGTGCGGTGACCCGATCGCCGACCGGATGCTGGCGCGCGTCGCGGCCGACGAGAACCTGCACATGATGTTCTACCGCAACATCGTCGAGGCCGCGCTCGACGTCGCGCCCGATCAGGCCGCGGCCGCGATCTGCAAGGTGCTCACCCACTTCCAGATGCCCGGCGCGGGCATGGCGAACTTCCGCCGCAATGCCGTACTGATCGCGAAGGGCGGCATCTACGACCTGCGCCAGCACCTCGACGAGGTCGTGCAGCCGGTCCTGCGCAAGTGGAAGTTCTTCGAGCGCACCGACTTCGGACCCGAGGGCGAACGGCACCGCGACGAGATCGCACTGTTCCTCGACGATCTCGCCGACAAGGCCGTCACATTCGAGGAAGCACGTGACCGTGCCCTCGTCCGCGACGCGCGACGCGCCGAACAGGAGGCGACCGCATGACCGAAGACGAGTTCTTCCGCTGTGTCCTCGACATGGCCGAGGCTGCCCGGCACGAGGATTCGTCGGCGTGGATGCAGGCGCGCTGCCGCACCCGCAGTGCAGACGACTCCGCCTACCTGTCGTCGATGCTGCTCGGCCTGCTCGTCGAGAACGAAGCCGTGCGCCGCGGAGAACACCCCGCGGACGCATGGCATCGTCTTCGCACCGAAGGCATCGACAGCTTCGGGTGATGCATAGGTAGGGTTACGCTCCCCCACCGATCGCATCCTCGACCGAACCGGTGGAGATGCCGGGGGGCAGGATGTCGCCGATCACGATTGCTCCACCTATACCGACCAGGTCGGGATTTGCGTTGCAGATCGTCCCCACCGCATAGGCGCCAACAGGAACATCGGTGAACGCGCCCGTGACGACACCGTCTCGCGGCGTGCTCTTGACCTGTGCGTCGACAATGGCATCGGCCTCCCTGAGGTCGGCGATCAACTCCAGGTAATTGACAGACTCGTCACTCATCGTCTGCACCACTGCGGGGCCAACTATCGGCGCAGCCTTGACCGCATCGATGAGCGTCGTTGCGCAGTGGCCAAGAAGAAAAATGTACGGAACACCGGTCGCGGTGTAGTTGATCGTCGTCCCGTCAGCGGTGACATTGAAACTGAATGGCTCAGCCAGTGGTTCGATTTCCTGGGCGGCCGCGGTACCGGCTCCTGCGGCGACGAGTGCGCCGGTGGCGGCGAGCGCGACGAGGCCGCGTGTCAAGGTGGGGAGAAGTTTCCGCATCGGGGTCCTCCGGTCAGGTGGGAGCGCTACCTGACGGGTGACGGTACCGACGAAAAGAAACCGGCGAGACGGTTTCGGAGGAAACCGTCTCGCCGGTGGAAGGATCGGTCAGAGCGGCCGCACGATCATGACCGGGCAGTCGGCGGTGTGCAGCAGCGCATTGCTGGTGGAGCCGAGCAGCATGCCTCGGAAGCCGCCACGGCCCCGGCTGCCGACGACGATCAGCTGCGCGGCTTCGGCGTACTCGCTGAGCACACGCACCGGCCGGTCCCGCGCGACGACGCGTTCGACGATCACCTCGGGGTACTGGTCGACGTGCCCGGCGAGCCTTTCCGCGAGTACGGCCTCCTCGCCCGCCTGGATGTTGCTCCACTGCGGATCCTCGGGGGTGGCGCCGAGCGAGGGCTGCACCGTGACGTCGCTCCACACGTTGACCGCGACGAGCGGCGCATTGCGGATCGACGCCTGCGCGAATGCGGCGTCCAGGGCGGCCTCGCTGTGTTCGGAGCCGTCGACGCCGACGACGACCGGGCCCATGTTGGGCGGCGCGCCGTCGAGCGTGCGGCCACGCACGATCGCGACGGGGCACTGCGAGTGCGTCGCGAGCGCGGACGACACCGAGCCGACGATCAGGCCGGTGAACTCGCCGTGTCCGCGCGGGCCGAGCGCGAGCACCGACGCGTGCTCGGACACGTCGATGAGGGTCTGGGTGACCCTGCCCTGCAGTCGATCCGTGACGACCTCGAGCGGGCCGTCGACGGACTCGCGCGCGAGCACCGCGGCGCTCTCGAGACGCGCGCGAGCCGTCGACTCGAGCTCTTCGCGGAAGCTGTCCGCGAGATAGGGCTCGGAGTAGTAGAACGCCGGCACGTGCGTGACGGTGACGATGCGCAGTGGGAGTTTCGCGAGCGACGCCGTGCGGGCAGCCCACACGACCGCCGTGGACGCGGCCTCCGATCCGTCGACCGCCACCACAACGGGTTTCGCGCCCACCATGATCGCTTCTCCCTCCTGCCGCCGGCGTGCGACGGCGTCAGCCGCAGATGTTGCGGAGCTTCTCGATCAACGCGACCCGACCTGCACGGTCGCCCGCGAGCGGAGCCACGTTCAGCGTAGTGACTCCCGACTCGGCGAAGGCCGCGACGCGCTCGGCGACATAGCTTTCGGGGCCGATCAGCGACACCGAACGCACCAGATCGTCCGGCACGGCCGCGGCGGCTTCCTGCTTCTTGCCGTCGAGGTAGAGGTCCTGGATGAGGGCCGCTTCCTTCTCGTAGCCGTAGCGCACCGCGAGGTCGTTGTAGAAGTTCTTGCCCTTCGCGCCCATGCCGCCGATGTACAGCGCGAGCGTGGGCCGCACCCAGTCGAGCATGTGGTCGACGTCGTCGCCGATCGCGAGCGCGGGGCCGGCGTAGATGTCGAGTTCACCGAGTGACGGATCGCGCTTGGCCTTGCCCTTCGCGAGGGACTCGCCCCACACGTCGGCAGCCTTCTCCGGGTAGTAGAAGATGGGCTCCCAGCCCTCGGCGATCTCGGCAGTCATCGCGACGTTCTTGGGACCGAGCGACGCGATGACGACGGGGATGCGTTCGCGCACAGGGTGGTTGATGAGCTTGAGCGGCTTGCCCAGGCCCGTACCCTGATCCGCGGGCAGCGGAATCTGGTAGTACTTGCCGTCGTGGACGACCTTCTCGCGGCGCCACACCTGACGGCAGATCTCGATCACTTCGCGCGTGCGGCCGATGGGCGCGTCGTACTTGACGCCGTGGAAGCCCTCGATCACCTGCGGACCGGACGCGCCGAGACCCATCACGAATCGTCCGCCCGACACGAAGTCGAGGCCGGCGGCCGTCATCGCGGTGAGGCTCGGGGTGCGCGTGTAGATCTGGAAGATGCCCGATGCCAACTCGATGGTGGACGTCTTCGCGGCGAGGTACCCGAGCTGGCTCACCGCGTCGAACGAGTACGCCTCCGGAACGAACGCGATGTCGAGCCCCGCGCGTTCGAGGTCACTCACCTCCTCGGCCGTCTCGGCGAACCCGCCGCTGTAGTTCAATCCCATGCCGATGCGCATGTCGTACCCCATTCCTGGCAATGCTCTGACACCCGCACACTACGGCCCGGTGAACAGGCTCACTCCGCGGGGCGCACGACCATGACCGGGCTGTGCGACTCGGCGGCGAGGGTGTTGCTCGTCGAGCCGAGCAGCATGCCGCGGAAGCCACCGCGGCCGCGGCTGCCGACCACCACGAGCTGTGCCTGCTTCGACCATTCGACGAGCCGGGCCCGTGGATTGTCGACGTACACGTGACGCTCGACGGCGACGTCGGGGTACTGCTCCTGGTACCCGGCGAGCGACTCGGCGAGCACGACGCGCTCCTCCTCCTCGAGACTCTTCGGGAGCAGCTCGGCAGCGCGCGGGTCTTCGAGCAGCCCGGGCCCGAGATCGCTCCACACGTGAACCGCGACGAGCGGAGCCGCACGGAAGGACGCTTCCTCGAATGCACACGCCACGGCGCGCTTGCTGGTCTCGCTGCCGTCCACACCGACGACGACCGGGCCACTGTCGCGCGCCTCGCCCCGCACCACCACGACCGGGCACTTCGCGTGCGCGGTGACACTGATCGCGGTGTTGCCCAACAACAATGCGGTCGCGGCCTTGCCCGCACCGGACGCACCGATCACGACCCACCGGACGGTCTCGGACAGGTCGACGAGCCACTGCGCGCTGCTGCCGATGGACAGATCCGTCTGTACCGTGATCGACGGCGCGACGTCGTGCGCGGTCTTCTCGGCGTCGGCGAGGATCTTCTTGCCACCTTCCTCGACCCACTCGTACACGCCGCCGGCATCCATGTAGGGGCCGCCGAAGCCGTACGGCGCGAAGTCGAGACTGTGGACGATCTGCAGATCCGCGCCGCGCCGTCCGGCCATCTCGGCGGCGAACGCCACCGCGGCCGTCGAACTGGCGGAGCCGTCGGCGCCGACGGCGATGAGGTTGGTGCGCTCCGATGACGTCATGTCCTCACAGTACCCAGCGTCGTGCGAGCTCGCGCGGGTTCCGGCGACCCCGATTCCGGGCCTGAAATCCCTGCGGTTCGGGACTTTAGGCCCTACCCGGACATCTCCATGTATCCGCTGGTCAAAGCAATGAAGACAGGTTGGTCACAGTTCCTCGCGATCGGCCCCGTCGGTTGTATTTTCAAGCGCATGCAGTTCACGCACTTCACTCATCTCGGGCTTCGCGTGATGGCCCGCCTCGCGGCCCAGGACGCCGACGACGGTCGTATCGACACCCGCACCATCTCGGACGAGCTCGCGGCGTCGTACGCACATGTCGCGAAGGTCATCACGCGTCTCGGCGAGATCGGTGCGGTCGACGCACGCCGCGGCAGGCGCGGAGGTCTGATGATCACCGACGACGGCCGCGCTGCGCCGCTGGGCTGGCTCGTCCGGCATCTGGAAGGCGACGACGAACTCCTGCCGTCGTGCCCGGACCGCGCCCCCGAGACCGTGGCGCAGCGACTCCAGGTGGGCATGCGGGCCGCGCAGCTCGCGCTCTACAGCTCGCTCGACACGATCACGGTGGCCGACCTGGTCCCCAACCGGGCCCAGGTCATTCCACTCGCCGTCTGAACCTCGCGCTGCGCGTGATCTGCTGCCGCTCCCGGTTCCTCACTGCCGCGGCCCGCAATCGCCGGTGCGGCAGTTGCACTCGGGGAGCGGCAGGACCCTATCAAGCCTGACCGAACTCCACCTCGGCGATCCTCTTGATCGCGGCGAGCGTCGCGGGAATGCCCGCGTGTGCCGCTTCGGTGCGGTCGCGCACCTGGGCAGGCGCGTCGTCGCCGAACCGCTCGTCGAAAAACGCGAGCCCGTCGGGCAGGAGGTGCCACGACTCGGTGAGCACCGTGCCGGAGTCCCTCGGCTCGAGCGTGTATCCCCACCGCACCAGCGAGCCACCGACCACGAATGCGAACTCCTGTCCGGGCTCGGCGACGGCGACCTGCGAACGCGTCTCCCACGTGCGGTCCGGAGTCTCGTTGCGTCCGGTGAACCACGCACCGACTCGTGCACCGTCACCCTCGTCCCACCAGCAGGCTGTGCAGACGGGGCTCCACTCGCCGGTCCTGGTGACGTCGGCGACCAGGTCGTACAGCGGGCCGGGGGCGCACTCGACGTAGACGGATTCGGAGTAGGTGAGGGCGTCTGCGCTGTCCCGTGCGGTCATTGCCGCAGTCTCGCAGATGCCGGCGTTGCCGCTCGGCGAGGCCGTGAGCACTGTGCGAGTCTCCGGACTCGCACAGTGCTCACAAGGTCAGACGAGGGCGACCTCGACCTCGGTACCGGTCGCGGCGAGAACCTCGTCGACGCTCACATCGGCCGCCGTCTCGCGCAACACCACCCGTCCGTCCTCGAGGTCGAGCACCGCGAGATCGGTGATCACCCGCTGCACGACGCCCTGGCCGGTGAGGGGCAGCGTGCACGCCTCGACGATCTTCGGCGAACCGTCGCGCGCGGTGTGCTCCATGAGCACGACGACCTTGCGGGCGCCGTGCACGAGATCCATTGCGCCACCCATGCCCTTGACCATCTTGCCGGGCACCATCCAGTTGGCGAGGTCGCCCGTGCGGGAGACCTGCATGCCGCCGAGCACAGCCGTATCGATGTGTCCGCCGCGAATCATGCCGAACGACAACGCGGAATCGAAGAACGACGCCCCCGCGTTCACGGTGACAGTCTCCTTGCCTGCATTGATCAGGTCCGCGTCCACTGCCTCCTCGGCAGGGTACGGTCCCGTTCCCAGGATGCCGTTCTCGCTGTGCAGCACCACTCGCACGCCGTCGGGCAGGTGGTTCGGGATCAGCGTCGGCAACCCGATCCCGAGGTTCACGTACTCACCGGGCTGCAACTCCGCTGCCGCCCGTGCCGCCATCTGTTCCCGCGACCAGCTCATGCCGCCACCTCCCGACGCACCGTGCGCTTCTCGATCCGCTTGTCCTGCGCTCCCGTATGCACGATCCGCTGGACGAAGACGCCCGGCAGGTGCACCTGTGCGGGATCCAGCTCACCGGGCTCGACGAGCTTCTCGACCTGCGCGATCGTGACGCGTCCGGCCATCGCGGCGAGGGGATTGAAGTTGAGGGCCGACTTCTCGAAGACCAGATTTCCCTCGGTGTCGCCGACGGCCGCGTGCACGAGCGCGTAGTCGGCGACGATGCCCTCTTCGAGGACGTACCGGCGCCCGCCGAACTCACGCACCTCCTTGGGCGGCGACGCCACCGCGACGGACCCGTCCGGCGCATAGCGCCAGGGCAGCCCGCCGTCGCTGATCGGGGTTCCGACACCCGCGGGCGTGTAGAACGCGGGGATCCCGGCGCCACCAGCTCGAAGGCGCTCGGACAAGGTGCCCTGGGGCGTCAGCTCCACCTCGAGTTCACCCGCCAGGTACTGGCGCGCGAACTCCTTGTTCTCGCCCACGTACGACGCCGTGACCCGCGCGATCCGACCGGCCGACAACAGGATTCCCAATCCGTAGTCGTCGACGCCGCAGTTGTTCGAGAACACCTCGAATCCCGACACGTCACGCTCCGCGATCGCCGCGATCAACGCGTCCGGGATGCCGCACAACCCGAACCCGCCCACCGCGAGCGTCGCCCCCGACCCGATGTCCGCAACCGCGGCCTCGGGTGTTTCGCACACCGATGTTCCCATCCGCACGCATCCTTCTCTCGACTCCGCTGCACGTCGCAGCGTCCACTCCGCAACGTCCACTGTGTGGACGATTCGAGGCGCTCACAGTCGGAACCCTGCTCACGCCTGTAGGCCAGGACACCGAACAACGACGTCCGCTGCAAGAGCGGTACTGCGATGGGCGCGGAATTGCTCACTCAACGGACGACCCACTCCCCCGCGTCCACTCAGCGGACGCTGCCGTATGATCGTCCGCATGGCCGCACCACCGCACTGCACCGTCCTCGGGAGAGCCGCAGCACTGCTGCGCGCGATCGCCGACGGCGAGCAGGACGGCTCGACCACCACCCAACTGGCACGCGAGACGTCGCTGGCGCGGCCCACAGTCCATCGACTACTCGAATCGATGTCCGAGGAAGGGCTCGTCGACCGCGACCACAAGTCCGGCCGGTGGCTGCTCGGCCCCGAGCTGTACCTGCTGGGGTCGCTCGCCGCGGCTCGCTACGACATCACGTCGCTGGCCCGGCCACTGTTGCGCGATCTCTCCCGCAGAACCGGCGAGAGCGCATTCCTGTCGCGACGTCGCGCCGACGAAACCGTCTGCCTGGCAAGCGAAGAAGGCAGCTTCCCGCTCCGGTCACACGTGCTGCACGTCGGCATACGACTCCCGCTCGGAGTCGCGTCGGCGGGTCTCGCGATCCTGTCGCACCTGCCCGAACGCGAGATCGACGAGTACCTCGGACGCGTCGACCTGGTCGATCGCTGGGGCCCCGAACACTCTCGCACGGGCATCGAAGAGCGGATCGCGGCCACCCGCGACAGCGGGTACTGTGTCAACCCCGCGCTGCTGGTCGAGGGCAGCTGGGGCATGGGTGCCGCGGTGTTCAACGAGCGCGACGAGCCCGAGTGGGCACTGAGCCTCACCGGTGTCGAGACCCGCTTCGCCGAACACCGGCGCCCCGAGCTGGGCCGACTACTCCTCGAACAATCCCATCTCCTCACCCGAGCCGTCCGCGGGCACCACCGCTGACAGCTCCACCTCCCCCGGGGCGCATGTCGCGACCGCGTGGATTTCGGACTTTCAGGAACCCTGGAATCGGACGGGTCGTCATCTGAATCGCGAGTAGGGTGCATCACCGGAAGGCCGCAAGCAGCATCAAAGTCGACACCGCCAGCACCAGCGAGCCGAACGCCCGGCGCAGCGCGCGCTCAGGAACATCCATCCCAGACCTGGACGCAATTGCCGCGGTAGCCATTGTCGTCGCGGCGAAGGCCCCGGTGAGCATCCAGTCCAGCGAGACGGTCGACAGCTGCGCTACCAGCCCAGTCAGTGCGTTGGCGCCGATGACGACGAGCGACGTCCCGATCGCAACGGTCATCGGGAGTCCGAGCAGAAGGGTGAGCGCGGGCACGATGAGGAACCCGCCCCCCACTCCGAGAAGCCCGGTCAGGGTACCGACGATCGCCCCCGCCAGGATGGTGCGGGCCAATCGGCCGAGCCCTCCTGCGTCCGCTCTCGTCGCGGTACCGTTGGGTGCGCGGAGCAGGAAGAAGACGGCAAGCGCGGCAACCCCGACGAAGCCGAAGGCGAGGGCCTGCTCGTCGAAGCCGCGTCCGAGGGTTGCGCCGGCGGCGGTGCACGGCGCGCCCGCCGCTATCATGATCGCGGCGGTAGACCACCGAACGCCAGACCGCAGTCTGGGTATCACCGCACTGAGCGACGAGCAGAGCACCACCACCAGCGCCGTCGCGATGGCCTCTCGCACAGGAAGACCCGCAGCCAAGGTGAGCACCGGCACCGCGATGATCGACCCGCCCGCCCCCAGCAGTCCCAGCAGGAGCCCTATGACTGCGCCTGCGGCCAGCGTCACTGAGACTGCCACGGACTCAGCTCCTCTTGGTGCGCGGGCACGTCAGCGCCCGGCTGTCGCGACGGCGGTGGCGAGCCACTCCGAGAATCCGCCCTCGAGGTCACGCACCCGGTCATGCCCGGACGCTCTGAGGAAGCTGGCGGCTACGCTGGACCGCCACCCACCCGCGCAGTAGACGACAACGTCTGCACCGCTGTGGAGTTCGTCGTGTCGCGCAGCGAGCTGCGGCAACGGGATGTGGACCGATCCGTCGATCGCGCCGCTTTCGCGCTCACCGGGATTACGTACGTCGAGCACCACGAGGTTCGGCCGGGACCGTAGTTCGTCGGCGTGCAGCCGGCTGGCGGTCCGCGTCAGCGGACGCAACGCCTCGTCGATCCCGGTGGACAGGTCGTGGTGGCCCACAACCCGGTCGATGCCGATCCGGCCGAGCCGGGTGACGGCCTCGCGTCCGCGACCTCCGACGGTCAGCACCACGACCGGGACGTCGTGGGGCACTAACATCCCGGCGGTTTCGGCGAATCGGCCGTCGAGCCCGATGTTCACACTGCCCGACAGGTGGGCCTCGGCGAATTCGTCCGGGCCGCGCGTGTCGATCACACAGGTGGTCCCGTCCTCGAGAACGGCGCGAAGTTGCGCCGCCGTGAGCTCGGACAACAGCGCCGAGGAGTCGTACAGCGCGCGCACCTGCCGGTTCAGCCGAGCGTCCACGGCGAAGTAGGCGGGTGCGGGCGGCTGCCCATCGGTGATGAGGGCCACGAACTCGGCCTCGCTCATCGGCTGCGCCGCATAGTTGGTGCGACGCTGCTCCCCGATGGTGGAGGACAGTTCGGCCGACAGGTTCTTCCCGCACGACGACCCTGCACCGTGCGCGGGGAGCACCCTGGTGTCGTCGGGAAGCGCCAGCAGCCGGTGTATCGACGAGAATTGAGCGCGTGCAAGCGTTTCGGTCTCGTTCGGGGCGGCGGAGGCGAGATCGGGGCGCCCGACATCGCCGACAAACATCGCGTCGCCGGTGCACACCGCGTCGGGGTCGCTGTCGGCGTGCTCACGGATCACGATGCTGATCGACTCCCAAGTGTGGCCGGGCGTGGAGATGATCTCGAGGTCCACTTCGCCGAGCCGCAGGTGTTCACCATGTGCGAGGGGGCGGATCCGATGGTCGATAACGGCCCGCTCCCCGAAGCCGATCCAGGCGCCGGTCGCCGCGGCCAGCTCCAGGTTTCCCGCGACGAAGTCCGCATGGACGTGCGTGTTGATGACGCCGACGATCGACACCCCGGCGGCCCGCGCGTCGGCGAGATAGTCGTCGATGTCGCGGCGCGGATCCACGATCACGGCTTGGCCGGTGGTCTCGTCGGCCACGAGGTAGGAGGCGTGGGACAGGCAATCGAGGTAGTACTGCTGGACGATCACGGCTCAGTTCCCTTCCGTGGGCAGCCCCGCCCGGATCCACGCCCTGGTGCCACCACTGACGGAGACGGCTGTGCGACCGGCGTCCGCGAGCAGGCGTGCTGCCTTCAGGCTCCGGTTCCCGGACGCGCAGATCAGGTATACCGGATCCGGACCGACGATCCGTTCGAGGGCACCGGGCAACTCGGCGAGCGGCAGATGTTGGGCGCCGGGAACGTGTCCGGCGGTGAACTCGTCGCTTTCGCGGACGTCGACGACGGTGGGCGCGTCGCGGTGCACGGTGGCGAAGGTGGGGACGTCCACCTCGGTGGGCGGGGCGGGAGTAGTCACGGTGGTGTTCCTCATGCGGCGTCGGTGGTCGGTGCGGTCAGTGATGCGAGCAGGGCCGCGCGCAGGTCGTAGAAGCGGGGGTCCTTGTTGAGCTCGTCCTGCGACCGGGGCCGGGCGAACGGGACGGCGATGTCCTGCGTGACGGTGGCAGCAGGCCCGTGGCTCAGCACCAGGATGCGATCGGAGAGCACGATCGCCTCGTCGACGTCGTGGGTGACCATGACGACGGTGCGTCGCTCGCTCTCCCACAGCCGAAGCAGTTCGTTCTGCAGGTCGACGCGGGTGAGCGCGTCGAGAGCACCGAAGGGCTCGTCGAGGAGCAGGACCTTCGGCTGCAGTGCGAAGGCGCGGGCGATGCCGACGCGTTGCTGCATGCCGCCGGACAGTTCGCCGGGGCGCCTGTCTTTCGCGTGACCGAGCTTGACCGTCTCGAGGTAGTGGTCGGCCAATTCTTCCCGTTGCGCGCGAGGGAGGTTGCGCCGCGCCGAATCCAGCCCGAAGAGGACGTTCTCGCGAGCGGTCATCCAGGGAAGCAGGACGTGCTGTTGGAACACCACCCCACGGTCGTGTCCGGGACCGGTGATCGGATGCCGATCCAGCCAGATGTTCCCCTCGTCGGGCTCGGTGAGCCCGGCGATCATGCTCAGCACGGTGGACTTTCCGCACCCGGACGGCCCGAGCAGGGAGACGAACTGTCCCTCTTCGATCGCGATGTCGATGTCCCCGACGATCTGGTTCCATCCGTTCTTGTGGTGATAACCCTTGCTGATCTGCTCCAGGTGCAGGAACTTCGGGTTGGGGAGGCTGCCCGCCAGGTCGTGGACGGTGGTGTCAGGCATTGGGGACCACCTTCTGGAGCGCGGTGACCGCGCGGTCGAGGACGAGACCGACGACGCCGATGAGGAGGATGGCGACGAGGATGCTGGGGATGTTGAGCTTGTTCCACTCGTTCCACACGAAGTAGCCCATTCCCCTTCCCCCGACGAGCATCTCGGCAGCAATGATGACCAGCCAGGCAGTGGACAGCGACATCCGTAGGCCGGTGATCATCGAGGGCAGCGCCGCTGGGAGCAGGATCCTCCGGACGACGGTGATGCGGCCGGCCTCGACTGTGCGGGCCAGATCCAGATAGAGAGGGTTCACGCCGCGGACACCGTCGATTGTGTTGAGCAGGATCGGCCAGAGCGCGGACATGAAGATCACGAACAGTGCGGTCGCCTCGGCGTCGCTGAGCAGCGCCAGACCCAGTGGCAGCCACGCGAGTGGGGACACCGGCCGGAGGATCTGGACGAACGGATCCACGGCCCATCGAAGTGCGGTGCTGGTGCCCAGGATGAAGCCCAGCGGGATCGCGACCACCGCGGCGAGTCCGAACCCGATGACGACGCGCTGCAGGCTTGCCAGCAGGTGCCAGAAGATGCCCACACTGTTGGGTCCTGCCACATAGAACGGGTCGGCCAGGACGTCGAGCAGTCGCTGCCAGGTTTCCCCCGGCGTCGGGGCCAGCCCGGAGCCACCTTCCGCGGACGTGGCCATCTGCCACATCCCGACGAACAGGATGGAGATCAGCAGGAAGAGGATGGCCGCCCGGATGGCGGTGCCGGACCGCGACTTCCGTTCTCGTCGTGGCGGCTTTCGCGCAGGGGCCTGCGGTTGTCGTCCCGTCGCGTCGTCCCGAGCAGGGACGCTGCCGGCGTCGAGGTGTTCGGTCTGTGAGGTACTCATACTTTCACCTGCTTCGCTGTCCAGGGGGTGGGGTCGGACGGATCGAAGAGCGAGCCCATGATCAGCTCCGGATTCCATTGGGGCGGGGCCGACCCGAGATCGGTGAGTGCGGTTGCCGCTGTGGTGGTGTCGAATACGGGCCGGACCGAACGCCGGTACGACTCGGCTGTGGTGAAGGTGCCCTCCGGAACCAGCCCCCACCGCTGGAACTGGGAGAGCATCCACACACCCATCGCCTCATATGGGTACGGCGAGAACCGAATCCGGTCGGGGACGGACAGCTGGCGACCGGTCCCATCCGGAAACTCGCCCGTGAGAACCTGGGTCAGCAGTTCGGGATTCTGATTCAGGTACGACTCGGCGGCCATCGACCGCGCAGCGGCGGCACGGTGACCGGGATCGTTGCTCCACAGTGCAGCGTCGACGACGGCACGGGTCAGGGCCCGGTACGTCACGGGATTCTCGGCAGCGAAGTCGTCGCGGACCGCGAAGCTGCAGCATGGGTGCCCGTTCCAGAGGTCACGGGTGAGGACGTGCAGGTAGCCGGCGCCGATGGCGACGGCCCGCTGGTTGAACGGGTCGGGGGCGAGGTAGCCGTCGATGTTGCCGGTGACCAGATTCGCGACCATGTCCGCCGGACGCATGACGCGTAGTTCGACGTCGGTGTCGGGATCCACTCCGCCGGTGCTGAGGTAATGCCGCAGCAGCAGGTTGTGCATCGAGTAGTCGAACGGGATGCCGAGCACGAACCTCGCCATGTCCTCCGGCCCGTGCACCCGATCCCGATGTTCGAGTGCCAGGGTGATCGCCTGGCCGTTGCTGTTGGTCAGCAGCGGTAGTCGGGTTGCGGTCTGCCCGGACGCGAGCCCATTGTGGATGGCCAGCGGCATCGGAGCGAGCATGTGTGTGGCTTGGATCTCGCCGGTCGCGTACGCACCCCACACCTCGGCCCAGCCGGAGAATTTCTTCAGGGTGACGTTGAGACCATGCTTGGCGTAGATGCCGAGCGGGGCGGCGTTGACGATCGGGGAGGCGCATGTGATCGGGATGAAACCGACTGTGATGTCCGGCTTCTCGATCCCACGGAGGGGTTCGGCGGCGAACCCGGTGTCGACGCTGTCGACGACGGGCGCTTGCGCCCCGCTTACCGTCGCGCATCCGGCGAGCATTCCGGTGCTCGTCAGCGCCGCGCCCAACCCGAGGAACCGGCGTCGGCTCAGCCCGCTCACGTCGTGTTCTCCGTGGCGGCCTGCTCCCAGTCGTACATCGCGCCCGAGTGGTACAGCAGGGGCATCGAGTCGGATCGGTGCACCGAGTGGACCCTGGTGAGGAGGATGACGTGGTCGCCGCCGTCGTAGATGCGTGCGATGTGGCAGTCCATCCAGGCGCTCACCCCGTCGAGGAGTGGCACGCCGTGCGGCCCGAGTGTGTAGTCGACGCTTGCGAATCGGTCGTCGTGCCGGCTCGCGAAACGCTTTGCAAGCCAAGCCTGGTCGTTGGCGAGGATGTTGACGGCCATCGGTCCACCGGCGCGGAAGGCAGGGAGACTACCCGCCGTGCGCGCCACGCAGACGAGCAGCAGCGGCGGATCGAGGGACACAGATGCGAACGAGCTGATCGTCAGCCCCACCGGAGTGGATCCGGCGCTCGCGGTGATGATCGTGACGCCGCTCGGGAAGGCGCCCGCCGTGTTCCGCAGGGTTGCCGCGTCGATCGAGCCGCCGCACAACCAGTTTCCGGTCAGGTCGTCCTCAGGTGTCGAGACGTCCGGGATGATGCTCATCGGTGTCGGAGTCCTTTCGGCTCGTGGTGACCGCGGCCAGCAGCGCCGCGATTCGCGGATCGTCCGGATCGACGGTGTCGCCGTCCGAAGTGCGCAGTAGGTGTCGCAGGTCGATGAGTTGCTCGAGGAACACGCGGCACGGCGGACAACCCCGCAGGTGCCGCACCATCGTCGCGTCCCACTGCGTGTCGTCGACGTCGAGCAGGGTGTCGACCAGGCGCAGGAAGTCGATGCAGTCGATCTCCGGCGCCCTGGCGGCATGGGGTGCGTCGCCGGTCTCGTTCATAGCCAGGTTCCTGATTCGTTGTCGGGGCAACCGCGGCCGAATTGGTAGCACTCGATGTGTGCGCGCAGTTTCCCGCGTCCGCGGTGCAACAGAATGCGCTGGTTGCCTGCGTCGAGGCCGAGGAGTTCGCACACCTCCTCTGGACTGAACCCCTCCACGTCGCGCAGCTGGACCACCTGGCGCTGGCGCGGCGGGAGCATCTCCAGTGCCTGCCGGACCTTCTCCCGGAGCTCGGCGGCGACAGCCCGTTCCTCGGGCACGAAACGCGCCGACGGAGGTAGGGACCAGTGCCCCGCGTCCGGATGCCCCGGCGGGTGGAGGCGGCCGGCCAAGGGATCGATCTCGTCGTCGAGTCTCTCCGCCTCCCGGTCGCGCCGACGCACCTCGGTGCCCAGCGCCTTGCGGGCCTTGTTGCGTAGGACCGCATACACCCACGTCCGGAGGCTCGACCGGCCCTCGAACCGCTCCATCCCACTCAGCACGGCGATCCACGTCTCCTGGACGACGTCCTCGGCGATCTCCGCCGACACCATCGTCCGAGCGAAGCGCAGCATCCCCGGATACCACTCGGCGATCTGCTCGCGGGACCATTCGGAGGGAGCGGCACCGTCGGAGGCCGGTTCGGTAGCGGACATCGGTTCGGCGGTCATTGCCCGCACGAGGCGAGCTCCCACCGCAGTTGAGCCTCGGAGGGGGACTGCACCGGGATGAACGCCGCCTCCCGGAACCGTCGGCTCGCGCCCGAGCTGCTGGCGTAGCCCTTGCCGCCTGCGGTCCGCGCCTCGAGCGCCGCCGCGCCGCTGGCCACCTCGGCGCCCGCGAGCCGTAGTGCGAGCAGCTCTGCGCGTGTCGGCGGAACGAGCCCGCCCACGCTGTGGGCAGTCTTGGTGGCAGCCGACGAGACTAGCGCGAGCTTGCCCGCCATCGATTCGACCTCCGTGGCGAACACCGCGTTCACACCCACCAGGGACTGCCGGGCCTGCGCGATGCAGGTGCGTGCCAGACCTGCGCACATCGCCGTCTGCAGCACCATGAAGGTGGGGCGCACCGCGGTGAGGAACTTTTCGAAATCCCTCGTCAGAATGTTCTCGGCCCCGATCCGGACATCGGTCAGCGTGAGGAACGATGACGCGGTGCTCCCCAGTGCCAGCAGCGAGAAGGGCGAGCCCACCGTGATACCGGGCGTCGCCAGGGGAAGTGCGACGGCCAGCCGCTCCCCCTGTTCGGTGCGCACCCCCGTGACCAGCAGAGCGTCTTCGTACAGGTTCGACGCCCAGCGGATCGGCCCGTTCAGGACGTACCCGTCGCCGTCAGGAGTCGCGGTGATCTCGAGGCTGCCGCAGCCGGCAAGTTCACGGAACGAGGCTGCCATACCGGTGATCCCCGGCATCTCCCCGGAGCGCAGCCGCGGCAGCATCAGCTCCGCGTACGGGGTGCCCGCGGCCGCAAGGTATTCGATTGTCATCCGGTGTGCCCAGGTCGTGAACGCTGAGCTCATGCAGCGCGACGACAACTCGGAGATTACCCCTGCCATCGCCCCGAGCCCACCGTCGGCGTTGTGCGGTGCACCCAGGTCGAGTGCGCCGTCCGCTGCGAGAAGTTCGAGAACAGCGCGGGCCTGGCCGCCGTCGCGGTCGAGGGCGTCGGCGCGTGCCGCCACCTCGTCACCGATGCTCTGCGAGAGGAGGTAGTCCGACCGCGTGGCCGCGTCCTGAACGGGGGTGCTCATGGTGATTCTCCAGTCTGAGTGGGAATGTCTGGGGCGGTGAGTAATTCACGTCACCATTGGTAGTCGAGGAACTTCCCGTCGAAGGTGACGACGACGCGGTCGCCTGCCGGGTCCGTGCGGCGCTGGATGTCGAGGGTGAAGTTGATGGCGCTCATGATCCCGTCGCCGAACTCCTCGTGGATGAGTTCCTTGATCGCGGGACCGTACACCTGCAGCGCCTCGTGGAAGCGGTACATGGTCGGGTCGGTGGGCACGCCTTCGGACGACCCGCGGTACGGCTGGACCTGCAACGCCTCGACGACGTCCGCGTCGAGGTCGAGGATCTCGCCGACCGTGATCGCGTCCTCCTTGCTCATCGAGTGCTGACCGAGCAGCGCCGCCGTCGTCCACACTCGCGGCTTCCCGATTTTCTCGGCGATCTCCGTCCAGGTGAGCCCGGCCCGGAATCGCGCACGGGACATCAGTTCCCCTGCATCATTTTTGCTGATCATGACACGCTCCCTTGTCGAAGGATTCTCGAAACGCTAAGTGCCGAAGAGTAATTGGTGTTGTCAGACGGTATCCGCCCGATGTTTCGACACGATTACCGGAATGTGTTCCGGTAGAGACACGTCCACTGCTCGGTGCCCTCCCGGAGCCGGCGGGGACCGGCTCCGAGACGGAGGCCATCACATGGCGCGAACGTGCCGGGATTCACTCGACGGTGAGGGTGGAGGTCACTGCCACCGGACGCGTGAAGGTGTTGACGACCGGCGACCAGAACATCGCGTTCTCTCGGATCTCCTCCAGGGTCGCCTCGTCCGCGTCTCCAGCCATGGTGATGGCGCAGCGGACCGCGGTGAAACCGGTGACCTTCTCCTTCGGGGTGTCGCCGACGCCCCACACCGCGGAAATGTCGATGTCGCCCTCCATCGCCACCTCCAGCTTGCTCAGCGTGACGCCCTTCGCGGTGGCATTGGCGAGCAGCCCCACCGAGATGCAGGAGCCCAGTGCTGCCAGAGCCACCTCCGACGGGTTCGGTGCGGCATCGTCGCCGAGCAGGTGGCACGGCTCGGAGACGAGTACGGGGTCGAGGGTCCGCACCTGCGTCAGGTTGCGGAATCCACCCTCGCAGGTGGTGGTGGCCTTGAGGGTCTTCAGTCCGGTCGAGGGCTCCTTCTTCGCCGTCTCCGACAACTCGATCAATCCGTCGACGTCGATCCCGGCCAGAGCGGTGGTCGTCTCGGTCATTGAGAGTCCTTCCCTAGAGCCGACTGTTCGCCGGCGTGTGAGCAATGTGCAACCGTCGACGCGGGCAACGGTCGGGAAGGTAGTTCCGAGAGTGTTTGAATTCGTTACGCGCCAAGAGGTGCATTCAGCTGGCTTTACTCGAACGCAACAATCGAAACAGACTCGCAATCGGTTCGACGCACCGCTCAGCCAGCTTCGTTTTGACGGCGACTCGTACAGGCCGAGCGCCAGTCACACAAATTCGGGATCGGCCAAGGCCAGACCTGTTACGTACGCCGGAGCACACCGCTGGACCGAAGCTGTGGATGAGACGCCCAAGACCGTTGAAAGCTGGATAGGTGGGGAGATCATTCCTCGTGCGTGCGTTCTCGGTAGGGCGACTCTGCGTTTGATCTACACGCCCCGCACGGGCCACGTGTGCACCGGATCGCCCTCGTGCATGTGCGCGATGTAGTCGCGCAGCATTCCGGCGAGGGCATCCGGGCGGCTCTCCCCCGCGTCTTCCCGTACCGCGACGCGGTCGCGCTGCCACGAGGCGCCGTTCTGTCTTGCGAGACAACGGCCTTCGACGACGGACAGATAGCGGTCGCGCGCCTTTGCGTCGACGCCGAGCGACGCGAGGCCCTGGTCGGCGAGCGGAAGAAGCTTGCGCAACACCAGCTCCGAGACGGCGACCCATCCGATGTCGGGCCAGTACACGCGCGCGTCGATGCCGTACTTCGCGCCCTGGTGCAGGTTCTCCTCGGCCGCGTCGAAGGACATGTGCGACCACAGCGGCCGTCCGGATTCGACGAACGCCCGCTGGGTGCCGTAGTAGAAGGCGGCATTCGCCATCGTGTCGATCACGGTCGGCCCCGCGGGCAGCACACGGTTCTCGATCCGCAAATGCGGTGTGCCGTCGATGACGTCGTACACCGGCCGATTCCATCGGTAGATCGTGCCGTTGTGCATCTGCAGCTCGCCGAGCGACGGCACCCGGCCCGCATCGAGCTCGGCGATCGGATCCTGGTCCTCGACCTCCGGCAGCAGCGCCGGGAAGTACCGTGAGTTCTCCTCGAACAGGTCGAACACGGAGTTGATCCAGCGCTCGCCGAACCACACCCGCGGCCGCACACCCTGATTCACGAGTTCTTGCGGACGCGTGTCCGTCGCCTGCTCGAACACGGGGATGCGCGTCTCGTGCCACAGTGCCTTGCCCGCGAGGAACGGCGAGTTGGCGCCGAGCGCGACCTGAACGCCTGCAAGACACTGCGCGGCGTTCCAGTGCGGCGCGAACTCGTCGGGCGCCACCCGCAGGTGCAGTTGCAGCGACGTGCACGCCGCTTCGGGCACGACGGAGTTCGTGTCGGCACGCAGATGATCGGTGGGCCGCCCGGGCATCGCGACACCGTCGACGTCGAGTTCGATGTCTTCGCCGCGCGCCGCGAAGATCTGTTCGTTGAGCAGCTCGTAACGGGGGTTGTCGGTGATGCGGTCGCGGCCGAGATGGTCGAGACCCAGCGTCGGCAGCATTCCGATCATGACGAGTTCGGCGTCGTGGTCGCCGATCCGCGCATCCGCCACGTGCAGCGACGCGCGCAGTGTGCGTTCGAGCTCGAAGGTCTCCTCGCCACTGAACGGACGCGGGCGCACATTCATCTCGACGTTGAACTGCCCGAGCTCGGTCTGGAAGACCGACTCGTCGTCGATCGCGGCGAGCACCTCGCTGTTGGACATCGCGGGAGTCATGTCTCGTCGGACGAGGTTGAATTCGATCTCCATCCCGAGCAGCGGCTCGGGCCGGTGCACGTCGTCCCCGAAGGCGTTTTCACGCAGCATCCGCTCGAGCGCCGCGACGCACTCCTGCACCTTCTTCCGGAAGATCCGCCGGTCTTCTCGCGTGTAGGTGCGAGCGTCCACTTCTCTGCCCACCGGGTCGTCCCCTCTCGTGCGGCCTGCTCGAAGGCTAACGCGCAGACGCGGCCCGCTGGGGCGGCGACGCGACGATCCGTCGCCGGAGCGCCCGCCGAACCGGCACATTTCGCCCCGCGACGGTGTTCTCCCGGTTTAACCTCAGGGCGAAGAGACGAGGAGGGGCGATGACTCAGGCCGGTGGGGCGGCACGCGCGACGTCGTTCGCGGTCGGGGCGCGGGTACGCACGGCACATGCCACGGACGCGTCGACGCCACGCGCGAAGTGGCCGGTGGAGGCAGGCACGATCGTCGACGAGTTCGGCGGTGTGCAGGAGATCGCCGACGCCGACTACGGGCGCGACTGGGCGGTCTCCAAGCGTTGGGCGATCGCGCTCGACAACGGCACGCTGGTGTTCCGCGACGATGCCGAGCTGGAGGTGGAAGCGGAGGCCGAGCCGGAACCGGCGAAAGCAGAGAAGTCGGCGAAGACGCCGCCCGCCGAAAAGACACAGCGCACCGAGAAGCCCGATACGGCCGAGAAGACCGACACGGCTGAGAAGCCCGATACCGCCGCGAAGCCCGATACTGCCGCGAAACCCGATACTGCGGCGAAGACGCAGGCGGGAAAGACCGCGCAAACGACGAAACCGGGCTCCGAAAAGGAGCCCGGTTCCGGAAAGAAGCGCGATCAGACCTGAGTGGACGCGTCCGTCCAGGTGACGGCGACACCACGCTGCTGCAGCCACGCCGCGGGGTCGGTCTTGTTGCCGGCGGCGTCGTGCACCTCGAAGTGCAGGTGCGGACCGGTGGACTGGCCGCGGTTGCCGACGGTGGCGATCTCGTCGCCCGCATTGACGCGTTCGCCTTCGTGCACCGAGTAGCTCTCGACGTGGCCGTAGACGGTGACGGTGCCGTCGTCGTGCAGCACGCGCACCCACTGGCCGAAGCCCGACGCGGGACCGGCCGAGATGACGGTGCCGTCGGCCGCGGCGAGGACGGGCGTGCCGACGGGAGCCGCGATGTCGAGGCCACCGTGGTGCGCGCCCCACCGCGAGCCGAAGTTCGACGTGAGCGTGCCGGACACCGGCTGCACCGTCGCCGGCTTGATCGGGTTGAGCTGATCGACCCAGTGCTGCAGCTGCTGACCGACCTGCGCGTAGTCGGGGCCGAGGTCGGGAACCTCGAATCCCGCGGGCACGAGGCCCTCAGGGACGGCAGCCGCGACGTCTGCGGGCAACGCGTCGGGCAGATCGAACGGGAGCGGCGCGGGGGCGGCCTCCGTGGTGGTGTGCTCGTCGAGCTCGTGTGCGGCGGCGGTGCCGGTGCCGAGCTGGGCGGCGCCGACGACGATCGCGCCGGTCGCGGCGGCCACGCTCGCTGCCTTCACGCCCGAGCCGTACCGGGCCGACTCGTCACGGTGGCGACCGCGAGGCGCGGTGGAATCGATGACGAATGCAATGGGTGTATCGGTCGTGCGGCGGTGCGAACCCACAGTGGTGCTACCTATCAGTCGTCGGCGTCCAGCGCGCCCCCGTGCGGGACGGCTCCTCTGTCTGGCGGTGAATGTTACAAAACGATATAAGCGAGCGCCACCGTTACCGAATCATGACCTTTCGGCGGCGGGCCGCATTCAGCCTTGTGCGGCGTCGTCGGGGGCAGCGATCTCGTCGTGGAATCGGCGGTAGCGCGCGACGTGGCTCGGTTGCCTGCGCACGTACGCCCACGCGATGCCGAGCACGGCGAACCACACCGGGGTCACGAGCAGCGCGTGCAGTGTGTCCGCCTCCTGTGTGAGCGCCCACACGACGAACACGAAGAACGCGAGCACGACCCAGCACATGACGACGCCGCCGGGCATCTTGAACTTCGACGCGGCGTGCAACTCGGGCCGCTTGCGGCGGTACACGAGGTAGCTGCACAGGATGATCGTCCACACGAACATGAACAGCAGCGACGAGATCGTGGTGACGAGGGTGAACGCCTCGATCACCGATTCGCCGGAGAACAGCAGCACGAGCGACGCCAGCAGGAAGGCACACGAGAAGAACAGTGCGTTGGCCGGCACGCGGCGGCTGCTGAGCCGGCCGAGCGGTGCAGGCGCGTCACCTTCCTGCGCGAGGCCGTACACCATGCGCGACGTCGAATAGATGCCCGAGTTCGCCGACGACGCGGCCGAGGTGAGCACCACGAAGTTGACGACGGATGCGGCGATGCCGAGCCCGGCGAGGGCGAACATCGCGACGAACGGGCTGCGTTCGGCGCTGATCTCGCGCCACGGCGTGACGGCCATGATGACGACGAGCGCGAGCACGTAGAACAGCAGGATGCGCACCGGGATCGAGTTGATCGCGTGCGGCAGGTTCTTCTCCGGGTCCTTCGCCTCGGCCGCGGTGGTGCCGACGAGCTCGATGCCGACGAAGGCGAAGACCGCGATCTGGAAGCCGGCGACGAAGCCCATCGCGCCGGTCGGGAACATGCCGCCGTCGTTCCACAGGTTCGCGAGGCTCGCCTGCGCGCCGTTGGGCGCCTCGAACGACGAGAACACCATGACCAGGCCGACGACGATGAGGCTCACGATCGCGATGATCTTGATGAGCGCGAACCAGAACTCGGTCTCGCCGAACGCCTTGACCGTGGGCAGGTTGAGCAGCAGCAGCGCGAGGATCGCGGCGAGCGCGGGAATCCACAGCGGGATGTCGGGCCACCAGTAGTCGACATATCCCGAGATGGCGACGATGTCGGCGATCCCGGTGACGATCCAGCAGAACCAGTACGTCCAGCCGGTGAAGAATCCGGCCCACGGTCCGAGCAGGTCGGCCGCGAAGTCGGAGAACGACTTGTACTGCAGGTTCGACAGCAGCAGCTCCCCCATCGCCCGCATGACGAAGAAGAGCATGAAGCCGATGATCATGTAGACGAAGATGACCGACGGGCCCGCGAGGGAGATCGTCTTGCCGGAGCCCATGAACAGGCCGGTACCGATCGCGCCACCGATCGCGATCAGCTGGATGTGGCGGTTGGCCAGCTGCCGGGACAGGTGCGGCTCGTCGTGCTGCAGCTCCTGGCTGACGGGGTTACCCATGAAAGTCCTTCGCACTCGTGTCGTCCGGCCGATCCGAGCCCGACTGATGCAGGGCTGGCCGGAACCGGGGACACGATACGCGCGCCTGACGTGCCCGTATGCAGCGGCAATCGCGGAATGCGGACAAACAAGACGAGTCCGGCCTCGCGAATATCGGCATGCGAGAGTGAGCCCATGACCGAGCACCCCACCTTCCTGGTCACCACACCGCTGCCGGAACCGGGCATGCAGATGCTCCGCGGCGCCGGCACCGTGGACGTCCCCGACGCGACCCTCGACCGCGACGGTCTCGCGCACGCGTGCGCGTCGGGGAGATACGACGTCGTGGTCTCGCAACTACGCGACCGCTTCGATGCGGACCTGCTCGCCCACGCCCGCATCCGAGGCGTCGCCAACTACGCCGTCGGCTACGACAACATCGACGTCGACGCCGCCACCGCACACGCGATCATGGTCGGCAACACCCCCGGCGTCCTGACCGATGCGACGGCCGACGTCGCCATGCTGCTGATCCTGGCCACTGCCCGCCGTGCGGTCGAAGCCGACGCCTACGTGCGCGCGGGTCGCTTCGACGGATGGAAGCCCGAACTGCTCCTCGGGCAGGACGTGTCCGGTCGGGTGCTCGGACTCGCGGGTTTCGGCCGAATCGCACGGGCGACGGCGCGGCGTGCACTCGGCTTCGGGATGACGGTGCTGTTCGCTCCGCGTCCGCCCGCGGACCGTCCCGTCACCGACGCGGAGCTCGGCGAGTTCGCGGGCCGCGTCGAACACGTGCAGTGGGACGAGCTCGTGCGCCGCAGCGACTTCCTGTCGCTGCACATCCCGCTCACCGACGACACCCACCATCTCGTCGACGCCGGCACCTTCCGCGCGATGCAACCGACATCGATCCTGATCAACACCGCCCGGGGTCCGATCGTCGACGAGACTGCTCTCGTCACCGCCCTCGCGGACGGCGAGATCGCCGGTGCGGGCCTCGACGTCTACGAGGACGAGCCTGCGCTCGCGCCGGGCCTCGCCGAGCGCCCGAACGCCGTCCTCCTGCCGCATGTGGGCAGCGCCACCGTGCGGGTGCGCAGCGAGATGGCCCGGCTGTGTGCCGCGAACGCGATCGAGATGGCAGCCGGGCGTCGCCCGCCGCATCCGGTCAACCCCGACGCGTGGCAGTGACCGCACGCACGGGCCGGTATAGTCCCTCCCGTCCGTCCCTGCCTCGGCTGGGCCGGACGAGCACAATTGCACTACTCCGCCCTCGTAGCTCAGGGGATAGAGCACGGCTCTCCTAAAGCCGGTGTCGCAGGTTCGAATCCTGCCGAGGGCACGACCGTGAACTCAGCCACGATCGTGAACGCGCCGCGACGGCTCGCCGCAGCCTGCCGATCCGGTCGAGCGGCGCGAAAGGAGCTCCAGTGACCGCCTCCGTGAGCGTCGACGGCCTCACCGCGCATCTCGTGAGCCCCGACGGCCCCGACACCGGTGGCGCCATGCTGCTGCTCCCGATGATCACCGGCATCGGCGAACAGGTGCGCGACTACGCCACCGAGGTCGCCGCATCGGGAATGACTGCGCTCGTGTGGGATCCGTGGCACGGCCCGAGTTCCGACGACACGCCGCCGGAACGGCTGTCCGAACTCATGGGCCGACTCGACGACGAGGCGTCGCTCGCCGAGATGCAGGTGCTGTTGCGCTACCTGCGCGACGACCTCGGTTTCGAACGGATCGGCGTGATGGGCTGGTGCCTCGGCGGACGGTTCGCGCTGCTGCTCGCCGAGCGGGAGCCCGATCTCTCGTGTGTCGTCGCCTACCATCCCTCGATCGCCGATCCCCCGGCCGACAACCACGCGCTCGACGCCGTCGCCGCCGCGTCGCGCATCACCGGGCCGGTCATGGTGCTGCACGCGGGGGCCGACACGGTCATGAGCGCCGCGACGCTGTCCCGGCTGCGCGACGCGCTCGAGACGCGCGAACACGGCGCGACGATCGTCCACGTCTACCCCGGCGCCGACCACGGGTTCAGCAACCGCACGCGGCACGACCAGCAGGTCAACGCCGATGCATACCGGCTCTCGTGGCCGCAGGCGCTCGCGTTCGCGGGCGCAGCGAACGCCGGCTGAGTGCGGGCGCGCTCGGCCTCGGAGGCCTGAATTCGGTTGCGAAGTCTTGAACCTCGCATACCCACGGGGATACGATGCAACAGATCGCGCGTATCTGTAACATCCGCGTCCACTCGGAAGGAGCCATCGTGGGCTCGATCGAGATCTTCAACTACCTCCCCGAATACCTGTTCACCGATCTACCGCGCCTGATCACGGCGGGCCTCACTGCCATCGGCGTCACCTTCGGGAGCGTGGAACCACCCTTCTGACAAGAATTTTCGGCACAACCCCACAGTCCAGCACGGCTCCCCCGCTCACACGTCCTCGGGTGAGGGATCCGGGATCTCGTCGGGTCGGTAGCTCGGCAGCCTGCTCGCGGGCAGGATCGCCGTCGCGCTCACCGCGGCGAGGATCAGCAGACCGAACTTGAGGGTGCGCAGGCGGACGTCCTCGTTGAGCTCGACGGCGGCGTCCACCTGTTCGGGCGTCGCATCGGTGCCTTCGAGCACCGAGCGCAGGTCGTCGTTGCTCACGAAGTTGACGTTGTCGAGATTCACCTGGGCGACCAGCGATCCGGGCAGACGGGGGTTGTCGACGAGGGCCTGCCCCACCCCCAAGCTCAGCAGCGTGACGAGGAGTGCACCGATGACAGCGGTACCCACGGCCGAAGCGAGGTTCTGGGTGGTGCCGCGGATCGAGCCGACGTCGCCCGCGAGGCGCTTGGGCGCCGACGTCACGAGGACATTGAACACGAGCGTCACGAGCGCGCCCTGACCGACACCGAACACCACGAGCCCGACGATCGTCGCGAGCGTCTCCCAGTTGTTGGTGACGACATACGCGAGCCACACGAGCGCGATCGTGGTGAGCGTGAACGAGAAGACACCGATCGCGCGCGGGCTGTACCACTTGTAGACCCGCACGACGAGGGTGGCGGTGACGAAGACCGTGAGGTTGAACGGCATCATGGCGAGCGCGGTATCGAACGGGGTGCGCCCCTGCACGATCTGGATGTACAGCGGCACCGTGAAATTGAGCGCGGCCTCCATGGCGACGACGATGAACATCGCGTACACGGCGGCGCGTTCACGCGAACTGCCGAGCACCGACAAGTCGACGAGGGGCACCTTGCCCGCTGCCATCCGACGCCGCGTCCACACGAAGAACGCCTGCCCCAGAAGCACACCGAGCACGATCAGCACGATCGCGGGTGACACGCCCAGCACGTCGAACGGCGCATTCGCGTCGGCGAAGAACACGCCCCACGCGTTGAGATTGTTGAACCCGAGAGTCAGCATGACGACGCCTGCACCGATGAGCACCGCCGCGACGAGATCGATGCGAATGCCCGCGTCGCCCTTGTCCGAACGCAGTGTGAAGCTGAACGCGAACACTGCCACCGCGAGGGCGAGGACGATCGCGAACACCGGGCGCCAACCGACGAGTGTGCCGAGCGCACCACCGAGGAAGAAGGCACTCATTCCCGAAACCGCGCGTGCCGAGCCGAGCGAACCGATCGCGGTCGCCTGCTGGTCGCCGTGGTAGTTCTCGGCGATCAGCGCGACGAGCGCGGGCACGATGATCGCGGCGGACGCGCCCGCGAGCGCCTGGCCTGCGATGGCCCACTCGACCGACGGCGACACGATCATGAGGATCGCGGCGCACGCGAACGCGACGACGACTCCCCGGAAGATGAGCACCCAACCGATGCGCTGGCCGAGTTTGGCGCCCACCATCACGAGCGCAGCAACCGCGAGGCCGTACACGACGATCGTCGTGCTCACGACGGTGGGGGCGACGTCGAAGTCGTCGACCATGCCACCGATCGACACGGGCAGCGCGGCGACGTTGAACGACATCAGGACCTGCGCCAGGAACAGGCCGACCATCGGCAGCCACGACGCGCGTTCGGTCGCCGCCGGTGTGGACGTGGTGGTCATGAGGCGCTGTCCTTCCGTTCCGACGAGCGCGCGGCCCGTCCCGATGCGTGCACGTCGGACGCGAACACGTTGAGACCGAGCGTGCGCGACAGATATGCCGTCGCACGCTGACCGCGAACACTGTTGCCTGCGCGGTCGAGTCGCGGCGAGAACGTGCCGATCGCGCCCTTTCCCGGTGCCACGGCGACGATGCCGCCGGCGACCCCGGACTTCGCGGGGATCCCGATCTCGAACAGCCATTCCCCGGACCGCTCGTACATTCCGGTGGCCGCGAGTACCGACAGGGTGTCGCCGCACACGTGCGCATCGACGACGCGTTCGCCCGTCACGGGATTCACGCCACCGTCGGCGAGCGTCGCACCCATCACGGCGAGATCGCGTGCGTCGACGCGCAGCGCACACTGGCGCGTGTACACGTCGACGACCTCGAGCGGGTCGGTGTCGATGCGTCCGTAGCTTTCCAGCAGCCGGGCGATCGCCTTGTTGCGCTGGTTGGTGAGCGTCTCCGACTGGTAGACCTCGCCGTCGAGCACGAGTTGCCTGCCCGCGAACGCCGACAGCGTGGTGCGGATGCGCTCCCACTGCTCTGCCGGTGTGGCTCCCGGCACGAGCGCCGTGGTGGCGAGCGCCCCCGCGTTGACCATCGGATTCATCGGGTGGCCGTCGTTGAGTTCGATCGCGATGACCGAGTTGAACGGCAGGCCGGTGTTGTCGACCCCGACTCGCTCACGCACGATGTCGTGGCCCAGTTCGTGGCACACAAGGGCGTAGACGAATGCCTTGGAGATCGACTGGATCGAGAACTCGACGTCGACATGGCCTGCCGTGTGGACGCGGCCGTCGACCTCGGCGACCGAGACGCCGAACAGGTCGGGATCCGCGGCCGCGAGCACGGGTATGTAGTCCGCGACCGCACCGGACGTGCGCGGCAGATAGCGCTCGTGCGCCTCCGTGACCAGTTCGTCGACGCGGGACCACGCGGGCAGCGTGCCGGTCGAGACCGCCTGCTCGACCCCCTCGACGTCGGTATCCACGAGCGGCTCCCTCCCCATTGCCCGGCCCGGCGCACCTGGCGGACGGCGCGCCGCATGTGCCGCCGACACTATGCGCGAAGCGGTGCGCTCGTACCGGAATCGGTGAGATCGGCCGTGCGACCGGCAATTCCCGTCGGCAACCAGTTCCGGATCGGTTTCGCGGAACCGTTGACTTCGAATCTGTGTTCGAACTAAGGTTCGTTCATGGGGCTGGGGGATTCGATAGAGACGACGCGCGGTGAGCCGTGGCGGTCGAGTGACGGCGAGTTGCTCGCGGAGGCGGTCGAGTTGACGCGAGTGATTCCGGGGTTGCAGGCGCGGCGCGTCGCGGTGATGGGTGAGGTCGAGGTGCGCCGGGTGGCGGTCGAGGCCGGGTATCGCGACGGTGCCGCGTGGTTGGCAGCGCACACCCTGTTGGAGATCGGCGAGGCACGCGGGATCGTCGCTCTGGCGGGGTCGTTGTTGCGGGAGCCGGAGATC
>NZ_JAASAE010000039.1 GCF_012726205.1 Rhodococcus sp. HNM0569 | reverse complement strand
CGCCCTACAGGCTTACACCCGGTAATCCACCACCGGGCCCAGCTACCTTCCTGCGTCACCCCATCGCTTGACTACTACCAGGAAAGGTCCCGTGCAGCCGGCCAACAGGAACCCGAAGGAACCCACAAGCCATTTGGACGGTTAGTACTCCTGATTCATCAGGGGCGCGTTCACACGGGTACGGGAATATCAACCCGTTGTCCATCGACTACGCCTGTCGGCCTCGCCTTAGGTCCCGACTCACCCTGGGCGGATTAACCTGGCCCAGGAACCCTTGGTCATTCGGCGGAAGAGTTTCTNTCACCCCGCTGCTTCCACGGCTGCACGACGCTCCCCTACCCATCCACACACCTGGCCAACCCCCCATGAGGGGAAGGCGGGCTTATGTGAATGCCGCGGCTTCGGCGGTGTACTTGAGCCCCGCTACATTGTCGGCGCAGAATCACTTGACCAGTGAGCTATTACGCACTCTTTCAAGGGTGGCTGCTTCTAAGCCAACCTCCTGGTTGTCTTCGCGACTCCACATCCTTTTCCACTTAGTACACGCTTAGGGGCCTTAGCCGGCGATCTGGGCTGTTTCCCTCTCGACTACGAAGCTTATCCCCCGCAGTCTCACTGCCGCGCTCTCACACCCTGGCATTCGGAG
>NZ_JAASAE010000038.1 GCF_012726205.1 Rhodococcus sp. HNM0569 | reverse complement strand
GGGATCCAGACGACGGTGCGACGCCGTCGCAGGCCCTCGGCGACGGCGTCCGCGACCTGAGCGGGTGTGCTCGAGAACGGCGCCGGCGGCATGCCTTCCGTCATGCGTCCGATCACGAACCCCGGGCGCGCGATCAGCAGGTGCACGCCCGTCCCGCGCAGCGCGTCGGCGAGCCCGGACGCGAAGCCGTCGAGACCGGCCTTCGCCGATCCGTACACGTAGTTCGCGCGCCGCACCCGCGCACCCGCGACCGACGAGAACACCACGATCTCGCCTGCGCCGCGCGCACGCATGAGGCAGGCGAGATGGCCGAGGATCGAAACCTGCGCGACGTAGTCGGTGTGGACGATGTGGACCGCGTGCGCCGGATCGGCCTCCGCGGCGGCTTGATCGCCGAGGATGCCAAAGGCCAGGATCACGGTGCCGAGCGGGCCGTGCCGCTCCACGACCTCCGCCAGCGTCGCCGCATGGGTGTCGAGATCGTCGGCGTCGAATGCCACGGTGTCGACGCTCGCGGCGCCCGCCGCGCGCATGCGCGCCACCTCCTCGCCGAGACCGTCTGCGGCGCCGGGACGTGCCCGCGCTGCGAGGACGACCGTCCGGCCGGGCGCGAGACGCGCGGCGAGGTCGAGGCCGATCTCACTGCGCCCGCCCAGGAGCAGGATCGGGCCGTCCTCGCGCGATCGTTTCCCGCGCTGCGCTGTCGACGTGGCGTTCATG
>NZ_JAASAE010000037.1 GCF_012726205.1 Rhodococcus sp. HNM0569 | reverse complement strand
GACGACCTCTTCGAGGTCACCCGCCAGGGGCTCGACTTCTACGCCGACCACTTCGGCTACCCCTACCCGTTCGGCAAGTACGACCAGGTATTCGTGCCCGAGTACAACCTCGGCGCGATGGAGAACCCCGGCTGCGTCACGTTCACCGAGTCGTACGTCTTCCGCGGCGCCGCGACGCAGGACCAGTACGCGCGCCGCGCGAACACGATCCTGCACGAGATGGCGCACATGTGGTTCGGGGACCTCGTGACCCCCGTGTGGTGGGACGACCTGTGGCTCAAGGAGTCGTTCGCCGACCTGATGGGTTCACTCGTGTCGGCCGAGGCGACGCGCTTCACCGACGCCTGGGTGAGCTTCGCCAACCGGCGCAAGGCCTGGGCCTACCAGCAGGACCAGCTCCCGACGACACACCCCGTCGTCGCCGAGATCCCCGATCTCGAGGCGGCCAAGCTCAACTTCGACGGCATCACGTACGCGAAGGGTGCGGCGGTACTCAAACAGCTCATGGCGCACGTGGGCCGCGACGCGTTCTTCACCGCCGCCCGCAACTACTTCCAGGCGTTCGAGTTCGCCAACACCCGGCTGACGGACCTGCTCGCGGCGCTGTCGGCGGCGTCGGGACGCGACCTCGCCGCGTGGTCGCGGCAGTGGCTCGAATCGACCGGAGTGTCGACGCTGAGCTGGGACGGCACGCACGTCGTGCAGACCCTGCCGAAACCGACGACCCTCGCGATCGGCTGTTACTCCTTCGACGAGACGGGTGATCTGGTCCGCATCGACCGCCGGGCCGTCGAACTGACCGAGGAACGGACTCCGATCGATCTGCCGAGTGCCGACCTGGTGCTGCTCAACGACGAGGACCTCACCTACGCGAAGGCGCGGCTCGACGAGAGATCGCTCGCGACCGTCGAGTCGTCACTCGACCGGCTGCGCGACCCACTCGCGCGCGGGCTCGTGTGGTCGTCGGTGTGGAATGCGACCCGCGACGCCGAACTCGCCGCGCCGCGGTTCGTGTCGATGGTGTCGCGATTCGCCGCGGGCGAGACGGACCCCGCGCTGCTCGCGGGGGTACTCGCGAACGCCGGTTTCGCCGTCGAGCACTTCGTCGCCGACGAGGGTCGCGCAGCCGCCCGACGCGCGTGGCTCGACACCGCGTGGCACAACCTGCACGAGGCGCCGGCCGCGAGCGACGCGCAGCTCACCTGGGCCCGCACGGTGGCGTCGGCGGCCGCGTACGACGACGCGCGGGCAGCGGACCTCGGGGCGCTGCTCGACGGACGCACGAGCGTCGACGGTCTCCAGCTCGACCCGGACCTGCGCTGGGCGCTGCTCACCGCGCTCGCGGCGACCGGCCACGTGGACCTCGGC
>NZ_JAASAE010000036.1 GCF_012726205.1 Rhodococcus sp. HNM0569 | reverse complement strand
ATCGAACGCATGTACTATAGAACTCATGTTCGATTCGGGGGTTTCGGGACACGCGGGGGCACAGGCTCCCGGCGTACTGGCGGGTGCCCCCGAATCGGAATGGACGGTTCTGTTGCGTGAGCGGCACGCGGCCATCGCGCGGGCACAGTTCCTCGAGGTCGACGCGGTGGCGTCGGTGTATCTGGCTCGTTGCGCCGCCGATGCCCGGCGCGGCTGCAACGAAGCCTTCCAAGGCGAGTTCGCGCACACCGAGGTCGCGGTCATGCTGACGGTCACCGAACCGGTCGCGCGGCGCTGGATCGGGCTCGGTCTCGATCTACGCTGGCGTCTGCACGGCACGTCGGCAGCTTTTGCGGCAGGCCGTATCGATCAGGCCCNCGACGGGGCCACCACCACGACGATCCGCCGCACCGCCCGCCGGCTCATCGCACGGCACGACCCGGACGGCGCCCAAGCACGCCGCGAACACGCCGAATCCGACCGCGACATCCGATTCCGCGGGAACGACGACGGCACCTGCTCGGTCGAGGGAACGCTGCCCGGTCCCGCCGGGCAGATCGTCGCGATGCGGCTGCGGGCCATGTGCCTCGAGGTCTGTGCGAAAGACCCACGCACCTTCGCGCAACGCCGCGCCGATGCGTTGGTCGCGTTGGCCGACGGCTCCGGCCGCCTGCACTGCCGGTGCGACGGCGAATGCGGACGGACGGCGCCCGCTGGCACCGAACACGAAACCGCGCGGGCAGAACGCGAGGGTGGGGCGGCGGGGCGTGAGGGTGCCGCGCGCGAGATCATCGAACACCAGGCCGCGCCCGCATTGTCGCCACTACCCACCGCGACGATCCACGTCGACGTGAACGCGACGACACTCCTCGGTCTCGACGACCGACCCGGCTACCTCGCCGGACACGGCTGGATCGACGCCGACCTCGCCCGCAGCCTCGCCGCCGACGCCACCTGGCACAAAGTACTCACCCTGACCGACACCGACCGAGACGCACTGCTCGACGCCCTCTGCGGCAACACCGGACACGGCACCGCTGCACTCGACGACGCGGACTCCACCGCTACGGGGGCGATGACCGACCAGGAATGGCTGTCGCGCCGACGCAGCGACACACCCGCACACGGAACGGTCCTCGGGATCGGACACGCACTGGCCGCCGCGGGCATCACCGCCTCAGCAGTCCGGGCACGCAGTAAACCCCGGCGAGAACAGTTCACCTACCGGCCGCCGCACCGCGTGGCCGAAATCGTGCGTGCCCGCGACGGAAACTGTCGCTTCCCCGACTGCACCGTCCGAGCCCTGGCCTGCGACCTCGACCACACCATCCCGTTCGACCATGCCAACCCCGCATCCGGCGGCTGGACCGTCGAGCAGA
>NZ_JAASAE010000035.1 GCF_012726205.1 Rhodococcus sp. HNM0569 | reverse complement strand
TCATGCCGGGTGGTCCCGCCGTGTCCTACGAGTCGCTGGGACCGATGCTCGAGAAGATCTCGGCACACGTGGACGGCACCCCGTGCTGCACGCACGTCGGCCCGAACGGCGCGGGTCATTTCGTGAAGATGGTGCACAACGGCATCGAGTACGCCGACATGCAGCTGATCGGCGAGGCGTACAACCTGCTGCGGCACACGCTCGGCCTCGACGCCGACCGCATCGCGGACATCTTCGACGAGTGGAACACCGGCGAACTCGAGAGCTATCTCGTCGAGATCACGGCGCAGGTGCTGCGGCAGAAGGACGCGAAGACCGGCGGCCCGCTCGTCGACGTGATCGTCGACGCGGCCGAGCAGAAGGGCACCGGCCGGTGGACGGTCAAGTCGGCGCTCGACCTCGGGGTGCCCGTCACCGGTATCGCCGAGGCCGTGTTCGCCCGTGCTCTGTCCGGTCATCGCGAGCAGCGCGCCGCGGCGCGTGGTCTCGCGTCGGGCACGCTCTCCGAACGCCCCGGTGACGTCGACCAGTTCACCGAGGACATCCGCCGTGCGCTGTACGCCTCGAAGATCGTCGCGTACGCGCAGGGCTTCGACCAGATCCGCGCAGGCAGCGAGGAATACGGCTGGAACGTCAAGCCGGGCGACATGGCCACCATCTGGCGGGGCGGCTGCATCATCCGTGCACGCTTCCTCAATCGCATCAAGGAGGCGTACGACCGCAACCCGGATCTCACGACGCTGATCGTCGAGCCCTACTTCCGGGACGCGATCGCCGCGGGCATCGACAGCTGGCGCCGCGTCGTCGCGACCGCCACGACGCTCGGCGTCCCGGTGCCCGCGTTCGCGTCGTCGCTGTCCTACTACGACGGGCTGCGCGCGGAACGCCTCCCTGCCGCCCTCACACAGGGCCAGCGGGACTTCTTCGGTGCGCACACCTACGAGCGCGTCGACGCCCCCGCGGGCAAGAAGTTCCATACGCTGTGGAGCGGCGACCGCTCGGAGATCGAGGCGTGAGAATCGCGGCGTGAGCCGGGGCGGTGTCGCGTGCACACGCGCGGCACCGCCCGTCGCTCGGTGCGCGAGTGAGCACGAGCACGTCCGCGCCGGTATCGTGGGGACACGTGCAATTCCTCGACGGCCACGTGCCCGCCTACGACCTCACGTACGACGACGTCTTCATGGTCCCCAACCACACCGAGGTGACCTCACGCTTCGACGTCGATCTCGCCACCACGGACGGCACCGGCACGACGATCCCGCTCGTCGTCGCCAACATGACGGCGGTCGCAGGCCGCCGCATGGCCGAGACGGTCGCGCGCCGCGGCGGGCTCGTCGTACTCCCCCAGGATCTGCCGACCCCCGCTGTCGCCGAGACGGTCGACTTCGTCAAGAGCCGCCACCTGATCGCCGACACC
>NZ_JAASAE010000033.1 GCF_012726205.1 Rhodococcus sp. HNM0569 | reverse complement strand
GTGGCGCGGCTTCCGGGTGTGTCGGTGCGGGACGTGTTCGATCACCCGACCATCGGCGAGCTTGCCGCACTGGTCGATTCCCGTGCAGGCGACACCCCGCCGACGCGCACCGGCCCCGAGTTGCGTCGTCGCGGCAGCGTAGACACCCCGCTGTCGAATGCGCAGCGGGGGCTGTGGTTCCGCCGGCAACTCGAGCCCGAGAACCCGATGTACAACATTCCCTTCGCGATCCGCGTGCCGGGCGCGCTCGACGCCGAGGCGCTCGCACGCGCGGCGCGTACCGTGGTCGCTCGGCATTCCGTGCTGCGCAGTGTTTTTCCCGAAGGTGAGGAAGGCCGCGGCATCCAGCGCCGGCTCGACGATTTCGCAGTGCCCTTCGAGGTCGTCACGCTGCCGGACTCCGCGCACACCGATGAGCAGGTTCGCGCGGCGCTGTTCGCCGAGCACGTGGCCGAGCGCGTGCGGCGGCCCTTCGACCTCGGCACGGAAATCCCGATCCGGGTGTCGGTCGTCGCGGCGAACCCGCCCGACCTGCGCTCGCCGGAAGGTGAATCGCTCGTCCTCGTACTCGTCCACCACATCGCGGCGGACGAGTGGTCGGCGCCGATCGTCGTGCGCGAGCTGAGTACCGCCTACGCCGCCGCGCTCGGCGAGGACGCCGTCCTGCCCGAACCCGCGCTCGAGTACGGCGACTACGCGCTGTGGGAGGCCGAGGTCGCGGCCGCCCACACGGCGGCACACGAACGTGACCACCGCTACTGGCGCGATCGCCTCGCCGGCGCCCCCGAGCAGCTTCCACTGCCGTACGACGCGGCCGCCCTCGAGCGCGGCGCACCGACCGGCGACACGGTCTTCCACTCGATCGACGCCGCGCGGGCTCGGCGCCTGGCGGCAGTCGCGCAGGAGCATCGGGCCACGATGTTCGTCCTCGTCCACGCGGCAGCCGCGCTCACGCTCGGCGCGCTCGCCGACAGCGCGGACGTCGTCGTCGGCACTCCCGTCACTTCTCGTGGCGACGAACGGTTGCACGAGTTGATCGGGTGCTTCGTCGACACCGGCGCGCTGCGCACCGACCTGTCGACGAATCCGACGCTCGGCGCACTGCTCGAGACCACCCGCCACGACGATCTCGACGCCTTCGACCACCGGGTGTTGCCGTTCGACCGCGTCGTCGACGTGGTGGGCGCGCAGCGCACACTCGCGAGTCACCCGATCTTCCAGACGATGGTGCAGTTCCGTGCGCAACGCGATGCCCTGCGGTTCGGTGGTCGGTCCGCCGAGTTCTTCCACACCCCCGTGCCCGCAGCGAAATTCGACCTCACATTCGACGTCGAAGACACCGGCGACGGCCTGGCCGTCCGCCTCGAGTACGCGACGTCGCTGTTCACCCGAGCCACCGCCGACGCGATCGCGGCGCGATTCGTCGCGATGCTCGACGCGTTCGAGGACACCACGCGGCGGGTCTCCGAGCTCGACGTGCTGCTGCCCGGCGAGCCCAGGAGCCTGCCCGGCGACTCCGTCGACGGGGAGACGACGGTTGCCGACCTGTTCGCCTGCGCCGTCTCCGCGTACCCCGAGCGCACGGCAGTCACCGCCGAAACCACCAGCGGCCGCGTCGAGTTGAGCTATCGCGAAATCGGTGGGCGAGTGGCCCGGCTCGCCCGCTTCCTCAGCGGGTGCGGTGTCGGTGCCGAAGATCGTGTCGCGGTCGCGATGCCGCGGGGTGTCGATTCCGTCGTGTCGTTGCTGGGCGTTCTGGCATCGGGAGCCGGCATCGTGCCGATCGATCCGTCGCATCCGCGCGAACGGGTCGTGCGGATGCTCGCCGATGCCGCACCCGCACTGGTGCTCACAGTGACGTCCACGGGATCACCGACTCCCCAGGGTGATACGGAATTCGCAGGCGTCCTCGCGACCTGTGGCGCGCCCGTGGTGTACGTCGACGACGACACCGTGGTGTCCGCCGTCGAGCGCGGGTCCGACGCANGTTGGCGAATCGTGTGTCGTGGGCGGTGGATCGGTGGTCGGTGCCTGCGGGTGTGCCGGATGTGCGGGTGTCGAAGAGTGCGGTGACGTTCGTCGATGGTGTGACGGAGTTGTTGGCGGGGTTGTGTTCGGGGGCGCGGGTGGTGTTGGCGTCGGACGAGGTGGCTGTCGATCCGGTTGCGTTGCGTGGGTTGATGGTGCGGGAGTCGGTGACGCAGGTGACTGCGGTGCCGACGATGCTCGGGGCACTGTTCGACGGGGACGGTGGGGCCGGCACCGGAGCGCAGGACGTGCCGCCCCTGCATCGGGTGGTGTCGAGCGGTGAGCGGCTCGACCCTCGTGTCGCGGCGACTGTCCAGCGCGCGATGCCGGGCGTCGAACTCGTGGACTCCTATGGTTCGTCCGAGATCGCGGGTGACGTCTCGTTCGGGATCGTCGGGTCCGATGTGGACCCGAGCGGCGGCCGTCCGGTGCCCGGAGCGGTGCTGCACGTGCTCGATCGCTGGTTGCGTCCGGTGGTGCCGGG
>NZ_JAASAE010000032.1 GCF_012726205.1 Rhodococcus sp. HNM0569 | reverse complement strand
AAGTTCCGCGGCCAGCGCATCGAGCTCGGCGAGATCGAAGCCGCGCTGCGCAGCCATCCGGACGTCGCCGGATCGGTGGTCCTCGTGCACACCGACGCCGCGACCGGAGATCACCTCGTCGCCTACGTCGTGGGCGCGGACTCGCCGGAGCCGGTCGCGCTACGTGAACACGCGGCGCGCCTGCTGCCGACGTACATGCTGCCGTCGGTGATCACCGTGCTCGACGAGTTCCCCCTCAATGCGTCGGGCAAGCTCGACCGCAAGGCGCTGCCGGAACCCGACTTCGCGGCCGCACACACCGAGTACGTGCCGCCGCGCACCCCGGCCGAGGAAGCGGTCGCGGCGGTGTTCGCCGACGTCCTCGGCGGCGCCCGGGTAGGAGTGCACGACGACTTCTTCGCGCTCGGCGGCACGTCGCTGAGCGCGACCCAGGTGGTGTCGCGGCTGCGCGGCGCCGGCTTCGACTCCGCCTCGGTGCGCGAGGTGTTCGACGCGCCGACCGTCGCGTCGCTCGCCGCCGCCCTCGGCGACGAGCAGACGACGGCCGGACACCTCGGTTCGGATGCACCCGCGCTCGTACGGCGTGCCCGCAGCGCAGGCGAGAGGTTGCCGCTCGCGCCTGCGCAGCAACGCATCTGGTTCCTCAACCAGTTCGACCCCGCCGACCCGGTGCACAACCTGCCGCTCGTCATCCGGTTCGACGGCGAGCTCGACACCGACGCCCTGGTGCGTGCGCTCGCCGCGGTGGTCGCCAAGCACGAACCGCTGCGCACAGTGTTCCCGGCATCGAGCGACGGCCCGTACCAGCACATCCTCGAACCCGATGCCGTCTCGCTCGACGTCGCCGTCGACCGCGCCGCGTCCACCGACCTCGACGCCCGTGTCGACGACGTGCTGCTGCGCGGATTCGACGTCACCACCGAGTTGCCGATCCGTGCCCGCCTGTTCCGGCTGACCGACGACTCGCCCGCGGGTGTGCGGCACGTGCTCGCGATCGTCCTGCACCACATCGCCGCCGACGGATGGTCGTTCGATCCGCTCGCGCGCGACGTCGCGGCCGCCTACGCGGCCACCGCGTCCGGTGCGCCCACCCTCCCCGAACCGGCAGTGCGGTTCGGCGACTACACGCTGTGGCAGCGCGACATGCTCGGCGACGTCGCCGACCCCACGTCGACCGCGGCGCGGCAGCTCGCGCACTGGCGTACCGCGCTCGCGGATCTGCCCGCGCTGCTCGAACTGCCCACCGACCGGCCCCGGCCCGCCGTCGCGTCGAGCGCCGGAGCCGGCTTCTCGGTGCGCCTGGACGCCGCACTCACCGACGCGGTCGCTGCCCTGGCGCGTGGCCGCGGCGCCACGTCGTTCATGGTGATGCACGCGGCGCTGTCGGTCGTGCTGGCCCGGCTGTCCGGCACCGTCGACATCGCGATCGGCACCCCGATCGCGGGCCGCGGCGACGCCGCCCTCGACGACCTGGTCGGGATGTTCGCCAACACGCTCGTGCTGCGCGCCCACGTCGATCCGGCCGCCGAGTTCGACGCACTGCTCGCCGCCGTGCGCACCGACGATCTCGCCGCGTTCGCGCACGCCGACCTGCCGTTCGAGCAGATCGTCGAGGCACTCGATCCGGTGCGCTCTAGCGCGTTCAACCCACTGTTCCAGGTCGCGCTGTTCTACCAGAACCACCGTGCGGCACGACTCGAACTGCCCGGCCTGACCGTGTCGAGCACTCCCGTCGTCCCCGACGTCGCGCCCTTCGACCTGCAGTTCGTGCTCACCGAGGACGACGACCGCTCGACCCGCGTCGACGTCACCTATGCGACGGCTCTGTACGACGACGCGACCGCCCGTGGTTTCGCCGCGGCATTCGTGCGCGTCCTCGAGACGGTCGTCGCCCGGCCGGACGCGGTGGTCGGCGACGTGCCGCTGGGGGAGACGCCCGAGCCGAGCCCGGGCACGCACACCGCGCCCGTCCCGGCGCTCACGCACCCGGACCTGTTCGCGCGCCAGGTGGCGCGCACGCCCGACGCGCTCGCGCTCGTCGACGGCGACGGCGACGTCTCGCTCACCTACGCCGAACTCGACGCGGCGGTCACGCGTCTCGCGCGGCGCCTCGTCGCGGCGGGCGTCGGCCCCGAAGTGCGGGTCGCGGTCGCGATCCGCCGGTCCGCGGCGCTCGTCGTCGCGATGTACGCGGTCGCGCGCGCGGGCGGCGCGTACGTCCCGATCGATCCCGATCACCCTCGTGAACGCATCGAGCACGTACTGCGCACGGCCGCACCGCGACTGACCCTCACGACCGTCGCGGACGGCCTCGACGCCGGAACCGGCGCGGGCGGTCCCGTCCTCACCGTCGACGAGCCCGCCGCCGCCGACCACGGGGACGACTCCGAGGACTCCGAGGCGTCGAAGGACGCAGCACGCTGGACGGACGCCGAGCGCCTGGCGCCGCTGCACCCGGACAACACCGTCTACGTGTTGTTCACCTCGGGGTCGACCGGCACCCCGAAGGGTGTCGCGGTCACCCACGCGGCGGTCGTGCACCAAGTGACGTGGATGCAGTCGCGGTACCCGCTCGGCGGCGACGACGCATACCTGCAGAAGACCGCGGCGACATTCGACCTGTCGGTGTGGGGTTACCTGTGGCCGCTCACCACCGGGGCACGCGTCGTCCTCGCGGCACCCGACGGCCACCGCGACCCCGACTATCTCGCCCGCACGATCGACGAGCAGTCCGTGACGGCAACCGATTTCGTGCCGTCGATGCTCGACGCCTTCCTCTCCGTCGCCGACCCGGCGCGCGCCCGCGGGTTGCGGCACGTGTTCGCGATCGGTGAGGCGCTGCCCGCGGCCACCGCCGCCCGGTTCCGCGACGCCCTGCCTGCGCAGCTGCACAACCTGTACGGGCCCACCGAGGCGACCGTGTCGGTCACCGAGTGGGATCCGCGCGAGGGTGACCCGGCGATCGTGCCGATCGGTGTGGTCGAGGCCAACGTGCGCGCGTACGTGCTGGACGCGCGGCTGCATCCGTGCGCTCCCGGCGTGCCGGGTGAGC
>NZ_JAASAE010000031.1 GCF_012726205.1 Rhodococcus sp. HNM0569 | reverse complement strand
CGCACGCCCGACCGGAGCCACCCGTCGATCTTGGTGCGCAGCGCGTCGTCGTCACGTACGCGCGCACCGAGGGCGGCGACGTTCTCGGCGATCTTGGTGCGCAGCGTGCTGTTCGGGTCGTCGGCGGACTCGAGGATGAGCCGCTTCGCGACGGCCCACGTGGACGCGGCGAGATTGGTGACCTCTTCGCGGCCCATGATCTCGGCCTTGATCTTCTCGGCCTTCGCGATGGTCGTCGGGTCGTTCTGGAGGTCGTCGGCGAACTCGATCAGGAACCGGTTCGCTGCCTGCCGCACTTCGTGGTCGGGGTTCGAACGCACCTTCCACGTGAACTCGACGAGTTCCTTGTGGATCTTCTCGCCCAGCAGCGAGTCGACGAACTTGGGCGACCACGACGGTGAATCGCGCGAGATCACCCGGTCGATCGTGTCCTGACTGCCGAGTGCCCACTGGTGCGCGCGTTCGGCGAGCAGATCGATCACCGGCAGCTGACGGTTCTCCCGGAGCAGTTCGCCGAGCACACGCCCCAGCGGCGGGCCCCACTCCGGCTCGGCGAGCCTGCGCACGATCGTGTGGTCGATGATCTGCTGCACGTCCTCGTCCCGCAGCACACCGACCACGCCGCGCATGATCGTCGACGCCTCGGCAGCGACACGTTCGGCATTGCGCGGCTCGGCGAGCCACGTGCCCAGCCGCAGCGGCACCCGCGCGCTGTCGACCTTGGCGGCGACGACGTCGGCGGACAGGAAATTGCTGCCGACGAAGTTGCCGAGGCTCGCGCCGAGCTGGTCCTTCTTGCGTTTGATGATCGCGGTGTGCGGGATCGGCAACCCGAGCGGATGGCGGAACAGCGCGGTGACTGCGAACCAGTCGGCGAGCGCACCGACCATGCCCGCCTCGGACGCGGCCCGCACGTAGCCGACCCATTCGCCCGCGCCGCGGGTCTCCTGCCAGCGCGAGAACAGGTAGACGATCGTGGCGAAGACGAGGAATCCGGTCGCGACGGTCTTCATGCGACGCAGATCGCGTCGCTTCGCGGCGTCGTCGAAGGTAGCGAGTGTCAGGTCGGGCACGTGACCCATTCTGCCCCCGCAACGCGTTCGGCCCGCGTGTGCGGACACGCCACCCGGGTCGACATGCGCCGCGCATTAGGCTGTGACCGACGAACAGAACGAATGGATGTGAACGAGACCGGTGTCGCAGGACGAGACGACAGCAGTGCAGGAGTCGACAGAAGTGAGCGAATCCGTGTCACCCGCCGAGCCGCCGAAGACCAAACCCGTCAAGACCGACGGCCGCAAGCGGCGCTGGCACGAGCACAAGATCGCGCGCCGCGAAGAGCTGGTCGACGGCACGATCGCCGCCATCCGTGTGCGCGGTCGCGATGTCGGGATGGACGAGATCGCTGCCGAGATCGGCGTGTCGAAGACGGTGCTGTACCGGTACTTCACCGACAAGAGCGACCTCGTGAACGCGACGATGCGCCGGTTCGTCCAATCCGTTCTCGCGCCGCGCGTGTACGCCGCGGTGCACAGCGACATGAGCGAGTACGAGCTGACCCAGGCGTCGGTCACCGCGTACGTCGAGACCGTCGCGGCCGATCCCGAGATCTACCTGTACATCATGGCGAACGGCCAGGGCGCGGACACGAGCGTCATCGCCGATTCCGAGCGGATGATCGCGGAGGTCCTCGCAACGGTTCTGGGCGAGAAGCTGCGCGAGTTCGAGATGGATTCGGGCGGCGCGGTGCCGTGGGCGTACGGCATCGTCGGCGCGGTGCGACTCGGGACGCACTGGTGGATCTCGAACCCGTCGATGACGTCGGAGGACCTGATCAGCTACCTCACGATGATGATCTGGGGCAGCATCCAGGGAATCATGGAGGCCAACGGTTCGCCGACGCGTTTCAAGGCCCTCGATCACACGCTGCGCACGTCCGAAACCGACTGATCCCGCCGGGCACTCTTGTGTAACTTCCGGTAACACGTAATCATGGTCGGTGTGAACGAACCGCACGACATCGACCCGCACGCCCCCGACGCGCACGAGGCCGGCCATCACGACGAACCCGAGGGCTACCGTGGCGACGCCGAGGTCACGGTCGTCCCGAGCGAGGGCGGGGCAGTTTCCCCGGTCACCGTCAAGGTCGAGTTCGCAGGCAACTTCGAGCCGATCAGCGGCCGTTACCTGTGGCACGGCCGGGTCCGCTCGCTCGGCGAGAAGCTCGCGGGCACGCCCGTCGACATCGGCACCGAACTGACGGTCACCACGCCGGAAGGCACCGCGACCGCCCGAGTCATCGCGATCGACCTGTGGGGCAGCCACATGGTCGAAGGCATCAGCGCGCCACCGTTCGCCTGGATCTGACCGGGGCAGGTTCCGGTGCGAACTCAGCGCAGCAGAGCCAGCGTCTGTTGCGCGGCGTCGGCCAGCGCCGCTCCGTACGCCCGCCCGTGCCCGACGGCGTGCACCGCGAGCGGGTGCAACTGATGGACCGGGACCCGGTCGCGCCACCCGTCGGCGAGCGGGTGCACGTCCTGGTAGCCGGCGACGACCCGGTCGAGATACGGGCAGCCGAACAGCCCGAGCATCGCGAGATCGGTTTCGCGATGGCCGCCGTGCGCAGCGGGGTCGATCAGCACGACACCCTCGTCGGTCCACAACACGTTGCCGTTCCACAGGTCGCCGTGGATCCGTGCGGGCACGCCAGCGGTCGCGTCGAGCGGGCCGTCGTCGACGGCGGCGCACGCGCGCTCGACGAGGTCGGCCTCGACGGACGTGAGATTGCCGCGCTCGACGGCGAGCGGAACGAACGGGCGAACCCGCTCGCGCACGTAGAAGCGCCCCCAGCGGGAATCGGTGCCGGAGCCCATCTCGCGCTCGCCGATGTAGAGCGGCCCGGTGTGTCCGTGCGGCGGCGAACCGAACTCGGGCGCGCCGCTGTCGTGCACGCGCGCAAGGGTCGCACCGAATGCGGTGGCCGCCTCGGGGAGCGCACGTGAGACCGGCACCCGCGCGAGATCGATGAAGCCGGGCCCGACGTCGAGGACGTCGGCGACGCGCGCGCCGCCGGCGGCGAGCCAACGAAGGCCGGCGGCTTCGGCCTCGAAGAACCCGCGCGGAGCGTCCGCGCGGGACTTGTGGAAGACGGCATTCGGACCGGCCATCGGTCCGACGATAGCCGAGTACGACGACCCTCGCGGCGGTCCGTGCACAGGCGCACGCGCAGCGCCTGGAGGTTTGACGACGCGCCTACCGGGGCATCTATTCGGGCGAGCCCGCGGTTCTACAACCCACTCTTCCGTACGCCGACTCCCGAGCACGCGGAGGCGTCTTCTTCCACACACCGACGAGGTGAACACATGCGCACTGCCCCCACCGAATCACGACCGCTGCGGATATCGATGGTCGCCGAACAGGCGAATCCGCTGGCCCGAGAGGGACTCGGGCCGTTGTGGTCGCGCAGCACGCATGTCGCGGAACTGTCGGCGGCACTCGCTCGTGCAGGGCACGACGTTACCGTCTTCACGCGCCGCGATCGCGACGACGCGCCGGAGCGGCAGACCACGGCCGACGGCTACGACGTCGTGAACGTGCCCGTCGGGCCGCCCGAGCCGATTCCCCCGGGCGAGGCGTTGCCGCTCATGGGCGAGTTCGGTGGATTCCTCGAGAACATGTGGGAACTGGACCGCCCGGATCTGGTGCACGCGCACTACTGGATGTCGGGCATCGCGACACAGCTCGCGACGAAACTGCTCGGAATCCCGTCGGTACAGACGTTCCACACGCTCGGCGCGATGGAACGCCGTTTCGCTCGTCCGGATCGCGCGGCGAACGATCGCATCCGCCTCGAACAGTTGATCGCGCGCGGAGCGACGCGGGTGCTCGCGACGTGCACGGACGAGGTGTTCGAGCTGTCCCACCAGGGACTGCCACGCACCCGGACGTCGATCGTGCCCGCAGGCGTCGACGTCACCCGCTTCGCACCGGACGGACCGCGTGAACTGGACGGCGCGCTCGCGTCGAAGGACGCGCAGCACCGGTTGGTCGCGGCGGGCACGATCGTCCCGAGCCGAGGGTTCGAGACCGCGATCGAGGCGATGAAATGGCTGCCCGACGCCGAACTCGTGATCGCGGGTGCCGCACCGGACGACAAGAACCTCGCGCGATTGAAGTCCGCCGCGAAGCGCTACCGCGTCACCGGGCGAGTCCGTTTCGTCGAGCGCGTTCCGCATACCGACATGCCTGCGCTGCTGCGCTCGGCCGATGCCGTGGTGTGTACGCCGTGGTTCGAGCCGACCGCCACTCTGGCGCTCGAAGCGCACGCGTGCGGAACTCCCGTGGTCGCGGCCGCGGTCGGAGCACTGCGGGAAACCGTTGCCGACGGAGTGACCGGCCGACTCGTGCCGCCACGCAACGCCCGCAAGCTCGCCGACGCGGTGCGCACTCTCCTCGGCGACGAGGAGACGCTCGCCGACTACAGCGTCGCCGCGCGTAAGCGGGCTACGACGCGCTACTCGTGGGACCGCATCGCGGAGGACGCCGTCAAGGCCTACTCCCGCTGTGTGTCGGCGCCGCCGAAACAGCAGTTGCGGCACGCGATGGCGGAGTGACCGGACGCGCTCACCGCGGGTGCGCTGCATCGACCGCGGTGTCGACGACGCCTTCCGCGATGTCGCGCAATTTCACGTTCTGCTGTTGCGACTGCGCCACGAGCAGTGCGAACGCCTCCTCGGCGTCGACTCCGCGCAGTGCCATCACGATGCCCTTCGCCTGATCGATGACGGCGCGGGACGCGAGCGCGGTGCGCAACTGCTCGACGTGTTCGCGGGTTCGGCGGTAGCGGCTCCAGTCGCGCACGGCGCGCGACGCGGCAGTGACGTACAAATCGAGCAGCGCGGCGTCCACCTCGTCGAACGCGTCGACACGGGTGCTGTAGAGGATGAGAGCACCGGAGGTGCCGTCGAGATCG
>NZ_JAASAE010000030.1 GCF_012726205.1 Rhodococcus sp. HNM0569 | reverse complement strand
CATCTACGTAGACACCCGTGTCTCACATCTACGTAGACAGCACAGAGTCTCCGTACGCCTGTTTCACGCACGGGGCGGGCGCGTCCGCTCGTCGCTCGTGGAACACCGTTCGGCGCAGAACCCGACATTTTCGGCGTGTGACCCGGGGCACACCCTTTCCGTGTGACTCAGGTCTCAATAGCGTTCGGCGTGACAGAACACTATTGACACGCGACCAAGGAGTCCGCCGTGACGACCACCGACCCGGTAGTACCGCCCGACCGGCGTGTACCCGACGGGCAGGCATTCCTCGACATGCAGGCCAGCCCCGAGTTCCAGGATCTCAAGCACCGGTTTCGGCGCTTCGTGTTCCCGATGACGGCGTTCTTCCTGGCCTGGTACCTGCTGTACGTGCTGCTCGCGACGTACGCGCACGACTTCATGGCCACCAAGGTCGTCGGCAACATCAACGTCGGCATCATCCTGGGCCTGGGCCAGTTCGTCACGACCTTCGTCATCACGGGCCTGTACGTGCGCTTCGCCAACCGTGACCTCGACCCGCGCGCGGCGCACATCCGCGACGAGCTCGAGGGCACGGCACACAGCAAGGGCACCACGAACGGAAAGGGTGCACGATGACCGTGCTCGCCCAGGGGGCCGACGTCGGCAACCCCCTGCTCAACATCTCGATCTTCGTGCTGTTCGTCATCGTCACGATGACGATCGTCATTCGCGCGAGCCGCACCACCAAGAAGGCCTCCGACTTCTACACCGGCGGCGGCCAGTTCTCCGGCCCGCAGAACGGATTCGCGATCGCAGGCGACTACCTGTCGGCCGCGTCCTTCCTCGGTATCGCAGGCGCCATCGCGATCTACGGATACGACGGCTTCCTCTACTCGATCGGCTTCCTCGTCGCGTGGCTCGTCGCACTGCTTCTCGTTGCCGAGCTGCTGCGCAACACCGGCCGCTTCACGATGGCCGACGTCCTGAGCTTCCGGCTCAAGCAGCGCCCGGTGCGTATGGCGGCGGCACTGTCGACGCTCGCGGTGTCGCTGTTCTACCTGCTCGCGCAGATGGCCGGTGCGGGTGGTCTCGTCGCGCTCCTGCTCGACATCCACGGCAAGGCCGGGCAGGCCGTCGTCGTCGCGATCGTCGGCGCGCTCATGATCGCGTACGTCCTGATCGGCGGCATGAAGGGCACCACCTACGTGCAGATGGTCAAGGCCGTCCTGCTCATCGCGGGTGCCGCGATCATGTTCTTCCTCGTGCTGTTCGCGGTGCGCGGCAACTTCTCGACGCTCCTCGCGCAGGCGCAGACCGCGATCAGCGGCTCGTCCAATGCGGCGGTCGCGAACACCGACATCCTGGCGCCCGGCGCGAAGTACGGCATCAGCAGCATGAGCAAGCTCGACTTCATCTCGCTCGGCATCGCGCTCGTGCTCGGTACCGCGGGCCTGCCGCACGTGCTCATGCGCTTCTACACCGTCCCGACGGCGAAGGAAGCCCGACGCTCGGTGACCTGGGCGATCGGTCTGATCGGCGCGTTCTACCTGTTCACGTTGGTCCTCGGATACGGCGCGGCGAAGATGGTCGGCCCCGACGCCATCCTCGCCGCCCCCGGCAAGGAGAACGCCGCGGCGCCGCTGCTCGCGTTCGAACTGGGCGGCACGCTGTTCCTCGCGATCATCTCGGCCGTCGCGTTCGCCACGATCCTCGCGGTCGTCGCCGGTCTCGCGATCACGGCATCCGCGTCGTTCGCGCACGACATCTACGCGAGCGTCATCAAGCACGGCAAGGCGTCCGAGGAAGAGCAGGTGCGGGTCTCGCGCATCACCGTCGTCGTGATCGGCATCGTGTCGATCGTCCTCGGCATCCTCGCGATGGGGCAGAACATCGCATTCCTGGTCGCCCTCGCGTTCGCGGTCGCGGCCTCGGCGAATCTGCCGACCCTGCTGTACTCGCTGTTCTGGAAGCGGTTCAACACGACCGGCGCGCTGTTCAGCATCTACGGCGGCCTGATCAGCTGCCTGGCGCTGATCGTGTTCTCGCCCGCCGTGTCGGGCTCGGCGTCGTCGATGTTCCCCGGTGTCGACTTCTCGTGGTTCCCGCTGTCGAACCCCGGCATCGTGTCGATCCCGCTCGCGTTCGTGCTGGGTATCGTCGGCACCTACATCGGCGGCAGGCGCGCGGAGAGCGCGGAGAAGCGGGCCGAGATGGAGGTTCGTTCACTCACTGGTGTCGGCGTGGAAAAGGCTGTGTCGCACTGACATCCGCATGACAGAGCAACCCACGGGAGCGGCGCGTTCGGCGCCGCTCCCGTGCGTTATGCTGCCGCGGTGGCCAAACTCACAGCGAAGACCGACGTTCCCCTGACGCCCCAGCAGACGTGGGACAGCGCGTCCGACCTCGAGTCGTTCGACAAGTGGTTCACCGTGCACGACGGCTGGCGCGGCGACCTGCCGGCCACGCTGGAGGCCGGCACCAGGCTCACGTCCGTCGTGAGCGTCAAGGGTCTGCGCAACCGGGTGGACTGGGTCATCAAGGAGTACGACGCGCCGCGTCACCTCGTGCTCGAGGGCAAGGGCAAGGGCGGCGTCAAGCTGGGCCTCGTTCTCGACGTACGCGACAAGGGCGACGGGTCGGAGATCGTGTTCACCGTCGAGTTCGGTGGCGCGCCACTGTTCGGTCCCATCGGCAAGGGCGTCGCGAAGGCCCTCGAGGGCGACATCGACCGTTCACTCGCCACATTCGTCGAGCTCTACGCCTGACCCTCCGGTCGCATCCCGCCCCATCCACCCCGGTCGGCGTCGCACAATGACCCTGAGGCGGTGAGTTCCGGAAACCGACGGACATCGGGTGCGGAGGCGGCACATGGCGACGAGGCACGACTCCGAGCACGTGGAGATCGGCGGTCGGCGGCTGTCGTTGACCAACCTGGACAAGGTGATGTACCCGGCGACGGGGACCACGAAAGGCCAGGTGATCGACTACTTCACCGCCGTCGCGCCTGTCATGCTGCCGCACCTGACCGGGCGCCCGGTCACCAGGAAGAGGTGGCCCGACGGCGTCGCCGCGGAACCGTTTTTCGAGAAGAACCTGCCCCAGTCGGCGCCGGCATGGATCGAGACGCACGACGTCACGATCTCGCGGCGCACCGTGCGCTATCCCGTGTTCGACGGTGTCGCCGGGCTCGCGTGGGCGGGCCAGCAGGCAGCGCTCGAACTGCACGTGCCGCAATGGCGGTTCGAGACCGACGGCAAGGGTGCGCTGACGGGGGAGCGGGGGCCCGCGACGCGGCTCGTGTTCGACCTCGACCCCGGTGAGGGCGTCGGGCTCACCCGGTGCGCCGAGGTGGCGCGGGCGATCCGCGATCTCGTCGCGAACCTCGGCTGGGACGCCTACCCCGTCACGAGCGGCAGCAAAGGCATCCACGTGTACGTGCCGCTCGACCGCGCACTCGAACCGGGCGGCGCGTCCGCGGTCGCGAAAGAGGTCGCGACCGGCCTGCAGAGGACGATGCCCGAACTCGTCACCGCGACGATGGCGAAGGCCGCACGCGGCGGCAAGGTGTTCCTCGACTGGAGTCAGAACAACCCGGCCAAGACCACGATCGCGCCGTACTCGCTCCGCGGCCGCACGCATCCCTGGGTCGCGGCACCCCGCACATGGGACGAACTCGACGACCCGAAGCTCGCGCAGCTCGGCTACGACGAGGTCCTGCGCCGCGTCGACGAGCACGGCGACATCCTCGCCGCACTCGACCCGTCCCTGGACGCGAAGGACCCCCTCGACACCTACCGGAGCAAACGGGATGCGTCGAAAACCCCGGAGCCTGTACCGGTGTCGCGCCCTGCGGTCGGCCGCGGAGACACCTTCGTCGTGCAGGAACACCACGCGAGCAGTCTGCACTGGGACTTCCGGCTCGAGCGTGACGGTGTGCTGGTGTCGTGGGCGCTGCCGAAGGGGGTTCCGACGTCGACGCGGGGCAACCATCTCGCGGTGCACACCGAGGACCATCCGCTCGAGTACGCGACCTTCGCGGGCACGATCCCGAAGGGCGAGTACGGCGGTGGCACCGTCGAGATCTGGGATTCGGGCACCTATGTCACCGAGAAGTGGCGCGACGACGAAGTGATCGTCTATCTCGAAGGCGAACGCGCACAGGGTCGTTACGCCCTCATCCAGACGAACGGCGACCAATGGCTCATCCACCGGATGAAGGACCAGAACCCGCCGGAGGGGGACACGTCGAAGTCGGCATCGAAGGGGGCCGACGAACCGTCGACCCCGGTGGGTGACAAGGCCTTTCCTACGGATCTGCGACCGATGCTCGCGACGCCGGGCTCGCTGGGCGACGTCGACGACGAACGCTGGGCGTTCGAAGGCAAGTGGGACGGGATCCGCATCCTGGCCGAACTGCACGACGGCACCCTCACGCTGCTCAGCAGGATCGGCCGCGACAGGTTGCCCGACTTTCCGAAACTCGCTGCCTTGAAGGATGTTCTGGCCGGACACGACGTCGTGCTCGACGGCGAGGTCGTCGCGTACGACGCGACGGGCGTCACGAGCTTCCAGAAGCTGCAGAACGGCGGCGAGCCGACCTATCTCGTGTTCGACATCCTGTACCTCGACGGAGTGTCGTTGCTGCGCAAGAGTTACGAGGACCGGCGCCGCGTGCTCGAAGCGCTCGCCGCCAAGGCCGGCGGCGGTCTCGACGTGCCGCCGCGACTCGAGGGAACCGCCGAGCAGGCGCACGATCACAGTCGCGAGCAGGGCTGGGAGGGCATTCTCGCGAAACGCACCGACTCGGTGTATCTCGCGGGCAAGCGTGCCAAGACGTGGCTCAAGATCAAGAACTGGCACACGCAGGAAGTGATCATCGGCGGGTTCACCCGTGGCCAGGGCGCGCGGTCGCACACACTGGGTGCACTGTTGATGGGCATCCATGGCCCCGACGGCCGGCTCGACTACATCGGCAAGGTCGGCACCGGATTCACCGAGAAGGACCTCGACCACCTCGCGTCCCTGCTCACCCCGCTCGAACGTAAGACCAGCCCGTTCGACACCGACGTCCCGCGCGCCGACGCCAAGGACGCGGTCTGGGTGACTCCGAAGATCGTCGGGGAGGTGCGGTACTACGAATGGACCGACGCCGACCGACTGCGGCACCCGAGCTGGCGTGGTGTCCGCGACGACAAGGTCGCCGACGACGTCGTGCGCGAGTCCTGAATCGTTATGGAAGCCGCGCTCGTGGCACAGGCACCGCATCTACGCTGGTCGTCATGGCTCTGACCCGCGACGAACGCGAAGAGTTCCTCGCTCGCCCACACATTGCGGCGCTGGCGGTCACCGACCCGCGCGGCCGCGGACCGCTCGTGGTCCCGATCTGGTACCACTACGAGCCGGGCGGCAAGCCGTGGGTCCTCACCGGGGCCGGTTCGCTCAAGGCGCGGGCGATCGCGGCGGCCACCCGGTTCACCCTCATGGTCGAGCAGACCGAGCCCACCTATCGGTACGTCAGCGTCGAGGGCCCGGTGGCATTGCTCGAGCCCGGCAGCGAGGACGCGGCCCGAGCGCTCGCCGCACGGTATCTCCCGCCGGAAAAGGTCGACGGCTTCGTCGCGTCGACGGCCGGTGCGGAAGAGGTCGTCATCCATCTCGAACCCGAGCACTGGCTGTCCGGCGATCTCGGGGCACTCCGATAACCGCGAATTCGAGATCGGCGTCGGGTCGTGTGCGTACCGTCGTCTCATGGGTATGGCCGTCGAAGCACGCGAAGAACTGTTGGCTCAACCGCTGGTCGCGGCGCTCGCGGTTGCCCGTGACGCCGGCGAGCCGCCGCTCGTCGTCCCCATCTGGTACCAGTACACGCCGGGTGGCAGGCCGTGGATCCTCACCGGTACCGATTCGGTCAAGGATCGCCTGATCCGCGCGGCGGGCCGATTCAGCCTCATGGTCGAGGTACTCACGCCGTCGGTGCGGTACGTGACGGTCGAGGGCACCGTCGCGTCCCGCGTCCCGGGCACGGTCGACATGCTGCGCGAGCTCAGCGTGCGCTACCTGCCTGCCGAGGCGGTCGATCAGTACGTCGAGTTCGCGTCGGGCGACCACGGCGAAACGGTGCGCATCGAACTCGAGCCGACACGCTGGCTGTCCGCCGACATGGGCTCGTTCTGACGGCCCGCCCGCGGATCACGGGATGCGGAAACCCCGGAAGGTCACGCGTGTGCGCGTGCGGAAGCCCAGCTGTTCGTAGAGCCGCAGGGCCGAGGTGTTGGTCTCGACGGCATGCAGGAAGGCGCGCTCTCCGCGCGCGTCGATGCGCGCCACGAGCGCACCGACCAGCCGTGACGCGTGTCCGTGTCCACGCTCTTCCGGGGCGGTGCACACGGCGCTGATCTCGGTGAAACCCGGCGGCCGGAGACGCTCGCCCGCCATCGCCACCAGGACGCCGTCCACACGAATCCCGAGATAGGTGCCGAGCTCGTGGGTGCGTGGCCGGAACGGCCCCGGCTGCGTCCGCTCGACGAGGTCGAGCATCTCCGGCACGTCCTCGCGGCCCAGTTCGACGAGTGTGCCGCGACCGTCGAGACGGAAGTCGGGTACCAGTGCGGGGCCGAGCAGTTGCAGCCCGTCGAGTTCGAACACCGGAGCCCAGCCGGCCGGCGGGACGTCGGCCGCGCTGAACATGTCCGCGAGCGAGCCGTCGCCGAGGAGCCAGGCCAGGTCGGTCCATCGCTGTGGCCCGGGTACCGGATCCACCGCGGCGAAGGTCGCGACCGCGGGGTCGTAGGTGACGGCATGACCGACCCGGCGGGCCAGATGCGCGTGCCGGGTGCGCAGCGACTCGTACACCGGACGGTCGAGCATCGTCACGTCTCCGCACACGGGTCGGGCCTGGTCGTTCGTCACGCCGCGAGTATGCCAGGACACTTTCCGGAGTGGCGATTGCGCGATTCGTCCGGATCAGGGTTACTGTGTCGGGCGAAACCCGGCCGCACGACAAAGGGGACCACGATGCTTCCTCTCCCGCGTCGGCGTGGCAGTGAGGTCCGGGAGCGCGAGCTGATCTACCTGGTGGCTCCCAGCGGGGCGCCCAACTACGGCGACGAGTTCATCCTCCGCGGCTGGTTGCGCTACCTCGCCGAGCGGCGTCCCGACGCCGACGTCGTCGTCGACTGTCACACTCCGGGGCAGGCGGCCGTGCTGCATTCGGACTTCCACCCTCGGGTGGTGTTCGTCGACACGATCTGGCGAATGTGCGACGCCACACGGGATATGGAACTCGCCGAAGGCGCGGAGTTCGTCCAGAGCGCGATCGACAACCCCGGCGTGCTGTGCCGCATGGTCACCGGTATCGAGATGCTCATCCGCGCGGACGTTGTGCACTTCCTCGGCGGTGGGTACCTCAACTCGGTGTGGCCGCACCACATCACGCTGCTCGTGGCGGCATGTGCCGCAGCGGAGAAGGGCGGCGGCAGGCTCGTCGCAACAGGACAGGGGCTCTTCCCTGTCGTGCCCGGTGGGCTGCCGCTGCTGCGTGAACTGGTCGACCGCTTCGACATGTTCGACGTCCGCGACACACCCTCGCAACTCGCGGCAGGCGACGCGTCGCGCGTGCGGTCCACGGGCGACGACGCGTGGCTCGCGATTGCCGACCACGACACCTACGATTCCGAAGCCGTTGCGCTCGAACGAGATTTCGTGCTGTGTGTGCAGAGCGACCTCATGGACGACTTCGCGGGCGGCGGTGGCCTCGATGCACTCGTCACCACAGTCACCGACGTCCTGCGGGCGTGGGGGGTCGACGGCCGGGACGTCGCCGTGGTCGAGGGCATGCCCGGCACCGACCGGGTGGTGTTCGACCGAATCGAGCACGAGATCCCCGAGGCGTGCTTCGTGCCGTTCACGGACGTGTGGCGCCGGGGTCTGCCTGCGCGCCCTGGCCAGGTATGGGCGAGCACCCGGTTCCACCCGCACCTCGTCGCCGCCGCGATCGGCGCGAGCGGCACGGCGCTCGGTGGCAGGCGTGACTACTACGCCACGAAGCATCGTTCGCTCGTCGATTCGGGTTCGAACTGGGTGGTGAGCGAGCCGCAGTCGATCCCCGGAAGTCCCGTGCGCGACGGCGGATTCACGGTCGAGACCGTGCACCGGTTCCACCACGCCAAGATGGGCCTGGCAGACGAGATCTATCCGCGCCATCCGAGGCTGGCGCGGCGAGTGGGCGCCCGCGTCGAGCGCCTGCGTGCGCTGCCCGTATCGGGTCTGCGTGTCGTGCGCGAACGCCAACGCGAGACGGTGCCCGCGGTCTGATCCTCCCGGGTGTCACGCGAGTAGCGGTATCGAATTGCGGTGTGCCGGGAGTGGTTCGCTCGGCCCCTGTGGTGTCGGTGGTGGCGTGAACCAGGGCATCTTGTCGTCGTCGTGGATGTCGATGGTCCAGCCGCTGTGGTGCACGAANTGCCCCGCACCCCGGGAAGGCGCAGCCACGGTCCCGCACCCGCAGTGCCCGTCGCTGCGAGGCTGTGACCAGGCGGGTGGTGCGGCCCATCGCGAGCGGTACCCCCACGTCGTCGACCACCACCGGGGTGACGTCGGAATCGCACGCGGTCTTGCGGGCAGCCGCGATCGACAGGGTTCCTCCCCACGGTGTCCAGGGCACACGTATGCCGCCGTGTCTGTCGCTGTCTCTGTGTCTGTCGCTGTGTTTGTCGCTGTCTCTGGTGTCCTCGGTTGCACCGTCTTCCGACCGAATGTGCACGCCCTGTTCGCGGAGGTCGCGTTCTCGGATCACCACCGTCAGGTGTGGGCGTTCGCCGGCCTCGTCACCCGTCAGACCGGCGCCGAGGAACCGGCGTACCACCTCGGTCAGGGCATCCGCGCGGCGCTGCGACGGTGGGCGTGGATCACGGGTGCCGTCGTCGGCGGGGCGCGGTGCGGACAGTTTC
>NZ_JAASAE010000003.1 GCF_012726205.1 Rhodococcus sp. HNM0569 | reverse complement strand
CACATCTGGGTAGACATCTCGTGTCTCACATCAACCCAGACTCAACAGCGTACGGAGACTCGCAAAGTGCTCACGGTTGGAGGTCGCGCTCACGGTCCGAACCCATCCCGAGCCGCTCGGGCACATGCATGCGCGCGAACACACCTGCGACGCCGTCCGGGATGTGTGAGCGGGTCGCCAGGCTCACCACCACCATCGTCGCGAACGCGAGTGGCACGCTCACTGCCGCGGGATACGCCAGAATGGCCGCCGCCCAGCCCCCGACGTCCTGCGCGTCGAGGCCGGCGAGGATCGACGCCGTCGCGGCCCCACCCGACGCGATGCCGCCGACGACGAGTCCCGCCGCCGCGCCGGGTGCGGTGAGACCGCGCCACCAGATCCCGAGCACGAGCAGCGGGCACAGCGTCGACGCCGCAACCGCGAACACGAGACCGACGGTGCGGGACAGGTCGAGCGTGACGAACACGATCGACACCGCGAGCGGCACGATGCCGGCGAGCACCGACGCGAGCCGGAAGTCGCGGATGCGGCCCGGCAGCACGTCGGTCGACAGGATGCCCGCGATGCTCACCAACAGCCCCGACGACGTCGACAGGAAGGCGGCGACCGCGCCCGCCGCGACGAGTGCCGCGAGCAGCTGACCGCCCCACCCGGCGAACACCGACACCGGCAGCAGCAGCACCGCCGCATCCGACGTGCCGGTGATGAGCAGTTGCGGCACGTACAGCCGCGCGAACACACCGAGCAGCAGCGGAAACACGTAGAACAACGCGAGCAGCGCGATCACCGTGAGCGATGTGACGCGCGCGGTGCGCCCGTCGGGATTGGTGTAGAAGCGCACGAGCACGTGCGGCAGCCCCATCGTGCCGAGGAAGGTGGCGACGATCAGCGAATACACCGAGTACATCGGATGGTCGCCGCCGAACCCGAGGCCCGGCGAGATCCAGTCGTCGTTGTCGACGGGTGCGCCCGCCACGACCGGCACCGCGGCGCCCGCGTCGAGCACGAGCGACGTGCCGGTGCCGAGCGTGTGCGTACCCGCATCGACGACGATGCTGCGGCCGTCGAGCGGCGTGCCGTCGAGTGCGCCCTCGCCCGTGAGCAGCACTGGTTCGGCGACCTGCACGACGACGTCCGTCGTGATCTCGACGGTGGTCCGCTCGGACACCGTGGGCGGTGCGGGCTCGCCGAGCTCCTGACGGTCGGAGAAGTAGAACACGCACAACGCGACCGCGGGCACCGCGACGGCGGTGAGTTTGAGCCAGTACTGGAAAGCCTGCACGAAAGTGATCGACCGCATGCCGCCGCCGACGACATTGCCGATCACGATCGCCCCGATCACGGCGGCGCCCACCCAGCTCGGAATGCCCAACAGTGTGTGCAGCATCAGCCCCGCGCCCTGCAACTGCGGCACCAGATACAGGGCACACACGACGGCGACGACCACCATCGCCAGCTTGCGCAGACTTCGTGACCGCAGCCGGAACTCGGCGAAGTCGGGCACCGTGTACGCGCCGGAGCGACGCAGCGGGGCCGCGACGAACAACAGCACACCGAGATAGCCCGCCGTGAACCCGATCGGGTACCAGAGGGCGTCGGCGCCGTATTTCGCGATCAGCCCGGCGACACCGAGAAACGAAGCTGCCGAGAGATATTCGCCGGAGACGGCGGCAGCATTCCACCGCGGGCTCACACTGCGCGACGCCACGAGGAAGTCGGACGTGGTGCGCGCGAAACGCACCCCGTGGATACCGACCGCGACCGTCGCGAGCGCCGCGACGCACACCGCGAGGAGCGTCGCGACCGGGTACGGCCCGCCCGTCACCGGTGCCGCCTCGTCATGTGCATCGCCCCGTCAGTCGTCGACGAGATCGGTGAACTCCTGCTCGTTGCGGTCGGCTTGGCGCAGGAACGCCCACCCGACGACGAGCAGCACGAGATAGGTGCCGACCGCGAGCATCAGCCACGGCAGCCGAACGCCGAGCACGCTCACGTCCGACAGCGCAGGCACGAGCCGGAACAGCGCGGGCAACGCACACAGCGGCACGATCGCGAACAGCGCACAGCGCACCGCGAGCCCGAGCTGGGTGCGGATGAGCGCGCGCACCATCGCGTCACCCACCTCGGTCTGCTCCTGCACCTCGACACGCGTGCGCACCGTACGCGCCCCACGGCGCTCGGCGAGCACGACGCGTTCGCGCGCGGGCGGCGTCGCGCGCACCGGCCGCCGCCCGCCGCGTCCGTCACCGCCGGTCACGAGCGGCCCCCCGCCCAGCTCTGCTTCGGACCGCGCACCAGCCGATCCTTGAGGGTGCGTGCGTGTCGCCTGCTGACGGGCAGCTCCACGGGCGGATCGCCCGGCCCGCCACGCAGGCACACGACGACTCCGGTGCCGACCGAGCGGATCCCCGTGACCAGCGGAAGCGAAATGAGATACGAGCGGTGCACCCGCAGGAATCCCGCATCCGCCCACCGGGCTTCGAGCGACGAGATGGGGATGCGCACGAGATGTGATCCGGTGGCGGTGTGCAGCCGCGCGTAGTCGCCGTCCGCTTCGACCCACTGCACCGACGAGCGGCGCACGAGGGTCGTCACTCCCCCGAGTTCGACCGGGATGACGTCGTTCTCCGCGTCGTCGGCCGCGCCGTCGGTGCGTGCACGCTGCTCGGCGATGCGCCGGATCGACTCCGCGAGCCGTTCTTCGCGCAGCGGCTTGAGCAGGTAGTCGGTGGCGCCCAGGTCGAATGCCGCCACCGCGCGGTCGTCGTGCGCGGTGACGAACACGACGGCAGGCGCGGCGGCGAAATTGCGCAGGATGCCCGCGAGCTCGAGGCCGTCGAGCCCCGGCATGTTGATGTCGAGGAATGCGGCGTCGATGTCGCCCGACTGCAGGATCCGCAGCGCGGTGGTGGCGTCGGACGCGGTGTGGACGAGGCCGACGCGATCCTGTTCACGCAGCAGGAACACCAGCTCGTCGAGTGCGGGCTTCTCGTCGTCGACAGCGAGCACGGTGAGCGGTCTGTCGGGGCTGTCCTTGTCGGTCACGTCGCCTCGTCGTCCTCCTGCGCAGTCGTCCTCGGGTGAGGATCATCGTGCCACGCGGCCTGCGCGTCACGGTCGAATGCCCGGCCGGTATTTCGGAACCCGCATGCTCACCTTGGTGCCCGCGCCGGGCGCGGTCTCGACGACGAGGCCGTAGTCGTCACCGAAGGCCGCCCGCAGCCGGTCGTCGACGTTGGCGAGTCCCACATGTGCGGCCTCTTTGACGCCGCGAGACGCGTCGACCGTGTCGAGCGAGCCCGAGCGCAACAGTTCCGGGTCCATGCCGACGCCGTCGTCCTCGACGCTCACGACGCAGTCGGTGCCCTCGTCGGTCGCGGTGATCGTGACGGTGCCGCCTTCGGGTTTGCCCGCGATGCCGTGGCGCACCGCGTTCTCCACGAGCGGCTGCAACGCGAGAAAGGGCAGCACGACGCCGAGGACCTCGGGCGCGATCCTCAGCACGACCTGCAACGACTGTCCGAACCGGGCACGCTCGAGGGTCAGATAGCGGTCGATGTTGCGCAGCTCGTCCGACAGCAGCGTGTACTCGCCCGCCGACCGGAAGGAATAGCGCGTGAAATCGGCGAACTCGAGGATCAGCTCGCGCGCGCGAGCGGGGTCGGTGCGCACGAACGACGCGACGGTGTTGAGTGCGTTGTAGATGAAGTGCGGGCTGATCTGCGCGCGCAGCGCCCGCACCTCAGCGCGGTCGAGCCGCGCGCGTGACGCGTCGAGGTCGGCCAGTTCGATCTGGCCGCTCGCGTATCGCGCGACCTCGCCGAGCGCACCGAGCAGGCCGGGACTCGGTTCGTCGGCGGTGACGACCGCGAGCGCGCCGAGGACACCGCCGTGTTCGCTGGTGAGCGGTTGCGCGACGACGGCCCGTGCGCCGTCGCCCGCGAGACCGGGATCCGAGTCCAGGACTCGGCGTGCGCCGTCGATCGCGCGGGCAGCGGTGGCGCGGGCACGCTCGGTGAGCCGCTGCTCGGCGTCGTCTCCGGTGTGCGGCCCGGTGTCGTCGTGGCCGCGGGCCGCAAGGTCGGGATCGCAGTCCCACGCGAGCACGTCGCCGTCGGGCCCGGCGACGAGCATCGCGGGCGCGGACGTGAGCCGCCGCAGATGCGGGACCGCCGCCGACGCGGACTCGCTGTCGAGGCCCTCACGCAGCGAGCGCGCCGCGAGCGACGCGGTGTGCAGCGCCTCGTGGACGGCACGTTCGGTGGGCGTCGTGAGGGTACGGCGGGTGCGTAGCCAGAACACGATCGCCATCGTGGCGGCCGCTGCTCCCGCGACCGCACCGAGCAGCGCGCTCACTGTCGGCCGCGCGCGTCGAGCACCCGCAGCAGCGTCGCCGGTGCGACCGCGCGATAGGCGTCCTCGACGATCTCCGCGAGATCTTCCCACGCGGCATCGCCCGCGACCGGGTCGCCGACCACCGTGCCACTGCCTGCCAGGCTGAACTGCGGCACGTCGAGGTACACCCCGATCCACCCGCGGGTGCCGACGTACGGCGGGACGAAGAACCGGTCGGGACCGATCGAGAGCCAGCGGTCGCGCGCACCGTCGGGCGCCGCGGCCCACAACGCGACCCGGTCGTCGTGATGCCGGTTCGCGAACATCGCGAACTGCGGCGCGCGTCGCACGAACCACGCGGGCTCGCCGTGACTGACGCGCTCGGTGGCCTCGGGCAGCGCGAGACACAACGCGCGCACGCGACTGAGCACCGACTCGGTCATCGTCCCCCCGCCGCGGCACAGGTGTCGGGTGCGGGACCGCCCACGAACCGCGCGGCGATCCAGTCGAGCGCGCCCGGCACCGCGGCCGGCTCCGAGTGGCCCTGTTCGGGGCGCACCGTGAACTCGATCGTGTCGCCCTGTGCGCACGCGCGCGCGACGGCCGACGACGTCCACTCGGCACGCACGAGCTGATCCCGGCCGCCCGCGACGACGTACAGCGGGCCGCCCGCGGTGCCCTGCGGCAGCGCGAGGTCGTCGAGCCAGCCGTGCATACGTTCGGCGGCCTCGGGTGTGCTGGGGCCGACGTCGTCCGGCTGCATCGTGGTGGCGATGCGCAATTTGTCTCCGCCACGGTCGGTGATGCACGACAGCGCGACGTCGGGTTCGTCGGCGAGCGGGCCGCGCACGTAGTCGCTCGTGTCCAGTTCGGGGTGCACCGTCCGCAATCCTTCGAGCACGTACGGCAGCAACGCCTTCTGCGGCCAGCTCAGCAACGGCACGTTCGCCGCGCTCCCGCCGGCGTCGACGTCGAAGATGCCGGACACGTCGGCCGCGGGCGAGAGTGCGGCGGAACCGACGAAGTCGAGCCCGTCACCGTAGTCGGACGACGCCTCGGCCGCCGCCCACGACGCCTGGCCGCCCTGCGACTCGCCGTACGCGGCCCACGTGGTGGAGGCCGCAGGAAAGACGTTGCGCGCGGCGCGGACCGAGTCGATCAGGTCGTAGGCGGCGGACCGCGGTTCGAGATAGGGGTGCGGCCCCGGAGTGCCGAGCCCTTGGTAGTCGCTGACGGCCACCACCCAGCCGCGCGCGAGCATCGACGCGACGAGCGCCGCGTTGCCACGCAGGTCCGGCGACGCCGACGGCGCGCAGTCGTCCGTGACGCCGGTGGTGCCGTGCCCCACCGCGACGACCGGGTAGCCGCCCGGCGGAGGGGGCGTCGCGGGTGCGAACACCGCGCCGCTGACCTCGGTGCCCGACCCGTCGACACCCGACGTGCTGCGATAGGTGACGCGCACCGCGGTGCCACCGAGTTGTGTGACGTCGGGCGCGATGTCGTCGAAGGACTGCTGCGACACGAGTTGTCCGCGTTCGGCGCCCACCGGCGCGGGCGGCAGCGCAGGTTCGGCGCTGCCGCTGTCGGATCCGCACCCCGCGACCAGCACGGCGCTCGCGACAAGCGCTGCCGCGGGAACCAGCAGTCGTCTCACTCGGCCTCCCTGTCCCGGTGCGCGCGCTCCCGTCACCCTCGGTACCTCACCACAGGGCATCGCGGCGGTTCGGGTGAGCGGCCCACGACATGCGCACGACGGTGCCGGCGTCACCCCGCGCGATCTCCACGTCGTCGGCGAGCGAGTCGATCAGTCGCAGGCCGTTGCCGCGCAGCGGATCGGGCGGGCCGGCCGCCCACCGGCCCCGATCGCCCACGACGACCTCGACGCACGCGTCGCCCTCGTCGAACCGTGCCGCGAGGTCGAGCGACCCGGCACGGGGCCGGACGTACGCGTGCTCGACGACATTCGCGAGCGCCTCGTAGCTGGCGAGCACGATGTCGTCGGCACGCTCGGAGCGGATGCCGACGCTGCCGAGCCAGCGCGCGAGGTCGCGGCGCAGCGCGAGCAGGCTGCCGGGCTCGGCGGGCACACCGTGATGCCAGAAGCCGCTGGACGCGACCGGAGCCACCGGGGACACGGCGGTGTCCGGGCCTGGCGTCGTCATGCGGGTCGCAGGCAGGCGTCGACCGCGTCCTCGACCGTGCCGAACACCGGGAACTTCGCGTCGAGACCGACCAGCGCCATCGGGCGTGCGGTGGCCGCACCCCGCGCCACGACCGCATACGGGATGCGCGAGCGGTCGCTGTGCTGGGCGGCGTCGATCAGGACGCTCATCCCCGCCGAGGCGAGGAAGTTGACGGCGCTGAGGTCGACGACGAGCCCCGCAGGCCCGTTCTGCACCGCCGCCGTCACCGAGTCGGACAGCTGGGCGGCCGTCACGAGGTCGATGTCGCCCACCACCGACATCACGAGGATGCGGTCGTGCCACCGCACCGACACCGACATGAGCGCGTAGTCGTCGCCATCCGCACCGGACGCGCGCGAGACCTCCCCACTCACCGCGGCCGCTTCAGGGCTGCCGGGGCGTGTCGGTCGGACCCGGACCCGGACCGGAGCCTCCCGCGGGTGGCTCCTCGTCGGGCACTGCCTTCTTGACGGCGTCCGCGGCCTTGCCGATCTGATCCTTGTATTTACCGCCGGTCTTGTCGTCGGCGAAACCGGCGGCCTTGTCGACGGCGCCGTGGATCTTGTCCGCGTTGTCGGACGCCGCCTTCTGGCCCTTGCCGATCAGGCTCTTGAGTGTGTCTGCGAAACTCATCGTGCCTCCACTGGTCGTCACCGTGCACGCCTTACGTTGCCACAACGAGAGCAGTATCGCGCAGGTCCGCGCGTGGGTCACGCCCTTCCCGCGAAGTCGCTCGAGGCCGCGAACAGTGCGCGCCGCTCGCCGTGCAGCCGGCCGCTGATCCACCAGCCCACTTCGACGAGGACGATGCCCACCAGGCCGCACACGACGGCCGAGATCGTGGCGCCCTCGTTCGACGGGTCGAGCTTGAAGAACTCCTGTGTGAACGGCACCGAGAACAACACGACGTACCCGAGCACCGAGCCCGCGAGCAGCACCAGCTTCCACCACACGTACGGCCGCGCGACCACTGCGAGCACCCAGATCGCGATCATGATCAGGGTGATGAGCGCGGTCGTGCCCGCCTGCTCCGACTGCTGCTCGGTCTGCTCGGGCCCGGCGTAGACCAGCAGATAGGACACGAACGTCGCGACGCCGATGATGACTCCCGACGGGATCGCGAGCCGCATCACCCGCCCGACGAAGCCCGAACGCGCCCGCTCGTTGTTGGGGGCGAGAGACAGGATGAACGCCGGGATGCCGATCGTGAACCATGCCGCGATCGTCACGTGCCGTGGCAGGAACGGATACGGCACCGGCTCGAAGTCGAACATCTGCGCCAGGACACCCGAGACGCCGACGAGGAACGCGAGCAACACCGAGTACACGGTCTTGGTGAGGAACAGATTCGAGACCCGTTCGATGTTGCCGATGACGCGCCTGCCCTCGGCGACGACGTACGGCAGCGTGGCGAACTTGTTGTCGAGCAGCACGATCTGCGCGACGGCCCTGGTCGCGGGCGAGCCGGAACCCATCGACACGCCGATGTCGGCGTCCTTGAGCGCGAGCACGTCGTTGACCCCGTCGCCCGTCATCGCGACGGTGTGGCCGCGCGACTGCAGCGCGCCGACCATCGCGCGTTTCTGGTCGGGCCGGACGCGGCCGAACGTGCTGGCGTCGTCGACCTCGTCGGCGAGCTCGTCCGAGTCGGTGGGGAGCCGCCGCGCGTCGACCGGGTGCTCGGCGCCCGGGAGCCCCAGGCTCTCGGCGACGGCACCGACCGACACCGCGTTGTCGCCCGAGATGACCTTGACCGTGACGTGTTGCGACGCGAAGTACTCGAGCGTGTCCTTGGCGTCGCCGCGCACGCGTTGTTCGAGCACGACGAGCGCACGGGGCGTCACCTGTCCCGGCGCGTCCGGCGCGTCGACGGGGCCGTCCGACGTGCCGAGCAGCAGCACGCGCAGTCCGTGTGCGCCGAGCTCGTCGGCACGGCGGGCCATGTCGGTGCCCGGCGCGAGCAGCACGTCGGGGGCACCGAGCAGCCAGTTGCCGTTCGTGCCGAACGACAGCCCACTCCACTTCTTCGCCGACGAGAACGGCGCCTGCGCGGTGGGCGCGCCCCACCCGGGCTCGTCCGGGTACGCCTCCCTGATCGCGAGGACGCTCGCGTTGGGCCGGGGGTCGTCGGCCGCGATCGCCGCGAGCGCGTGCGCCACGACATCGGGATCGGTGCCCTCGGCGCACTGCAGCTCCGACAGCCGCATGCCGTTCTCGGTGAGCGTGCCGGTCTTGTCGGCGCACACCACATCGACACGCGCGAGGCCCTCGATTGCAGGCAGTTCCTGGACGAGGCACTGACGTCGCCCCAGCCGGACGACACCGACCGCGAACGCGATCGACGTCATCAGCACCAGACCCTCGGGCACCATCGGCACGAGCGCCGCGACCATGCCGTTGAGTGCAGGCCGCAGCGGCTGGCCGCTCGAGAACAGCTGGTTGTAGATGATCAGCAGGCCCGCCGGAATCATCAGGTAGGTGATGAACTTCAGGATCCTGTCGATCCCGCTGCGCAACTCGGAGTGCACGAGAGTGAACTTGCTGGCCTCCTCGGCGAGGCGCGCGGCATACGCATCGCGGCCCACCTTCGTCGCGCGGTAGGCCCCGCTGCCCGACGCGACGAAGCTGCCGGACAGCACCTGGTCGCCGGTCGCCTTGTCGACCGGGTCCGCCTCGCCGGTCAGCAACGACTCGTCGACGTCGAGATCCGCGGATTCGACGACGACGCCGTCGACGACGATCTGGTCGCCCGCCCCCAGTTCGATGACGTCGTCGAGCACGACCTCGTTCGGTGCGACCGGTGCGGCGACTCCGTCGCGTCGCACGACCGGACGTGCCTGGTTGACGATCGCGAGCTTGTCGAGGGTCCGCTTCGCGCGGATCTCCTGGATGATGCCGATACCGCTGTTCGCGACGATCAGCAGCCCGAACATCCCGTCGATGATCGAGCCGGTCGCCAGCACGATGACGAACAGCACCCCCAGGATCGCGTTGATCCGCGTGAAGACGTTGCCGCGCACGATGTCACGCACCGAGCGGCTCGCACGGCCCGGCACGTCGTTGGTGTGCCCCGCCGCGACCCGCTCGGCCACCTCGGCCGCGGTCAGCCCCCGCGCCTCCGACGGTGCGCCGCCACCTGCGACGACATCGGTGTCGGTGGAAACGGGCTCGTCGTGCGTCATGCAGGACAGGCTAGCGCGTGCCCGTGGCCCGAAAACGCGATGTCTGTAAGGATCGGCGCGCAGCTCACAGGAGCTGCGACCACCACGGCTGCGCTATCGCGGTACTGCGGTCGCGTTCGGGGACGACGCGCTGGCCCGGGGTGGGGACGACGATGTGGGTGCCCGCGTCGGCGGCCGCCGAGACGAGCCGGTCGACCGGCTCCGACCAGGCGTGGAACGCGAGGTCGAAGGTGGCCCAGTGGATGGGCACGAGGGTGCCTGCGGAAGCATCGCCCTGCTCGAGTTCGCGATGCGTCGACACCGCCTCCTCGGGCGTCATGTGTACGTCCGCCCAGCGGTGGTCGTAGGCACCGACCGGCAGCAGCGTGAGGTCGAACGGGCCGTACCGCTCGCCGACGCGCGCGAACCTCGCGGTGTAACCGCTGTCGCCGCCGAAGAACACCCGCCGGTGCTCGCCCGCGATCACCCACGACGCCCACTGCGTCGGGTTTCGGGTGAGGAACCGCCCCGAGAAGTGACGCGCCTCGGTGCACGTGAGCGTCAGGCCCGCGACGTCGGCCGACTCGTCCCAGTCGAGTTCGACGATCCGGTCGGCTGGCACCGCCCAACGGCGCAGGTGCGCCCCGATGCCCAGCGGCACCACGAACGGGGCCTTCTGCGTGCGCACGAGTTCGGTGACCGTGCGACGGTCCAGGTGGTCGTAATGGTCGTGCGACACGACCACCGCATCGATCGGCGGTAGATCGGCAAGCGCGCCCGGCACCGGATGCAGCCGCCCCGGACCGACCGTGCGCGACGGCGAGACTCGCTCGCTCCAGACCGGATCGGTGAGCACACGGCGGCCGTCGACCTCGATCAGGACGCTCGAATGGCCGTACCACGTGACGGCGAGGTCGGCCGCCGACGCGGGCGCAATCGGCGTGACGACCGGGACCGCACCCGGAGGCCTGCCACGGCCGCCGCGTCGCACCATCTCGATCGCGAGGGCGAATCCGGAGCCGGGCGCGATCGGTGACGCGGGATCGGTGTTGCGGAAGGCCGCGCCGGCCCGCGTCGCCGATGCGACCGACCGTGCGACGGAGCGGCGGCCCGCCCCCAGTTCGACCGGCAGGCCCCATGCGGCGCGAGCCACCCAGGCCGCACCCACTGCGGCGGCCGCGGCGAAGGCGGCGCGTGCGACATTCACGTCGACCACCTTACCGAGCGCACACGCCACCGGTCGTGAAGTTCCGTCACCTTCCCTTGAAATCGGGAGACCGCCTCTCCTGGCGCGCAATTCGCGCTTCCTTCGCATCCTCACTGCGCCATGCGGCCTCGAGAGCGGCCACCTGATCGGGCGACGGCTCGTCGCGCGTGCCGTCGTCGTTGAGGGCCAGTTTGAGATGCGCGAGCGACAGCGGGGCGAGCGCCGCGATCGACTTCGCCCATGCCTGTGCGCTCGCGAGATCACCGATCTTGTTGACGAGCCCGTACTGGAAACCTTCGACGCCGTCGATCGACTCCACGCCGAGGAGCATCGTCCGAGCGGGCCCGCCTCCGATCAGTGACGCGAGCCTGCGCACCGTCCAGCGGTCGACCGAGATGCCGAGTTTCGCGGCCGGGATGCCGAAGCGACTGTCCGGCACCGCGACCCTGAGATCGGACGCGATCGCGAGCTGGCAGCCCGCGCCGATCGCGGGACCGTTGACGGCTGCGATCACCGGCACCGGCACCGAGTCGATCGTGTGCACCATCTCGAGCAGGGTGTCGGTGAAGCCGTCCGCGTACACGTCACCCGACAGGTCCGCACCCGCACAGAACGCCGTGCCTTCCCCGGTGAGCACGATCGCTCGCGCACCGTCGGCCACCGCCTCGACGAGGGCGTCCTGCAATGCGACACACATCTCGGTGTCGAGCGCGTTGCGCCGATCGGGACGCTGCAACTCGACGGTGACGACGTCGCCGTCACGACTGCTGCCGATCATCTCCACTCACTTTCCGTTCGCTGCACACCGGTGTGTGCGGGACACGAGCGCCGACCCCACGCGTCCACGGAACATCCGCCGTGTACGAGTGGTTGGGTAGGAGGTTATGACACGGGACGACATCCTCGCCGACATCGTCGTGATCGGGGCCGGGCAGGCAGGCCTGTCCTCGGCGTACCACCTCACGCGTCTCGGCATCGCGCGCGGCGACGGTTTCGTCGTACTCGATCACGCGCCGGGCCCCGGAGGGGCATGGCAGTTCCGCTGGCCGTCGCTCACGCTCACCACCGTCAACGCCGTGCACGACCTGCCCGGCATGGGTTTCGCCGAGCACACCGGCACCGCGGACGCGGCGGACAGCGTGCGCGCGTCGGTCGCCGTCCCGCACTACTACGCCGACTACGAGCGCGAATTCGCTCTTCCGGTGCGCAGGCCCGTGCACGTGCGCGTGGTGTGCGACCGCGACGGGCTGCTGCGTGTCGAGACCGACGGGAGCACCTACCTCGCGCGCGGACTGATCAACGCGACCGGCACGTGGGAGCGCCCGTTCGTGCCGTATTACCCGGGCACCGAGACGTTCCGGGGCAGGCAGCTGCACACGAAGGACTATCGCAACGCCGACGAGTTCGCCGGCGAGCACGTGCTCGTCGTCGGCGGCGGTGTGTCCGCGGTGCAACTGCTCGACGAGATCTCCCGTGTCACCGCCACCACGTGGGCGACGCGGCGCGAACCGGTCTTCCGTGACGAGGACTTCAGCCCCGAGATCGGGCGCGCCGCGGTCGCCCTCGTCGAAGAGCGCGTGCGGCAGGGTCTTCCACCGGGATCGGTCGTGTCGGTCACGGGGCTTCCGGTCACGCCGTCCATCCGTGCCGCACGCGAGCGCGGCGTACTCGACCGGCGACCGATGTTCGACGAGATCACTCCCACCGGGGTGAGATGGGCCGACGGCACCACGCTGGACGTCGACGTGATCTTCTGGAACACGGGCTTCCGGAGCTCACTCGACCACCTGGCGCCGCTGCGCCTGCGCGGACCGGGCGGCGGCATCACGATGACGGGGCGACTCGCGACGCAGGTCGCGTCGGACCCGCGCATCCACCTCGTCGGCTACGGCCCGTCGGCGTCGACGATCGGCGCCAATCGGGCGGGCCGAGCCGCGGCACTCGAGTTGACGCGTCATCTCGGATTACGCTGAGGTACAGATATTTTCGCGAGACGCGTGCTCACCACGCGTTCAGTGCGTCCAGGATCTGTGGGCGGGCCTTCCACAGTTCGGCCGACCAGTACGGCCACGAGTGGATACCGGAGCCGTTGAAGTTGATGTTCGCGGGGATGCCGAGGGTTGCGAGCCGCACCTGGAACGCACGCGTCTGCACCATCGACAAGAATTCGAGTCCCATGCCCATCGCCGTGTTCCAGTACTCGATCGGCGCCTCGGGATTGTCGAACGCGCCGGGCAGGCCGTTGCCGGACGCGGTGTAGAGCGACAGCCCCTGCAGTTGCGGCGCCGACACGAACGGGTCGTTGCGCAGCCATGCGGGATCCCACGGGAAACCCCACATCGCGTCGGAGTTGTAGCCGCCCGCGTCGATCATCGCGATCCGGATCGCCTCACGCATGCCGGGCGCGGAGGTGTTGAGGTAGCCCGACAGTGAGCCGGCGAACCGGAACTGGTCGCGGTGGTACGCCGCGAGCGTCATCGCCGCGGTGCCACCCATCGACGGACCGATGATGCCGGTGTTGTGGCGGTCGACGCCGAAGCCCGCCAGATAATCCGGTAGTTCTCGAGTGAGAAAGGTTTCCCATTTGTACGTGAAAGGCTGATTATTGAAATTGCTGGGGTTGTACCAGTCGGTATAGAAACTCGATTCGCCGCCGACCGGCATCACGAGAGTGACATTGTCGCGCGCGAACTGGTCTGCGGCATTCGTCTCGAAAGACCATGCATTGCGGTCGTTTCGCGCCCGGAGTCCGTCCAGCAGGTACAGCGACGCGTTGCCGCCGCGCGACGCCCAGTGCACCTGAACCTTGATGCTGCCCATCGACGACGGCACCCACAGTTCCTGGTAGCCGCCCCACGGAACCGTCCGCGCCGGGCCCGAATGCGCGCCGGGCGCAGCAGCCGCCGTCGTCGTCAGCGACGCGGCACCCATGCCCGCGACGGCCAGCAGGGTGGCGAGCACGAGCGCGAGCCTGCGACTCGCAGCGCGCCGGATCGTTGTAGCGAGACCCATCGGAACTGCTTTCTCTTCATTCTCTCCGCCGCGCACGACTTTTGCGTAACGGGCGTACGGCTACCGGGTCAATCCATTTCCCGCTGTCCGGTGTTACCGGTTCGATATGTGGGGAAGATCGCCCACCGATTTCGATGAGAGTTCTCTGAGAGAAGCTGCGTTGGCCGACCGAACCTGCTACGCGAGTAGCGGTATCGAATTGCGGTGTGCCGGGAGTGGTTCACTCGGCCCGAGAGGTGTGGGTGGTGGCGTGAACCACGGCATGTGGTCGTCGTCGTGGATGTCGATGGTCCAGCCGCTGTGGTGCACGAACCGGTGATGGTGCGTGCAGAGCAGGACGAGGTTGTCCAGGTCCGTCGGTCCACCGTCGATCCACGGGACGATATGGTGTGCTTCGGTCCACCCGGTCGGTGCCCCGCACCCCGGGAAGGCGCAGCCACGGTCCCGCACCCGCAGTGCCCGTCGCTGCGAGGCTGTGACCAGGCGGGTGGTGCGGCCCATCGCGAGCGGTACCCCCGCGTCGTCGACCACCACCGGGGTGACGTCGGAGTCGCACGCGGTCTTGCGGGCAGCCGTGATCGACAGGGTTCCTCCCCACGGTGTCCAGGGCACACGTATCCGGCTGTGTCTGTCTCTGTCTCTGCCGCCGTGTCTGTCGCTGTCTCTGGGTTCCTCGGGTCCATCGTCTTCCGACCGAATGTGCACGCCCTGCTCGCGTAGATCTTGTTCTCGGATCACCACTGTGAGGTGTGGGCGTTCGCCGGCCTCGTCACCGGTGAGCCCGGCGCCGAGGAACCGGCGTGCCACCTCGGTCAGGGCGTCGGCGCGGCGCTGCGACGGCGGGCGTGGATCACGGGTGCCGTCGTCGGCGGGGCGCGGTGCGGACAGTTTCGACAACGCCGCCTGCAGCAACTCACCCGATTCGGCGTCCAGGTCACCGCGCAACGCGTAGCGGCCGTTGAGCGTGCGTGACAGGTCGAAGCGGTTCAGATCGGTGCGTTCACTGTGCCGGACTTCGCCAGTGTCGAATGTCGCGTCCAGGGTGTCCTTCACCCGCCGCATCCCACCCACGGTCCCGCGTACCCCGGAGGCGAGGAAGAACGCCTCGCGGCATTCCCGACGCGCCTCCGCGAATGCCTCTGGCTCGTCCACTGCATTCGGGAACCCGCCAGGAAGATTCTCGAAGAACGAACACATGATCGCCGCATGCCGCGCCGACACCGAACCGGCGGCGACCGCGTCCGCGATCTCCGGCTCCCGCAACAACGACCCCGCCAGCGNAATGCCTCTGGCTCGTCCACTGCATTCGGGAACCCGCCAGGAAGATTCTCGAAGAACGAACACATGATCGCCGCATGCCGCGCCGACACCGAACCGGCGGCGACCGCGTCCGCGATCTCCGGCTCCCGCAACAACGACCCCGCCAGCGCGACGATCCCGCGTGCCTCGCCGATCTCCAACAGCGTGTGCGCCGCCAACCACGCCGCACCATCGCGATACCCGGCCTCGACCGCCACCCGGCGAACCTCGACCTCACCCATCACCTCGACACGCCGCGCCTGCAACCCCGCAATCACCCGCGACAACTCGACCGCCTCCGCGAGCAAGTCACCGTCGCTCAATCGCCCCGGCTCACCGCCAGATGCGTCTACTACTGATTCCCCCAGCCCCATGAACACACCCTAGTTCGAACACAGTTTCGAAGTCAACGGTTCCGCGTAACAATCGTCAGAAACCACCACCCGCACCAACCGCACTGCCGCACAGCACAACCCCCGTACCGCGGTCACGATGTCACATCGTGTGCATCCAACGCACACACCGTCACATCGTGACCGCTGAGCCGGTGACGTCGTGGGCGTGTCGCCCCTACGCCCCGAATGTGGCGGGATCGGGTCCGAGCCGGCCGGGGGACGTGAGCGCGTCGATCGCGTTGATCTCGCCGGGGGCCAACTCGAAGTCGAACACGTCGAAGTTGGCAGCGATGCGCTCGGGCGTCACCGACTTGGGGATCACGATGTTGCCGATCTGCAGGTGCCAGCGAACGACGACCTGCGCAGGCGACTTACCGTGTGCCTCGGCGACCTTCGTGATCGTGGGGTCCTGCAGCAGTTCACGTCCCTTGCCGAGCGGGCTCCACGCTTCGGTCGCGATGCCCTTGCCGGTGTGGAACGCCCGCAGTTCGGTCTGGGGGAAGCCGGGGTGCAGCTCGACCTGGTTGACCGCGGGTACCTCACCGGTCTCCGCGATCAGCCGGTCGAGATCGCCTTCGGTGAAATTGGAGACGCCGATCGAGCGGATCCGCCCGTCGGACTTCAGCTTCTGGAACGCCTTGAACGTGTCGACGAACAGGCCACGGCTCGGGGTCGGCCAGTGGATCAGGTACAGGTCCAGGTAGTCGAGGCCGAGCCGCTCCATGCTCGCGTCGAAGGCGCGCAGCGTCGACTCGAACCCTTGGTCGTCGTTCCACAGTTTGGTGGTGACGAACAGTTGGTCGCGCGGGATGCCGGACGCGGCGAGGGCCCGCCCCACCTCGGTTTCGTTGTCGTACGCCCGGGCGGTGTCGATGCTGCGGTAGCCGGCACCGAGCGCGTCCGTCACGACGCGTTCGGTCTCGTCACCCGGTACCTGGAAGACGCCGAACCCGAGCGCGGGGATCACGTTGCCGTCGTTCAAGACGATCGTGGGGACGCCACTGGCACTGCTGTCGAAGGTCATGTTCCCACCGTAACCAGAGAACGTGGCCGCGCGGTGCGGCGCAGCGACCGGCCCGCACTCCGATGTGTCGAAGTGGTCACGAGTGGGTATCGCTGACGCGTCGGCGCGCCGCGGAGTGCGCGCCGCAGGTTGGCAGGCGCGACGGCAGGGGACGAGCGTGGGTTTCGTATACGGTGCGCTGCACCGTCTCGGCGTCACTCCGTGGATGCAGACGGGACGCACCTTCCACATCGAGTACGACGCTCTGCTCGCCCCCGCCGAACGCCCTCTCGGCGGCGCGTACCGGACACCGCTGCCGGGAGCGGCGCTCGACCTCGGTTGCGGCACCGGCGAGCGGGCCTGCGAACTCGCGCGCCGCGGATGGTCCGTCACCGGCGTCGACGAGTCGCAGTACGCGATCGCGCGTGCCCGCAGCACCGCGGCCCAGGCGGGTTTGGACATACGGTTCCTGCGCGACGACGTGACGCACGTGAGTACTCGCACCCTCGCGCGCACGTTCGACCTCGTACTCGACGCCGGATGCTTCCACGGCCTCGACGCGCAGCGCCGCCGTGACTACGTCGGCCATGTCACGGATGTCACCGAACCGGGTGGAACGCTGCTGCTGTTCGCTTTCGGCCCCGGCTACCGCGGACCGCTGCCGTCGGGCGCGTCCCGTATGCACGTCGAGCGACTGTTCCACGGCTGGACACTCGTCGCCGATCTGGACGCCGACTCGTCGACCCTGATCGGACCGCTCAAGCACTCCGATCCGCGGTGGTTCCGGCTCGTGCGGGACTGAACGCCCTTCCATGACGGGCCGGGCGGCCGCCACAGAACCGGCCGATACGCTGGAGCGATGCCCGCGACTTTGCATCTACGCGGATTCGGCGCCGCCCGCGGCAGCCGCGTCCTGTTCTCCGGCCTCGACCTGGTGGTCGCACCAGGCGACGTCGTGGGTCTCACCGGCGCCAACGGCGCGGGCAAGTCGACCCTGCTGAGTTCGATCGTCCACGCCGTCGATCCCGCCGTGGCCGCCGGGCCGGGCGCCGCCGACGTCGAGGGCACGGTGGCGGCGAGTCCCCCCGACGCGACGGTCGGCCTGCTCGCGCAGGAACCCGAACGGGTCGCAGGGGAAACCGTGGCCACGCTGCTCGCCCGCCGCACCGGAGTCGCCGACGCCGAGCGCGCGATGAACGCCGCGGCCGAAACCCTCGCGGACGGCGGCGACGACCTCTACTCCCCCGCACTCGATCGTTGGCTCGGGCTCGGCGGCGCAGACCTCGACGACCGGGCCGACAAGGTGCTCGCCGATCTCGGTCTCGACGTCCCCCTCGACACCCCCACGACGGCACTGTCCGGCGGTCAGGCCGCACGCGTCGGACTCGCGGCACTGCTGCTGTCGCGGTTCGACGTCCTGCTGCTCGACGAACCGACCAACGATCTCGACCTCGCGGGGCTCGAACAGCTCGAACGCTTCGTGCAGGACTCGCGCGCGGGCATCGTCGTGGTCAGCCACGACCGCGAGTTCCTCGCCCGCACCACCACGTCGATCGTGGAACTCGATGCGGCGCAACACCAGATCACCGTGTTCGACGGCGGGTACGAGGCGTATCTCGTCGAGCGGGAGGTGGCGCGACGACACGCGCGCGAGGCGTACGACGAGTACGCGAACACTCGCGCCGCTCTCGAAGAACGCGCCCGGATGCAGCGCGGGTGGATGGAACACGGCGTCCGCAACGCGCGGCGCAAGTCGAAGGACAACGACAAGATCGGCAAGGCCATGCGTGCCGAGGCCACCGAGAAGCAGGCCGCGAAAGCCCGTCAGACGCAACGCCGCATCGAACGGCTCGACGAAGTCGCCGAGCCGCGCAAGGAGTGGGATCTGCGGTTCGACATCGCGTCCGCGGGCCGATCCGGGACCGTCGTCGTCACCGCGACCGACGCCGTCGTCCATCGCGGGCGGTTCACGCTCGGTCCGGTCACGCTCCAGGTCGACTACGGCGACCGCGTGCTCGTCACCGGCCCGAACGGGGCAGGCAAGACGACCCTGCTGAATCTGCTGCTCGGCCGCGTCGCACCCGACTCGGGTTCGGTGTCGCTCGGGTCGGCGGTGGTGGTCGGCGAGATCGACCAGGCGCGACAGCATTTCGGCGACGATCGCACACTCGCCGAGGCGTTCGGCGCCGAGGTGTCCGACTGGCCCGACGCCGATGTGCGCACACTGCTCGCGAAGTTCGGGCTTCGCGGCGATCTCGCGCTCACCCCGTGCGCCGCGCTGTCGCCGGGTGAACGCACCCGAGCCGCGCTCGCGCTGCTGCAGGCACGCGGAGTCAACCTGCTGGTCCTCGACGAGCCGACGAACCATCTGGATCTCCCCGCGATCGAGCAGCTCGAGCAGGCCCTCGACCGTTTCGACGGAACGGTGCTACTGGTGACGCACGACCGCCGCATGCTCGACTCGACCCGCAGCACGGTGCGCTGGGCGGTCGACGACGGGCAGGTCGACGTCACGGCCGGCACGTGACCCCGTCACCCGGCGACCGCGCGGCCCGGTGACCGGCGCCACAATGGCTCTACAGTGGAGGCATGGCGAGGCGCGCGCCGGTCGAGCGCAAGTGGGCACTGCCCCCAGGGACCGATTCGTCGCTGCTCGCCGCCGCCACGGCGCACGCGCATCGCTCGTTCATCACGTCCACCGACGCGTCGCCCGACGTCCGGGGCATCGTCCGCGAGTCATGGGTGCGCAGCCGCCTCGGGGGCGTCGACCCCGATTCCACTGCGACCGCCGGGCTGCCGTCCGACGAGTTGGCGCGCTACCGCCGCACCCATCCCCTCGCGTCGGCGCTTCCGGTGGTCCGCACGCTGCTGGTCGACGACGTCGCGGACACCGGGATGCTCGTCGCGCTGTCGGACGCTCAGGGCCGGCTGCTGTGGGTCGACGGCGACCACCGCGCGCTCGACGATGCCGCCACGATGAACTTCGCCGAGGGCAGCGACTGGAGTGAGGCAGCCGTCGGCACGAACGCGCCCGGCACGTCACTCGCGCTCGACCGCGGCGTGCAGATCTTCGGTGCCGAGCACTTCAGCCGTTCGGTGCACGACTGGTCGTGCACCGCGGTGCCCGTGCACGATCCCGCCGACGGGCGACTGCTCGGCGCACTCGACATCACCGGTGGGTCGCGCGTCGCCGCACCGGAGTTCCTGTCGCTCGTGCGCGCCACGGTCGCCGCGGTCGAAGCGCACCTGCGCGTCGAACTGGTCACCGGCGCGCGGACGCAGCCGAACGCTCCGACACTGGCACTCGAGGTGCTCGGTGCGCGTCGCCCCGCGCTGGTGCGCGGCGGCGAGCGGATCACGTTGTCGCAGCGGCACGCCGAGATCGTCCTGCTGCTCACAAGGCACCCGTCCGGGCTGTCCGCCGACCAACTCGCCTACCTGCTCGACGACGCCGATCTCGACCCGGTGACGGTGCGCGCCGAGGTGTCACGACTGCGCCGACTGCTCGGTGCGGACCTGCTCGCGTCCCGGCCGTACCGGCTCACCGCGCCGGTACGTGTCGACGTCGACGACGTCTCGTCGTGCCTCGACCGCGGCGACGTGACCGGCGCACTCGCCGCGTACGCAGGCGCAGTGCTGCCCGCGTCGGACGCGCCCGGTGTCCGGGACATCCGCGCCGATGTCACCGACGACCTGCGCGTCGCAGTGCTGCGCTCGCGTGACGCCGCCGCGCTCGGGCACTGGACCGCGACCGTGGAGGGTGCCGACGACCTCGACGCGTGGCACGCATACGTGGCGGCGCTGGCACCGGGGTCACCGCGGCGGGTGCGCGCGCAGGCGCGGCTCGCGCGGCTCGACGAGCGGCTGAGCCGGTAGCCGACAGGGCAACGTTTGCTGCAGTAGCACCGCAGGGCAACGTTGTTGCAACGTTCGCCGTCGTAGGGTGCGACATCGACAGTAGTGTTCTGCATCACACTGGTCCACAATGTGGTTTATCCGTGAACCACCCGCACAGGTGAAGAACGAAGGAGTTCTCCGATGACCGTGTACGCGCGTCCCGGCACCACCGACGCCAAGATGTCCTTCCAGTCCCGATACGACAACTGGATCGGCGGCGAGTGGGTCCCGCCCGTCAAGGGCCAGTACTTCGAGAATCCGAGCCCGGTCACCGGCCAGACGTTCTGCGAGGTCGCGCGCTCGACCGCCGAGGACGTCGACAAGGCCCTCGACGCCGCGCACGCCGTCGCACCCGCGTGGGGCAAGACGAGCCCCGCCGAGCGCGCCGTCGTCCTCAACAAGATCGCCGACCGCATCGAGGAGAACCTCGAGTCCATCGCGCTCGCGGAGTCGTGGGACAACGGCAAGGCGATCCGCGAGCCGCTCAACGCCGACATTCCGCTGGCCGTCGACCACTTCCGGTACTTCGCCGGCGCGATCCGCGCGCAGGAGGGCTCGCTGTCGGAGATCGACGAGCACACCGTCGCGTACCACTTCCACGAACCGCTCGGCGTCGTCGGCCAGATCATCCCGTGGAACTTCCCGATCCTGATGGCGGTGTGGAAGCTCGCACCCGCACTCGCGGCGGGCAATGCCGTCGTGCTCAAGCCTGCCGAGCAGACGCCCGCGTCGATCATGTACCTGATCTCGATCATCGGTGATCTGCTGCCCGCGGGCGTCGTCAACATCGTCAACGGATTCGGCACCGAGGCGGGCAAGCCGCTCGCGTCGAGCGACCGCATCGCGAAGATCGCGTTCACGGGCGAGACGACGACGGGCCGGCTCATCATGCAGTACGCGTCGCAGAACCTGATCCCGGTGACGCTCGAGCTCGGCGGCAAGAGCCCCAACATCTTCTTCTCCGACGTCATGAGCGCCACCGACGACTTCCAGGACAAGGCGCTCGAAGGCTTCACGATGTTCGCGCTCAACCAGGGCGAGGTGTGCACGTGCCCGTCGCGCTCGCTCATTCAGCAGGACATCTACGACGAGTTCCTCGCGCTCGCCGCGATCCGCACCAAGGCGGTGCGGCAGGGCGACCCGCTGGACACCGACACGATGATCGGCGCGCAGGCCTCCAACGACCAGCTCGAGAAGATCCTGTCGTACCTCGAGATCGGCAAGGCGGAGGGCGCGCACGTTCTCACGGGTGGCGAACGTGCCGAACTCGGCGGCGACCTGAACGGCGGCTACTACGTGCAGCCGACGATCTTCACCGGCAACAACAAGATGCGGATCTTCCAGGAGGAGATCTTCGGCCCGGTCGTGTCGGTCACGTCGTTCAGCGACTACGACGACGCGATCTCGATCGCGAACGACACCCTCTACGGCCTGGGCGCAGGCGTGTGGTCGCGCGACGGCAGCACCGCCTACCGCGCGGGGCGCGACATCAAGGCCGGCCGCGTGTGGACGAACACCTACCACCAGTACCCGGCGCATGCGGCATTCGGCGGCTACAAGCAGTCGGGCATCGGACGCGAGAACCATCGGATGATGCTCGACCACTACCAGCAGACGAAGAACCTGCTCGTGTCCTACGCACCCAAGGCGCAGGGCTTCTTCTGAGCGCCGTGACGAAGAGTTCGGGAGACACACGATGACCGACGCGCCCACGCGCGTGATCGCGACCGCCGAGGCGATGGACCTGCTCCGTCGCCTCGGCGGCGTGCACGGCGCGCTCATGATGCACCAGTCCGGCGGCTGCTGCGACGGGTCGTCGCCGATGTGTTATCCCGCAGGCGAATTCCTCGTCGGCGACCGGGACGTCCTCCTCGGGGTCCTCGATCTCAGACTGGGTGTGGGTGAGCTTCCCACCGACGCCCCGGAGGGCGCCGACGGTGTGCCCGTGTGGATTTCGGGGTCACAGTTCGAGACGTGGAAGCACACCCAGCTGGTACTCGACGCCGTGCCCGGCCGCGGCGGTGGGTTCAGCCTGGAAACCCCGGAAGGCAAGCGCTTCCTGACCCGCGGACGCGTGTTCGACGCCGACGAACTCGCCGACCTCGAGTCCTCTCCCCCGCTACGCGGCACCGACTGGGAGGACGGCGCGCGACCGCCGGTCACCACCACCGCGCACGTGGTCGCCGAGGCAGCCGACGCGTGTCCGGTGCCCGGCACGTTGCGGTGACGCGACCGACTCACGTCGTCCAGATTCCCGACGTGCCGCGGCGGTGACTGTCGACGAGGTGGGTGTCGACCATTCCGATCGCTTCCATGAGCGCGAACATCGTGGTGGGGCCGACGAAGGCGAATCCTTTGCGACGCAGCGCTTTCGACAGCGCGACCGACTCGTCCGAGGTCGTGGGGACCTCGGCAAGCGTGCGGGGGGCCGGCGTCCGGTCGGGCTTGAACGACCACACGAAGTCGACCAGTCCACCGTCGTCGCGTAACGCGACGGTGGCGCGGGCGTTGGTGATCGCGGCACGAATCTTGCGTTCGTTGCGCACGATGCCCGCGTCGGCCATGAGACGCTCGACGTCGTCATCGGTGAACTCCGCGACCCGGTCGGGATCGAAATCGGCGAATGCCACCCGGAATGCGGGCCGCTTGCGCAGGATCGTGGCCCAGGACAGGCCGGCCTGGAACCCTTCGAGCACGATCCGCTCGTACAGGCCGGGTTCGTCGACGACGGGCATCCCCCACTCGGTGTCGTAGTACTCGCGCAGCAGGGGGTCGCTCGACGCCCACACGGGGCGCGCCAGCCCGTCGTCCCCCACGATCGCGTCGGACATCTGCCACCTCTTTCCGCTCGGGTCGCGCCCGATCCTGCCGTACCCCGCCGACACGGACCGCTACCGGCAACAGGTTCCACCGACCGGACCATCGCGTCGACCGGCGGCGTCTGGTGTCGTAGCGTGACGAATGAGAACATGTTCTAGATTTGTGGCGAGGCGCGGCGAAAGGGATCGGGTATGGAGTTCAATCTTGCGGACGTGTTCGAGACCGTCGCGCGGGCCGTACCCGACCGTGTGGCCCTCACCTACGAGGGCACCCATCACACCTACGCGGAACTCGACGGCGAGTCGAACCGCACCGCCCAACTGTTCGCCCGCGCGGGCGTCGCGCCGGGCGAACACGTCGCGCTGTTCCTCGAGAACTGTCCCGAACACGTCGCGTCGATCCTCGGCCTGATCAAGATCCGCGCGGTGCCGATCAACGTCAACTACCGTTACACCGCCGCGGAACTCGAGTACGTCTTCACCAACTCCGACTCGGTGGCGATCGTGGTGGAACGGGCGGAGCACCAGTGTGCGCTCGCCGAGATCCTCGACCGCCTCCCGCTGGTGCGCACGGTGTTCGTCGTCGGCGACACCGACCCGGCCCTGCGGGAGAGGGCCGCGGCGCGGTCGGTGGCACTGGTCGAGTTCGCGGACGCGCAGAGCCTGCCCGAGGACGCCGAGTTCGCGCCGCGGTCCGGCGACGACCGCTACATCCTCTACACCGGCGGCACCACCGGCTATCCGAAGGGCGTCGTGTGGCGGCACGACGACTTCTTCCGCAAGCCGCTCTCGGGCGGCAATCCCTACGGCGCCGAGAAGAGGCGCGATCTTTCCGAGGTCTCGGCAGCCGCTGCCGCATTCCCCGACCGGGCGTATCTGATTGCGGCGCCGCTCATGCACGGCGCCGCGCTGTATTCGCTGTTCACATTCTTCACGCTCGGTGCGCGGGTCGTGCTGATGCGCGGCTTCGATCCGCGCAAGATCGTCGACGCGATCGAGACCGAGCGGCTGGGCGTCATCCTGATCGTGGGCGACGGCATGGGGCTACCGCTCGTCGACGAAATGGAAAGACGCAAGAGCGAGATCGACTTCTCGTCGCTCGTGTCGATCACGTCGGGCGGCGCGGTGTGGTCGGTGGGCGTGCGCGACCGGATGCTCGCCGTCAAACCGGACCTGGTGCTGCGCGACAACTTCGGCGCGTCCGAATCGGGCAACGACGGCTCCTTCACGGTCGACGCCGCGGGCAATCTGCGGATGCCGCCTGCGCCGGGTCTCGTGCTGGTCGACGAATCGCTCACCGAGATCCCACCGGGTTCCGACCGCATCGGCTACATCGCACGCGTCGACGGCGTGCCACTCGGCTACTACAACGATCCCGAGAAATCGGCACGCACCTTCCCCACCCGCGCGGACGGCGTGCGACTGTCCGTCCTCGGCGACATGGGCACCGTCGACGCCGACGGTGCCATCGTGTTCCTCGGCCGCGGCTCGCAGTGCATCAACACCGGCGGCGAGAAGGTGTTCGTCGAGGAGGTCGAGGCCGCGTTGCACGCACACCCGGCGATCGCCGATGCGCTCGTCGTGGGGGTCGCCGACGAGCGGATGGGACAACGCGTCGCCGCCGTCGTCGCGCTGTACCCGGATGCGGAGCCGCTCACCCTGGACGACATCCAGAACCATTGCCGTGCAACGATCGCCGGCTACAAGGTGCCGCGGACCGTGGCGATCGTCGACGAGGTGCGGCGCACTCCCGCAGGCAAGGCCGACTACCGGTGGGCTGGCGAGGTGGCCGCCGTTCAGGCCGTCGGGGCTCGATGAGCCGGAGGCGTCACGCCGCGTGTTCGAGGTCGAGCAACGCGGCTTTCGCGTCGAGCCCACCGAGGTAGCCGCCCAGCGAACCGTCGGTGCGCAGCACGCGGTGGCACGGCACCACGACCGGCAGCGGATTGGTCGCGCACGCCGAACCGACCGCGCGCACCGCGTTCGGGCTGCCGGCCCGGACGGCCAGATCCGTGTAGGTGGCGGTGGTGCCGTAGGCGATGCCGGGCAGCAACTGCTGGACGCGCAACCGGAACCGGCTCGACAGCGCGAAGTCCAGCGGGACGTCGAAAGTGGTTCTGGTTCCGGCGAAGTACTCGTCGAGCTCGCGCGCGGCTGCGGCGAGCCGTGCCGGCGCCCGCAGGATGCGTGGACCGAGCTTTCCGGCGAGTTCGGTGAGAACCCGGTCGTGCCCTTCGACGTCGAAGGCGACGCGGACGAGCCCACGTTCGCTCGCGACGAGCAGCAACGGTCCGATGGGCGAGTCGATCCTGTCGTAGGCGAGGTCGAGCAGGCCCGCCGCGTCCGCGTCGGACTCGAGCCTGGCGTGCAGCGCCGCGAGCGTGGCGGAGTCGGGTGCGGTGGCGGCGAGCAGGTCACGACCGGTTCCGGTGTCGTTCATGGCGTCACTTCCTGATTCTTGCGGTTCTTGTCCTGTGCTCCGGCCAGGACGCCGTAGTGAACGCGAAGCGCGGCGAGCCCGTCGGCGGCCGCGCGTCGGGCCGCGGCCGCGTTACCCCCGATGGTGTCGGCGATGTCCTGGTACGGCAGCCCGCCGAAGTAGCGGTACGCGACGGCGAGACGTTGCCGCTCGGGCAGACGCGCGACCGCGTCCCACACGTCGCCGTCGGTTGTGGCCGACTCGCGGGCTTCGGGTTCCGTGGCGGTGCGCTCGACGTCGACCGGAACGGGACGTCGCGCTCCCGCCCGCGCAGCATCGACGGCCTTGTGTTTGGCGATCGTGACGAGCCACGCCTGCACGTTCGCGTCGTCGGGTAGATCCGGGTACGCGCGCAGCGCGGCCAGGAAGGTCTCCGACCACGCATCCTCGGCGTCGGCCTGCGAGCCGAGCACCGCCCGCGTCATGCGCAGAACGGTCGCCGAGTGCTCGGCGACGACGTGCTCGAACGGCGGTTTCATGTTCATCACACGGTAGACGTCTGGGGGCGCCGTCTTGTGAGATCCCGTGCGCGAAACAAGCGTGCGGAGACTCGTGAAGTGCTCACAAGGGGCTATGCGGACTCGTTGAGAGAGCGGATCACGCCGAGCAGACGCTGTGTCCCGTCCGGCCCGAACCGAACGCGCGCTGCCGCTCCCCTGCTTGTTCTGCCGCTGACACGATCGGATCAGCGGCACGCACAAGTCGGGAGCGGCAGCGTGAGACCGCTGGCTCTGTGCGCGAAACGAGCGTGCGGAGACTCGTGAAGTACTCACAGCAGTCGGCGGACCGAGCCGCTCACGCAGGCGCGGATTCCTCCGCGGGCGTCGGATGCGAGTCGCGACGGACCCTGCGCCGAGACCACTGCGCTGGGATGACGAGGAGCCTGGGCACGACGAGGTACATCGACGTCGGGACGACCACCACCGTGAGCAGCAGTGCGCGCAGCCAGATCGGCCAGCCACCGATCGGGCCGATCCGGCTCATCGCCGTCATACCGAGCGTGACGAGCGGGAAGATCGACAGCCACGAGAACACGACCCTGGTGTGCTGCGACGGCACATGAACGTGCCGGGGCGTCGCGCTGTCGCCGTTGGTCATCCACACTCCTTCGAATTCCAACCGTTCGGTTGCGAATCGCAGCGTAGGCGACGCTCACGTCGATCTGCAACTGGATGGTTGGAGATCGACGGTAGGCTGCGTGCGTGGCCTGGGACACCGAACGAACGAAGAAGCTGCTGCTCGACGCCGGGGCCGACGAGTTCAGTGCATTCGGGCTCGCCGGCGCACGCGTCGACCGCATCGCTGGGAAGGCCGGCGTCAACAAGGAGCGCATCTACCAGTACTTCGGCAAGAAGGAAGCCTTCTTCAGCGCGGTTCTCGAACACGAACTCGTCGCCACCCTGGCCGCGGTGGAACTGTCGGGCCACGGACCGGCCGCCGTCGCCGAGTACGCAGGCAGGCGCTTCGACTACCAGTGCGCCCACCCGGCGTTCGCCCGGTTGATGTTCTGGGAGGGCCTCGAACTGTCTTCGCCGGTGGCGGAACGGACGCGACGGATCCACGCACGCTCGATGGTGGAGGCAGCGCGCGCCGCGGTACCCGGGCTCTCCGAGGAGGACGCCGAAGAACTGCTGATCACCGTGATCGTGCTCGTCGACGGCTGGATCGCGATGCAGACCGTCGACCGGCTCTTCGCCACGGACCGGGCCGAACGTGAGTCGACACGAAGGGCATTCGTGGTTCGGACGGTGGAGGCCGCCACCCGGGCCGCCCTCGCGTGATCCGGCCATCGAGCGAGCTGCCGCGCCGTGCGTGAAACAAGCGTGCGGAGACTCGCGAAGTGCTCACGGGGGCGCATAGGCTTCGCCGTGACCGACCAGGGGGCGATGTGACAGTGGGCGAGACGACGGGAGGGCGACGCCGCGACCCGCGCGCCGTGCGGCCGATCTGGCGGGCCGCGCAGGTTTTCCGCCTCGCGACCGTGGTCTACGCGATCGGCTATCAGATCGTGTCGGTGGACTCCTACACGCGGCCGACGCTCAGCTGGGTCCTCGTCGCATCGATGACGGTGTGGTCGGGTGCCGCCGCGATCGCATTGTCCCGCGACACCGCGCGCGAACGAGCGTGGCCGGTCGCCACCGACTTCGTCGTCGTCGTCGCGATGATGGCCGCGACCAGGCTCGTCGCCGACGAGGCCTTCTACACGAGTCATCAAACTCTGCCGACGACGCTGTGGGCGACCAATGCGGTCGTGTCGGCCGCGATCCTGCGTGGCCCGCTGAGCGGCGTCGTCGCCGGATTGCTGATCTCGGTGGTCGGCGCGGCAGTACGCGGAAGATCGGATCTGGACCTCGGCAGCGACGCCACCGCGCCGATCCTGGTGTCGGTGGGCCTCGCGATCGGCCTCGCCGCGAACACCGCGCGCCGCTCGCACCGCCAACTCGAACGGGCCACCCGACTCGCCGCGGCGACCGCCGAACGCGAACGCCTCGGCCGTGAGGTGCATGACGGCGTGCTGCAGGTGCTGGCGTACGTGCGCCGCCGCGGCAACGAGATAGGGGGCCCCACGGCAGAACTCGCGAGACTCGCCGGCGAGCAGGAGGTGGCGCTGCGCGAGTTGATCTCCGAGCAGTCGGTGCCCGTCGACGACGAAGAAGACGCCGACCTGCGCACCATTCTGCGCGCGGAGACGGGAACGCGAGTGTCGCTGTCGGCGCCGGGCGTACCGGTGTCGATGCCACGCGACCGGGCGGGCGAGATCGCGGCGGTCGTCCGCACGGCACTCGCGAACACCGCGCTGCACGCCGGCCACGGCGCGAAAGCGTTCGTTCTGCTCGAGGATCTCGACGACACCGTCGTCGTGTCGATACGCGACGACGGCATCGGGATCGAACCGGGGCGGCTCGAGGAGGCCGAGGCCCAGGGACGGCTCGGCGTCTCCCGGTCGATCCGCGGACGCGTCGAAGCGCTCGGAGGCACCGCGACGCTGGACACCGCGCCGGGCGAAGGCGTCGAATGGGAAATCCGGGTCGGCAAGCACGAACAGGGAAAGGGATCGGCGTGACCGACGACGAGCAGTCGCTGACCGTCATGGTGGTCGACGACCACCCGATGTGGCGTGACGGGGTGGCGCGCGACCTGGAAGAAGCAGGGTTCACTGTCGTCGCGACTGCCGACGGTGTCGCCGCCGCGCAACGCAGGGCAGCCGCGACGCGCCCCGCGGTCGTCCTGATGGACATGCAGCTTCCCGACGGCAACGGTGCCGAGGCGACCGCCGCGGTGATCGCCGTGTCGCCCGCATCGACCGTGCTGGTCCTGTCGGCGTCGGAGGAACGCGAGGACGTACTCGAGGCGGTCAAAGCCGGGGCGACCGGGTATCTCGTGAAGAGCGCGTCCGTCGCCGAACTGCTCGACGCGGTGCGGGCGACCGCGGCCGGACAGGCCGTGTTCACGCCTGGGCTCGCCGGTCTGGTGCTCGGCGAGTACCGGCGGATCGCGGGCAGCGGCGCCGAACCTGCGAACGCGCCCCGCCTCACCGACCGCGAGACGGAGGTGCTGCGACTCGTGGCGAAAGGGTTGAGTGCCAAGCAGATCGCGACGCGTCTGTCGCTGAGCCACCGCACGGTCGAGAACCACGTCCAGGCGACGCTACGGAAGCTGCAGTTGGCCAACCGCGTCGAACTCACGCGGTATGCGATCGAGCAGGGGCTCGACTAGCCGCTGTGCGCGTTTTCGGCGTGCGGAGACTCGTGAAGTACTCACGAGGGACGAGGAAAACCCCCGAGCCGATTGCGTAGGACTACTCATGCCCGGCCATGCCGCGACGTCGAAGCTGAAGGCATGAACAATGACGGTGTTGGTCAAGTGGATCCGCAGGTCGTGGCTCGGCTGTCCGGCGAGTTCGTCGCGCTCGACCGGCACATGCGCGCCGTCGCCGACGATCTGGCGTGGCTTCGCACGCAGCTCGAGGCCACGGTGCCCCAGGCTCCGGCCGCGCCGAGTTCTCCTGCTCAACCGGTGTTCACGGCGCCGGCACCCCCGTATCCACAGCCACCCGCGTATCCCGCGCGACCGGCTCCGTACCCCGCCGGGTCACCGGCGCCGCGTCGTACACCGTGGTGGCAGCGCGACGGCGCGATCAGCCGGGCGCTCGCCGCAGCGGGCGCGGCGGTCACCCTGATCGGCGTCGTCATGCTGCTCGTCCTCGCTGCCCAGGCCGGCTTCTTCGGACCGGTGGCCCGGGTTGCGTCCGGTGCGGTCGTCGCGGCGGCTCTGGTCGGTGTCGGGCTTCGGGTGCATCGGCGTGACGGCGGCACCGTCGGCGGTGTCGCTCTCGTCGGTACGGGTCTGGCGGGCGCATTTCTCGACGTCGTCGCCGCGACGTCGTACTACCACTGGCTCCCGTCTGCACTCGGTCTCGTTCTCGCCGCAGCGGTGGCTGCCGCCGGCATGACCATCGCCGTGCGTTGGGACTCGCAGCCGATGGCGGCGCTCACCGTCGCCGCCGTCGCCGTGCTGTCGCCGGTGCTGACCGGCGGCCTCACCGCCACGCTGGCAGGGTTCCTACTGCTGCTCCAGGTCGCGGCATTCGCTCCGCAGCTGCGCAGGGAATGGCCGTACCTGCACGTGGCACGCACGCTGCCGGTCGTGCTCGCACTGTCGGCGATCCTCGGTAATGCCGCAGGTCACGACGTCGCCGTCCGCGACGCCGCGCTCGTCCTCGGCCTGGCCGTCGCGGTGGCCGTGGTGGGTGTCGGATCGGCAGTGTTCCTCGCACGCAGAGAGTCGGATCCGACCGTCGACACGGTGATGCTCGCGTTGTCGACGCTGCCGTTGCTGCTGTCCGGATTCGCTCTGCCGCGCTGGACCGACGTCACTGTGCAGTGTGCGCTGGCGGTCGGCGTCCTCGTCGTGGCTCGCGTCGTGCGTGATCATCCCGGGCACACCCGCGCGATGCTGTCGGCCGTCGCCGCGCTCGCAACCCTGCGAGCATGCGTGAGCGCGACACCGGGCGACCTGCTCGCGGTCGTCCTGCTCGCCGTGGCCGTCGCGCTCGTCGCCGCAGCAGGCCGGGCGCACTCGCGCATCGCGTACGCGTCCGGCGCAGGGTTCGGCCTGGTCGGCGCGCTACTGTTCGTCGACTCCGCCCCGCCGCGCGATCTCCTCTCGGCGCACACCGTGGCGGCCCCGGTCGCGGTGGTCGTGGCGGGCGTCGCGCTCGCAGGCCTCGCGGTGCTGCTGGTTCGGCGCGCCGCCACGCTGGGTGTGCTCGACGAGCGCACTGTCGACAGCGCGTGGATCGCAGGCGGACTCGTGGCCCTGTATGCGGTGACATCCTCGATCGTGACGGCAGGAGTCGCCCTTTTCGGCACGGGCGTCGGATTCACCGCGGGCCACTGCGTCGCGACGCTCGTGTGGGTGGTGCTCGCCACCGTGCTGTTGTGGTGGGCGGCGACGCATCCACGGGCGACGAGGCTCGCGCTCGGTGCCGGATTGAGCCTCGCCGCGGTCGCGCTGGTCAAACTGTTCCTGTTCGACCTCGCGACGCTGGACGGCATGTTCCGCGTCCTCGCGTTCCTCGGTGCGGGGCTGCTGTTGCTCGCGGCAGGGACGCGCTACGCCCGCCTGCTGGGGCGCTGATCGAACGGCGAGTCCCTGTGCGCGAAACCGGCGTACAGGGACTCGTCAAGTGCTCACAAGCTATTCGCCCTCGCCCATCGGGGGCAGGGCCTTCACGAACGGCGGGTCGTAGTCGACCTTGCCGACCTTCGCCGCGCCGCCCGGCGAACCGAGGTCGTCGAAGAAGTCGGCATTCGCCTTGGTGTACTCGACCCACTGGTCGGGCACGTCGTCCTCGTAGAAGATGGCTTCGACGGGGCACACGGGCTCGCACGCACCGCAGTCGACGCACTCGTCGGGATGGATGTAGAGCATCCGGCCACCCTCGTAGATGCAGTCGACCGGGCACTCTTCGATGCACGCCTTGTCCAGGACATCGACACACGGTTCTGCGATGGTGTACGTCACGGCTGTTCCGACCTTTCCTGCCAGGACTGCGACACTGCTACGCGGCCAAGTCTGCCACCATCCCGATCACCGATACGAGGAAGCCAACCCTCACTTGTGCTCGTCCAGCAGTCGCCGCAGGCGTAACGCGTTGATCGCGCCCAGGTGTTCGCGTACCAGGCGCCACTCGGTGTCCGGGTCGTTCGCGAGGCGTGCGGACATCGCATCGACGACCTGCTCGGCGGACAACCCGTCCGCGCGGATCAGGCATACGTGCCCGAACCGCTTCTCGTAGGCATCGTTGAGCTCGACGAGACGACGCGCCGTGTCGACCTGCGCATGCGCCGCGGCGGATTGCTCACGCTCCGACGACGACCCCGCGGCCGGGCGGCCGCCGATGCGCGGATGCGCCTCGACCGCCACACGGACTTCGCCGTCCGGTTGCGCTGCGAGGACGTCGGCGGCGGCGGCGAACAATGCCTGCTCGGACGCGAACGGCCGCCGCGCGACGAGAGCATCCGCCCACTCGGGCGAGCCGGACAACTCCACGAGGGCAGCGCGTAGCCCGGGGTCGGTGTTGAACGCGTCCAGACCGGAACGAGTGCTCATACGCGCCGATTGTGCCCTGTGCGCGTTCACGCGGTGAGCTCGTCGGCGTCGCCCGCGTCGGGCACGTACGGGCGCCGCCCGTGGTGCGCGTGTGCGCGACGCACGAGTGCACGATCGCCGGTCGCGAGCGCCTCGAGCAGGGCGTCGTGGCGTGCGAACGCGGCGTCCAGGTCGCCGACCGCTTCGGCTTCGCCGTGGATGTCGCCTGCCATGCTCACCTGCATCTGTCGCAGTAGCCGTTCGTAGGCGATCGTGAGCCTGCGGTGTCCGGTGCTCTGCACGAGCGCGAGATGGAAGCTGCGGTTGGCGTGCGCGAAGGCACTCGCGTCTGCCCGCTCGGCGGCGGCACGCATGCCCTCGCGTGCCGCGATCAGCGGTGCCAGCCGCGCGGAATCGAAGTCCGTGACGAGCAATTCGCACGCATAGGCTTCGAGCACGTGCCGGAACGAGAAGATCTCGTCGAGATCGTCCTCGGTGAGTTCGACGACACGATAGCCGCGCCGCGGAGTTTGCTCGACCAGTCCGTGACTCGCGAGTACGCGCAGCGCTTCCCGCAGCGGCGGACGACTGATGCCGAGCTCGTCGGCGAGCCGCGGTTCCGTGATGCGTTGCCCGGGGGCCAAAGTCCCGGCGACGATCATCTGTTCGATACTGGACACGGCGAGGCTCACCAGGCTCTCTTGCACGATCATGACGTCACCGTAACCGCCTTTGCGCGTGGTTAACCGGCCAGAAATACGAATTCACGTCTTTGTAGTTTGTCGTCTGTAGACAGTTCTCGACAGATTTCACCTCATGCCCCGCACGCCTCCCGGAGGACCCATGACCAGCGCCGAGAACGGGGTCGCCGCCCTGACCGCCCGCGTCCACCGCGACCTGGAACTGAGTGCCCCGCCGCCCCGTTGGTGGGTGCCGCACACCGAGGGCACCGACTACGAGGTCCTCGTCGTCGGCGGCGGGCACGCCGGCCTGGCGGCGGCTTTCGCCCTGACGCGCCAACGTATTCCGAGAGTCCTCGTAGTCGATCGCAATCCGCGCGGCACGGCGGGGCCGTGGCGCTCGTACGCGCGGATGCACACCTTGCGCAGCCCGAAGTGGATGCCCGGCATCGAACTCGACGTGCCGTCGCTGTCGGTGCGGGCGTGGTTCGAGGCCAGGTACGGCGCCGACGCGTGGGAGTCGATCACCTATGTCCCCCGCCTCGACTGGGCCGACTATCTCGACTGGTACCGCGAGGTGCTCGAACTGCCGGTGCGCTGCGACACCGACGTCGTCGCCGTGCACGAGCCCACCGAACCGGACGGCCCGTTCCGGATCGTCCTCGAGCACGGGGGCGAGCACGACACCGTCACCGCACGACGCGTCGTGTTCGCCCCCGGCCTCGACGGCGCGGGCGGCCCGTCGGTACCGCCGGCCGTCGCGTCGCTACCTCGTTCGCTGTGGGCGCACAGTGCGGACGACATCGATTTCGCTGCGCTCGAAGGAAAATCGGTCGGCGTCCTCGGTGCGGGCGCGAGCGGCTGGGACAACGCCGCGTGTGCTCTCGAGGCCGGCGCCGATCACGTGACGCTCTTTGCGCGACGCGACGAGATACCGACGCACAACCCGCTGCGCTGGATGGAGTTCGTCGGCTTCCAGCACCACTACGCCGACTGGAGCGACCACCAGAAGTTCGAGTTCTCCTGCTACAGCGGCGGTCTGCCGCAGCCGCCGACGCAGTACGGCGTGTGGCGGTGCCGCGACTTCGACAACTTCACGCTCGCACTGGGCTCCTCGCTCGAGTCGATCGCGGTGACCGGCGACGACAAGCCCCGGCTGACGGTCACCACGCCCGACGGTGAGCACGAGGTCGACTTCCTCGTCGCCGCCACGGGGTATGTCACCGACCTCCGGCTGCGCCCCGAACTCGCCGCATTCATCGACCACATCGCACTGTGGGAGGACCGGTACGCGCCGTCACGCGGCACCTCCATCGGACCGTGCCCGTATCTGGGCGGCGGATTCGAGTTCACCGCGAAAGACCCCGACGCGGCGCCGTGGATCTCCCGGCTGTTCCACCTCTCGGTGGGTGCACGCGCAAGCATGGGCGTTGCGGGCCACCAGCTCTCGGGCATCGGCGCCGGCCTCGCCCGGCTCGCATCGACGATCGCGCGGGACGCATTCCTCGAACACACCGACGAATTCGTCGCGCAGTTCCGCACTGTCGAATCGGTCGAAGTGCATGACCTGGGCCGCCACGACGGAGCCGGACCTCGGCCGTCGTCCGCACGGTACGCCGAGGCGGACGAACAGCAGACGCTCGTTCGCGCCCTCCGTTCCGAAGGAGCGCCGCAATGAGCACCTCCCCCACCGCCACGAACTCGGTCGATCACATGCTGCCGTGGCCGCGTATGGCCGCATTCGGTCTGCAGCACGTGCTCATCATGTATGCGGGCTGCGTGGCGGTACCACTCGCATTCGGCGCCGCCCTCGGCCTCGACCGGCAGACGATCGGCATGCTCGTCAACGCCGACCTCCTCGTCGCCGGCATCGTCACGGTCATCCAGAGCATCGGCGTCGGACGAATTCTCGGTGTGCGCCTGCCCGTGATCGCGGGTGCGACGTTCGTGCAGATGACGCCGCTGATCCTGATCGGTCAGGAGTACGGCATGCAGGCCGTGTACGGCTCGATGATCGCGGGCGGCGTGATCGGCCTCGTCATGGCGTGGCCGTTCGCCAAGGTGGTCAAGTACTTTCCGCCATTGGTCACCGGGTCGGTGCTCGTCGTCATCGGGATCTCGCTGATCGGCGTCGCAGGCGGATCGATCGTCGGACAGGACCCCGACGGGCCGAACTACGGAGACTTGACGAACCTCGCACTCGCGGGCCTCGTCATGGTCGTCGCGATCGGATTCCTGTGCGTCGCCCGAGGGTTCTGGGCGCAGGCCGCGATTCTCGTCGCACTCGTCGTCGGCTTCGTGGTCGCGATTCCGTTCGGGCTCCTCGACTTCGGAGCGGTCGGCGACGAGCAGTGGTTCGGGATCGTCACGCCGTTCCACTTCGGGGCCCCACAGTTCCCGATCGCGGGCGTCGTCTCGTGCGGCATCGTGATGATGGTGATCTTCGCGGAATCGCTGTCGAGCATGATGGCGCTCGCGGAGATCACCGGCAAGAAGGTCACGCGCGGCGACATCGCGCGCGGCCTTGCCGCGGACGGTCTCTCCGGTGTGCTCGGTGGCATCATGAACGGCTTCGCCGACACGGTGTTCAACCAGAACGTCGGGGCGGTGCGCACGACGCGCGTACACAGCCGCTATGTCACGGCACTGGCGGGCATCGTCCTCGTGGCGCTGAGCCTCGTGCCGAAGATGGGCGCGGCGGTGGCCGCACTGCCCGCGCCGATCATCGGCGGCGTCTCACTCGTGCTGTTCGCGACGATCGCCGTCGTCGGCGTGCAGGCTCTGCGCCGCGCGCACCTGCACGACGGCGTCAACGCGACGATCGTGGCAGTCGCCGTGGGCCTCGGCCTGCTGCCGAAGTTCATGCCAGGAATGTTCCACAACATGCCCGACTGGTCGCTCACGATCGTGTCCGACGGGGTGGTGCTCACCGCGGTCAGCGCCTTCGTGCTCAATCTGGTGTTCAACCACACCCGCTTCGCGACGCGCGCCGACCGGGCACCCGAGGTGCGTGCGGCGTACGAGGCGAACGCCGACAACCCGTACGAGGGCGTCGAGGCGAATCGAACCGCCGACGAAGAGGGAGCCGCGGCCGTCGCCGGGCGCTGACAGAGCCGGCGTCGTACGCCTCCCGCATTGAGCCGGCATGGTCGTCGGTAACCCCAGTCCAGCGGTTCGCAGCACGGTGCCCTGCGCCGCGGATTACGATCATGTGCGTTCTCCCTTCGGCAGTGTCGCCCGCGTGGAGCACGTTTCGCCGGAGGACCGACACGCCGGAGCACACCGCGGTGACTGAAGGTCCCGAAGGAGCAGCGCCATGGCAACAGGTAGCGGTCCTACTCGCGACGATCTGCCTGCGCCGGGCGCGAGGATCACCCCGAACGCCTCGGCCGATTTTCGGCGCGAGCTGGACAAGCGGCACTACGACGCCGTCGACGATTCGTGGGCGGGATCGGTACCGGCACAGTACGGGGTGGCGCCACGGATACGGATCGGCCGCAGCAAGTGGTTCAATCTTCTCTGGCTGCTCCCGATCGGATTCGTGTTACTGATCATCTCCGTCGCGGTGGCCAAGGGTCTGCGTGATGTTCCGGCGGTGACCCAATTCATGGAGGACCATCCGGGCACCATTACTCCGCAAGGTGCCGAGGACCACGCCGGATTCCCGGCCTGGCTGGGCTGGCAGCACTTCTTCAACATGCTGCTGATGATTCCGATCATCCGCTCCGGGGTCACGATCATCGCCGACCATCCCCGCTTCTACTGGACCCGGCACTCCACCCCCGGCAAGGACTGGTTCCGGGTGCAGAAGCCGGTGCCCAGTGACCCACTCTGGACGGCCAAACAGGATTCGATCACCCTGCCCGACGGCATCGGTCTGCCCGGCCGTCGCCATTCGATCGGCCTGGCGAGATGGTGGCATCTCGGGATCAACACGCTGTGGCTACTCAACGGAATCATCTTCTACATCCTGGTTTTCGCCACCGGCCACTGGCAGCGCCTGGTCCCCACCAGCTGGGACGTCTTTCCCAGCGCCGTCTCGGTACTGATCCAGTACCTTTCCCTGGATTGGCCGACCGACAACGCCTGGGTCGCCTACAACAGCCTGCAGATGCTGGCCTACTTCGTCACCGTCTTCATTGCAGCCCCGCTGTCCTTCCTCACCGGGCTTGGCATGTCTCCTGCTCTGTCGACCAAATTCAGGTGGATCAGCCGCATATTCGGTATTCAGTTCGCGCGTTCTCTGCATTTCCTGGTGCTGCTCTGGTTCCTCCTGTTCATCGTGATGCACGTGACGCTGGTCGTGACAACCGACGCACTCCACAACTTCGACATGATGTACACGAACACCGACGACGCCGACAGCTGGAACGGCTTCTGGATCTTTGCCGCGTCCGTGGTCGTGATGGTCCTCCTCTGGGTCGCCGCCACCCCCTTCACTTATCGGCATCCGCGCGTCGTCCAACGCGTCGGCTACGCCCTTGTCGGCCCCGTGCAGCGACTGTTCGAGCATCTCGATTCCCGACCCGGGGAGTACACCGAAAAAGACATCTCGCCCTACATGTGGCACAACGGCAAGTATCCGGAGACACCCGAGTACAAGGCCCTGTACGAGAGCAACTTCGCCGACTACCGGCTCCAGGTCTCCGGTCTGGTCGAGAACCCCGTGGAACTGGACCTCGAGCAGCTGCGCCGGCTGCCGTACCACGAGCAGATCACCCAGCACTTCTGCATCCAGGGCTGGTCCGGTGTCGCCAAATGGGGCGGTGTGTCCATGCAGACCATCGTCGATCTGGTCAGACCGACCTCTGCGGCGAAGTGGGTGATCTTCTACTCGTTCGCCGAAGGGCCGGACGGCGGCATCTACTACGACGCACAGCCCATCGAGCAGATGAGCTACCACCTGACCATGCTGGCGTACGACATGAACGACGAGACGCTGCCCTACGGACACGGCGCACCGTTGCGCCTGCGCAACGAAATTCAGCTCGGCTTCAAACTCGTCAAGTGGATCAAGGGCATCGAATTCGTCGACGACTTCAAGGACGTCGGCGGCGGCGAAGGCGGCTACAACAACGACCACGAGTTCTTCGGCTACCGGCAGTCCATCTAGAAAACCCTCCCCGAGTACCAGAAGCACCGTGGCGGGCGGTGCGTGGCAGCCATCGACCTACCGCCTGTCGATAAACCTTGACAGATCGTTGTGTTTTTACAACACTTTGTTGCATGAGTCCGGTCCGACGGGGGGTGTCACTCCCCATCTTCAACCGCATCGGCGTATTGCGCGCCGAGCGCGGGATGAGCCGGGCACAACTCGCCGAACGCGTCGAGATCAACCCGCAGACCGTGGGGGCACTCGAACGGGGCGACCATTACCCGAGCCTCGACCTCGCGTTCCGCATCTGCGCCGTCTTCGACCTCCCGGTCGAGGCCGTGTTCTCCCGCACCGAGTTCCCGCCGCTGTCGGCCGAGCTCTATCGCGACCGCACTCGCGAAGGAGGATCTCGCGATGAGTGACGACAACCTGATCACCCGCTACCAGCAGTTCCGCACCCGCCGGTTCCTGAAGAACCACGAACGCACCCGAAACATGCTGCCGTCGTGGCGGACCCGCGGGCGGCGCAGACTGCTCACCGGGGTGGTCGCTGTGTCCATCGCCCTGTTCGCGCTGTGCGGCGTACTCGTGGTCGCGGCCGACCGCATGTGGGCGTTGCCGCTGCTGCCGATCACCGCGGTGTTCTTCGCCGCGTGGACCGCACTGCAGATCGTGTCGAGCCGCCAAGGCGACGCGCCGCGCGACGCGCTCGACGAGTGGGAGATCGCGCGCCGCAACAGCGCCCGCTCGGTCGGCCTCACCGTCACCCAGGTCGTCGGCATGATTCCCACGGCAATCCTGATCTACGCATCGTCGACGGCCGACGTCGACCGCGACCTCGCATATGCGTGCGGGGTGTGGTTCGTGGCGGCGCTACTCGCGGGCGGATGCCTGCCCGCGATGCTGCTCGCGTGGAGCGAGCCCGACAGCGAACCGGAGGACTGACAGCCGACACCCCATCCGATCCCAGTTCGACCACCCGCTTTTCGAGCGCAAGGAATCTGCCCATGACACAGACTCTCACGATCGACCGAATATCCAAACGCTACGGCGACGTCGTCGCGCTCGACGACATGAGTTTCGACGTCCGCCCCGGCGAAGTGTTCGGCTTCGTCGGCTCGAACGGCGCGGGCAAGACCACGACGATGCGGATCGTGCTCGGCGTGCTCGCCGCCGACTCCGGCGAGGTGCGGCTCGGCGACCGTGCCGTCGATCTCGACGTGCGCCGCACGATCGGTTACATGCCCGAGGAGCGCGGCCTGTATCCGAAGATGAAAGTAGGCAAACAGCTTTCGTACCTCGCCCAGTTACACGGCCTGTCCGCGTCGGATGCCCGTACCGCGGTGGCACGGTGGACCGAACGGCTCGGCATCGCCGAACGCCTCGGCGACACCGTCGACTCGCTGTCGCTCGGCAACCAGCAACGCGTGCAGCTCGCGGCGGCACTCGTCCACGACCCTGCGGTGCTCGTACTCGACGAGCCGTTCTCCGGCCTCGATCCCGTCGCCGTCGACGTCATGAGCGACGTGCTGCTCGAGAAGGCCCGCACCGGGGTTCCGGTCATCTTCTCGAGCCACCAGCTCGAACTCGTGCAGCGACTGTGCGACCGCGTCGGGATCATCGCGAAGGGCCGCATGCGCGCGCTCGGCACCGTCGACGACCTGCGTTCGGGCGGCGACGCACGTCTCCGGGTCGTCGCACCCGACGCACAACCCGGCTGGGCGCAGCACCTGCACGGAGTCACGACACTCGCGCACGACGGCGACGTCACCGAACTCGCCCTCGGCGCGGGCGCGGACGACCAGGACGTGCTGCACGCCGCGCTGAAGACCGGCCCTGTCCACGAGTTTTCGGTGGCACGTCCGTCGCTCGCCGAGCTGTTCCGAGAGGTGGTGTCCGGATGAGCGCGCCGCTGAGCAACACTCGCGCGATCGGCCTCGTCGCACGCCGCGAATTCCAGACCCAGGTAGCCAAGAAGAGCTTCGTGATCAGCAATGTGCTGGTGCTGCTGGCGATAGTCGGCGGCATCGTCGCGACGTCGATCTTCTCCGGCGGCGACGACAACGAGGCGCAGCGCGTAGGAGTCGTCGGCGCCCCCGCACTCACCCAGGTACTCGCGGCGACCGGCGACGCGCTCGGGGTACCCGTCGAGGTGTCGGCACCTGCCGACGGCGCGGCCGCGCGAGGAGCCGTCGAATCGGGTGATGTCGATGCCGCGGTCCTCGTGGCCCCCGACGGCGACGTCACCGTCATGTCGCAGGATTCCCTCGGCTCCGATCTGTCGATGGTGGTCGACGCGGCCGTCCGACAGCAGGCCCAAAATCAGGCGCTGGCAGCGGAAGGCGTCGATCCGGCCACCGTGGCCGCCGCGATCGACTCGGTCTCGATCCGGTCCGACGTTCTCGATCCACCCGATCCCGAACAGGGGCAGCGCGTCGCATTGTCGATCGCCGTCGTGGTCGTGTTGTACATGCAGATCCTCGGATTCGGCATGTACGTCGCGATGGGTGTCGTCGAGGAGAAGTCGAGCCGCGTCGTCGAACTCCTGCTGTCGACGGTGCGTCCGCTGCAGTTGTTGTGGGGCAAGGTGATCGGCATCGGCCTTGTCGGCCTGATGCAGCTGGTGATGTACGGCATCGCGGGCGTCGGTGCTGCCCTCGCGACGGGCGTGCTCACCATCACCGGCACCGCGGTGAGCGTCTTCGCGTCCACGATCGGCTGGTTCGTGCTCGGCTTCGCGTTCTTCGCGGTGCTCTACGCCGCGGCAGGGTCGATGGTGTCGCGGCAGGAGGACGTCAACTCGACGGCGATGCCGCTCATGATCGTGATCCTCGCGATGTTCTTCAGCGCGTTCACCGCCGTGGACAACCCGGACGGCACCCTCAGCAACGTGCTCAGCTGGATTCCACCGTTCTCCGCGATCATGATGCCGCTGCGTATCGCGGCGGGCGTCGCGAGCCCCGCGCAGATCGTGGGCACCATCGTCCTGATGCTCGCGGTCACGATCGCGCTCAGTTGGGTGGCCGCGCGCATCTACCAACGCTCGATCCTGCGGATCGGCAAGGTCGTGTCGTGGCGCGAGGCTCTGGGCGCCGGTTCGCGGGCGTGACCGGTGCGTCGACCTTCGCGACGCGCCGGGGAAGGACAGCTAGGGTGACTCTCATGAGCGCACGCCGGAAGTGGGACGCATGAGCCCGCGCGGCTCGGCGAGCCGTCCGTCGGCCCGCGACGTGCTCGACCTGGTGCTCGACCAGGACTCGTTCACGTCGTGGGACGAGGCGCCGCTCGATCCGCGACCGAACGAGCAGTATCGGGACGATCTGCGTCGCGCGCGCGAGCGTTCGGGGGTGGACGAGTCGGTACTGACCGGAACGGGCACGGTGCGCGGACGGCGAGTCGCCGTCATCGCGTGCGAGTTCACCTTCCTCGCCGGGTCGATCGGCGTGGCCGCCGCCGAGCGCATCACCCGGGCCGTCGAACAGGCCACCGCGCAACGGCTTCCACTGCTCGCGTCCCCCGTGTCCGGGGGCACCCGCATGCAGGAGGGCACCCTCGCGTTCGTACAGATGGTGGAGATCTCGGCTGCGATCGCCGCCCACAAAGCGGAGCGGCTGCCCTATCTCGTGTATCTGCGCGGCCCCACCACGGGTGGCGTGTTCGCGTCGTGGGGCTCACTCGGGCACGTCACCGTAGCCGAACCCGGTGCGCTCGTGGGCTTTCTGGGCCCCCGAGTGTACGAGTCGCTCTACCACGAGAAGTTTCCCGAGGGTGTGCAAACGGCGGAGAACCTGTACCACCACGGCGTGATCGACGGCGTGGTCGCGCCCTCGCGCCTCCGGCTGCTGGTCGACCGCACACTGCGGGTACTCGTCGACCCGCCTCGGCAGCGGCCGGGCTCGGCAACGGCAGACGCGACGGTCACCCGCGACCTCCCCGACGCCCCCGCGTGGCAGTCGGTGCTGTTGTCGCGGCGGTCCGATCGGCCCGGCATCCGCCAGCTGCTCCGGCACGCCGCCACCGAGCAGGTGCCGCTCAGCGGGACCGGGCAGGTGGGCGCGCCGCGCACGGTGCTGTTGTCGCTCGCGCGCTTCGGCGGCATGCCGTGTGTACTCCTCGGCCAGGATCGCAGCGGGCAGTCTCCCGTGAACACGATGGGTCCCGGCGCTCTACGCGACGCGCGACGCGGCATGCGCCTCGCCGAAGACCTCAGCCTGCCCCTCGTGCTGGTGATCGACACGCTCGGCGCTTCGCTGTCCCGCGAGGCCGAGGAAGAGGGCCTGGCACCCGAGATCGCACGGTGCATCTCGGATCTGGTCACCCTCGACACCCCGACGGTGTCGATCCTGCTCGGTCAGGGAACGGGCGGCGGTGCGCTGGCCTTTCTGCCGGCCGACCGCGTGCTGTGCGCCCAGAACGGCTGGCTCGCACCGCTTCCCCCGGAGGGAGCGAGCGCGATCGTGCACCGGGACACCGCACACGCACCGCAGATGGCCGCCGCCCAGGGCATCCGGGCAGCGGACCTGCTGCGCGACGGAATCGTCGACGCCGTCGTGCCCGAACACCCCGACGCGGCAGACGAACCCGTCGATTTCAGCAAGCGTGTGGGCGGCGCGATCGCCTGGAGCCTGCGCGATCTCGCCGCCGTCACCCACCACGACCGCATCGCGGCACGCACCCGCCGCTACCGCACCCTCGGGGTCCGGTAGCGGCGTGGCACGGTACGACGCATACCTGTTCGACGTGCAGGGCACGCTTCTCGACTTCCACACACCGGTGACGGCGGCCTTGTCGGCACACCTGCCGGAGGCACCGACGGACCTGCCTGCGCGCATCGCGCGGCGGTGGCGCACCGAATACTTCACGCGGGTCGCGGCACTCGACCAGTCGGTGAACCGATGGACCCGCGTACAGGACGTCTACGCCGACGCCCTGCCTGCCGTCGCCGCAGAGTTCGGCGTCGAGATCGACGACACCCGGGCACGGGAACTCGCCGATGCTTGGCGGAGACTGCTCCCGTGGCCGGACACTGTGGAGGGCATCCGTACGCTCCGGCAGTCGGCACTCGTCGCGCCCCTGTCCAACACCGACATGGCGACCGTGATCGGCATGTCCAAACGGCTCGGGATCGACTGGGACGCGGTCCTGACCGCGGAGGCGTTCGGCGCATTCAAACCCGAGGCACGGGTGTACGAGCGCGCGCTGCGCTTCCTCGGCATCGACGACCCGTCCAGAGCAGTGATGGTGGCCTCGCACCCGTACGACCTGCGTGCCGCACGCGAGCACGGCATGCGCACCGTGTTCGTGTACCGGCCGCTCGAACACGGCGACGCGCGGTACGCCGAGGACGCGACGGAATTCGACCACCGCGTCGACGACGTCCGCGACATCCCGTGACGTGCCGACCGGCTACGCCGCCGCCCTGTTCCTGATGCGGAACAGTTCCCGACCGACCGCCGACAACACGCACTCGACGACGTCACCCGTGGTGCCGTGGTGCGCCGCCCACCCGCGCACGAGGTCGAGATAGGTGGCGTACTGCTCCGCCGTCCAGGCGCGCTCGACATTCCATTCGACCACCCCGGCGTGCGCGAGCGTCTGAACGACATTGCGGTCGAGGACGAGCGCGCCGCCTCCGGAAGCGGACGCGAAGTAGAGCATCTTGGTGAAGAACGGTGCGCCGAGATAGGGCACGTGCGCGGCTCCGCCCCGGCTGAGGGCCTCGTACGCCGCGACCGGACCGTCGGCCTCCAGCACGTCGAGAGCGACGCCCAACTTGCCCACGACGCCGTCCTGCACGAGCGGACGCATACGACGCGGGACGTCGCGCGCCGACGTGCCCGTACCCCACACTGCCGCCGCGACGTACAGCTGGACCGCGCCGAACTCGCTCGGCTCGCGCGTGACCCGGGCGCCGACGTCGAAGACGGTCGCGCGGTCGACGACGTGCCATCGGCCGTCGCGCGCCGCGTCGGTGAGCTCGGCCGGCCACATCCGCGGATCCGGCAATGCCGCGATCCACCGAGCACGGTCGAAACGGGCCGACTGCGCCAGCACGTCGTGCCGGTCGGGCAGGTCGACACCGAGCGATGCGAAGCGTGCGATGTCTGCGTCGACGACTTCCGTGTTCATGATCTCCCCCTCGTCCGGCGGTCCCCCTGACCGCCTCGGCGCGGACGCTAACGCGCGCCACCGACACGACCGCATCTCACGCGGCGCCGAGCTTCTCGAGCTGCGGAGTGATGCGTTCGAGCGAGTAGGCGATCGACGAGCTCGACGGCGTGTTGAACCCGACCACCGTCGGATAGTCGACGACGGCGAGGCCGCCCTGTTCGACGGACGGCAGCTGCGCGAAACCCGGTAACGCCAGGAGGTCGGCTTCGGTTCCGCCGTTCGGCAGCATCACGAGAAGGTCGGCGTCGAGTGCGTCGACGCGCTCGGGGCTGAGGGTCAGCCGTCCGCCGGTCGCGCCTGCTTCGGCGACGAGCGGCGCAGGCAGCGAGAGGCCGAGGCTCTCGAACACGGCAGACGCGCCGTCGTCGGGATCGGCGACCACGACGATCTGCTGCGCGTCGACGAGGAACTGCGCGAGCACCGCGGTCCTGCCGTGGAGACCGGGCAGCCGCGACGCCAGGGAGGACACGGCGTCGTTCGACTCCTGCACGATCTGCGCCGCACGGTCTTCGACGCCGAAAACCCTTCCGAGCACGGTCAACTGGTCCTGCCACGAATCGACTTGGGCGTCGCCCAGCGGGCCGATCGTCGGGGCGAGCGCGGCGAGTCGGTCGAACATCGACTGGTCCGCGATCTGCCATGCACCGAGAATCAGATCCGGCTCGAGCGCCGCGATCTGTTCGGCAGGCAGCGCGGCGCCCGCGCTGCGCATCGCGGCCCGGTCCAGCTCGACGGCGTCCGTACTCATTCCCTGCTCCCACGGATAGAGCCCGCGGTCGTCTCCGCTGTCGCCTGCCGAAAGATACGCGACGGGTTGGATTCCCAGCTCCAGCAGTGCGTCCACCCATTGACTGCTGGCGGCGACGACGCGTTGGGGAGTGCCCTCGATCGTCGTGGTGCCGAACTTGTGCGAGACGGTCGTCGCGCGGCCGACATCGGCGTCGGAGGCGCCGTCGCCGCCCGAGCCGCACCCGGCGACCAACAACACCACGATTCCGAGCACGACGACCAGAGCCGCACGTCCACCGCGCATGACATCCTCCCGGACTGAGTTAGGGGAGGCTCACCTTTGCACATTGTCGACGTGACCGGTAGAGCGTCGTCCGCTCGCCGAGCCGACCACGCCTTTCGCCGCGCGAATCTGCACGTCGCGCCCTCGCGTCACCCGAATGACCTATTGTGCCCTGAGCCACACCCGCAGGAAGAGGTCCGGTCATGAACGTCCCCGCCCCGTCGTACGCCGAGGTCTATGCGCGCAGCATCGACGACCCCGAGCAGTTCTGGCTCGACGCCGCGCGCGGCGTCGACTGGGACACCGCGCCCACCCGCGCACTCGACGCATCCGGTGCGCCGGCCTACCGGTGGTTCCCCGACGGCACGCTCAACACGTCGGTCAACGCGCTCGACCGGCATGTGCGCGCGGGCAACGGCGAGCGCACCGCGCTGATCTACGACTCGGCGATGACCGGCACCCAGCGCTCGTACACCTACCGGGAACTGCTCGACGAGGTCGCGCGCTTCGCGGGCGCGCTGCGTGAACTCGGTGTCGTGGCGGGCGATCGCGTCGTGGTCTACATGCCGATGATCCCCGAAGCGGTGATCGCGATGCTCGCGTGCGCGCGCATCGGTGCGGTGCACTCGGTGGTGTTCGGCGGTTTCGCCGCCAAGGAACTCGCCGCCCGCATCGACGACGCGGCGCCCGTCGCACTCGTCACGGCGAGCGGCGGGCTCGAACCGGGCCGCACCGTCGAGTACGTGCCGCTGGTCGAGCGCGCGCTCGCGATGGCGAAACGCCCGCCGCACACGGTCGTCGTCAAGCACCGCCGGGAGATCACGGCGTCGACGCCGCGGGATTCGATCGCCGCGTGGCTCGACTGGGATCAGCTGGTCACGGAAGCCGCACCGGCCGAACCTGTTTCGGTGGCGGCAACCGATCCGCTGTACATCCTGTACACGTCGGGCACCACCGGCAAGCCCAAGGGCGTGGTGCGCGACAACGGCGGCCATGCCGTCGCGGTCACGTGGTCGATGGCCAACATCTACGACATCTCGCCGGGCGACGTCTGGTGGACGGCGTCCGACGTCGGCTGGGTGGTCGGCCACTCGTACATCGTCTACGGCCCGCTGTTCGCAGGCGCCACGACGGTGTTGTACGAGGGCAAACCGGTCGGAACCCCCGACGCGGGTGCGTTCTGGCGGGTCATCGCCCAGTACGGCGTCAAGGCGCTTTTCACCGCACCCACCGCCATCCGCGCCATCCGCCGCGCCGATCCGGCCGCCGACGAGCTGCGCTCGCACGACATCTCGAGCCTTCAGACCCTGTTCAGCGCGGGCGAACGACTCGACCCGGACACCTACGCGTGGGCCTCCTCGGTACTGGACCGGCCGGTCGTCGACCACTGGTGGCAGACCGAGACCGGCTGGGCGATCTGCGCCAATCTCCGTGGGCTCGAACCGATGCCGCTCAAGTCCGGATCACCGTCCGTTCCCGTGCCGGGTTATCGTGTCGAGATCCTCGATGCCGCAGGCGCTCCCCTACCGGCGAACACCGAGGGCAATATCGTGCTGCGGCTGCCGTTGCCTCCCGGAACGCTCGTCGGACTGTGGAACGACCCGGACCGTTTCGTGCGCTCGTACCTGTCGACCTTCGACGGCTACTACCTGTCCGGCGACTCCGGTTACGTCGACGACGACGGCTACGTGTTCGTCCTCGGCCGCAGCGACGACGTCATCAACGTTGCCGGACACCGACTTTCGACAGGCAGCATGGAGGCCGTCGTCGCGTCGCATCCCGCGGTGGCCGAGTGCGCCGTCGTCGGTGTGCGCGACGAACTCAAGGGGCAGCGGCCGACGGGGTACGTCGTGCTCGAGCGCGGCGCCGACATCGACGACGACAGGCTGCGCGACGAACTCGTCGCGATGGTCCGCGATCAGATCGGTGCGGTCGCGACATTCCGCGACGTCACGGTCGTGCAGGCCCTGCCGAAGACACGCTCGGGCAAGATCCTGCGCAAGACGATGCGACAGATCGCCGACCACGAGGAATACACCGTACCGTCGACGATCGAGGACGCGAGCGTGCTCGACGTACTCGCCCGCGAGTTGCAGAAGTAGACCCGAACCGCGCGAACGCTCCCGGCACCGGTCGTACAGTCGACCGTATGGGACGCATCGTGTACAGCACCGCGGCCACGCTCAACGGCTTCCTCGCCGACGAGCGCGACTCGCTGGACTGGCTGTTCGCCGTGCCGGGCGGCGACGGGCCCGACCCTGCCGAGGTGCTCGCGCAGATGTCGGTGCTCGTCTCGGGCTCGACCACCTACGAGTGGGTGCTGGCCCACGAGCATTTCGTCGACGAACCAGCCCGCTGGCACGCGGCGTACGGGGCGCGGCCGATGTTCGTGTTCACCACGCGCGAGTTGCCCGTACCGGACGGCGCGGACGTGCGATTCGTGCGCGGCACCGCGTACCGCGCGCTCACCGCGATCCGGGACGCGGCGGGCGACGGCGACATCTGGATCGTCGGCGGCGGCGACCTGGCCGGCCAGTTCCTCGACATCGGCGCGCTCGACGAGATCGAGGTGATGGTCGCGCCCGCTGCGGTGCACGGTGGAGCACCTCTGCTGCCGCGGCGCGTGCCGCCGAGCCGGCTGGATCTGACCTCCGCACGCAAAGTAGGACAGTTCGCCGTGCTCAGGTACCGGGTGCGGAACTGATCTCGCGCTCGGTGACCTCGTACTCGGTGTCCGCGGCCTCGCGATCTGCATCGGTGTCGAACGCCGCGTCCACGAGGGCCGGGACGTCCGGTAGATCCAGCGGCGGGAGATCGAACAGGACGCGGTACACGATCGGCGCGATGACACGATCGATCACGCGGTCGACCGTCGGACCGCCCAGCGCGACGGGGGCGCGGTCGACGATCGCCTCGATCTGGCTCCGGCAGAATCCCGCGCACACGTTCCGGTGCGATCCACCGGGAGACTCGTTGTTGCTCACGACGATCGAGCGAAGCGCGTCGCGACCGGCCGGACTCGCCGTCTCCTCGAGGTACTCGCTCGCCCACTGCACGAGGTCGCCTCGCACACAGCCGGTGCGGGCAGGCGACGCGTCGGGGCGCAGTCGTTCGAGGAACACGTCGGCGAACACCTCGTTGAGGTCGCCCCAGCGGCGATAGATGGTCGACGGGGTGACTCCGGCGTCGGCGGCGATCATGGGCACCGTGATCTCGGCACGTGCGCGTTCGCGCAGCAACCGGCGCGTCGACTCGTGCACGGCCTGCTGAATACGGGCGCTCCGTCCACCCGGACGGGGACCAGGCACTGGACTCATGCCCAGAGTTTACCTGGAAGAACCTCGCTAAATGCAAAATGTTTGCGTTAACCGCGCCGCCGCGCGTAGCGTTCGCTAACGCAAAGATTTTGCAGTAAGTAATAGCGGCGCCCGCACGCGTCGCCGGCGGGAGGTACTCGATGTCGACGGCAACACCCACGATCTCCGAACCGCCCACCCGACGCCTCGCGCGTGGCCCGGCGTTCGCGTTCGTCGCGGTCGTCGTCGCGAGCCTGCTCGGCGCGTCGGCCGCGCCGACGCCGATCTACGAGGTGTACGAACGCGACTGGGGATTCTCGTCGCTCCAGTCCACCACGGTGTTCGGCATCTACGCGCTGAGCCTGCTCGCCGCACTGCTCACGGTCGGCTCGCTGTCCGACCACGTCGGCAGGCGCCCGGTGCTGTTCGTCGCGCTCGCGGTCGAGGCCGCGTCGATGGTGGTGTTCGCGGCCGCGGACGGCGTGGGGCTGCTACTCGTCGCCCGCGTCGTCCAGGGTTTCGCGACCGGTGCCGCGATCAGCGCGCTCGGATCACTGCTCATCGACCTCGAACGCCGACCCGGTCGCGGAGCAGTCGTCAACAGCATGGCGCCCGGAGCGGGTCTCGCCCTCGGAGCACTCGCGTCGAGCCTCGTCAGCGAACACCTCCCGCGCCCGACGACGACGGTCTACCTGTTGCTCCTCGTGCTGTTCGTCGCGGAAACCGCCGTGGTCGCGGCCCTTCCCGAGACCGTCACGCGGCGTCCGGGCGCGCTGGCCACGCTGCGCCCCTCGCTTGCCGTACCCGCGTCGTCGCGCACCCCGATGCTGCTCACGGCGCCGTGCCTCGTCGCGGTCTGGGCGCTGGGCGGGTTCTACCTCTCGCTGGGGCCCACCCTCGCGCACAACGCCCTCGACGTGCATTCCTCGCTCGTCGGCGCGATCATGGTCGCGCTCCTCACGGGCACCGGCGCCGTCACCGTGTTCGTGCTGCGCAACTCCCCCGCGCAGACAGTCCTCGCGGTCGGCTCGGGCGCACTCGTCGCAGGCGTCGCCGTCACGCTCGTCGGTGCCGAGGAATCGTCCGCTCTGCTCGTGCTCGCCGGCACCGTGGTGGCCGGCGCCGGCTTCGGCGCGGGCTTCCAGGGCACGATCCGCACGGTGATGCCCACGGCCGGACCGAGTGAACGCGCGGGCCTGCTCGCGAGCGTGTACGTCGTCGCCTACCTCGCGAACAGCGTCCCGGCGTTCGGCGCGGGTTATCTCGTGACCCGCATCGGAGTGACCGACACCACCCGCCTTTACGGCGGGCTCGTCATCGTGCTGGCCGCGGTCGCGCTGGCAGCGAGCGTGCTACGGCGACCCGTGGCCGCCGCCGCTCAGACCGACTGACGGTTCGCGGTGAACAGGTTGACGAACGGTTCGTCGACGTCGTCGCGTTCGAATGCGGTGAGCGCGGCACGCGTGAGATCGCGCTGCACGGCCCACTGCTTGCCCGGCTTCGTCTTGGCGGTGACGCGGATGGTGACCGACTGGGCCGTCACCGAGTTGACGCCGAGCAGTTCGGGGGCCTCGAGGACGTCGGGCGCGACCTTGTCGTTCTCGGCGGCGTCGAGGACCGCACGCAGCGCGACCTCGCACGCGTGGTGGACATTGGCCGAATGTGCGATCGGCAGGTCGACGACGGCGACCGCGTAGCCCTGACTCATGTTGCCCACCCGCAGGATCTCGCCGTTGCGGCAGTACCAGAGGGTGCCGTTGATGTCGCGAATGGTGGTGACCCGCAGGCCCACGGTCTCGACGGTGCCCACCGCCTCGCCGAGGTCGACGACGTCACCCACCCCGTACTGGTCCTCGAGCAGCATGAAGATGCCCGACAGGAAGTCCCGCACGAGGTTCTGCGCACCGAAACCGAGAGCGACACCGATGATGCCCGCCGACGCGATGAACGGTGCGACGTTGACGCCGAGCACGCTCAGGATCTGCAGCACGACCCACACGAGGATCACGATCGACACGGTCGACTTGAGCACCGACCCGATCGTGCGGGCGCGCTGCGCACGCCGCTCGCTCATCGCCGCGTCCTTCGCGCCGCGCGGCATCCGCTCGGTGAGCGGGCGCAGCATCGTCGGCTTCTGCGACGGGTCGCGGGGGCGCGTGGCGCGGTCGATCAGCTTGTGCAGTGCGAACCGCAGCACCACCGCGAGAGCGACGTAGATCGCGATCTGGATGGGCCTCTGCACCAGCCAGTCGCGCCAAGTGTCGGTCAACTCGAAAGCTATCAACTCGGAAGTCATCGGGGAAAGTCTACGTACGTTGCACGCACAGGACCGGTGACGACGGGCTCACTCGGGCAGAATCGAAGCGTGAACGACTCCGCGAGTGTCCTCGTCGTCGACGACGATCCCGATGTCCGCACGTCGCTCGAACGCGGCCTGCGGCTGTCCGGTTTTTCCGTCGTCACCGCAGGTGACGGGCGTGAAGCGTTGCGCGTCGTCGAGGAAATGCAGCCCGATGTCATGGTGCTCGACATGAACATGCCGGTGCTCGACGGCACCGGCGTGGTCACCGAACTGCGTGCGAAAGACAACAACATCCCGGTATGTGTGCTCTCCGCCAGAAATTCGGTCGACGACCGGATCGCGGGCCTCGAGGCCGGTGCCGACGACTATCTCGTCAAACCGTTCGTTCTCGCCGAGCTCGTTGCACGCGTGCGTGCGATGCTGCGCCGCCGCGCCGCCGAACCGGCGCGGGAGGGGGCGGGCGAACCGATCCGTATCGGCAACCTCGAGATCGACCTCGCCGGCCACCGCGTGTGGCAGTCCGGCACCGAGATCGCCCTCACCAAACGCGAGTTCGAACTGCTCGACGTGCTCGCCCGCAATGTCGGGATCGTGCTCAGCCGCGAACGGCTGCTCGAGCTCGTGTGGGGCTACGATTTCGCCGCAGACACGAACGTCGTCGACGTCTTCGTCGGCTACCTGCGCCGCAAGTTCGAGAACGACGGGTCGCCACGACTCGTACACACCGTGCGTGGTGTCGGATTCGTGTTGCGGGAGCCCGAGTGAGTGCTGCACCCGAGCAGCATCGACGTCACTCGTTCTCGCTGCGGACGCGCGTCGCAGCCGCGACGGGCCTGGGTGCGCTCATCATCGTCGCGGCACTCGGCGGGCTCGTGGCCGCCGCGATCGCGCGCAACAACCTGGCCCAGCTCGACCGGCGGCTCGAGGCCGCATCGACGATCGTCGTGCCCAATGCCGCGGTCGCAGGCCCCTTCCTCGGCGCACTCGGCGACGCAGGCGCGTTCGCGATCACGATCCGCGACCAAACCGGCGACGTGGAGTCGAGCACGCCGACCCAGCTGCCACCACTCGCCCTCGGTGCCCACACCGCGTACGTCGAGGACACCAAGTACCGCACGTTCACCGCGGCCTCGCCCACCACCCGCTACCGCATCTCGATCGCCGTCCCCTACGCCGAGGCCCAGGACATCACCACCGACCAGCAGAAACAGGTCGCCCTCGTGGGTGCCCTCGCGGTCGCCGCATCGCTCGGGCTCGGCTGGCTCTTCGGCGGACGGGCGGTGCGTCCCCTCGTCGTCCTGACGCGGCGCATCGCGAACCGCGAGCCACAGCTGCTGCCGTCGGCGTCGGGTGTACGCGAGGCGGACGAGCTCGCGGCCGCGGCCGAGTCGATGCTGCGCGACGTCGCGGACGCGCAGGAACGCACCAATGCGGCACTCGCCACGGCGCGGGATTTCGCTGCGGTGTCGGCGCACGAGCTGCGCACCCCCCTCACCGCGATGCGCACCGACCTCGAAGTGCTCACCAACCACCGGCTCGGCGACGACGACCGCGCCGAGATCCTCGCCGACCTCGCTCGCGCGCAGGGCCGCGTCGAGACCACGCTCGCCGACCTCGAACGGCTCGCGCGCGGCGAACTGTCCAGCGACAAGGATTTCGTCGACCTCGATCTACGTGACGTCGTCGACGTCGCGGCCGCCGACGCGCGCCGTCACCACCCCGATCTCACGATCACCGTCGACGCCGACAGCACCCGGCTGCGGGGGTTGCCCGCGGGCCTGCGGCTCGTGGTCGACAACGCCGTGACCAATGCCGCGCGGCACGGGCGCGCATCGCACGTCGCGATCGGGCTGCATCGCGTCGACGGCACGGTGCGCATCGTGGTCGACGACGACGGCTCGGGCGTGCCGGAGCGCGAACGCGAGCACGTGTTCGACCGGTTCGCGCGTGGCACCCACGCCGCGAAGACCGGCTCGGGCCTCGGCCTCGCCCTGGTCGCACAGCAGGCCGCGCTGCACGGAGGACGCGCCTGGTTCGACGAGAGCCCGCTCGGCGGTGCCCGTCTCGTCGTCGAGCTCCGCAGCTGAGAACCCCGCAACCGACTGGCCCCGGATACAGCTCTGGCCGCAATGTCACCTCGTGTGCGTCGAATGCACAGGGTGCGACATTGCGGCCAGGGCCGGGATCATCGCGGCCGGGGCGGCCGGGTGACCGGTGGGATCAGGGCTTCGCGTCGAGCAGGTCGATCACGAACACCAGCGTCTTGCCGGACAACTGGTGCCCCGCGCCTGCGGGACCGTACGCAAGTTCCGGCGGGATGGTGAGCTGGCGACGACCGCCGACTCGCATACCGGGGATGCCGTCCTGCCAGCCCTTGATGAGGCCGCGCAGCGGGAACTGGATGGACTCGCCGCGGCTCCACGACGAGTCGAACTCCTCGCCCGTCTCGTAGTCGACACCGACATAATGCACCTCGACGGTGCCACCGGGTACTGCCTCTGCGCCGTCCCCGACCACCAGATCCTTGACGACCAGATCGGTGGGGGGCGGACCCTCCTGGAACTCGATGACCGGCTTGCTCATGTTTCTCCTCAGCTTGCTGACCGGATGCGACTCGGCGACATGATGCGGGCGTTTCCGCGAGGGTACCCACTCGAGGCGGCCTGGCGCCGCAGCTCGGCGTCAGCGCTGTCCGGCATCCTTGTAGTCGCGCTCGGTGTACCCGGTGTAGATCTGCCGGGGACGGCCGATCTTGGTGGACGGATCCTCGTGCATCTCGCGCCAGTGCGCGATCCAGCCGGGCAGCCGGCCCATCGCGAACAGGACGGTGAACATGCGCGTCGGGAAGCCCATCGCGCGGTAGATCAGGCCCGTGTAGAAGTCCACATTCGGGTAGAGCTTGCGCTCGATGAAGTAGTCGTCGTTCAGCGCGACCTCTTCGAGACCCTTGGCGATGTCGAGCAGCTCGTCGTTGACGCCGAGCTTCTCGAGGATCTGGTCGGCGGTCTTCTTGACGATCGCCGCCCGCGGATCGTAGTTCTTGTAGACGCGGTGTCCGAAGCCCATGAGCTTGACACCGGCCTCCTTGTTCTTCACGCGCTTCATGAAGTCCGCGGTGTCTCCACCGGAGGCCTTGATCTCGTCCAGCATCTCGAGCACGGCCTGGTTGGCGCCGCCGTGCAGCGGGCCCCACAGTGCGTTGATGCCGCCCGAGATGGACGTGAAGAGGTTGGCGTCCGACGAACCGACCAGGCGCACCGTCGACGTCGAGCAGTTCTGCTCGTGGTCGGCGTGCAGGATCAGCAGCATGTCGAGAGCCTTGGCGATCTCCGGGTCGACCTCGTACGGCTCGGCCGGGAATCCGAAGGTCATCCGGAGGAAGTTCTCGACCAGCGACAGCGAGTTGTCGGGGTAGAGGAACGGCTGGCCCACCGACTTCTTGTACGCGTACGCCGCGATCGTGGGGAGCTTGGCGAGCAACCGGATCGTGGACAACTCGACCTGCTCGGGGTCCGACGGATCGAGCGAGTCCTGGTAGTAGGCCGACAACGCGTTGACGGCGCTCGACAGGACCGGCATCGGGTGCGCGTTACGCGGGAACCCGTCGAAGAAGCGCTTGAGGTCCTCATGCAGCATCGTGTGCCGACGAATCTTGTCGGTGAAGGCGTCGAGCTGAGTGGCGGTGGGCAACTCGCCGTAGATCAGCAGATAGCTGACCTCGATGAACGTCGACCGCTCGGCCAGCTGCTCGATCGGGTAACCGCGATAACGCAGGATTCCGTTCGCGCCGTCGATGTAGGTGATCGCCGATTTGGTGGAGGCGGTGTTGACGAAGCCCGGGTCCAGGGTGGTGTACCCGGTGCTCGCCAGGAGGTTGCCCAGCTCGATACCGTCGTTGCCCTCGGTTGCCCGGGCAATCGACATCGAGTGCTCACCACCGGGGTAGGTGAGCGTGGGCTTTGTGTCATTGTCGGGCACGAAGCATCCCTCTCAAAGCTCGAACCGATGAGTTACTGCGTTTCTTCGATCCCCTAGAAACTAGTCCCACCGCACCGGACGTGCCTACGGTGGGGTGTCTCAACGGACCACGCGGTAGCGCACGAAGGCAGGGAAGACGAGCGCCGCGATCGCCACGCCCACGACCACGAGAACTCCGCCGCCCGCCGCGGCCGCCGCCGTGCCGACCGAGGCGGCTGCCGCGCCGTGCGCGACGTCGCCCAGTCGCGGACCGCCGGCCACGACGACGGTGAACACGCCCTGCAGCCGGCCCCGCATGTCGTCGGTCGCGACCTGCTGCAACATGGTGCTGCGGAAGGCCGCCGACACCATGTCGACGGCACCGCCGAATGCCATGAACGCCACCGCGATCCACAAGAATGCGGCGCTGCGCCCCGGCTCGGCCAGGCCGACCGTGACACCGAATCCGATCATCGCCACTCCCCACAGCGCGATGCACACGACGACCGCGAGTCCCTGCCGTCGCACGCGAGGGAGCCAGCCCGAGAACACCCCGCCGAGGACGGCGCCCACGGACATCGACGCGAACAGCAGGCCGAGGGCGAAACCACCCGATACGGGGTCGCCGAACGACTCGTGCGCGATCTGCGGGAACAGCGCGCGGGCCATGCCGAAGACCATCGCGATGATGTCGACGACGAAGGACGCGAGCAGGATCTTCTGCGTCGACAGGTACGCGAAACCGTCGAACACCTGACGCAGCCCCGCCCGCCTCGCGTCGCCGGACGGCGGGATCGCGGGCAGTGTGAGTGCGGCCCACAACGTCACGAGCAGGGCGACCGCGTCGATCAGGTAGAGCGTCGACAATCCGATCATCGGGATCAGGACGCCCGCGAGGAGTGGTCCCGCGATCGCGCCGAACTGCGCGACGGTCATGTTGAGCGAGTTCGCCGCGGGCAACTGTTCAGCCGGGATCAGCCGCGGGATGATCGCGGCGCGCGTCGGCTGGTTGACTGCGAAACACGCCTGCTGCACCGCGAGGAGCACCAGGATCACCCACACGTTGTCGAGGCCCGCGGCCGCCTGCAACCAGAACAGGACCGCGGTGATCGACAGCCCGCTCGTGGTGATCGCGAGCAGCTTGCGACGGTCCATGACGTCGGCGAGCGCTCCGCCCCACAGCCCGAATGCGATGAGCGGCACGAGCGCGAACACGCCCGCCAGACCGACGTACGCCGAGCTGCGGGTGATCTCGTAGATCTGCTGCGGCACCGCGACGATGCTGAGCTGGCCACCGATGACGGTGACGATTCCTGCCGTCCACAGCCGCCGGTAGTCGCGATTGCGCAGCGGTGTCGTGTCGGCGAGCAGGCCCCTCACGGTTGCAGTCGCCGGGCCACCCAGCGACCGTCCACCAGCTCGGTGCGCACCCGGTTGTGCAGGCGGTCGGCGCGGCCCTGCCAGAACTCGACCGAGAACGGCCGGATCAGGATGCCGCCCCAGTGCGGCGGCACCGGGATCTCGCCCGTGCCGAAACGCGTCGCCGTGTCGGTGAGCTGTGCGTCGAGCGCGACGCGCGAGTCGATCGGCTGCGATTGATGCGACGCCCAGGCGCCGAGCTGTGACCCGCGTGGCCTGCTACGCCAGTACTCGGAGGTGACGTCGGCAGCGACGCGTTCCGCCCGTCCGCGCACCGTGACCTGGTGGGCCTGCTCGATCCACGCGAATGTCGCCGACGCGTACGGATTGTGCTCGAGCTGGCGCCCCTTGTCCGACTCGTAGTTGGTGAACAGCAGCACGCCGTCCTCGCTGAGGCCTTTGCACAACACGGTGCGGCTCGCCGGCCTGCCCTCGTCGTCGACCGTGGCCAGCACCATCGCATTGGGCTCGGCCAGACCGGCCTCGACGGCAGCGCCCATCCAGATCCGGACGAGGGGAAGCCACCCGTCGGCGACGTGCACGACGTCGAGATCGGGCTCTTCCGCGCGGCCCGCGCCCTGTTCCGAGTACGCGACGCGCATCGCCGCGAGCTCGGGACTTTCCCTGCCGGGAGGAACGTGGTCTGACGGCACGTCCCGAACGCTACTCTGAGGTAGGCGGGCAACGGTGGCCCGGTGGCAGCGTCTAGAGTCGCAGGTGACCGAACCTGTCGCCGGACCCGTCGGCTCGTCGCGGAACGCACCCGGTCAGTGGGCGTCGCGGGCCGGTGGGCTCTGCGCGACGGCATCGGCACACCACGCGTGCGTGCACATCCCGCACCACACGACGCGGGTGCGACAAGAGTGGAACACCGAACAGTGCGGAAGACACGACCGCACGGTCCAGACGCCGAGGACAGTGCCACTCCGACCGAGGGCACTCGATAGAGGAGCACGATCAATGACTGCGAGCACGTCGGTGCCGGAGGACTTCGTCAGCGGACTCGAAGGCGTCGTCGCCTTCACGAGCGACATCGCCGAACCCGACAAGGACGGCGGCGCCCTGCGCTACCGCGGTGTCGACATCGAAGATCTCGTCGGCCGCAAGGTCACCTTCGGCAACGTATGGGCACTGCTCGTCGACGGCCGCTTCGGCCCCGGCCTGCCGCCCGCCGAACCGTTCCCGCTGCCCGTGCACACCGGCGACGTCCGCGTCGACGTCCAGGCAGGTCTCGCGATGCTCGCCCCCATCTGGGGCTACGAGCCGCTGCTCGACATCGACGACGAGACCGCCCGCGAGAACCTCGCGCGCGCCTCGGTCATGGCGCTGTCGTATGTCGCACAGTCGGCGCGCGGCATCTACGTGCCTGCCGTGCCGCAGAAGCGGATCGACGAGGCCGCGACCGTCACCGAACGGTTCATGGTGCGCTGGAAGGGCGAGCCCGATCCCCGCCACGTCGAGGCGATCGACGCGTACTGGGTGTCGGCGGCCGAGCACGGCATGAACGCGTCGACGTTCACCGCGCGTGTCATCGCATCGACAGGCGCGGATGTCGCCGCGTCGCTGTCCGGCGCCATCGGCGCGATGTCCGGGCCCCTGCACGGCGGTGCCCCGGCCCGCGTCCTGCCGATGATCGAGGAGACCGAACGCACGGGCGACGCGCGTGGCGTCGTCAAGTCGATCCTCGACCGCAAAGAGAAGCTCATGGGCTTCGGCCACCGCGTCTACCGTGCCGAGGACCCGCGGGCCCGCGTGCTGCGCGCGACGGCCAAGCGTCTCGACGCGCCTCGCTTCGAGGCCGCGGCAGCGCTCGAGCAGGCCGCGCTCGCCGAGCTGCGTGAGCGTCGCCCGGACCGCGCGATCGAGACCAATGTCGAGTTCTGGGCGGCCGTGATGCTCGACTTCGCCGAGGTTCCCGCGCACATGATGCCCGCGATGTTCACGTGCGGTCGCACCGCAGGCTGGTGCGCGCACATCCTCGAACAGAAGCGGCTGGGCAAGCTCGTCCGGCCCGCCGCCGTGTACACCGGCCCCGCGCCGCGCAGCCCCGAGTCCGTCGAGGGCTGGGACCAGATCTCCCACAGCTGACCGCCAGTCAGCAGTGGGGCCGCAAGCCGATCCGATCGAGTCGAGAAGGACACCGAAGAGCCCGATGAGCAACCCGACCATCCCCGCAGATCTCAAGCCCGCCGACGGCCGGTTCGGTTGCGGTCCCTCGAAGGTCCGTCCCGAACAGCTGCAGTCGCTGGTCGAGGTCGGTGCCTCGGTGTTCGGCACCAGCCACCGCCAGAAGCCGGTCAAGGACGTCGTCGCCCGCGTGCGGTCGGGCCTGCGCGAGCTGTTCTCGCTGCCCGACGGCTACGAGGTCGTGCTCGGCAACGGCGGCACCACAGCATTCTGGGACGCGGCGGCATTCGGCCTGATCCGTGAGCGCTCGCAGCACTTCACGTACGGCGAGTTCTCGTCGAAGTTCGCCTCGGTCGCGAAGAACAACCCGTTCATCGGCGACCCGGTCGTCGTGTCGGCCGAACCGGGCGGCGCGCCCGAGATCGTCGCCGACGGCTCGGTCGACCTGATCGGCTGGGCGCACAACGAGACGTCGACGGGAGTCGCGGTTCCCGTGACGCGTCCGGCCGGCTCCGGCGACGCGCTCGTCGCGATCGACGCGACGTCGGGCGCGGGTGGCCTGCCCGTGAACGTCGCCGACTCCGATGTCTACTACTTCGCGCCGCAGAAGTCGTTCGCGGCCGACGGCGGTCTGTGGATCGCGTTGATGAGCCCGAAGGCGCTCGAGCGTGTCTCCGAGATCAAGGACTCGGGCCGCTGGACGCCCGACTTCCTGTCGCTGCCGATCGCGATCGACAACAGCGTCAAGGACCAGACCTACAACACGCCCGCGATCGCGACGCTGCTGCTGCTCGTCGACCAGATCGAGTGGATGAACGCCAACGGCGGCCTCGACTGGGCCGTCGCGCGTACCGCCGATTCGTCGGCACGTCTGTACGAGTGGGCCGAGAAGACGTCGTACACGACGCCTTTCGTCGCGGACCCGAAGCACCGCTCGCAGGTGGTCGGCACCATCGACTTCGACGACTCCGTCGACGCCGCGGCCGTTGCGAAGATCCTGCGGGCCAACGGCATCGTCGACACCGAGCCGTACCGCAAGCTGGGCCGCAACCAGTTGCGCATCGGCATGTTCCCGGCCATCGATCCCGACGACGTCACCCAGCTCACCAAGAGCATCGACTGGGTCGTCGGCCAACTCTGACACTCGTCTTCTCCACGCGACGGCGGGCCGCTCCCTTCCGGAGCGGCCCGCCGTCGCGTCTGCGGCCGTATCGTCGGGTATGTCCGGCCGCAACGCGAGGAGGCCCCCGATGTCCGACAACCACGGCGAGAACGGCACGCCAGATCAGAACGGCAGCGGCACCGACGGGAACGAGGCACACGGCTTCGAGGAGAGGCTGGAGGGACTCGCCGCCGAGATCCGCGAAGAGCTCACGATCCTCGAAGGCGGCGACGCTCCCGACCCCCTCGCGTCCGAAGACGGTGAGTCCGAGGCGGACGGCGACTGACCCGCAGTCCCTACCGGCGACCGCTTCGTCCGATTAGTCTGCCCTCATGAGGAAATGGGTGCCGTGGCTGATCAGCGCGATCGTGCTCGTAGCCGCGATCGCCGTCGCCGCGCCGTGGCTGTATGCGAAATTCGTGGCCGAGGACGACGCGCCCGCCGCGAGCGTGTCCACCGAGGGTGCGCGTCCGGCATCCGGTGCCGTCGACGGGGACTGGGTGGTCGCCGCAGGCTCCGATCCCAACACCACTGCGGCCGGGTACACGGTGCACGAGATCCTCAACGGCGAGTCCGTCACCGTCGTGGGCAGCACACACGACGTGTCCGGTACCGCGACGATCGAGAACGGCGCACTCACCGCCGCCGAGGTCACGGTGCAGGTGGCCACCATCGCCACCGACTCCGGCCGCCGCGATTCTCAGTTCCGTGGCAACGTCATGCAGACGGACACCTTCCCCACCGCGACCTTCACCCTCGACGGACCCGTCGACCTGTCCGGCGTGCCGGACGATGGTACGGTCGGCACGGTCACCGCGCCGGGCACGCTCGCGCTCAAGGACCGCACACAGCACGTCGACGCGCAGATCACGGTGTTGCGCTCGGGCGACGAGCTGATCGCGTCGGGCTCGGTTCCCACTGTGTGGACCGACTACGGTGTGCAGCCGCCGTCGCTCGGCTTCGTCACGGTCGACGGCAACGGCAGTATCGACTTCCTCGTCACCTTCGCGCGCGGCTGAGACTGCCCGCGCGTGTCCTCCCCCACCTCGGGTCACGGGTCCATTACAGTCGGCACGGACAGTCGCGAGCCGGCGCGATGAGGGAGGTCAGAGTGCGAGAGCTTCGAGTGATCGGTCTCGAGCCCGATGGGTCGCACGTCGTGTGCGCCGACGCAAGTACCGGCGAAAAATTCCGGCTACCCGCCGACGACAAGCTTCGCGCGGCCTCCCGCGGAGACATGGCCCGACTCGGACAGATCGAGATCGAAATGGACAGTCAACTCAGGCCGCGTGAGATCCAAGCCCGCATCCGCTGCGGCGCCTCCGTCGAGGAGGTCGCCGAGGAAGCAGGCATCCCCCTGTCGAAGGTCGAACGATTCGCGTACCCGGTACTGCTCGAACGTTCGCGCGCCGCCGAACTCGCCCAGGGCGGCCACCCGGTGCTCGACGACGGCCCCTCGGTGCAGACTCTCGTCGACATCGTCGGCCAGGCGTTCCGTGCACGTGGGCACGTGATCGAGGACGCCGAGTGGGATGCCTGGCGCGACAACGACAATCACTGGGTCGCCCAGCTGCAGTGGCAGGCAGGCCGGAGCACCAACTCGGCGCACTGGCGCTACCAGCCCGACGCACACGGCGGCACCATCGTCGCACTCGACGACACCGCGTTCGATCTGATCGACCCGGACTTCGGCCGCCCCCTGCGCGGTCTCGCGGCGGTGTCGAGCGATTCCGATCAGCTCGAGCTCACCTCGAGCGACGAGCGCGGCGACGAGGCCGACGCGGACGAGCCGATCGTCGCCGAGACGGTTCCGCACACGCCGAGCGACGAGCCGATCGTCACGGGCACGGTCGTCGCCGAGACGGACGGTCCGCAGATCATCGACCACGATGCGCAGCAGCCGCACGAGCCGGCCGCGGCCGAAGCCCCTCGCACCGCGCCGCGACAACCCACCAAGGACAAGCGCGGCAAGCCCGCGCTGCCGTCGTGGGACGATGTGCTCCTGGGCGTGCGCAGCAGCGGACGCTGACCCGGCCCGCGGCGGCCGGACGCACGAGCGGCGGGATCCGAGATGGCGAGGGCGGTGTCGACAGTGTGGTTCGTCCACACGGCCGATCGCGCGGGCGCCCTCGCGGCCGCACCCGAACCCGACGACGGCGTCGCGCGCGGCCTCGCGGCTGCCCTGCTCGGCACGCTCGACCTGCACGACTCCGGCACCGCCTCGCTGCCCGCGACGGCGGCGGGGCGAGCGGGATCGCTCTTCGTCGGGGCCTATCCGGGTCTCACCGTCGTCGCGGCGCCCGAGCTGACGGTGCCGAGTCCGGCGGCATTGCCGAGTCGGTGGCTCGACTGGGCGCCCGAGACCCTGCTGGTGTGTTCGCGGCCGGACGACGCGTGGGGTGGCTTCGCGCAGTGGCGTGGCGGGCGGCTGATCCGCTCGTTCGCGGCGTCGCCCACCTCGATCGAGGAGGATCAGGGCATCCCGCAACTGTGGGAGCGGCCGTTCTGGGCGGGTGAGCATCCGCAGCGATACCCGCTCGAGTTCCTGCCGCACCCGTCGGCGTTGCCGTTCCATCCGCAGCAGTTCGCCGAAGCCGCGAACCTCGCCTGGCTCGGCTTCCGCTACACCGGCAACCGCAGCGCCGACGCCGTCGACCCCGCATGGCTGAGCCTGCGCGGATTCCGACCTGCCGAGCAGCCCGCGCTGCCGCCTGCCCGGGTACCCATGCCGCCCCCTGCCCCCGTTCAGCCGGATCCCGCTGAGAAGTCGGGGCCCCCCGATCAGTCGGGTGATCCGAAAGACGTCGAACGACAACCGGTTTCGCACGACGATCCCGAGCCGTCCGGCTCCGGCAAACCACGACTGCTTTCACGCGTACGCGGCTATTTCGGCCTGCCTGCGTGAGCCGGAGGACCGACGGCGCTGCGACGTCAGCCCATTCCCGCGAGCGCGGCGATCCAGCCGGCGACCAGACCGACCGCGCCGCCCAGTGCGACCCATCGCCACACGAGCGTGCGCCGGATCTGCCACAGCATCGGTGCCGCGCCCGCTGCCACGGCGGCGTTGAGCAGGATCGACATCACGACGTTGACGCGCGCGAGGCCGGCGGCGAAGGCGACCGCCGCGGCGGCGACGAAGAACGCGGTGAGCAGCGTGACGAGCAGGCCCGTGAACCACGGGGTTTCGCCTGTGCGTACCGGAGCGCTCACTCGGCCGTCCGCACGCGCTCGTAGAACGCCATCGCCGCGGCGGTCGCGACGTTGAGCGAATCCGTGCCGGGAGCCATCGGAATGCGAGCGCGCACGTCGGTCGCACGCATCGCATGCTCCGTGAGGCCGGGCCCTTCCGCGCCGAGGAGGACCGCGACCTTGTCGCCGGTCATCGCGGCCGCGAGCGGCACGGCCGACGGATCGGGGGTGAGCGAGATCAGCTGGAAGCCGCGCTCACGCAGCGCGTCGAGGCCACGCGGCCAGTCGGGGACGTCGGCGAACGGGACGCGCAGCACATGGCCCATCGACACCCGCACCGAACGCCGATAGAGCGGGTCGGCGGCGCCCTTCCCGAACAACACCGCGTCGACGCCGAGCCCCGCCGCATTGCGGAACATCGCGCCGAGGTTCTCGTGGTCGTTGACGCCTTCGAGCACGGCGACCGTGCGTGCCCCGTCGAGCGCGTCGTCGAGGGTCAGCGCTGCGGGCCTGCGCGCGGCCACGAGCACGCCGCGGTTGAGATGGAAGCCGACGGCCTGAGCCATGACGTCGGCGCTGGTCCGGTAGAACGGCACGTCGACATCGTCGAGATCGCTGCCGAGTTCGGTGAGCCGCCGGTCGACGCCGAGCATCGCCATGGGCGCGAACCTCGACGCGAGCATCCGCTGCACGACGAACACCCCCTCCGCGATCACGAGCCCCTTGCCTTCGGGCAGGTCGGGACGGCGATCGGACGAGTTGAGATCGCGGAAGTCGTCGAGGCGGGGATCGGCCGGATCGGCGATGTCGATGACGTGAACCACGCGTACATGGTGCCGTACCCCGCGAACACCGCCTCACCTGCCCGGCGACAAAGACGTAATCCCCTGCCCTGACGGCAGAGTGCCTGCTCACCGGTAAGCGTCACGTGCCGGAGCGGCGCGCGTCGGCACCCGCCTCCATCGCCTGCTCCTCGGCATCGCACACGACGCGCACGTCCAGTGCGGGCAGCCTGCGTCCCTCGCCGGGCGCGCGGAGCGTGAACGTCATCCGTTCGCGCCGCATGAGATACGCGACGGCGACCGCGCCACTGACGAGCGACACGACACCCCCGACGACGAGCGGAGCACGCGGGTCGAGGACGTCCGCAAGCCACCCGAGAACCGGACTGCCGAGCGGGGTGCCGCCGAGGAAACACAGCATGTAGATCCCCATGACGCGTCCACGCATCTCCGACGGCACCGACATCTGGAGGATGTTCATCGCGGACGTCGTGAACGTGAGCGTGAGCGCACCGGTGGGGATCAGCAACAGCGCGACGAGCGGATAGGTGGGCATGACGCCGACGAGCGTCTCGAACGCACCGAAACCCACCGCGGCCGCGAGGAAGGTGCGCAGCCGCGGTGGGGTGCGCCGTCGCGCCGCGAACACCGCGCCCGCGAGGGTGCCGATCGCGAGCGTCGTCGACAACAGCCCGTACGCGTCGGCGCCACGGTCGAAGGTGTTGCGCGCGAGCACCGCGAGGCTCACCGGGAAGTTGAGCCCGAAGGTCGAGACCATGAACACGGCGGCCATCAGCACTCGCAGGTCGGCGCGGCCGAGCACGTAGCGGAACCCCTCCCGCACCTGGCCTTTCGCGCGTTCGGCACGGGGCCCGGGCATGAGCTCGCGCGCGTTCATGAGCAGCAGCCCGAGCAGCACTCCCGCGAATGTGCCCACATTGAGCAGGAACACCCAGCCGGTGCCGATCCACGTGATGAGCACGCCCGAGATCGCGGGCCCGACGATGCGGGCCGCGTTGAACGTCATCGAGTTCAGGGCGATCGCGTTCGACAGGTGCTCGGGACCGACCATCTCGATCGTGAACGACTGGCGAGCGGGGGCGTCGATCGCCGACGCACAGCCGAGCACGAACGCGATGAGGTACACGTGCCACAGGGCGACCACTCCCCCGACGTCGAGGACGCCGAGCACCAACGCGCACAACGCCATCGACACCTGTGTCGCGACGAGGATGCGGCGCTTGTCGAAGCGGTCGGCGAGCACACCGCCCCATACCGACAGCAGCAGGGTGGGCCCGAACTGCAGTGCCATCACGATGCCGACGGCCAGGGCGTTGCCGTCGGAGAGGGTCAGGACGAGCCAGTCCTGCGCGACCCGCTGCATCCACGTGCCGACGAGCGACACGATCTGGCCGGACGCCCACAGGCGGTAGTTGCGGGTGCGCAGTGCCACGAACATGCCACCGGGCTGCGCCTCGTTCGTGTCGGCGCGCAGCTCGGGATCTTCGGAAGGCACCGTCTCATAGTGCTCTTCGCGACCGCCCTGGCGGGACGGGACCCCAGGGTCAGTCGCGGTCGTTGACCATGGCGGTCATGATCGCGACCGCGTCGGCGAGCGTCTTGCGTTCCGCTTCGTCGAGTCGCTGGAGCCGCGCGGCCATCCACGCTTCGCGCGCGTGCGACTCGTCGGTGATGATCGCGCGGCCCTTGTCGGTGAGCGCGACGATGACCTGACGGCCGTCGGTGGCGTGAGGTTTGCGATCGACCAGCCCGGCGTCGACGAGCGCGCCGATGACTCGCGTCATGGACGGCGGCTGCACGCGTTCGAGCGCCGCGAGCGCCCCCGGGGTCATGTCGCCCTCGCGCGCGAGCGTCGCGAGCGCGGACAACTGTGTGAGGGTCACCGCTGCGGTGGCGCGCTGGCCCCGCAGGTGCCGCGTCAGCCGCACCACGGCGATCGACAACTCGGCGGCGAGCTCACGAGAATCCCCGGTCGCGCCCTGAGAGTCCCCGTTCACGCCCTGAGAGTTCATGGTCACAACCCTGAGAATACGGGATGGGCCGCGCCTGCACGCCGGGCGAACGGTCAGGTGAGGGCGTCGGTGATCGGGCCGACCGTGAAGTACGCGACGAACAGCAGCGCCACGATCCACAGCAGCGGATGCACCTTGCGGCCCTTGCCCGCCGCGGTCTGCAGCACGACCCACGAGATGAAGCCGACGCCGATGCCGTTGGCGATCGAGTACGTGAACGGCATGACCATGATCGTGGCGAAGGCCGGCAGCGCGATCTCGAACTTCGTGAAGTCGATGTCGCGCACCTGCCCGATCATGAGCGCACCGACGATGATCAGCGCGGGCGACGCGGCCTCGATCGGCACGATCGAGTACAGCGGCGTCAAGAACATCGCGGCGAGGAACAGGACACCGGTGACGACATTGGCGAGGCCGGTGCGCGCACCCTCGCCGATACCGGACGCCGACTCGACGAACACCGTGTTCGACGACGCCGACGCGCTACCACCGACGACCGCGCCCGCACCCTCGACGACCAGTGCCTTCCCGATCCCGGGCAGGGTGCCGTTCTTGTCGGTGAGCCCGGCTTCCTTGCCGAGACCGGTCATGGTGCCCATCGCGTCGAAGAAGTTCGCGAGGACGAGGGTGAAGACGAGCAGGCTCGCGGCGAGCACACCGATCCGCGTGAACGCGCCGACGATGCTGACCTCGCCGACCAGGCTCAGGTCGGGCATCCCGAGGATGTTCGACGGCGACTCGGGTGTCGACAGGCTCCAGCCCTTGGGGTTGGTCGCCGACGACCCGAGGTCCGCGACCGCCTCGACGATCGCCGCGAGGACGGTGGTGGCGACGATGCCGATCAACAGACCGCCCTTGACCTTGCGCGCGACGAGCACACCCATCAGCAGCAGGCCGAACACGAAGATCGCGGTGGGCCACGACGCGATCGAGCCGTCGATGCCGAGCCCGACGGGGACCGTGGTGCCCGCGGCGTCGGGAATGCGGCGCACGAAGCCCGAGTCGACGAAGCCGATGAACGCGATGAATGCGCCGATACCGGCAGCGATCGCGGCCTTGAGTTCGGGCGGGATCGCGTTGAACACGGCGGTGCGGAAGCCCGTGAGCGCGAGCACCACGATGATGATGCCGTCGATCACGATCAGGCCCATCGCTTCGGGCCACGTGACCTGCGGGGCGATCGTGACCGCGAGGAGGCTGTTGATGCCGAGGCCCGCGGCGATCGCGAACGGGTAGTTCGCGACGACACCGAACACGATGCTCATGAGGCCCGCGACGAGCGCGGTGACCGCGGCGACCTGGTTGACGGGCAGGATGTTGCCCATCACGTCGAGCTTCGCGACCGCGTCGTCGGGCGACGAGCTGCCGAGGATCAGCGGGTTGAGCACCACGATGTATGCCATCGCGAAGAACGTGACGAGCCCGCCGCGCACCTCGGCGCCGACGGTCGAGCCGCGTTCGCTGATCTTGAAATAGTTGTCGAGCAGCTTCGACCCAGCACTCATGCGATCTTCCTCATCTGGCAATGCCGACACCGTTCGGTGCGCAAAGGTAAAGAGTAGGGCACACCGACAGGGGTATCCTCCGTTCGGTGCACACGACGCCCAACGAACCCGCCGTCCTGACGCGCCTCTCGGACCCACGACCAGCACTTTTGCTCGGAACGGTCGCGTGGCTCGTCGCGTGTGTCGTGGTGCTCGTCACCGACGGCGCCGGCTCGACGCTCGCGGTGTGCGCGTGCGGCGCGGCAATCGGCGTGCTCGGTTACGCCCTGTTCTTCGTGCAGCGGCGTGCGGCGCGGCGCGGCGATCGCGGCGCTCAACAGGGTCTCGTGTAGGTCGCTACGGTGCGTCACCGCGGCCGGTGCCGGCGCGGCCACGCAACGCGCCACGCACTGCGGCGCGCGACGATCCACACCGCTCCCCACACGACGCCGAACAGCCACCCCGCGGCGACGTCGGTGGCCCAGTGCGCCGCGAGATACACGCGCGAGAGCCCGATCCCGAGCGTGAACACCACCAGCAGCGCGGCGAGCGTGGCTTCGAGCACCCGCGGCCCCACGCTCGTCACGACGACGAAACCGACGGTCACGGCGAAGATCGCGGTCATCATGGCGTGGCCGGACGGGAACGAGTAGCTGTCGACGTCGACGAGGCGTTCCGGTATCGGTGGACGTTCGCGCCGCCACAGGCGCTTGAGCGCGCTCATCAACACCAGCCCGGTGAACATCGCCCCGCCCACGAGCACGGCATCACCACGGCGCCGTACCAGGGCGAGCGCCACGACGAGCACCGCGCTCGCGCACCACATCGCCGCGGTGCCACCGCTGTGGGTGAACGCTTCCACCGCAGCGGCCGGGTCGTCCGTGCGGTCGCGCAGCACCCCGTCGAAGACCGAGACGTCGAGCGTCGGGTCGCCGGACACTCCGTCAGGAGACATACGGAACCGGCCAGTGCGCGGTGCAGTGCACGAGGCCGTCGTCGTCGACCCACCACGGCACGTCGACGTCTCCCGACAACTCGCCGGTGAGCCGCACGGTGAGGCGCTCGTGCACGTCGACGCGGCCGGGCGGGATCGGCAGCGCCGCGGCGGTGAACGCGGCGACCGCGCCGGGCAACGACCCGAGTGTCGTGGCCGTCCCCGCACCGAGGACCCGTGCGGTGACGACGTCGGACGCGAGCGGCAGGTCGAGGACCTCGGCCAGTTCGGGTGCTGTCGTGGGTGCACCGGGCGCGACACGCTCCAGCGGCACGACGTGCGCATAGCAGGCCCGGTCGAGCACCATCACGTCGTCGGGATCGGCGGCGCTGCCCGCCGCGGTGCGCACCCGCGCGGGCACCGCGAGATCGGCCGCGTCGAGGCGGCCTTCCGCGACTGCTTCCGCGACGCGCGTGTGCGTGCGCGCCACGACCTCGGGCGAAGGGGTGCGTGCGGCATCGGCGAGGCGTTCGAGCAGCAACGACGCGAGCGCAGGCGAATCGACCACGCGGGGGGCGAGTGCCGCGGCGAAGACGTCGGCATCCGGATGCGCAGCGGCATCGAGCAGGCCGTCGAAGGTGCTGTCGTCGGGGTGGCGGAGCACGCCGAGCGTCGCCCCGTCGAGAACCGCGTGCGTGCGTAGCCACCACGCGGTGTAGCCGTCGCGATCGGCGAGTAACGGCGCGGTCGCCGGATCGTGTGCGAGCAGCGCGAGCGCGTCCGCCCACCGGGCGGGGTCGACGAGTTCGAGATCGCGCGCCGCGACCAGGGACGACGGTTCGTCCGCGAGCTGCCCCCACCACGTGTCCTCGTCGTCGAGGCCGTGGTCGGGGCCGGTGGGATCGTCGGCGCGCACGGTCGTGAACGACCAGCCGACACCGAGCGCCGTGAGCGCGGCCGCGCCCGCGGTGGCGGCGAGGTCGGCGTCGACCGTCGTGAACGGGGCGTCGTCGGCGAGCACGGCTGCGAGCGGCGACTCGGGCAGCAGCAGTTCGTCGGCGGGCACGAGTTCGCCGTCGACGTCGGGCAGGGGCAGCTCCCCCAACCACGACGGCACGTCGGCGGGCGCGGCGTGTGCCGCGAGCGCGAGCACCGCGCCGGTGAGACCGTCTGCCGTGTCGTCGTCGAGTTCGCCTGCCGCACAGTCCTCGACGAGGTCGCGCAGCGCGGGTTCGGCGAGCAGGTCGGCCGCCGTGACCGGCTGCGCGCCGAGCCGGCTCAGCAGCGGGTGCACGGCGTCGGGGTGCACGGTGCGTGCCCAGGTGACACCGCGGACGTCGAGGTCGTCGGTGCCGGTGACGGTCGTGCGCGGCCCGGTGACGGTGCGCCCGTCGGCGAGCGGGACCGGGATCGCGGCGAGTTCCTCGGCGGCGACGGGGTCGGCCACGAAAGGGGTCAACGCGTCGTACAACGCGTGCCACCACCGGGGTTCGCGTTCGGCTCCCGCGAGCAGCTCCGCGATGCGGGCGAGGCCGAGCCGATGTGCATCGACCGCGGCCCATGCCGGTGCGTACCGAGTGCCCGACACGGCCGGGTCGACGAGGTCGTCGATCGTCTCGCGCAGCAGGTGCGCGAGTTCGTCGGTCAGCCCGGTCACGACGCGCGCCCGCGCACCGGCGACGACGCGGCCGTCGACGGTCGGTGCCCAAGGACCGTCGCGCAGTACCCGCACGACGGCCTCGCGCAGGACGCCGTCGACCTCGCCGCGCGCGAACGCGGGCACCGGCACCATCTTGGCGCGCTGCGACACCGGCAGCGCCGCAACGAAGTCCGCGTATCCGTCGGCGACGTGTTCGAGACGCGCGCCGGGCAGGACGCGGCGGCGGTCGGGTTGCATCGCGACGTCGGCAATCACGAGCGCGGGCAGAGACAACTGTTCGTCCGAGCGGGTGGGGGCGCGCAGCACGTCGCCCCACTGCCCGTCGCGCCACTGCCCGTCTGGATTGTCGACTTCGCCGACGGGTCGCACGACGCCGTCCTGCACGGGAACCAGCCAGCGCGCGTGCGCGGACTCGTGCTGCCACCACGTGCCCTCGCCGATCGTGATCTCGGTGAGTTCGCCGACGCGGCGGCTCGTGCGGGTCAGCGGGCCCGCGTCGCCCGGCAGCGCGATCGACTCGAGTGCGGGCAGTTCGAGCAGCACGTCGACCGCTTCGCGGGCGATCGCCGCGGCGAGTTCCTGTACGTCGACACGAGCGCCGAGGGTCACCCGGATCTCGGTGTCGAAGCCGTCCGCGGGTGCGGCGTCGATCGGCCACGCGAGCCGCAGCGCGGGCACCCCCACGTCGGGCGCGGTGAGCCCGGCGGTCTCGATCTCACGGCGGGTGCGTTCACGGGACAGCAGCACCGAGCCCGACGTCGAACGCACCTCGACGTGGTCGCCGAGCGCGAGCACTGACGTGAAGCCGACCCCGAACCGGCCGACACCGGCAGGGTCGGTGCCGGCATCCTTGTCCGATGCGCGCAAGGCGACCAGTGCCCGCAGGCCCGGTGCGTCGAGCGGGCGACCGGTGTTGGCGACCGAGAGCACACCGTCGTCGACGCGGACGCGTATCCGGCCGGCAACGCCCGCGCGCGCAGCGGCGTCGGCGGCGTTCTGCGCGAGTTCGGTGAACACGCGATCGCGGTAGCCGGCCTCGACGAGATCACCCTCGGCGTGCGCGTCCTCGCGCAGCCGCGTGGGCGAGGACGCCCACGCGCTCAGCACGCCGCTACGCAGCGCGCGGGTGTCGAACGGGTCGGCTGCGGTGGGCATCGGGGCGGGCAGTCAGTCCGCCTCGTCGGTGGTCGGCTCCGCCTGATCCGTCCGGTCTGCTCGATCCTTCGGCCCCGCCTGGTCCGGCGCAGCGTCTTCGGGCGCGGGGGACTCGACTTCTTCGGACGCGGGGGACCCGACCGTGACCACCTCGATCGCGGAGTCGTCGAATGCGTCGTAGCGAGGTGTGCCTGCGCCCACGGGCAGTTCGGTGTCCGAATGTGCGCCGCACCCGTACGCGGCGTGCACGACCTGCCCGTCGGCCGCGTACTCGTTGCCGCACACGCCGAACGCACCCCGCAGCGAGCCGGCGAGGGGCAGGTAGAAGCCGCACATGTCGCACGTCGACGGCGCGGCCTTCGCCATCTCGGAGTCGGGGCCGTGGTCGCCGTCGTGCCACCGCTCGGCCGCGTCGAGCCTGCCTTCGCGGCTCATCACCTGTCGACGGCCCAGCCCGACCTCGACCGCCGTCTCGTCGACCACCGGGTCGCCCGTGGCCATGAAGCCCGGCCCGAGGCGCGGGTCGTCGGGCACCGGGGCGAGCAGGGCGCCGGGGGGGAGATCGCCGGGCCGGATGCGCTGATTCCACGGCACCCATTCGGGCGCGACGAGTGCGTCGGGGCCCGGCAACAGTGCCAGTTCGCTGACCGTCGCGTGCGAGTCGTCGGGGGCCGCGGCGACCACGACGGCCCACTGCCACCCTCGGTAGCCGGGCAGCTCGGCCACGAACCGGTGCGTGGCCGCACAGTCGTCCTCGCGCTCGACGCCGAGGTACTGCCCGACGCCCCCTTCACGCAGGTCCGTCACCGCGGATCGCGCGAGGTCGACGGCGTCGGCGAGTACCGGACGCACACTCTGCCGTTCGGGGGACGATGCAACGCTCACTCCCCCAGTTTGCCGCACGTCGGCATGTCTTCGCGCGGGCGGGCCGATGTTGCGGTCCCGATGCGTCATCCTGGTGCGTATGCGTGTCGGTCGTGCGAGTGGTGTCGCGGCGCGTGCCGCTGTCCTGAGAACCACCGTGCTGGGTACCGCTGCCGTGGCCGTCCTGTCGGCCTGTTCGGCGGACCCCGAACCCGGGGCGGCGGCCTCGAGCACCGAGGCGGGGGTCGAGGTGGTCGACACACTCCCGCACGACGCCGCCGCGTTCACGCAGGGCCTCGAGATCCACGACGGCGTGCTCTACGAGGGCACCGGCCTGGTGGGCTCGTCCTGGCTGCGGGCCACCGAGCTGGAATCGGGCCGCGAGCTCGCGCGCGTCGACCTGCCCGCACCGCTGTTCGGGGAAGGCGTCACCGTCGACGGCGACACGGTCTGGCAGCTCACGTGGCGCAACGGCATCGCGATCGAGCGGGACGCCACGACCCTCGCGGAGCGACGCCGCGTCGACGTCGACGGGGAAGGTTGGGGTATCTGCACGCGCCCGGACGCCGCAGGCGACGACGCGCTCGTCACGAGCGACGGATCGGCCACGCTCACCTTCCGAGACCGCGGCACGTTCGCCGAGACCGGCACCGTGCGCGTGACACACGACGGCACCGACGTCACGCAGCTCAACGAACTCGAGTGCATGCCGGACGGCACCGTGTACGCGAACGTCTGGCAACAGGACACGATCGTGCAGATCGATCCGGACGACGGCAGCGTCGTGCGCGTGATCGACGCGAGCGCCCTGCGTGACCTGCTGCCCGACGACACGACATCCGGCGCCCGCACCGCGCCCGACGTCCTGAACGGCATCGCCGCGATCCCGGGCACCGATCACTTCCTCGTCACCGGCAAGAACTGGCCGCGCATGTTCGAGGTGCGCTTCACCCCGTGACGCGCCGCACACCCGGGCACGACCGGACCGCACGAGCGAAAAGAAGACGACTGCGACAGAATTGGATCCGTGACCGCACCGCGTGACCCCGCAGACCCCGACCGAAGCCGGGGTGATGCCGGACCGGGGCATCGTGGCGGTTCAGGGCAGCCTGGCGGTTCGGGGCAGCCTGGCGTTTCGGGGCGGTGTGGTTCGGAGCAGGGCGGCGCACATCCCGGCTACGACCGCTATCCACCGGCCGCGGACGGCACGAGCAGGCGGACGCGCAGCCCGAACAACACGGGCCACGAGCAGAACGGGGCCAGGCGCTCCGCACGTCGCGAGCCGCTCCCTCCGTTGCATCCGATCGAGACCCGCCGCATGTCGGCCGCCGACCACGCCGCCGCCGACGCCGCTTCGACCGAACCGGGAACCGAACGCACGGAGCGCGCTGGACGCGGCGGCCCGAAAGCCCCGCCGATGCCGCGCAAGCTCACGGTCACCCGCGTCGCCGCGATGCGCAGTCGCGAACTCACCAACAAGGGCATCGCGACCTTCCAGCGGGCCGCGAAGGCGAACGGAGCGGACAAGTCGGGCCTCACCGCGCTCACGTATGCCGTCATGGCGAACTTCGCCACCGACGCCGCACTCGCGGTCGCTCTCGCGAACACCCTCTTCTTCTCCGCCGCGACCGGTGAGGACAAGACCAAGGTCGCGCTGTACCTGATCATCACCATCGCGCCGTTCGCGGTCATCGCACCGCTCATCGGCCCGATGCTCGACCGATTACAGCGCGGCAGACGACTCGCACTCGCGGCGTCGTTCGCCGCGCGCACCGCGCTTCTCGTCGTGCTCGCGCTCGAGTTCGACACGTGGATCCTGTACCCCGCCGCGCTCGGCATGATGGTGCTCTCGAAGTCGTTCTCCGTGCTCAAGAGCGCCGTCACGCCACGCGTGCTGCCACCCGAGATCGATCTCGTGCGGGTCAACTCGCGGCTCACCGTGTTCGGCCTGATCGGCGGCACGATCGCCGCGGGCGCAGTCGCGGCCGCACTCGCGTACGTCTTCGGGTCCGCGGGCGCGCTGTGGTTCGCCGTCGTCGTCACCGCGGCAGGCGTGTACCTGAGCATGCGGATCCCGTCGTGGGTCGAGGTCACCGAGGGCGAGGTGCCCGCGACGCTCACGTATCACGGCGACGACGCCCGCACCGAGTTCATCGATCCGGGTGCGCCCGCGCCGGTCCCCGGGGACAAGCGCACACGCAGGCAACCGCTCGGCCGCGCGGTCATCGTCGGCCTGTGGGGCAACAGCACGATCCGCGTCCTCACCGGGTTCCTCACGCTGTACGTCGCCTTCGTCGCGAAAGCCAACAGCGATCACGAAGCGCTGTTGCAGGCCGCGACGCTCGGCCTCGTGGGCGCCGCCGCGGGCGTCGGCAACTTCCTCGGCAACGCCACCGGGGCGCGCCTCAAACTGGGCAGACCCGCGCTGATCGTCCTGCGCTGCACGATCGGCGTGTGGGTCGTCGCCGTGCTCACCGCGGTCACCGGCAACATGCTCGTGGCGGCGCTCGCGGCGCTCGTCGCCTCGGCGGGCAGCGCGCTCGCCAAGGTGTCGCTCGACGCGTCGCTGCAGGACGACCTGCCCGAGGAGTCGATCGCCTCCGGATTCGGCCGGTCCGAAACCGTGCTGCAGCTGAGTTGGGTGGTGGGCGGCGCACTCGGTGTGCTGCTGCCCACGACGCTGTGGGTCGGTTTCGCTGTGGTCTCGGTTGTCCTGACCCTGGGATTGGTCCAGACCGTACTGTCCTACCGTGGAAGCACGCTGCTCCCCGGCCTCGGCGGCAAACGTCCCGACCGGGCGCGGCAGGAAGTGACCGAACCGCTGCACCGCTTCGGCGGCGCGAGCCCGTCGGCGCCCCGCGCCGACCGATCGACAGGAAATGTGACCTAAGTGGACATTCAGCCGACCACCAAACGGAATCTCATCGCGATCGCAGCGGCGCTGGTGGTCGCGCTCGTGGTGTTCGTCTCCGTCCTGGTCGTCCTCATCCGCGGCTCGGATCCCCGGCCGGTGAGCGTCACCGCGTACTCGCACGGGTCGACCGTCGAGGTGACCCCGTACCTGTACTGCACTGTCAACCTCGAGGACTGCTCCGAGGAGGGCACGATCGCGCCGCTCGACGTGCCCGCGGGCATGCCGCTGCAGTTGTCGCTGCCGTCGGAGATCTCGAGCGCGCCGTGGCGGCTGCTCACCGTGTACCAGGGACCGAACGGCGAGCCCGTCGTGCAGGCACGGATCTACCTGTCGAACGACGCCAGCGCGGTCACCGTGCCGTCGACGCCGGAACTGCCGCTCGTGGGCGTCGAGATCCAGCTGCCGTCGGCTGTGGTCGACGAGCAGGGTCAGCCCAAGGCGCGCGCCGTGTGGGCGGTCGGTTCGGTGTAGCTGCCGGCGCGGTCAGGCGTCGAGTTCGCGGGCGACCGCGCGCACCACTTCCGAGATGCGGCGCGCGGTCTTGCGATCGGGGAAACGCCCCTTCTGCAGGTCGGGCTGCACCTTCGCCTCGAGCAGGGTGATCATGTCCTCGACCATTCCGTGCAATTCGTCGGGGGTGTGCTTGCGGACCGCGGCCTCGCGTTGGGCGCCGCGCCGCACCGACGGGGCGGGGTCGAGCACCTTGACGCTGAGTGCCTGCGGGCCACGACGGCCGGCGGCCATGCCGAATTCGACGCGCTGACCTGCCTTGAGGCCTTCGACACCGTCGGGCAGGGCGGAGGCACGCACATAGACGTCCTCGCCTTCCTCCTGCGAGAGGAAGCCGAAGCCCTTGTCGACGTCGTACCACTTCACCTTGCCGGTCGGCACCGCGTTCACCCGCTCATCTGACAGCCGCGGCCAGGTCGGTCGCGGCGGTGGACAAAATGCACTGAACGCGCCCCACGTTGACTGCAGGACGCGCCCGAGAAGTCACTCTACCGTGACCGCAGGGCCGCGGGCACCGGCGTTTGCGGGCTCGGCGCTACGGTGGAGGGGTGACAACCCCAAACCCCGGTCGGCCCCGGACGGCCCAGCCCAAGGGGCTTTTCTATACCGCGCTCGCGTTCTTCTTCGTCGGCGTCGCGGCAATCGTCGCGATGTTCGTCGTCTCCGCGGCCACCGACGGCCCACCCGGGCTCGCGTTGTATCTCGTTGCTCTCGCGTGCCCGGTCGGTTTCGTGCTCGCGATCGTCTACGCACTCCGATCCGGCCGGCGTAGTCGCTGAGCGACGCGCACGGTCGCGAGAAAGGCAGTCCCTCGATGCGTGTGCTCCTCAACATCATCTGGCTCGTGTTCGGCGGGCTCTGGCTCGCCCTCGGGTACTTCGTGGCAGGCGTCCTCTGCTGCATCCTGATCATCACGATCCCGTTCGGAATCGCGTCTTTCCGCATCGGCCTCTACGCGCTGTGGCCTTTCGGCAAGACCGTGGTCGACAAGCCGACCGCGGGTGCGTGGTCGCTGATCGGCAATGTGATCTGGCTGATCCTGGCCGGTGTGTGGCTCGCGATCGGGCACATCGTGAGCGCGATCGCGATGGCGATCACGATCATCGGAATCCCGCTCGCGATCGCGAATCTGAAGATGATTCCGGTGTCGCTCATGCCCCTCGGCAAGGAGATCGTCGACATCGACCGCGCACAGTGGACCTGACCCACCTGTGACCTTGCTCACAACACGGTGCGATAACGAACCGGTGTACACCAGGGTTCGACGCCTCGTCGCCCCGACTACCTGCAGATAGTCCACGCGCGCGACGTGCACGCGCGAGGCGCACCGCCGAATCGCTGCGTTATCGAATGGTGACACTCGCAGCATTTGTCGTTACCGTCTTCCTCGGTCGAGCAAACCTCGACCTGATCCGCCCCACCGCGCCAAACCTCGTCCCGTGGGTGTCGGATTCCCCACGAAGCATTCCGGGGACGAGGACGGGGGACCCACCAGTCCCCAGGAGACGACAGTCTCCAGGAGGACACCGGCCGCAGCCGCGGCCTTGGGGTGAAGCCCGGTTCTCTCCGCCAGGAGAGGCAGGGCCGAGCGACCTCTCAGCTCGAACCCGACAGCTGACCTCGCAGGCGCGTGTGGAGAGGATCTCGACCAGCATGACCGGACGTCATCGCAAGCCGACCAACACGGGCCGCAACGTCGCCAAGGTCGCCGTCACCGGCGCCATCATCGGCGCGGGCAGCGCCGCGTTCGCGGGCACCGCGAACGCCGCACCCGACTCCGACTGGGACCGCCTCGCGCAGTGCGAGTCGGGCGGCAACTGGGGCATCAACACCGGCAACGGCTTCCAGGGAGGCCTGCAGTTCTCCCCCAGCACCTGGAACGCCCACGGCGGCCAGGAGTACGCGGCCACCGCCAACCAGGCGAGCCGCGAACAGCAGATCGTCGTCGCCGAGCGCGTCCTGCAGTCGCAGGGCTGGGGCGCATGGCCGTCCTGCTCGTCGAGCCTGGGCCTGAGCAGCGCCCCCACCGAGCGCGAGACGCCTGCCGCGCCGAAGGCCGAGGCTTCCCCCGTCGCCGAGGCCCCCTCGACCGACGTGCCCACCAACGACCAGGGCACGGTCGACTACGCGAAGCTGCTCGACAACGCGATCAAGGTCGTCAAGGATCAGGGCATCGACATCGACCCGCAGATCCTCGACTTCGTCGACGCCAACAAGGCACTGCTCCCGCAGTAGTCCCCCAGCGCACACGAAAGCGGCCCGCACCTTCAAGGTGCGGGCCGCTTTCGTGTGTCACTAGTCGGCATGCGGGACCCGCGCGGCGGGCCCGGCCGGCTCAGCGGTTGATGACGGTGTGCGGGTGTGCGTACGGGAGCGTGTCGACCGGAAGCGGGAACTCGGTGTCCTCGCCGAAGGGCGACAGCGCGCCGGAGCGCGTCGAGGACAGTTCCGTCACGGCGTGGTCGCCGTCGTCGAGCTTCGGCCAGCCCGGATCCACATACGAGTTCTTCGCTTTGTTAGCCACGGAGTCATTTTGACAGGAGCGCACGCACTCGTACAGCCCAGCCCTGTGTCGGTGCCGTCGACTCTCTAGGCTGAGAAGCGATGACCGACACGGACAGCTCTTCGCGCGCCTCCGGTACCAGCCCGGACGGCCTGCCCGCCTGGCTGTCCCAGCGCAGCGACGCCGACCTGGTGACATTGCTCGCGCTGCGGCCGGACCTCGCGGTTCCGCCCCCCGCCACGATGGGCGTCCTCGCAGGCCGCGCCGAGCAGCGCGCGTCGGTCGCGCGCGCCGCCGACGAGTTGACCACCGCGCATTTCGCGCTCGTCGAGATGCTCGCGCTCGCCGGCGCCGAACGCGAACCGGTCGCCCGCACGACCCTCGACACCGAGGTCGCGCAGCGCGTGCCGAAGAAACAGCGGCCGCCGAAGCGGGACGTAGGGCGACTGCTCGACGATCTCCGTGCCCGCGCTCTCGTGTACGGACCGCAGACCGCATTGCGGACGGTCCCGGCACTCGTACAGACCGTTCCATGGCGTATCGGCGGCCGGAGCCATCGCGAGGACGCACTCGACGAGGCGGAGATCGCGGCGATCGTCCCGTCGCTGTCCGAGGCAGAACGCAAGGTCCTCGATACGCTCGCGCAGTCGGGCTCGCTGGGGCGGACCCGCGACGCGGCCCCCGGCACCGCACCCGATCGGCCGGTGCAGCGCCTGCTCGCACACCATCTGCTGTTCCAGGTCGACGACGAAACCGTCGAGTTGCCGCACGCGGTGCGGCAGGTCCTACGGGGCGAGCCGGTATTCGATCCGACATCACTCACCCCGCCGTCGCTGTCGACGACCCACCACGACCCGGCGGACGTCAACGCCGCGGCCGCCGGTGAAGCGCTCGAGTTCCTGCGGCACTGCACCGACGTCGTCAGCGCGCTCGGCGACGCGCCCGCGGTCGTGCTGCGCTCGGGTGGGCTCGGCGTGCGCGAGATCAAACGCCTCGCGAAGTCGACGCGACTCGACGACGACCGCGTGGGACTGATCCTCGAAGTGCTCGCGGCCGCGGGGCTCGTGGCCGCGGGCGTGCCGGATCCCGCTCCCTCCGATTCCGGCGACCCGTACTGGGCGCCGACCACCGCGGTCGACGCGTGGCTGTCGGCACCGGTGCCGCGGCAGTGGTTCACGCTCGCGCAGGCGTGGCTCGACCTGCCGCGCCAGCCGTGGTTCGTCGGCCGCAAGGACGCGCGCACCGACAAAGCCGTCGCGGCGCTCTCCGAAGAGGTGCGGGCACCGTCCGCACCGCGCGATCGACGCGCGGTCCTCGACGTCCTGGGCGAACTGGACAGTGGCACCGCCGCGCCCGCCGACGAGATCGCGCGGCTCGTGTCCTGGCGCAGGCCCCGCTGGGGCGCGCGGGTCGGCGCGACATCGGTCGGACACATGATCCGGGAGGCCGCGGCACTCGGGCTCGTCGCGCGCGGCGCGCTCGGCTCGCCCGGCCGCGCGCTGCTGCACGGTGGCGACGCCGAAGCCCAGATGCAGCAGGCGCTGCCCGAGCCGGTCGACCACGTCCTCGTGCAGGCCGACCTCACGATCGTCGCCCCCGGCCCGCTCACGGGCGAACTGCTGGAACAGATCACGCTCGTCGCGGACATCGAATCGGCAGGCGCGGCGTCGATGTACCGGGTGGGCGAAGCGAGCCTCCGCCGTGCACTCGACGCAGGCATGACCGCGACCGAACTGCACTCGCTGTTCGCGACGCGCTCGCGCACCCCCGTACCGCAGTCGCTGACGTACCTGATCGACGACGTCGCGCGGCGACACGGCCGGTTGCGCGTCGGTGTCGCGAGTGCGTTCGTGCGCAGCGAGGATCCCGCTCTGCTGAGCGAGGTGCTCGCGCACCCGGTGGCCGATGCTCTCGCGCTGCGGGCGCTCGCGCCGACCGTCGCCGTGTCACAGGCCCCGCTCCGGGAGGTGCTCGACGAACTACGCGGCGCGGGGTTCGCGCCCGCAGGCGAGGACTCGTCGGGCACGCTCGTCGACCTGCGTCCCAAGGGTGCGCGCGTGCTCGGTCGGCGCGGCCGCCAGTCCCCGCGCGGCCCGTCCGCGCCGACGAGCGAACAACTCGAGGCGATGGTGCGTTCGGTCCGCGCAGGCGATCTCGCTGCGAGCGTGGGCGGGCGCGGCGGCATCCGCACCGACGGCTCCCGCGCGGGCACGGCCGCGACCGTCGCGCTGCTCGGCAAGGCCGCGCGCGACGGCACCCAGGTCGCGATCGGCTACGTCGACGCGCAGGGCATCGCGTCGAACCGGATCGTGCAACCCGTACAGGTGGGCGGCGGGCAGCTCGAGGCTTTCGACCCCGGCGCGGGCGGCATCCGCCGGTTCACCCTGCACCGCGTGACGTCGGTCAGCCCGGTCGACTGAAGGCGTGGCGGCGCGCGCCGTGGCACGACACCGGCGTTTTCGGGAGAATGGACAGGTTGCTGCTCTCGTCCGACCGACACGCAGCAGAAGAGGAGGCTCTCCGTGACCGACGGACCGTTGATCGTGCAATCCGACAAGACCCTGCTGTTGGAGATCGATCACGAGCGCGCCGACGCCGCGCGTCAGGCCATCGCCCCGTTCGCCGAGCTCGAGCGGGCACCCGAACACGTCCACACCTACCGCATCACGCCGCTCGCCCTCTGGAACGCGCGCGCCGCGGGCCACGACGCCGAACAGGTCGTCGACGCGCTCGTGCAGTACTCGCGGTTCGCGGTGCCGCAGCCGCTGCTCGTCGACATCGTCGACACGATGGCGCGCTACGGCCGCCTCCAGCTCGTGAAGAATCCCGCACACGGTCTCGTACTGGTGAGCCTGGACCGTGCTGTACTCACCGAGGTCACGCGGCACAAGAAGATCGCCCCGATGCTCGGCGAGCGCGTCGACGAGGACACCGTCGTCGTGCACCCGAGCGAGCGCGGCAGGCTCAAGCAGGAACTGCTCAAGGTGGGCTGGCCCGCCGAGGACCTCGCCGGCTACGTCGACGGCGAAGCGCACCGCATCGACCTCGACTACGACGGCGTCACCGAGGGAGCCGACGGCGGCTGGCATCTGCGCGACTACCAGGAGATGGCGGCCGACTCGTTCTGGGCGGGCGGCTCCGGTGTCGTCGTCCTGCCGTGCGGCGCCGGCAAGACCATGGTGGGTGCCGCCGCGATGGCGAAGGCGAAGGCGACCACCCTCATCCTCGTCACCAACACGGTCGCGGGGCGGCAGTGGAAGCGTGAGCTGATCGCACGCACGTCGCTCACCGAGGACGAGATCGGCGAGTACTCGGGCGAGAAGAAGGAGATCCGCCCGGTCACCATCGCGACGTACCAGGTGGTCACCCGCAAGAGCAAGGGCGAGTACAAGCATCTCGAGCTCTTCGACTCGCGCGACTGGGGCCTGATCGTCTACGACGAGGTGCACCTGCTGCCCGCGCCGGTGTTCCGGATGACGGCCGATCTGCAGTCCCGGCGGCGGCTCGGGCTCACCGCGACGCTCGTGCGCGAGGACGGCCGCGAAGGCGACGTGTTCTCGCTCATCGGTCCCAAGCGCTACGACGCGCCGTGGAAGGACATCGAGGCGCAGGGCTGGATCGCGCCCGCCGACTGCGTCGAGGTCCGCGTGACCCTCACCGACGCCGAACGCATGGCGTACGCCACGGCCGAACCCGAGGAGCGATACCGGCTGTGCTCGACGGCGCACACCAAGACCGCGGTCGTGAAGTCGATCCTCGCGCGTCACGAGGGCGCACCGACGCTCGTGATCGGCGCGTACATCGACCAGCTCGACGAACTCGGCGAGGCGCTGGACGCGCCGGTCATCAAGGGCTCGACCAAGACGAAGGAACGCGAAGAGCTGTTCGACCGCTTCCGGGCGGGCGAGTTGCCGACGCTCGTCGTGAGCAAGGTCGCGAACTTCTCGATCGACCTGCCCGAGGCGTCGGTCGCGGTGCAGGTGTCGGGCACGTTCGGGTCGCGGCAGGAAGAGGCGCAGCGGCTCGGCCGGCTGCTGCGGCCCAAGCACGACGGCGGGCAGGCGCACTTCTACTCGGTGGTCGCGCGCGACACTCTCGACAGCGAGTACGCCGCCCACCGGCAGCGTTTCCTCGCCGAACAGGGCTACGCGTACCGCATCACCGATGCCGACGACATGCTGGGGCCGACCGTCGGCTGACGCCTCGGGTGCGGCGTCACGGTCGTGACCGTGGCGACGCACCCGGGCCGGATCGGATACTTTGGCAGCGTGCGCGAATTCGACTTCCCGGTAGACCGTCCCCACGCCAAGTCGGTCAATCAGACCTACGCCGACATGCGCAGACTGCAGGTCTCGGCGGCCGTTCTCGCGGTGCTGCTCGCGGCGGGCGCCGTCGCCTTGTGGCTCGCGGGACACATCTGGACGACGGTCGTCGCGGTCGTCCTCGCCGTCGCGGCGCTGAGCTGCCTGTGGGTCGTGGTGTGGGTGCCGCGCAAGGTCGGCAGCATCGAATCGCTGTACGCGAAGAGCCCCCTCGTCCCCGCGGTGGTCTCGGAGGTACACCCGCGGGCCGTCACGCTGCTCGCGCTGATCGACATCGCGAAACACGGCGGGGCCGAACACGACGGTCCGATCTACGCCCTCGTCACCCGCAACACCCCCATCCAGGGCCGCAAACCCGTCGTCGGCGAACGAGTTCCGTCCGTCGCGCTGCTCGACGACCGCACGCGCGGCGACAAGTCGCCCGTGTGGCAGATGGTGAGCCCCATGCCGATCTGGTGGGGCACACGCGACAAGGCGGTACTCGCCCGCGCGGAGGCTGCGATCGGCGAGCAGGAGTGGAACTACCTGTCGGAGCGCATCTCGCAGTCCGAGCAGGTGCGCACGAGTCCCGATCAGCGACTCGCGATCGAGCCCGAGGATCTGCCCGACTTCCTCCGCTGACCCCACCCCCGTGAGTACTTGACGAGTCCCCGCACGCCTGTTTCACGCACGGCGAGCTCTCTTGCCGCCCCACATACCCTGAGGTATGGTCTGCGTCACACTCGATGCGGCCCACCGGTACGGTGACGCTCGGGATCGTCCGGACTCGAGTTCGGTGGGGAGGCGAGCCGATGGCAGTGACGCCGCGAGATGCCGCACGGGCCCTCGGTGGCTTCTATTCGCTGTCACTCGACTCGCTCGCGGGCATACTGCCGTCCCGCTTCCAGGGACGCGAATTCCTCACGCAGTTCTGGTTCGTCGCCCGGGTCTCGCTCGTACCCACGATCATGATGTCGGTGCCGTTCACCGTCTTGGTGGTGTTCACGCTCAACTCGCTCCTGCTCGAGATCGGCGCGGGCGATCTCAGCGGCGCGGGGGCCGGGCTCGGTACCGTCACCCAGATCGGGCCGCTCGTCACGGTTCTCGTCGTCGCGGGCGCGGGTGCCACCGCGATCACCGCCGATCTCGGCTCGCGCACCATCCGCGAAGAGATCGCGGCACTCGAAGTACTCGGCATCGACCCCGCAACGCGCCTCGTGGCCCCACGCGTCCTCGCGTCGACGGCGGTCGCCGTCACGCTCAACGGCGCGGTGTGCGCGATCGGCCTGATCGGCGGTTTCTTCTTCTCCGTCGTCCTGCAGAATGTCGACCCGGGCGCCTACGCCGCGGGCGTCACGCTGCTCGTCGGCACCGGAGAACTCGTGTTGTCGGAGGCGAAGGCCGCGGTGTTCGGCCTGCTGGCGGGGCTCATCGCGTGCCACCGTGGGCTTTCGGTGTCGGGTGGGCCGAAGAGCGTCGGCGAAGCGGTCAACGAGACGGTCGTCTTCGCGTTCGTCGCGCTGTTCGTCGCGAACATGATCCTCACCGCCGTCGGCATCGCGGTGATCGGCCGGTGAGCATCTCGACCGGCCGCACGGCGCGCGCCACCACCCATGCTGCACAGGCACTCTCGCGCGCGATGGACACCCTGGGCCGGCAGGTGGTGTTCTTCGTCGGCGCGCTCGTCTCGACGGGCCGCGCCGCCCGCAGGCACCCGCGCGAGGTTCTGCGTCTGGTCGCCGAAACCGGCATGGGCACGGGGCTGCTCGCGATGATCGGGGGCAGCGTCGCGATCATGGGTTTCCTCACACTGTTCGCGGGCGCGACCGTGGCGGTGCAGGGATTCACGTCGCTCGGCAACATCGGGGTCGAGGCACTCACCGGCTTCCTGTCCGCGTATGTGAACGTCCGGGTGGTCGCGCCGGTCACCGCGGGTGTCGGCCTCGCCGCGACGATCGGGGCGGGCACCACCGCGCAACTGGGCGCGATGCGCATCAGCGAGGAGGTGGACGCACTCGAGGTGATGGCGATCCGTTCCGTCCCCTACCTGGTGGGGACGCGGATCCTCGCGGGCCTCGTCGCCGTGGTGCCGCTCTACACGCTGTCGGTACTCGCGGCGTTCCTGTCGAGCCGGATCGCGACCGTCGTGGTGCTCGGCCAGTCCCCCGGCGTCTACGACCATTACTTCACGACCTTCCTTCGTCCCGCGGACGTGCTGTGGTCGTTCGGACAGGCGATCGCGATGGCGGTGATCGTGATGACGGTGCACAGCTACTACGGCTACACGGCGACCGGCGGTCCCGCAGGCGTCGGCGTCGCGACGGGCCGCGCGGTGCGACTGTCGCTCATCGCGGTCGTGACGGTCACCCTGCTGATCTCACTGGCCCTCTACGGCAGCAGCCGCCAACTCCACCTGGCGGGGTGAGCCGTGGCGCGATGGGTCCCGAAAGCCGCCGCAGCCGGATTCGTGTGCGTCCTCGTCGCGGTACTCGTCCTCGTATACGTCAGCTTCCGCGGCGGCCTCGCGACCGGCACTGTCGTCGCGGTCGAGACCCACCGCGCGGGCCTCGTGCTCGAGCCCGGCTCGATGGTCAAGGCGCACGGCGTCCAGGTCGGCACGGTGACCGGCATCCGCGCCGGGCCCGACGGCGTTCTGATCGACCTGCGCCTCGATCCCGAAGAGGCGCAGCGTCTTCCGTCGAATGTCGGTGCACAGATTCGCGCCACCACGGTGTTCGGCGCGAAGTTCGTCACGCTCACCGACCCGCCGTCCCCTGACCCGACGCCTCTGCACGACGGTGCGGTGGTGTACGCCGACCGCGTCACCGTCGAGACACAGACTGTGTTCGAGTCACTGTCGAACGTGTTGCACGCGGTCGATCCGGCGAAGCTCGACGAGACGCTCGGTTCGCTCGCTTCCGGGCTGCGGGGCCGGGGCGACGCGCTCGGTTCGGCGCTCGGCGACGCGGACACCGCGCTCTCTCATCTGGAACCGAGACTCGATGCGGTGCATCGGGATCTCGTCGCGACCGAGGGCGCGGCGAGCGTGTACACCGGCGCCGCCGACGATCTCGCCGCCTCGCTCGGCAATCTCACGACGACCGGTGCGACACTCACCGCGCGCGCGGACGACCTCGACCGCGTCCTGCTCGCGGTCACCGGGATGAGTGAGACCGGTAGCGCCGTGGTGGAACCGAATGCCGACGCGATCGTCGACGTCCTCGACCTGTTGCGGCCCACCGCATCGCTGCTGCACGAGTATGCACCGGTGCTTCCGTGCTTCTTCCAGGGCGCCGATCGGGCGCGGCAACTCGCCGAACCCGCATCGGGTGGCAACGGCTCGACGATGATGCTGAACTCGACGCTGTTACTCGGTGTCGACCCGTACGAGTATCCGCGCAACTTGCCGGTCGTCGAGGCGACCGGCGGCCCGCGCTGCGGCGCGCTGCCCACCGTGACCGAGGGCGAGATGCCTGCACCGTATCTGGTGGCGGACACGGGCGCCAATCCGTTCGAGCGCGGCAACACCGCACCGGTTCTCGTTCCCGGATCACTGGTCGAGCTGCTCACCGGGGCGCCGCGATGACCGCCCGCGCGTCGCTCGCGCGCACCTCGGTCGCCGCCGGCATCTATGCCGTCGTGATGGTCGTGGTGCTCGCCGCGCTGTTCGTCGTGTTCGGTCAGGTCCGGTTCGGCTCGACCACCACCTATCACGCGCTCTTCGACGACGTGTCCGGCTTGGAGAGCGGCGATTTCGTGCGTGTGTCGGGTATCGAGGTGGGCCGCGTGTCGGACGTGGATTTTGCCGACGGCAATCGGATCGACGTCACGATCGATCTCGAAGCCGGATATGCGCCGACGCGCGCGTCCGTCGCGACGGTGCGCTATCTCAACCTCGTCGGCGACCGCTATCTCGAGCTCTCCGACCGCGCGGGCGACACGACACCGATGGACGAGGACGACACGATCGGGCTCGACCGCACCGCCCCGGCACTCGACCTCGACGTCCTCGTCGGCAGTTTCCGGCCGCTGTTCCGCGCCCTCGAACCGAGCCAGGTCAATCAGCTGTCGGCCGACCTCGTGGCCGTGCTGCAGGGTCAGGGCGGCACGGTCGAGTCGGTGCTACAGCATGCCGCCGCCCTCACGTCCACGATCGCCGACCGCGACGCGCTGGTCGGGCAGGTCGTCTCGAATCTCGAGTCGGTGCTGTCGAACCTGGCGGCACACCGCGATTCGCTCGACCTCGCGCTCGCGCGGGCGAGTGAGCTCGCGTCCGGGCTCGCGCAGGACCGCGCGATGCTCGGCGACGCGATCACGCACATCGACGAGGCGAGCGCCTCCATGGGCACGCTGCTGGCCGAGGCGCGTGCACCGCTCGCGGGAACGATCGACGAGTCCGGACACCTGGCAGCGCAGTTGAATTCGCGTAGCGACACCATCGAGTCGCTCGCGACCCGGCTGCCCGACGCGTACGCCAGGCTCACTCGCCTCGGCGCGTACGGCGGGTTCTTCAACTACTACCTGTGCGGACTGATGATCAAGTTCGACGACCCGGCAGGCAACACAGTGACGACGCCGCTGTTCGGGCAGACGACGGGAAGGTGCGCACCCGCATGACGCATTTCCGCGAACGCAATCAGACCCGGGTCGGCATCGTCGGGACGGTCGCGATCATCGTGGTCGTCGCGGCCGCGCTCAACGTGCAGTCCCTCCCGCTCGTGGGCGACGACGGCACGGGCTACACGGCACGGTTCGTCGACGCCGGGGGCCTGCGCACCGGCGACGCCGTGCAGGTGTCGGGCAAGGACGCAGGGCGGGTCACCGGTATCGACATCGACGGGGACGCCGTCGCAGTCACCTTCACGGTCGACGATGCCGTCACGCTGGGCAGCGACACGACCGCCGAGATCGCGACCGCGACAGCCCTCGGTGCGCGCAACCTGCGGCTGCACCCCGCGGGCGGAGGGCAGCTCGACGCAGACTCGGTGCTCGACGTCGACCACACGACGGCGCCGTATCAACTCACCGACGCGCTGGGCGATCTGACCGACACGGCGGCGGAGATCGACACCGAGCAGTTGCGCGACTCGATGCGTGTGCTGTCGGATGCCCTGCGCGACACACCCGACGACGTCGCGGCGGCACTCGACGGCGTCATGCGTGTGTCGGACACGGTGGCGTCGCGTGACGAGACGCTGCGTGCGCTGCTCACCCACGCCGAACAGGCCACCTCGGTGCTCGCGCAGCGCAGCGACGCGATCGACTCGCTCGTCACCGACGCGGATCTCGTCCTCGGCGAGCTCACGCGCCGCAGCAGCTCGCTCGACGCGTTGTTCGCCGATCTGCAGGCACTCGCAGCGCAGTTGCGGGGCCTCGTCGCCGACAACGAGGCACGGATCGGACCGGTCCTCGAGTCGGTCGACTCGGTGCTCGACGTGCTCGCGCGCAACCGCGACGACATCGCGCTCGCCATCGAGCGGCTGGGGCCCTACGCGACCGAGCTCGGCGAGGCTGTCGCGTCGGGTCCGTTCTTCAACTCGTACATTCAGAATCTCTTGCCCGCACAGGTGATCGAGCCGGCCCTCACGGCGGCTCTCGAGCGCGCCGGTATCGCGGGAGCCCCGCGGTGACCCGCGTGGGCCGCCATGCGACGTGGCTCGTTCCGGTCGTGGTGCTCGCGATCGTGGCCGCGGTGTCGTTCGCGCTCGCGCCGTGGCGGTCGAAGGCCGAGTACACCGCGGAGTTCCGCACGACGCGAGGACTGTACGTGGGCGACGACGTCCGGATCATGGGAGTCGCGGTCGGCAGCATCACGCAGATCGAGCCGCGAGGCGACCGGGTGGCCGTCACCTTCGAGGTGGATGCCGATCGGCCGATTCCGGCCGACGCGAACGCCGTGTCGATGGCCCCGACGCTCGTGTCCGCCCGGTTCGTGCAGCTCACCCCCGCCTACACGGGCGGTCCCACTCTCGCCGCCGGCGCGACGATTCCGGTCGAGCGCACCGCGGTCCCCGTCGAATGGGACGAGATCACCGAACAACTCGGGCGGCTCACCACGGATCTCGGCCCCGGCGCGGGCGACCCGCAGGGGCCGCTCGGCGAGGTACTCGGCGTCGCGGCGGCCAACGCCGAAGGCAACGGGCCCGCACTGCGCGATTCGCTCGAAAGCCTGTCCGGCGCATTACGTTCGCTGTCGGACGGCCGCTCGGACCTGTTCGGCACCCTCGCGAACCTTCGGGTGTTCGTCGATGCGCTGTCGCTCAGCGGCGAACAGATCGTGTCGTTCAACGAGCGGATGGCCACCGTCACCGGCATCCTCGACGCCAACCGCGACGACATGGGCGCGGCGCTCGCGGAACTGGGCGGCGCGCTCGTCGACGTCGAACGATTCGTGCGCGACAATCGCGCAGGCGTCGACAGCGCACTCGACCGCACCGAGGAGGTCACGGGTTCTCTTGCCGCGAAACGCGACTCGATCGCGCAGGTGTTCCACGTCGCCCCTACCGCGCTGTCCAACCTGCAGAGCATCTATCAGCCCGCGCACAACACCGTCGTGTCTGCGGTCGCACTGACCAATTTCGCGAACCCGGCCCAGTTCGTGTGTTCGGCGCTCGCGGCGGCCGAGCAGGTGGACGCGCACACCGCGTCGGACCTGTGTGTGCAGTATCTCGGACCGATCCTGCCGCTGCTGCAGATGGAGTATCCACCCGTGCAGATCAACCCGACCCGTGGCGTCGGCGCTCTCCCCGACCAGCTCGCATACTCGGAGCCCGGTCTCGCACCGGGCACCGTCGCGCCACGCGACCTCGCGGGCCTGCTCGTACCGGAGGGGCCGTGATCGCCCGCGCCGCCCGGGCGGCCGGCGCGCTGGCGTGCGCGGTCCTCGTCGCGGCGTGCGGCCAATGGCACGGAGTCAACTCGCTCGACCTGCCGGGCACCCGCGGTCACGGCGACGGCGCATTCGACGTGACGCTCGAGATGCCGGACGTCACCACGCTGCAGCGCAATTCCCGGGTGCGTGTCGGCGACGTCACGGTCGGCCGGGTGTCGGGGTTGCGGCTCGCCGACGGGCACGCCGAGGTCACCGTGACGCTCGACCCGGACGTCGAGCTGCCCGCGAACGCTGTGGCCCGCATCGGCCAGACGAGCCTGCTGGGTTCGGCGCACGTCGAGCTTTCGGCGCCCACCGACACACCGCCGCGGGGCCGCCTGCGCGAGGGTGACGTCGTCCCACTCGAGCGGGCGGGCGCATTTCCCACCACCGAACAGACCCTGTCGTCGCTGTCGCTCGTACTCGGCGGCGGCGGACTGGCGCAAGTGCAGGACATCACCCGCGAACTCGACGCCGCGATGTCGGGACGTCAGGACTCGGTACGCGACCTGATCGTACGCCTCGACACGGTGCTCGCCGGCCTCGACGACCAGAAGAAGCAGATCGTGCACGCGATGGAGTCGGTCGACGCGCTCGCCGCCGAGGTGGCCGAACACAACGAACAGATCGGCGCCGCGAGCGATCAACTCGCGCCCACGCTCGACGTGTTGGCGCGCGAGCGCACCGATCTCACCGACGCGGCCGACGCGCTCGGACGGTTCGGGCGGATCGCCACCGACGTGGTGTCCGCGGGAGGCGACGCGATGGTCGCCGACCTACAGGACCTCGAGCCCGTGCTCGCGTCGCTCACCGCGTCCGGCGACTCGCTCACCGAGTCGATGCGCTATCTCGCGACATTTCCGTTCCCGATCGACACCTACCGCAACGCCGTGCGCGGGGACTACGCGAACGGCACCGTGATCCTCGACCTGACCCTGCCGACGCTCGACAACGCGTTGTTCCTCGGCACGTCGCTCGAGGGGCTGCTGTCGGGTGGCGGCGACCGTCCCGCACCGGATCTCGCGTCCCTGCTCGTCCCGGCTGTGGGAGCATCGCGGTGAGCCCCGCGTCGTCGACCGGGCGCCGGCTGGCCGTCTTCTTCGCGATCGGCGCCCTCGCCGTCGCCGTGCTCGCCGTGTGGTTCGTCCGCGTGCCGGAACTGCTCGGACTGGGTCGCTACGAGATTCGCCTCGAACTCCCCGATGCGAGTGGCCTGTACGAATCGGCGAATGTCACCTACCGCGGGCACGAGATCGGTCGCGTCACCGACGTGACCATGACACCGGAGGGTGCGGCCGCCGTGCTGTCGCTCGACGCGGGCGTCCGAGTACCTGCCGATTCGCCCGCCGCGGTGCGCAGCATGTCGGCGGTCGGCGAACAGTACGTCGAGTTCGTACCCGACACCGACACCGGGCCGTATCTCGCCGGCGGCGACGTCGTGCCCGCCACGCGGGTGAGTGTGCCGCGGCCGGTCGCGTCCGCGCTCGACCAACTCGACGCGACGCTCCGGTCGGTCGGTCCCGAACGGGTGTCGCTACTGCTCGACGAATCGCATGCCGCGCTGGCGGGGACGGATTCGGCACTGCGCACGGTGATCGACTCGGCGACGGCACTGGGCTCCGATGCGGCGGCGCGCGTCGGCGACACCGACGCCCTGATCGACCGAGCCGGACCGCTGCTCGAAACCCAGGTGGCCGCGTCGTCGTCGATCGCGCAGTGGGCGTCGTCGCTGGCAGGCACCACCGGACGGCTCCGCGACTCGGACGCCGACCTCCGCACCCTGCTCGGGGTCGCGGCGCCCGCCGCTGCGCAGGTGCGGGCGCTGTTCGAGGACCGGGAGCCGACTCTCGGCCTGCTGCTCGCGAACCTGGTGTCGGTCGAACAGGTGACGGCCGTCTACCGGTCGTCGATCGAGCAGATGCTCGTGCTGTTCCCGTCGATCATGGCGTCCACCCAGTCGGCCGGGCTGCCGAACGTCGACAATCCCGCTCAGAACACCTATTTCGTCAACTCCTACAACGACCCGCCGCCGTGCATCGAGGGTTTCCTGCCGCCCGAGCAGCGCCGCTCCCCCACCGAGCTCGACGTGCCGTCGACTCCACCCGATCTCTACTGCCGCGAGCCCGCCGACTCCCCCGTCGCCGTGCGCGGCGCACGCAACATGCCGTGCATCGAGTATCCCGGCAGGCGAGCCCCGACCGTCGAGCTGTGCCGCGACGACGCCTATGCCGCGACCAGGCTCGAGGAACTGGCGGTGCCGCCCGCCGGGTGAGGCCCGACGGGCGGCACAGACCGCTGGTCGACGAGTCAGTAACCGAGGTGGACCGTCTTCTCCTCCGTGAAGGCTTCGAGTCCGCTCACACCGAGTTCGCGACCGATACCGCTCGCCTCTCGGCCGCCCCACGGCAGCGCCGGATCGGGCACGCCCCATCCGTTGACCCACACCGTGCCGACCCGCAGTTGCGGGATCACGCTGTGCACGGTGGCCAGATCGCGGCTGTAGATCATCGCGTTGAGGCCGTATCGCGTGGCGTTCGCGAGCCGCACGGCTTCCTCGGTGGTGCGGAACGGAATGACCGTCGCGACGGGCCCGAAGATCTCGTCGCGCGCGATCGTCAGATCGTTGTTTCCGCGGAACACGGTGGGCTGCACGAAATATCCGCGCTCGCCCACGCGCTGACCGCCGGTCACGAGTTCGGCACCTTCGCCGCGGCCCTTGTCGACGTAGCCGAGGATGCGGTCGAGCTGCCGGCCGTTGACGATGGTGCCCTGCGTGGTGGCGTCGTCGAACGGGTCGCCGATCACGGCCGACTGCGCGATGTCGACGAGCCCGTCGACCACACGATCGACGATCGACTCGTGAACCAGGACGCGGGTGCCCGCGGCACACACCTGCCCCTGATGGTAGAAGTTGCCCATCGCGATCCACGGCAAGGCGGCGTCCAGGTCCGCGTCCGGGAACACGAGTTGCGGAGCCTTACCGCCGAGTTCGAGGGTCACCTTGCGGAACTTCTCGCCCGCGAGCGACGCGATCGTCCTGCCGACGCGCGGGCTGCCGGTGAACGTGATCTTGTCGAGGCCGGGGTGCGCCGCGAGCGCGGCGCCCGCGCTGTCGCCCAGGCCGGGGACGACGTTGAACACGCCGTCCGGCACACCCGCCTCCGCCAGCAGATCGGCGAGGCGGAGAGTCGACAGTGCGGCGTCCTCGGCCGGTTTGACGACCACGGTGCAGCCGGCCGCGAGCGCGGGCGCGACCTTCCATGCCGCCACGACCGCGGGGTTGTTCCACGGTGTGATCGCACCGACGACGCCGAGCGGCTGCCGCAGGGTGAAACCGAACCTGTGCTGGTCGCCGACGTCGCCGAGCGCCATCGCCTGGCCGGAGATCTTGTCGGCCCAGCCCGCGAAGTGCCGGAACGACGCGGCGGCTGCGGGGATGTCGCCCGCGACGGTGTCGCGGTAGAGCTTGCCCATCTCGACGGTCTCGAGCGCGGCGATGCTCGCGGCGTGCTCTTCGAGCAGATCGGCTGCGCGCGAGAGAATCCGGCCGCGCTCGGCGCCGGCGACACGCGACCACGACCCGCCCTCGAACGCCTCGCGGGCGACTGCGACCGCCGCGTCGACGTCTGCGGCGGAGCCCGCCGCGATGTCGGCGACCGGCTCTTCGGTGGCCGGGTTGACGGAGGTGTAGGCCTCGCCCGAGCGCGCGTCGACGCTGCGGCCACCGATACGCAGGCGAGTGTCGGGAAGGTCGACGGGAACAAGGGTGTCGGTCATGACAGCGCCACCATTTCGTGAAGGGTCGAGCCGGTACGGTCGTACGTCTCGCCGTCCACGTGGGCGGTGAGCGCGAAATCGGAGCGGAAGCGGAAGTAGCCCGGCCGGCCGACGATCCGGTGCACGAGCGGCGCCACCAGACGGCTCGATGCGAGCGGAAGATCCTCGAGGAGGTTGTGCGCGTGCACCACCTCCAGCACGGTGAGGGTCAGCTCGAGCGATCCCGGCACGGTCATGCGCAGCCAGGACGGGTAGGTCCGGTCCGCGACCGGGTCGAAGACCGGCGGCCCCTCGCTCATCTCGACCTCGCCGTTGCTGAGCACGATGCGGTCGCCGTGCGCGAGCATGATCGGCTGCGACCAGTGCGACCCGTACCGGCGCTGTGTGTGCACCATCGCGTACACGAGGGAGAAGTCGTCGGTGTAGAGCCGGCCCCAATACCATTTGTCGATGAGGCGTTTCATGTCGCCGACGCCCCAGTTGTGGTCGTGATAGCCGCGGCCGGTGACCTCGGTGGTGACGCCGTCGACGGTCACCGTGCCCGCGACCGCAGCCCGTGGTGCACCGACCACCCACGCGAAGAACTCGCGATCGTTGTAGCTTGTGCGGCCCTGGCCGGGCATCCACGGTGGAAGCCGCGCGGTGAAGGTGAGGTCGAACGCGAGATCCCCTTCGGCGACGGACACTCGGTACACCGGAAGGTCGCCCGGTCGTTCGGCGCCGTCGACCAATCGCGCGGTGTTGCCGCCGATCCGGACGTCGCACCGCTGCGAGGACACCGTGAGGTCGGTGTCGCGGTATCCGGCGATCACCTCGCGTCGCTCGCCGTCGGGGGTGTACACGTGGATCTCGACACCGGGCTTGCGGTGTACGAGCTCTCGTGTCTGGAGCATCGCCACGACGATCCGTCCGTCGTCGAGGTGTGCGTCGAAGTACCAGTGCTCGAAGGCGTGTTTGTCGTTCGACGGGTGTGCACCGTTGTCGGCCGGGGAGACGACGGTGATCTCGCCGTCGCGCCTGCCGGGACCGTTCCACGCTTCCACTATCTGCAACGCCGGCATGTTGTCCGCCTCTCGTGTGGTCAGCGACGGAGTGCGCCGCTGGCGTCGAATTGTGCTTCGCGGCCCTGCATCTGGGCCCTGTACCAGTTCTCGCGATGCGCAACCATGATCTTCTCGTGCACGCGCGCGACGCCGGGAACGAACCGGCGCGCGAGTTCCACCGCCGTGACGAGGGGGAAGCGCACGATCGGGATCACCATCCACGGCAGGACCGTGGGCATCGAGTACTTGCGTCGGGTGCCGGGTGCCATGAACATCGCGGAGTACACCGAGTTGATGCGGTAGTTGTAGGCCTCGCGCAACCGCGTGAGTCCGCGGTGTCCGTCGCGCGGCGCGAACGCCTTCGGGTACGACTCGATGAGCTCCTTGCCGTACTCGCCCGAGTCGTGCGAGCGCGACACGACCGTGGTCATGAGCGCGCGCACGCTGTCGCCGATGGTCTCGGGGTACCACGACATACGCACGCCCAGTAGATATCCCATGTACTTCTGGAAGTGGATCAGCGCGCGGATCTCCCGGGGCGTCGTGTGGTACCCGAGCGTCCACAGCCCGATGCCGGGCGTGACACTGCCTGCGATGAGGGTGAGCAGCATGTACGTCTGGCTGATCGGCAGCCCCCACTTGGCGCTGTCCCACTCGGCGTGGCCGGCGACGCGGGCCCGCACCGACACGTGCATCACGCGGACCTTGAGTGCGGTCGCCCGACCACGCGAGCCCGGCGTCAGCAGGGCACCCGGCTCGGACACGTCCATCCAGAACCGGCACGTTTCGAGGAACCGGCGCAGCGCGTTGTCGCCCGCGTAGCCGCCGGCGAGCGACAACGGCGTCGCGACAGCCGATTCCGTGTAGATTTCGAGTGTCTCCGCACCGGCGAAGCTGAACAGCATCGTGCCCCAGCGTCGCCAGACGGCCGCGCCTTCCTCGACGAGTTCGGGTCGCACCCAGTCCGGCACGGTGTCGAATTCGGCGAACAGCGCCCGCATCGCCTCGGGGGCGTCGGGCACGGCGTCGATACCGCCCGTGAGTGCCAGTTCGAGCATCTCGCGGCCGCGTTCGGCGCCCGGTCCACCGTGATACACCTCGTCGACGAAGCGCTCCGCCGTCGGATCGCCGCTGTACAGGTCGTTGCACAAGGCGCGGGCCTGTTCGTCGCTGGGGAGGAGATCGAATCCCGTGAGCGCGCGAACCGCACGGCGCAACCGCCGCACGCGCGGCGACCTACTCGCCTGCCAGTACGGAAAGGCGCTCGGGCACCGCTCGACCGGGCCGGTGGAGTCGAGTCGGTCGGTCGTGTCGCTGCTTGTCATGTCACCGTCCGATACTTCAGCATCATGTCGTGGTCCTCGTGATCGAGAATGTGGCAGTGCCACACGAATCCCTGTAGTTCGCCGGGACTCTCGTCGGCGCCGTGTTCGTGGTGCGGGTCGTGCCCGTCGTGGCCATCGGCGTCAGGGCCACGGAACGTCGCGTCCGGGTCGAACCCGAGCTCGTCGGCCGTCGGGAAGTACGCGACGATGCGCGTAACCGAGTTCGGATCGCAGATGACGGTGTCCTTGAAGCCCGTCTCCCACGCTTCGGGCCCGTGCGGCACATCGACGACGTACGGGTCGGGGTCGGGTGTCCACTTGATGCCCAGCGGCGGCTGCGGCTGGCGCGCACACATCGCCAGCGTGTCGATCGCATGCCGTTCGACCACGCGGAAGTGCACCAGGTGCAGGTGAATCGGGTGCGGGTCGGGCGTCGCGTTGACGATGTTCCACTGTTCGACCGTGCCCTGCCGGGGCATCTCGATGTCATCGCTCGCGAACGTGAGGTTGTTGAGCGACATGATCGACGGGGGCAGCCGCACGTCACTCGGTTGACTCAGCGACACAGTGCGCACGTGGTCGGCTCGCGGAACCGGCCCGACAGCGGGCGGCAGACCGGGCCCGCTGCGCAGCGCGTGCGGCACGCCGCCGGTGTGCCCCCGGCCGCTGTCGACGTCGAAGCGCAGAAACACCGGCATGTGCACGGCGCCGATCTGCGCGGCCTGCGGCGCGGCAGGCTCACTGTTGCGCAGCTCGACGCTTTCCCCCGGTGCGAGTTCGCCGAAATCGACCAGCACGTCGACGCGTTCGCCCGGCGAGAGCCGCACCCGGGTGGTGGGCGCGGGTGCGTCGAGCAGACCGCCCTCCATGCCGACGACCCAGAACCGCATGTGGTTCGAGAAGTGCAGGTCCCACACGCTGAACGATGCCGCGTTGAGGATGCGCAACCGGTAGAGGCCACGCGCGACACGCGTGTACGGCCAGATCTTGCCGTTGACGACGCCGACGTCGCCCACCGCGCCGCCCTCCCACCGGCCTTGCGGCACGATGGGCGTGGAACGGATGCTCTGCGAGCCGTCGGAGTTCACGATCTTCTCCTGCAACACCAGTTCGAGTTCGAACTCGCCGCTCGGCAGGCCGAGCGGATTGGCCGCCTCGCCGGTGTCGAACTCGTCGCGGAGCACGTACACGCCGGCCAGGCCTGCGTGGGCGTTCAGGCGCGTCATCGCCATCGCGTGGTCGTGGTACCACAGCATCGTGGCGTCCTGCCGGTTCGGGAACCGGTAGGTCATACCCTGGCCCGGCCGCGAGATCTGTTGCGGGTGACCGTCGAATTCGGGTGGCGTGACGCCACCGTGCAGGTGCATCGACGTGGGCACGTCGGTGCGGTCACGCTCGGAGAGCCCGTGCAGCGACGTGTCGACGTCGGCCGCGAACGGGTGGGCGGTGATGCGGTTGCGGTACTCGACGGTGGTGGGGACACCACGTTGCGCGGTGACGACCGGCCCCAGATAGGAGCAACCGCCGTACGCGAGTGCCGCGCCGGGGGCGAGATCGCGGTGGAACCGGTGCGTGGTGCTGGTTGCGTCGAGGGTGTGCGCGGTGCCGTCGAGCCGCGGCAGGCGGGGAAGCTCGTCGACGAACGGTTCGAGAGGCGGCGAGTGGAACAGCAGTGGCCGCGAGACGTCGGGACCGTCGGCGAAGGCGCGGCCTCCGAGTAGCAGACCTGCCCCCGAACCCGCGGCCAGACCCGCGAGAAGTGTTCTGCGACTGAACTTTCGCATGGACCGAAACTCCCCCTGCCGGCAGGCCGGAGCACCGTGGGTGCGTGACGCACGCCACAATACCATACGGTATGGTGTGGTCAACCGCTGTGCGCACTTCACGAGTCCCCGCACGCCTGTTTCACTCACGGGGGTGGACGCACAGCCGACGCGAGGAGACAATGCCGTGGTGCAGCGACCGGCGAACGACAGATCGGCCAACGGCAGATCGCCCAGCGGCAGATCGGCCGGCAGCAAGCAGGCCGGCGACAAGGGCCGCCAGCGCCTCACTTTCGACGACTGGACCGAGGCAGGCCTGACCCTCCTCGTGACCGAAGGGGTCGGCGCCGTCAAGATCTCGCGGCTGTGCGACGACCTCGGTGTCACGAAAGGCAGTTTCTACTGGCACTTCTCGGACATCGACGACCTCATGAAGGCCATCGCGACGCGCTACACGTCGCAGGACAACGACGCCGCACGCGGCCTCACCAGCCTCGAGGATCTGCCGGCTCGCGAACGGCTCGCCCGCATGGCGACGATGCTCGTCGACGACCGCGCCTGGTCGGCCGAGGCCGCCGTGCGCGACTGGGCCCGCACAGATCCCACGGTCGCCGACTCGATCCGTGCGCTCGACCAGCGCATCATGGCGGTCGTCGAGAAGGCCTTCGGCGAACTCGGCTTCGACGACGAGCAGGCCCGGCTACGCGCGGGCGCGCTCGTCTACGCGGGCATCGGATTCGTGTACGGGCGCGACAGTCTCCCGAGCCCGACGGTCGCCGAGATCCAGCAGGTCATCGAGATCCTGTCGCGGCGCTGACATCGGCCTGCGCGCGTCTCACCGCACGACGGGCATGACCTTGCTCTCGAACAGTTCGATGCCCGACGTGTCGTACGCAGCCTCGGGGAAGTAGAAGATGCCGTACCCCAAGCCCTGCTCCTTCAGCGCCAGCAGGTTCTCGGCGATCTGCTCGGGAGTCCCGACGCCCGGCAGCCCGCGATAGGCGGCGAGTTGGGCCTGCGCGGCCTCCTCGCCGACATACGGCACCTGTCGCGCCACGAGATCCTGCAACCGCTGCTCGACCTCGCGCTCGGTGGTGCCGATCGCGACGTTGTAGTTCGCCGAACGCACGATGCGGTCGAAGTCCGTCCCGACCTGTGCGCAGTGCTCGCGCAGCACCTCCGACTTGTGCGCGAACGCCTCGGGCGTGCCGTCGAAGTTCGTGTAGTTCGCGTACTTCGCCGCGATCTTCAACGTCACCTTCTCGCCGCCGCCGGCGATCCACAGCGGGATGCCGCCGTCCTGCAACGGCAGCGGCCGCACGATCGCGCCGTCCACCTGGTAGTACTCGCCGTCCAACGTCGCCGAGCCGGTGGTCCACGCCTGCTTCATGATCTGCACGCCCTCGTCGAGCCTGCCGAGGCGCACCTTCGCCGACGGGAAGCCGTACCCGTACGCCCGCCACTCGTGCTCGTACCAGCCGCCGCCGATGCCCATCTCGACACGCCCGCCCGACACCAGATCGACCGTCGAAGCGACCTTCGCGAGATAGGCCGGGTTGCGGTAGCTCATCGCTGTGCACATCTGCCCGAGGCGCACGCTGTCGGTGACCGCCGCGAACGCGGACATCAGCGTCCACGCCTCATGCGTGGCCTCCTCGGTGGGCGCGGGCACGGTGTGGAAGTGGTCGTACACCCACAGCGAATCCCACCGATGGGTGTCGGCATGCAGCGCGAGCTGCTTCATGGTGCGCCACTGGTCCTCGGGGGCGACACCGACCAGATCGAGTCGCCAGCCTTGCGGGATGAACAGTCCGAATCGCATGTACACGAACCTACCCCGCGCGGTGCGCGGTGCCCTGCGCGAAGCGGTTCCCGACGTCGTCGAGTCCGTAGTGACCGCGCAGCGTCGAGGCGGTGTACTCGCGCCGGAACAGCCCGCGATCCTGCAGGATCGGCACGACGCGGTCGACGAAGTCGTCGAGCCCGCCCGGCAGATAGGGCGGCATGATGTTGAAACCGTCGGCCGCTCCTTCGGCGAACCACGTGGTCAGCTCGTCGGCCACCTGCTCGGGCGTGCCCGCGAACGTCCGGTGGCCGCGTCCGCCGCCGAGCTTGCCGATCAACTGGCGCACCGTGAGCGACTCGGACGACGCGAGATCCTTCACGAGTGCGTAGCGGCTCTTGTTGCCCTCGATCGCGTCGAGCGGCGGCAAAGGCGGCAGCGGGGCGTCGAGCGCGTGCGCCGTGAGGTCGACGCCGAGCATCGTGGACAACTGCCGCAGTGAGTACTCCGGTGAGATCAGGTCGGTGAACGACTGCTCGAGTTCCTTCGCCTCCGCCTCGGTGTCCGCGATGAACGGCACGATGCCCGGAAGCACCTTCAGTTCGTGCTCGGCGCGACCGTAGCGGCCGAGCCTGCCCTTGAGATCACGGTAGAACGCCCGTCCCTGATCCAGGGTGCGCTGTGCAGTGAAGACGGCCTCGGCGTAGCGCGCCGCGAACTCCTTGCCGTCTTCGGACGACCCGGCCTGCACCAACAGCGGCCGACCCTGCGGCGAGCGCGGCGAGTTGAGCGGACCGCGCACCCGGAAGTGCTCGGACTCGTGCTCGAGCGTGTGCACGCGGTTGGGGTCGGCGTAGACACCGGACTCCACGTCGAGTGTCAGTGCGCCTTCCTCCCACGAATCCCACAACGCGAGGGCCACTTCGAGGAACTCCTGCGCTCGGGCGTAGCGGTCGCGGTGCAGCGGACGGTCGGCGAGACCGAAGTTGGCGGCCTCGTCGGCACCCGCCGATGTCACGATGTTCCAGCCGGCACGGCCACCGCTGATGTGGTCGAGCGAGGTGAACTTGCGGGCGAGCGAGTACGGGTCGCTGTAGGTGGTCGACGCGGTGGCGATCAGGCCCACGTGCTCGGTGGCGGCGGCGATCGCCGACAGCAGAGTCACCGGCTCGAACACCGCCTGTGCGTTGTGCTTGATGCGCGGACCCACCGCGAGCCCGTCGGCGAAGAAGACGGAGTCGAGACGGCCCCGCTCGGCGATGCGGCCGAGTTCCTGGAAGTGCGCCGCGGAATGGACGCGTGCGGCGTCGGTGCGCGGATGGCGCCACGCTGCCTCATGGTGTCCGACCCCCATGAGAAAGGCGTTGAGGTGAAGTTGCTTCGGTGTGTCGACCATGGTGTGTGTCACCCCTGTTCTGTGCTGCGCCAGCGCGACAGACGTCGTTCGACCGCGACGAGCACGAAGTTGAGCGCGGTGCCCAGGACGGCGATCGTGACGATGCCGGCGTACATGTTCGGTATCTGGAAGTTCAGTTGCGATGCGGTGATGAGGTAGCCGAGGCCGGCCTTGGCGCCGGTCATCTCGGCGGCGATCAGCACGAGGATCGACGCGGCCGCGGCCATCCGAACGCCGGTGAAGATCGTCGGCGCCGCCGCAGGCAGTACGACCTTCTGGAACAGTCGCAGCGGCGAGAGCCCCAGCGACGCCGCGGACTTGATCAGCAGCGGGTCGACGGTACGCACCCCGGAGATCGTGTTGAGCAGGATGGGGAATGTGCACGCGTAGATCACGAGCGCGATCTTGGACTGCTCGCCGATGCCCAGGATCAGTACGAACACCGGCAGCAATGCGAGCGCCGCGGTGTTGCGGAACAGCTCGAGGATCGGGTTCAGGAAGTCCGACACCGGGCGGTACCACGCGAGCGCGATGCCCAGCGGGATCGCGACCACGACGGCGATCGCGAACCCGACGAGCGCGCGCGTGAGGCTCGCCGATGCGTTCGACCACAGCTGGCCGTTGCCGGCGAGCGTGACGAGCGCGTCGACGACTGTCGAAAAGGGTGGCAGGAAGACCTCGTCGACGAGACCGGCACGCGGCGCGATCTCCCACAGTCCGAGCAGTGCGAGGATCGGCAGTACCGGTTTCGCGATGCGCCACAACCTCGCCCGGGTGCGGGCCGAAGTGCGCGGCGGCGCCGGTGCGTGCTCGGCAGGTGACGACGTGCGCGTTGCGGGACGTTCGGTGGTGAGCACACTAGCCATGGGAGAGCACCTCTTTCGCTGGAAGGCCGACGGTCGGATCGCCGTCGCGACGCTCGGCTTGCTCGGAGCGTTCGACTTCACCGTGCAGCAGGGTCCAGATGCGGTGCCGGTGTTCGCGGAACTGTTCACTCGACCGCACGTCGTCGTGCCCACGGTCGATGTCGACGTCGACGAAGGTCTTGATCCGACCGGGCCGCGCGCTGAGCACGGCGACTCGTTCTCCGAGATAGACCGCCTCGTCGATGCTGTGGGTGATGAACACGATCGTTTTGCCGGTCGCCTTCCGGATCCGTAGCAACTCGTCCTGCAACGATTCGCGGGTCTGCGCATCGAGAGCGGCGAACGGCTCGTCCATGAGCAGCACTTCCGGGTCGTATGCGAGGCTGCGCGCGATCGCGACGCGCTGCTTCATGCCGCCGGACAGCTCGTGCGGGTAGTGGTCGCCGAAACCGTGCAGGCCGACCAGTTCGAGGTACTCGTCGGCGATTACCCGGCGCTCGCCGCGCGGAACGCCCTTCGCCTCGAGACCGAACTCGATGTTGCGCCGCGCACTGCGCCACGGCAGCAGAGCGTACTGCTGGAAGACGATGCCACGGTCGAGCCCCGGGCCGTCGACGGGTGCGCCGTCGAGCAGGATCCGCCCCGACGTCGGTGTGCTGAGCCCGCCGAGGAGGTCGAGCAGTGTCGACTTGCCGCACCCGCTGGGGCCGACGAGCACGAGGAACTCGCCCTCGCGCACCGACAGGTCGATTCCGTCGACCGCGGTGAACGGTGCCCCTTCGCGGCTCGCGAACTGTTTCGTGACGGACTGGATTTCGAGTTTGGGACGATCGAGTGCGAGTGTCATCGGTTCTCCTCCCCCGGCTCGCCGTCGGGGCCTGCGTCGGGCGCGTACGTCCCGTTCGCGTACGGGTTGAATTCGTTGGTGTAGAGGTCTTGCGGCGTCAGCGCGCCCGCCTCGAGCTCGCCGTTGCGCACCAACCAGTCGATCCAGAGGCTGAACTCCTCGTCGCTGATCGCACCCCCGGGTTGCGCGACGCTGCTGCTCTTCCAGTAGCCGACGAGGTCGATGTTCTCGTTGCGGCCACGTTCGGTGATGATCGTGCGATAGCGGTCGATCACGACGTCGCGCGGCTGCGTCTGCGCCCAACGAATCGCTCGCGCCGTGCCCTGCACGAAGTCGGCCACCGCGTCGCGATTGCGTTCGATGAAGTCGTCCCGGAACACGATGTCCCCGTAGGTGAACGCCCCGAACAGTGATTCGTCGGTGAACAGCGGACGGAGCCCGCCGCGCTCGAGCGCGCTGTCACGGAAGACCGATCCGAGGGTGCCCACGTCGATCTGTCCCTGACGCAGCGCCTGTTCGGTGTTGACGGGCGGCACGACGATCAGCTCGACCTGCGCGATCTCGTCCGGCGTGAGCCCCTCTCGCGCAAGCCATTCGCGGACGACGAACTCGTGGTGCGCGCCGAGCGTGTTCATCCCGACCTTCTTGCCGATCAGGTCGCGCGCCGATCTGATCGGGCTGCCGTCGAGCACGTAGTAGCCGTTGAACGTCTCGGCGTCGGATCCGTAGTAGCCGACGACCGACGTGATGGGGGCGCCGCCCGCCGCGAGCTTGGTGATCGCGCCGTTGAACGCACCACCGAACTCGGTTTCGCCGGTCGCGGCGTTCTGGATGCTCTGCGGTCCGCTCGTCTGGTCGCCGATCCACTCGAGCGACACCTTGTCGAAATAGCCGAGGTCCGCGGCGAGCTCCGGGTACACGACCTGGCTCGAAGTACCCTCGTAGCGAAGGACGGTGCGCCCGTCGGCGGTCTTCTCGGCCTGACCGGCACCCGAACACGCCGCGGTCAGGCCGGTGACGGAGAGCAGCGCGGTGGCTGCTGCCAGGGTTCGGACGAGACGCGTTCGGATCATCGGTCTGCTTTCGGTGCGGAGGCCGGCAACTACAGCGGCCGGACAGTGCGACCGCACGACGGGATTGCCGTGCGACCGCGCTGACGCTACGGCCGGCGCAGCACACTCGAAACAGTTCGAGACAGCACGATTTTTATCGCGAGACGGGGGACCTCACCGCTGGTATCCACCACGCATGTCGTCGACGATGCGCGGGTGGTCGAGTGTCGACGGCTCCAACTCGAGCGGCGGCCGGTCACGCGGGAACGCACCTGCGGTAGCGAGCGTCGTCTCGTCGAGGAAGCGCAGTTCGGGTGCGCCGCGGGGAATCTCGAGAGCCGGCGGCTGGTCGCTCGCGTCGGCGAGCACGAACCCCCAGTCACCGAAGCTGGGCACGTACACGTGGTAGGGGGTGACGGCGAGCCCCACCGATCGCACCGACGACACGGTGCGCCAGAACGCATTCGGTGTCGAGTACGGGCTGCCTGCCTGCACGACCATCTGCCCGTTCGGGGCCAGCACCGACGACGCGAGCCCGTAGAACTCGGTGGAGTACAGCCGGCCCAGCGCCGGGGTGTCGGGATCGGGCAGGTCGACCACGACGGCGTCGAATCCGGGCCCCGCTTGTCCACGCAGCCATTGGAACGCGTCGTCGATCACGACGTGCACGCGCGGATCCTCCAGTGCACCACCATTGAGCGGAGCCAGCGTGGTGTTCGCAAGGCCGATCACGGCGGGATCGAGCTCGACCTGCACGATCTCGCGCACATCGGTGCGCAGCAGCTCACGGGCCGCGAGACCGTCGCCGCCACCGAGCACGAGCACACGCTGAGGATCCCGTGACAGCACCGGGTACACAAGGGATTCGGTGTAGCGATGTTCGTCGACGCTCGAGAACTGGAGGTCGCCGTCGAGGAACAGCCGGGTGTCGTCGCCTCGGCGGGTCACCACGATCTCCTGGTACTGCGAACGCTGAGCCGCCACGATCGGGTCCGTGTACAGCCGTTGTCGCGAGGTGGTCTCGATCTCGGACGAACGGACGAGCAACGCGAGGATCAGGCACGCGGCGACGGTGAGCGCGAGCAGTGCGACGACCCGGATCTTGACGCCGAGGGTGCCGCGCAACAGGATCAGCGCGACGACCGCCGCGGCAGCCAGGTTGACGATGCCGGTGACGGCAGCCCCGCGGATCATGCCGGTGAGCGGCAACAGCACGAACGGCCACAGCAGACCGCCGACGAGGGCACCCGCATAGTCGGCCGCGTTGAGATTCGCGAGGATCTTGCCCGACGACGCCGCGTCGTCTCGCCTGCCCGTCTGCAGCAGTGTCATCAGCAGTGGCACCTCGGCGCCGACGAGCAGACCGATCAGCGCCGTACCCGCGACGAGCAGCGCCGTCGCGGAACCGAGGAAGGTGAACGACACGTACAGCGCGGCGGCGCTGAAGCCGCCGATCAGCCCGAGCAGGATCTCGACGACGACGAAAGTGACCGCCGCGTGCGTGAGGAACGGTTTCGCGACGAGCGCGCCCACACCGAGCGCCGCGACGTAGCCCGCGACGATCATCGACGTCTGCGTGATGCCGCCGCCGACGAGGCTCGCCGACAGCGTGAGCAGCGCGAGCTCGTAGATCAGGCCGCACGCCGCGCACGCCGCGACGGCCGCGAGCAGCACGGCGCGTGCGCGCGACGAGAGCGGGCCCGCCATGGCGGCGGCCCGTTCGGGCAGAGCGACCGTCAAGACAGCGCTGCGGCGTTGACGAGGCCGATCGCCACGAGCGTGGTGCCGACGGCCCACGCGGCGCCGCACATCTTCGTCTCGCCTACGAGCTCGACGAGCCGACCGGGCAGGACCAGATTCATCCCGGCGAGCGCGATGGCCTGCAGGATGACCCCGACCAGGCCGTAGACCGCGGAATCCACGAGGCCCTGTGCGAACCCGTCGGAACTGGTCCAGATCGCGGTGACGACGACGATCGCGAGCGCGAGATGGTTGGCGCCCAGGATGATCGCGGCATTGGGGTTCTTGTCGACGTACACCTGGTGGCGCAGATTGCCCGGCGTCAGGACGTCGAGTACCAGGAAGCCGCCGCTGAGGACGAGGAGCCCGACGACGAAGTACGCGAGCGTGCCGAGGACTCCCCCGGCGACCTCGCCGATGTCGACTCGCCCGAGTTCGGTTGCCGCGGCCAGCACGGTCGTGTTCACGTGTTCTCCTGAATGTCGTATCGGTGGGGCCCTGATTTCGTATCGGGTGTGTCGGCTCTCCCGGGCTACTTCGCGCTTCCGCTGCCGCCGCTGCCCGCGGAGCCGCCCGCAGGTGACCCGGGCGTGAAGCCCGGGCCGAGGTAGGCGAAACCGCCACTGCGGTAATTGCCGTCGATGTCCTCGACGCGGATCGTGCTGCCGCCGCCCGCGGCAGCACTGACGGTCACGATGTCGTCGTCGTAGCGCAGGTATTCGTTGCCGCCGTCGGCCTTGCGTGCGGCGGGCGCCTTCTTACCGACGATGGAGGCCACGGTGGTGCCGATCGGGTCGCGCGACGAGTAGGTGGCGGTGTCGCCGGAGGTGTTCGTGAGGGTGTAGGTGTCGTCGATGTAGCCGCGCACCTGACTGCCGCACGCGGTGGCGAGGAGCGCGACGAGCGCCAGTGCGCTCACCGCGCACACCCGCTTCACGGTGCCCACCTGCTGTGCGTCGTCACGATGTCCCCTCCTGTCGGTTGCGGATACAGGTGCCACGTCTGCCAGCGGAGTTCGCCGTCCGCTGCGATCGTGGCGGTGAGCGCGGTGAGCGCGTCGTCGCCGGGGAAGGCGCCGCACACCCAGGCGTCGTCCGTGGCCCTCGCCCGGAGTTCGGCTGCGGTCTCGGCGAATGCGTCCGGTTCGACCGACCGGATCTGCGACGTGAAGCGGTAGGCACCGGCGGCCTTCGTGCGCGGAAGCGGTTCGCCGCCCCGCGCGAGCGCGTCGCACGACACCTCTTCGACGAGCACAGGCGCACCCGATCCGCCGCCCTCGCCGTGCACACGGACGACGTGCGAAGCTCCGAGCACACCGAGCACCACGGCGCGGCCCGCTCGATCGGCCACTGTCGTCTCGACGAGCGGTGTGGCCGTGGAGTTTCCGAGAACGAGGCCGAGCGCACTCGCCGCGACGTCGCGCGGCTCGATCTCGAGCCGGCGCAGAGTCACTGCGGCGGGCCCGAATGGATCACCGACAGCTCGCCCCGTAGGACCGTGCGGCCGGTCGACACCTCCCACGACTGCGTGCGGGCCCACCGCTCGAACGCGAGCAGTCCGGTCTTGTCGCTCGTCTCGTAGTCCGCGTAGTCGACCGTGCCGGACGGCGCGGTGCCCGTGGTGCCTTCGGCGGTGAACTGCGCGGTGCCGCGTTCGATCCGGCGGTACACGCGGTCGTCGAGCACGACGTCTCCCTCCGGCTCGAGCCCGGTGCCCTCGCGACGCATCCACAGCGTCATGTCGAGATCACCCTCGTCGTTCTCGACCGTGAGCCACCGCTTGCCGGTCGAGCCGTCGAGCAGGTGCTCGTGCCACACGTAGCCGTCTTCGTTCAGCGTGATGGTGCCGCGCACGACGTGATCGATGCCCGCGTACGTGATGATGTCGCCGACGCCGATCTTGTACGGGTCGTAGGCCTCGGGATAGTCGGCGAGCGGGTCCCGGCGCGGTGCGGGCGCCGGGTTCGACCCGCGGCTGCGGGCGAGCACGAATACGACGACGCCGATCACCACGACCAGCACGATCACGATTGTCAGAACGGTCATCCGTGTCCCCTCGCCTCCGCGTCACACGCCCGCGCCGGGCGCGTCGGATGGGCCGCACGTCCCCACCCCGGACGCCGACAGTACTGGTAACGCGCTGCCCAGCGGAAACCACCCGGTCGTCCACCGCAGGCGCACCGACGGCCCTGCACCGCCGGAGGCCGACTACCCTGCACTTATGTCCGAATCGCCGTCCTCCCGCACGGTCACGCGGCTGCGGCCGTTCACGTCCACGATCTTCGCCGAGATGACGGCGCTCGCGACGCGGACGGGCGCGATCAACCTGGGGCAGGGCTTCCCCGACACGGACGGTCCCGCGTCTCTGCTCGACGCCGCATGCCACGCGATCCACGACGGCCGGAACCAGTACGCACCCGGGCCGGGTGTCCCGGAACTGCGCGAGGCGATCGCTGCCGATCGGGCACTGCGGTACGGCATCGAGTCGGATCCCGACGACGAGGTCCTCGTGACGGTCGGTGCCACCGAGGCGATCGCCGCCGCGATCGTCGGCCTCGTCGAGCCCGGCAGCGAAGTCGTGCTGATCGAGCCGTACTACGACTCGTACGCGGCGGCTGTCGCGATGGCAGGCGCGACGCGGCGCACGGCCACGATGGTCACCGACGGCGACGGCTTCGCGCTCGACGTCGATTCGCTCCGTGCGGCGGTCACCGACCGGACTGCGATGCTCGTAGTGAACACGCCGCACAATCCGACCGGCGCGGTCTACACCGACGACGAGTTGCGCGCGATCGCCGAGATCGCCGTCGAACACGACCTGATCGTGCTCAGCGACGAGGTGTACGAACACCTCACCTTCGACCGCCCCCACGTTCCGCTCGCCCAGTTGCCCGGCATGCGCGAGCGCACCGTCACGGTCTCGAGCGCGGGCAAGACGTTCAGCGTCACCGGCTGGAAGATCGGGTGGGCCTGCGGGCCCGCAGAGCTCGTGGCGGGAGTGCGCGCGGCCAAGCAGTTCATGTCGTTCACGGCGGGCTCGGCGTTGCAGCCGGCCGTCGCGCACGCGTTGCGACACGAGATGCCGTGGGTCGCGGCGCTGCGCGACGACCTCGCCCGCAAGCGCGACATCCTGCACGGCGCGCTCTCCGACGCGGGACTGCGCGTCATGTCCGGCGGCGGCACGTACTTCCTCTGCGCCGACATCGGTCCGCTCGGGGAAGACGACGGCGACGCCTTCTGCCGGTCGCTGCCCGAACGTGTCGGCGTCGCCGCGGTGCCGCTCGCCGCGTTCACCGACCACCCGGGTCGATGGAACCACATGGTGCGCTTCGCATTCTGCAAGCGTGACGACGTCCTCGCCGATGCGGCGCGGCGACTGAAGGCGCTGCGGGGAGCCTGACCGTGACCGAGCGCATCATCCCGGCCGACTTCGTGCGTCGCGCGCTTGCGTTGTCACGCCGCCGCGGGGTCGATCTCGACGACGCGGCCCACGCGGCAGGCATCACGGACGCACAGCTGGCCGACCCGCTGACCCGGCTCACCCCGGCCCAGGTGACCGCGTTCACGCAGAACGTGTGGGCCGTCACCGACGACGAACTGTTCGGCCTCGCCTCGGCACCGGTGCGGCGCGGCACCTTCCGCGTGGTGTGCCTGACCCTCATCCACTCCCCCGACCTGCGTTCGGCACTCGTCCGCATGTCCGACGTGATGCGCGCGCTACCCGCGCTTCCGATGTTGCAGGTGGAGCCGAAGGAACGCACCACGCGCATCACCATCGTGATGGATCCGGTCGACGAGTCCGAGGACGCGCTCGAGGCAACCCGCGTCATCACCGACTTCCTGCTGATCCTGCTGCACCGTTTCGCCGCGTGGCTGATCGGTCGTCGTGTCCAGCTGCACGCGGTGGAACTTCCTTTTCCGCAGCCTGTTCCGCAGTTGGCGAGCAACTACGACCACATCTTCGGCGCCCCGGTCACATTCGGCTGCAAGTATCCGGCACTCGAATTCGACAGCGTGATCCTGCGGGCACCCATCATCCAGACCGAGGACACTCTCGAGGAGTATCTGCGACGCTCGCCGACACAACTGCTCTCCGAGCGCGACTACGACAGCACCGCTGCGGCACAGGTACGACGCGTGCTCGAGCACGGAGTCAAGGGCCGTACGTCCACCGCGGAGGAGATCGCGGAGACGCTGTCGATCAGCGTGCCGCACCTGCGGCGGCTCCTGCGTCAGGACGGCACGTCGCTCAACCAGATCCGCGAGGAGGTGTTGCGCGACACCGCGACTGCCGCACTGGGGCGCGGCGAGAGCGTCGAGGTGCTGTCGCGACGGCTCGGCTTCTCCGAACCGAGCGCCTTCCGCCGCGCGTTCAAGCGCTGGACCGGCACGACACCCAGTTCGTATCGCTGACACACTCGCTCAGGCGGCCCCGGGCCTCGTGCGGTCCGACGCCAGGAACACCGCCGCCGTGCCGAGTGCAGTGGCGGTGAGCCGGCGCTGCAGCCGCTGCCATGCCGGTCGCGCCCGTAATGCTCGCGCGACCGTTCCGGCGGCGAACACGATCGAGGCATTGCCCACGAGTGCGACGCCGATCTGGACCGAGCCGAGCGCAAGGCTCTGCGCCCACACCGCGCCCGCCGTGTCGACGAACTGTGGGATCACCGCCAGGTACATCAACGCGATCTTCGGGTTGAGCAGGTTGGTGACGAGGCCCGATGCGAACAGCCGCGTGCGCGAATGCTCTTCCACCGCCCCGTCGTTCACCGGGTCGACGGTGCCGCGCACAGTCTTCCATGCCAGCCACGCCAGATAGCACACGCCGGCGACGCGCAGCAGGTCGTAGGCGACGGGGACGGCTGCGAACAGCGCGCTCGATCCCGCCGTCGCCGCCACGAGGTAGCACGCGAACCCTGCCGCGACGCCACCGAGCGAGACGAGGCCCGCACGGGTTCCCTGAGAGACCGTGCGGGACAACAGGTACAGCATGTTCGGACCCGGCGTGAGCACCATGCCGAGCGAGAGGAGCGCCATCGCGAGCGCCGCGGAAGAGTCGATCATGCTGCCACCGTGCCGGGGCGCCCCCCCGAGGTGTCGCGGTCCAGTCGCGCGCGGCTGGCCCGGGTGAACTGTCCAGTCGCGCGCGGCTGGCCCGGGGGAACTGTCCAGTCGCGCGCGGCTGGCCCGGGTGAACTGTCCAGTCGCGCGCGGCTGGACCGTCGGCCGTGCCTGCACATCGGTGGACCACCCCACCGCGACGCGCCCGTGCGATACGGTCGCGCCAGGACCTCCCGCTGCCATCGCCTCCGGGCGCCGCACGGCCGATTCGCACGCCTGCACGCGGCGCGACACGGGCCGATTTCGACTTCGCCGGATCGGTTGCATTCGGGGACGACCAGTGGGAACGTCGGAGGATGTAACCGTTGTCGAGTCCGAAAGGGTGAAGCACGAGATATGCGCACGGCAGTCGCCGACAAGTACCCCACGCGGGATCGTGAAGAATGCAGCATCGCCGTCCGAAAGGATCCGGTGGTCTGGGGTGACGCCCGGCAGGGCCCTCTCCGCAAGGACGAGGTGCTCGAGTACGAGCGTCGCGGATTCCACACGACGGAGTCCATTGTTCCGGCTCAGGACGTGTTCCGGCTGGTCGACGAGATGACTCGATTGGCGAGTGCCGAAGAACTCCGGCACGACGAGCGCGTGGTGCGCGAAAACGGTAACGGCGCAGTTCGTTCCGTGTTCGACGTGCACCGGCTCAGCCCGGTGGTCGACGAGATCGTCCGGCGGCCCGAGATTCTCGGCATGGCCCGCCAGATCCTCGGGTCGGACGTGTACATCCACCAGTCGCGACTCAACTACAAGCCGGGCTTCAGCGGCGGCCAGTTCTACTGGCACTCGGATTTCGAGACGTGGCACGCCGAGGACGGCATGCCGGCGCCGCGTGCGGCCAGCATTTCCATCGCGCTGACCGAGAACTACGGCTACAACGGCGGTCTCATGATCATGCCGGGCTCGCACAAGGAGTGGGTCTCGTGCGCGGGCAGGACGCCCGAGGACTACTACAAGCAGTCGCTGACCACGCTCGTGCCGCCCACCGGCTCCCCCGACCGGGACACGCTCACGCGTATGGCCAACAAGTACGGGATCGACATCATGACGGGCCCGGCCGGTTCCGCCACGCTGTTCGATTCGAACGCGATTCACGGCTCGAACGGCAACATCACGCCGTTCTCGCGCTCCAACCTGTTCATCGTGTTCAACAGCGTCGAGAACACTCTCGACGAACCGTTCTCGGCGCCGTCGCCGCGGCCGGACTACCTCGGCAGCCACGACTTCACGCCGTTGCGCTGAGTCTGCACCTCTCGAGTACGCAGCGGTTCCGCTGCGTGGGCTCGACGCATCACGGAAGCGCCCGCGATCTCGTCGCGGGCGCTTCCGTGTGCCGTCACCAGGCAGCTTCACCAGGCAAGTTTCGACCTTTGACGAACACATGTTCGAACAATCGGGTAGTCTACCGGCATGACCGCACCGGCACGACACCACGCCGCCCTCCAGCCGTCGTTGTTCGACGACGCGAGTCAGGGTGTCCGATTCGGGCCGGTCGCACACGCGCGTCGCACGGTTCTCTCGCGCGGCGCGTGGGTCGACGTCCTGCCCGGCTGGCTGACCGGCTCGGACATCCTGTTCGACACCCTCGTGGACGTGGTGCCGTGGCGCACCGAACGCAGACGCATGTACGACCGCGTGGTCGACGTGCCGCGCCTCGTCCGGTTCTACGGCGAACACGCGCCACTGCCCGACCCGCTGCTCGACGACGCGCGGGACGCGCTCAGCTCCCACTACCGCACCGAACTCGGCGAGGACTTCGTCACAGCGGGCCTGTGCTTCTACCGCGACGGGGCCGACAGCGTCGCCTGGCACGGCGACGACACCGGCCGCAGCCGCACCGAGGACACGATGGTCGCGATCCTGTCGCTCGGCAGCGCGCGGCCGCTGCTGTTGCGGCCACGCGGCGGCGGCGAGACGTCGCGGTTCGCGCTCGGGCACGGCGACCTCATCGTCATGGGCGGCTCATGTCAGCGCACGTGGGAGCACTGCATTCCGAAGAGCACGAAGCCGTGCGGCCCGCGCATCAGCGTGCAGTTCCGCACCCACGGCGTGCGCTGACCGCGGCCGTCAGCGCGCGCGCCGTGCGCGGACCGCCTCGGCCAGCCGGTCGAGCTGCGCCTCGGTGGTCGCCCAGTCGAGGCACGCGTCGGTGATCGACTGCCCGTAGGTCAGCGTGTCCGTCTCGCCGAGGGTCAGCTCCTGGCGCCCCGCTTCGAGGAAGCTCTCGAGCATCAACCCGACCACTCCGCGTTCGCCGTTCTCGAGCCGGACGGCGATGTCGGTGACGACGTCGACCTGCTTGTTGTGGTCCTTGCGGCTGTTGCCGTGGCTCGCGTCCACCACCACTCGCTCGGGAAGTCCGGCCTTGCCGAGCCTGGCCAGCGTGTCGGCGACGGTCTGCGCGTCGTAGTTCGGGCCGTCGGTGCCGCCGCGCAGGATCACGTGGCAGTCGGGATTGCCCGCGGTGCGGATGAGCGCGGCCTTGCCGTCGAGATCGGTGCCCGGGAAGACGTGGCTCGCGGCTGCGGCGCGCGAGCCGTCCACCGCGACCTGCACGTCACCCTCGGTCGAGTTCTTGATGCCCACCGGCATCGACAGCGCGCTGCACAGCTGGCGGTGCACCTGGCTCGCGGCGGTGCGCGCGCCGATCGCGCCGTATGTCACGAGGTCCGCGATGTACTGCGGGATCGTGGGATCGAGGAACTCGCATGCGGTGGGCAAGCCGAGACCCGAGATGTCGAGCAGCAGTTTGCGTCCGAGGCGCAGACCGTTGTTGATGTCGAACGTGCCGTCGAGGTGCGGATCGTTGAGCAGGCCCTTCCATCCGAGGGCGGTGCGCGGCTTCTCGAAGTACACGCGCATCACGACGAGAAGGTCGTCACGAAGATCGTCGGCCTTCGCGGCGAGGCGACGCGCGTAGTCGACGGCGGCGACGGGGTCGTGCACCGAACACGGGCCGACGACGACCATGAGACGGTCGTCGACTCCGTCGAGGATGTCGACCGTCGCCGCGCGCCCTGCGCGGACCGTCGCCGAGGCGACGTCGTCCGGCTCGTACTCGGCGCGCACGACGGAAGGCGGTGTGAGCGGGCTGATCGAGACAGTGCGCTGCTCGTCGAGACGCTGGCTCGCCCGCGACACATCGATGCTGCTGGTCATGATTCGGGTTCCTTTTCCAGGCCGACCCGAAAGGAGAATTTCGCAATCCCAGCGAGCCGGTCTCTTTCCGGCTCGGGGTGGATTGTCAGCGCGTGGTTACGCCGACCGACCCACCCGGGGCCGGCCTGCTAAACCAGAAATAGGTCGCTGACACGTCCGCCACTGTACACGAGCGGCGCCGCGAGTCGACCGGCCCCGGAACCGCCTCCGACGTGTAGCGTCGTGGGACCTACGACGACCGGCGCCGCGCACCGGCGCTCTCGTCGTGTGGCGTCGTCGATCGATTGCCGCTTCGTTCGAGTCGCCCGTGGTCCGTCTGTGGGGAATCATCATCGCGCCAACCAGTGCAGCACGCCGATACACGAGCAACTACTCCGACCTACTCGCCGAAGTACGCGCCGCCGGGCTGCTCGAGCGGGCATACACCTTCTACTGGATCCGCATCGTCGGCACGATCGGCGCGTTCTTCGCCGTGTGGGTGGCGTCGGCATTGCTCGGCGACTCGTGGCTGCAACTCGGCCTCGCCGTCGTACTCGCGGTCGTGAGTGCGCAGTTCGGTTTCCTGGGCCATGATGCGGCACACCGACAGATCTTCGAGTCGGCGCGCTGGAACCTGTGGTCCGCCCGCATCCTCGCGGGCGGATTCGCCGGGTTGTCGTACACGTGGTGGCAGGGCAAACACAGCAAGCACCATCGCGCGCCGAACCAGTCGGGATACGACCCGGACATCGAAGGCGGTCCGATCGCATGGGAGGGCGGCGACGCACGCGCACGGTCCGGCCTGTACCGGCTCTTCACTCGTCTACAGGGCTGGTTGTTCTTCCCCCTGCTCACGCTCGAAGGCGCAGCACTGCACGTCGCGAGCCTGCAGACGCTCACCACGGGAAAGGGACTCGCGCACCGTTACACCGAGTTCGCGCTCGTCACAGCACGATTGACGATCGGATTCGTACTGCCGTTCGTACTGATGCCCCCGCTCCTCGCGGTGGCCTTCGTCGTCGTCCACCTCGCCGTGTTCGGCGTGCTGCTCGGTGGCGCGTTCGCGCCGAACCACAAAGGGATGCCGGTAGTGGAAAAGGGCGAGCTCGGCGACTATCTCAGCAGGCAGGTGGTGGTGTCCCGGAACATCGACGGCGGGCCCGTCACCGACTTCATGATGGGCGGCCTCAACTATCAGGTCGAACACCATCTGTTCCCGAGCATGCCCCGCGCCCATCTCGCACGCGCACAGCCGTTCGTCCGCGCGCACTGCGCGCGACACGGCGTTCCGTACACACAGACTTCACTGATAACGTCCTACGGGATCGTGGTCCGCTACCTGAACCACGTCGGAATCGGTCATCGCGACCCATTCGTCTGTCCGCTCCGTACCGCGTACCGAGCGTGACCCACCCTTGTCGAGTAAGGACTGTCATGGAACAGAACCCCGAGTTCAGCTCGTCTCAGGTCGACGAACCCGTGTCCTCGGACGCGGAACACGACGACTCGGTGCGCACGCCTCCCGTCTACACCGGGTTGTTCTCCGACAACACCTGACGACAGTGCCCTGAAAACGGCGGTGCCCCGGATCGCGAACGATCCGGGGCACCGCTTTCGGCTGTTACGCGACCTCGAGGTCGAGCTCGTCACCGTCGACGTCGACGGTGATCCGACCGCCCTCGACGATCAGGTCGTCGAGCAGCATGTCCGCGATACGGTCGTCGACCACCCGCTGGATGGACCGGCGCAGCGGACGCGCACCGAACTCCGGCTGGTGACCGTGCTCGGCGATCCAGTCCACCGCAGCATCACTGAACGTGATGTCGATGCCCTTGTCGCCGAGCCGCTTACGGCTGTCCTCGAGCATGAGGTCGGTGATGCGGTGCAGCTGGTCGGTGTCGAGCTTGCGGAACATCACGATCTCGTCGATGCGGTTGAGGAACTCGGGCCGCATCGATTCGCGCAGCCGCGCCATCACTCGATCGCGCAGCGGCCGCTCGTTCGCAGCTTCGTCGCCGGTCGCGAAACCGATCGCGCCACCCTTGCTCGAGATGATGTCCGAGCCGAGGTTGCTGGTCATGATCAACACGGTGTTCTTGAAGTCGACCGTGCGTCCCTGACCGTCGGTGAGCCGACCGTCGTCGAGAACCTGCAGGAGCGTGTTGAACACGTCCGGGTGCGCCTTCTCGATCTCGTCGAGCAGGATCACCGAGTACGGATTGCGCCGCACCTGTTCGGTGAGCTGACCGGCCTCGTCGTAGCCGACATAACCCGGAGGGGCACCGACGAGCCGCGACACCGTGTGCCGTTCGCCGAACTCACTCATGTCGAAGCGCACCATCTTGTTCTCGTCGCCGAACAGCGCCGCGGCCAGAGCCTTCGCGAGCTCGGTCTTGCCGACGCCGGTCGGGCCGAGGAACAGGAAGCTGCCGATCGGGCGGTCCGGATCGCTCATGCCGACCCGCGACCGGCGCACTGCACGTGCGATCGCACGCACCGCGTCGTCCTGACCGATCACGCGACGATGCAGCTCTTCCTCGAGCGTGCGCAGCCGCGCCTTCTCCTCCTGGGTCATCTGGCTCGCGGGCACCCCCGTGGCACGGGAGACGATCTCGGCGATCATCTCGGTCGTGACCTCGGGAGTCTCCTCCGACGACGTGTCGGGCTTGCCGTCGAGGCGGCTCTGCAGCTTGGAGATGCGGTCACGCAGCTCCGACGCCTTCTCGTACGCCTCGTCCGCGACGGCCTGCTCCTTGTCCTTCTCGAGCTGCTCGAGCTGGGACTTCAGCGCGTCCGCATCCACCTTCGGCGAGCGCAGCGACAGCCGGGCACCCGCCTGGTCGATCAGGTCGATCGCCTTGTCCGGCAGGAACCGGTCGCCGATGTAGCGCGCCGACAGGTCGACGGCCGCGACGAGCGCGTCGTCGGTGTAGCGCACACCGTGGTGCTCCTCGTAGCGGCCGCGCAGCCCGGTGAGGATCGCGATCGCGTCCTCGGTCGACGGTTCGTCGACCATGACGGGCTGGAACCGGCGTTCGAGGGCCGAGTCCTTCTCGATGTACTTGCGGTACTCGTCGAGGGTCGTGGCACCCACGATGTGCAGGTCGCCGCGAGCCAGCTTGGGCTTGAGGATGTTTCCGGCATCCATCGCACCGTCCGCACCCGCGCCTGCACCAGCGATCGTGTGCATCTCGTCGATGAAGACGATCAGTTCGCCCTTGTGCGCGGTGATCTCGTCGACGAGCTTGGTGAGCCTTTCCTCGAAGTCGCCGCGATAGCGCGTACCCGACACCATCGCCGACATCTCGAGCTGCACGAGGCGCTTGCCGACGAGGCGTTCGGGAACGTCTTCGTCGACGATGCGTTGTGCGAGGCCTTCGACGACGGCGGTCTTGCCGACGCCCGCCTCACCGATGAGCACCGGGTTGTTCTTGGTGCGACGCGACAGGATCTCGACCGTCTGCTCGATCTCGAGCGCACGGCCGATCACGGGGTCGATCTCGCCGTTACGTGCGCGTTCGGTGAGGTCGACGCCGTACTTGTCGAGCGTCGGGGTTTCGCTGGTCGACGCGGGCTCGGCGGTTCCGCCCTGCACCGCCGTCTGCAGCGTCTCCGGGGTCAGGCCCTGCTCGGCGAGCAGGCGTCCCACCGGGTTCTCCTGCTCGGCGGCGAGAGCCACGAACAGATGCTCGGGGTCGATGTAGGTCGCGCCGAGCGCGCGAGCGAGCTGATGCGCCTCGAGCAGCGCGGACTTGAGTCCGGAGCTGAGAGCGGGCGCGGCGGCGAAACCGGTCGCCTGACCGCTGCTGCGCGGCAGACGCGATTCGGTCGCATCGGCGACCGCGGCCGGGTCGGCCCCAGCGCGCTGCATCAGGTTCCGTACCGGTTCCTGCTCCGCCATGACGTGGAGAACGTGCAGCGCATCGAGGTCCGAGTCGCCGCGGCCTGCGGCGAACCGCGCGGCAGCGGCCATGAGGTCCTGCGTTCCGCGGCTCATGAGCCGGCTGATGTCGATACGGCCGGGGCCCTCGGGCCCGAAGAATGCTGGCATTCCGAAGCCTCCTAGAAGTTGAGTAGGTCTGACTCAACTAACGTGCTCGGGGTTCGATCAATTCCCGAATGAATCCGGGGACCACGATTTCCCTCAACACCGCAGGTAGGCTGAGTATTCACGCGCCGTGAGGCTCGTCACGCCGAGCGACGGAACGGCCCCCACGGCGCCCACCGCGCGAGCAGGGCCCGCACCGGGCCGGTCAGGAAAAGCAGCAGTAGCGGGTAATAGGACAGCGGCGGGATCGCGACGCTCAGGACGAGCGCGACGGCCATCAGGAACGTGAGCGCCGCCGTGCTGCCGACGTCCGGGCCCGGTCGCCCCGCCGTGAGTTGCGAGTTCCGCGACGCCGCCCACGCGACGACGGTGAGCGCGGCCGCACTGGCCGTCATCGTCCCGATGTAGAGGGCCCGAGTCGCGGCCTCGTCGGAGTTCGTCGCGATCAGCGCCGACGGGAACGGCAGGAAGACGATCGTCGCGACCCACGCGAACAGCGCCCGATTGGTCAGCGGATCGTCGGCCACCACGTCGCGCACGACATGATGCTGCCCCCACCAGAACCGGAAGATGACGACGAAGCTGAGCGCGAACGCCCCCATCTCGCCGAGATGGTCGCCGAGCAACTCACGGGTCGACCCGTCGTGGTTCGACGCGAGATCGACCAACGGCAGCACGAGCAACGTGATCGCGATCGCCACGATCGCGTCGAGAAAGGTGAGATAGCGGTCGAAGGACCGGTCCCGCTCGACGGCATCCGCCATGACTGCCGATCATCGCACCACTCGACGGCGGGTATCGCGAGGATTCGGAAATCGGTCGAGCGGGTTGACGCGCAGCGGCACGATCATGCCCGCCCGCCACAGCACCGCCGCCGACGAGCGTGGCCGCACCGACCGCTCGTGACGCATACGCTCGGCGAATTCCGCCGCGAAACCCCGCCGCGGATACCGCGCGAGCGTCGCCTCGACGACGCCGGCGGGAACGTCGCCGAAGCGCGTACCCGCGACGTCGAGATGAGCCGCGTCATGCAGCAGTGCCGCCTCGTCGCTCGCGGTCGGCGTGCGCGGATCCATGTGCCGCGAGATGGCCTCGCCGACGACACCGATGCGCGCACCCTCGTCGAGCCCGCGGAGGAACTGCCCGGCGTGCGCCGCGCCGAGCGCCGCGAAACAGCCGACGCGCGGGTGGGCCTCGGCGCCGAGCGCCACATCGTGGAGCAGGCATGCGACGTACAGACTCTCCGCATCCGGACACCGCGAGTCGATGTCGGCGAAGGCGGCCGCCCACTGCCAGCACCGGAGACTGTGCGCGAGGATCGCGGGCGCAAGGACGCCCCTCGCCTCCTCGAGCGCCGCGCGCGCCAGCCGCGAGCGTGGCGCAGGCGTGAGCGGTGTGTCCGACGACGGCCTCCCGCCGCCACGACGTATCAGGCCTGGCAGACCCACGATCTGGAGAGCCGCGGCGGAGCCGGCGACGGACAGCCGTTGGGCCCTGGACAGTTCGCCGACCTTCACCGCACGAGTTCCGTTCGCGCTCGCGCGAGCAGTCGCTCGGCCGACGACTCGTCGACCAGCCCCCGCGTCCGCAGCGCCAGAATTCCGTTGACGGCGGCCCAACCCAGATAGACGCCCTCGGTGGCACCGCGATCCGCAGGATCGGCCATGTCGGCGGCCACCGATCGCAGCACCCGGTTGATGCGCTCGCGCGCGTCGCGCAGGGCGTCCGTGGGATCCGACCCGTCGACGTCCGCGAGCCCGAGGAGGCGGAACGCGAGCGGATTGTCGTGGTGGAACCGAACGTACGCGTCGAAGGCGGCGGCCGCACGATCCGCGCCCGACTTCCCTTCCACTGCACCGCGCATGCCGTCGGCGTGGTCGTCGGCGGTGCGGCACGCGAGCGCCGCGTACACGTCGGCCTTGCCTCCGGGAAAGTTCGAATACACCGAGCTGAGGGCGACGTCGGCGCGCTGGGCGAGCACCTCGACCGAGGTGGCACGGTATCCGTCACGTGCGAACAGGTCGGCGGCCGCGTCGAGCACTGCGGCGCGGGTCCGACGACGTCGCCGGTCTTTCGGAATGTCGAGACTCATGCTCTAATCATAATCACATTCCGTTTTCGTAGTCTCACTACGAAAACGGACCAGACTGTCCGAAGATCCGGAGGACCCGTGCCCGACACACTCGACGAACCACTGGATGCGACTCCCGCGTCCGGCTCGGACGCCATGCGCGCCTTCCTGCCCCACTCGCCGTTCGTCGACCGACTCGGCATCACGCTCAGCGAGATCGGCGACGACCACGCCGTACTGCGCATGCCCTACTCGCCCGAGCACACCACCGTCGGCACGATGGTCCACGGCGGTGCACTCGCGGCATGCATCGACATCGGAATCATGACCGCCGCCTGGGCGGGGCCTCGGGTGCCGGCCACGCTGCGCGGCGTCACGGTGTCGCTGTCGGTCGAATTCCTCGACCCGGCGTTCGAGGAGGACGTCGTCGTCCGTGCGCAGCGTGTGCGGCAAGGCCGGCGCCTGAGCGTGTGTTCCGTCGACCTCGAGGGTGCCACCAGCGGCAAGCTCCTCGCGAAGGCTCTCGGGACGTATCAGGTGGGCTGAGAGAGTCTCTCGCGCAAGGTCTCGTCGTCGTAGTCGCGGCGGAAGCGTCCGCGACGCTGCAGTTCCGGGACGACGTGCTCGACGAAGACCTCGAGATCGTCGGGAAGACTCGGCGGCATCAGGTTGAATCCGTCCGCGGCGCCGGAGTCGACCCACGCGATCATCTCGTCGGCGATCGACTCCGGCGTTCCGATCATCGTCGCGTGCCCACCACCCGCCGCCAGCGTGCCCAGCAACGACCGCACCGTGGGCTTCTCGCGTTCGACGATCCGCAGGACGGTCTCGTACCGGCCCTGCGGCACCGCAACCTCACGTGCGGGCGGCAACGGCGGCACCGGCGCGTCGAGCTCCCAGCCCGAACAATCCTGCCCGGTGAACATCGACAGCTGCGCGAGCGACTGCGAGGTCGGCAGCAGCGCGTCGAGTTCCGCTTTGCGACGCCGTGCCTCGGCCTCCGTCGACCCGACGTAGGTGACCAGGCCCGGCATGACCGTGAGCGCGTCCGGATCACGGCCGAGCGCACCGGCACGCCGCCGCACGTCCGCGCGGTAGGCGCGACCGGCGTCCTTGTCGTAGGCGACGGCGTAGATGCCCTCCGCGTACTGCGCGGCGAGGTCACGGCCCGGTTCCGAGGCGCCTGCCTGGAACAACACCGGCCGGCCCTGCGGCGATCTCGGCACGGTGAGCGGTCCGTCGACGCGGAAGTGTGCTCCCTCGTGGTCGATGCGCCGCACCCGCGCAGGATTCGCGTACGCCCCACCGCGGTCGAGGACCAACGCGTCCTCGTCCCACGAATCCCACAGCGCCAGTGCGACCTCTGCGAACTCGGCGGCGCGCGCATAGCGCTCGGCGTGCGCCGGCATGGCGGCCATGCCGTGGTTGCGCGCTTCGTCGTCGAACATCGACGTCACGAGGTTCCAGCCGACGCGTCCGCCGCTGATGTGGTCGAGCGAGGCGAGCATGCGCGCCGCGTGGAAGGGGGTGTGGAAGGTGCTCGACACGGTCGTGACGAGCCCGACGTGTTCGGTGGCCCGAGCCATCGCGGCGAGCGCCGTCATCGGTTCGAGGAACCACCACGACCCCGTCTCGACGTCACGCACGCTGTGCCCGTCGGCGAAGAACACCGCGTCGAGCAGCCCACGCTCGGCCGTGCGCGCGAGCTGTTCGTAGTACGCGATGTCGCCCAGCCGCTCGACGGACGAGTCCGGACGGCGCCACGCGGCACCGTGGTGCCCGCAGCCGAAGAGGAAGACGTTCAGATGCACCTGTCGACCGGTCACGCTCAGTCCTTGACGAGGCCGCCGTCGACGACCAGGTTCTGGCCCGTGACGGCACGGGCCCACGGCGACGCGAAGAACAGGATCGCGTCGGCGAACTCGTCGGGCGTCGTGACGCGGCGCAGCGGCGTGGACTCCGCGATCATGTCGAACACGGCGTCCGGGGTGGCCGCGGACGCGTCGGTGGTGCGCAACAGGCCACCGGACACCATGTTGACGGTGATGCCGTCGGGTCCGAGATCGGACGCGAACGTGCGTGTGAGCGACAGCAACGCCGCCTTCGCCGCCGTGTAGTCGTGGTACGGAACGACGGGGTACTGGAACAGATTGGTGCCGACGTTGACGATGCGACCGAACCCGATCGAGCGCATCCCGGGCAACGCCGCCTGCATGCAGTTGACCGCCCCGGCAACGCTCCCCCGCAGCTGTCTGTCGAACGCCTCCCACGCGATCTCGTCGGCTTTCGCGCGCGCATCGCCGTCGAACGAGAAGTCGACGAGCGCGTTGTTCACGACGGTCGTCACCGGACGCTCGAAATGCGCTTCGGCGTCGGCGAACAACTGCCGCACGGCCTCCGTGTCGGTGACATCCGCCTGCACCGCGAGTGCGCGATCCTCGCCCAGCGACGCCGCGAGTTCTTCGGCCGCGTCGCGGCTCTCGCGATAGTCGACCACGACGCGCGCGCCCTGCGCCGCGAATGCCCGCACGATCGCGGCGCCGAGGCCGCGTCCACCGCCGGTGACCACCACTGTCTGTTCGTCGAGACGCACTGCCCGTGTTCCTTTCTGCCGCACCTCGGTCGGGCCGAAGCGCTGTCGGCCGACGAGGGGTGTGGCAGTGGCGCGAATCCGTGCGTGCCGCGACATTCCCTTCGCCGGCATTACCCGGTTCAGGTTCGACGGGTGTTTCTCAGCCGCCGCAAGGCAGCACCCCGTGTCACTGCGGGTCAGTGTAGTCGGGCAGACACCGGCAGTGCCTCGATGCCGGCGAAGTGGGCTCGGGGCCGCAGCCGCACCCGCGCTTGCCATCCGCGCGCGAAATCGTCGACGATTCCGCGCGCGTGTGCACATTCGAGGTGCGGCTGCCGAGGAGGACTGCTCTCCTCGCGCTTACGGGTACGTGACGCCGGTGAGTTTTTCGGACAGCTCCCACAATCCGGCCGCGACGGCGGCGTCGTGCGACTTTCGGTTCGACGCGACGACCTTGGGGTAGCCGCGCATCTCGAACGGCCCACCGGGCCCGATGTAGGCGCCGCCGAACACGTCCGGCGCCGTCGCCGCGTACAACTCGGGCAGGGCACCCATGTCGGCGGACTGCGCGACCACCTTGTTGGCGAGCGGCATGAGCCGGTCCATGAAGCCTTCGGTGCGGCCCTGCAAGTTGGTCGCCGCGTAGCCGGGATGCGCCGCGAGCGCCTTGACGGCGGACCCCTTCGCTGCGAGGCGGCGCTGCAACTCGTACGTGAAGAGCAGGTTCGCGAGCTTGCTCTGCCCGTAGGCGAGCCACGAGCTGTAGCGGCGGCGCTCGAAGTTCAGGTCGTCGAGATGGATGGTTCCGAGCTGGTGCATCGCACTCGACATCGTGACGACACGATCGGAGATCCGGTCGATCAACCGCCCGGTGAGGGCCAAATGCCCGAGATGGTTGGTGCCGATCTGCATCTCGAAACCGTCTGCGGTGCGGCGCTGCGGAACCGCCATGACACCCGCATTGTTCACGAGCACGTCGACCGACTCGACCGTGTCGGCGAACGACTCGACCGACGCGAGGTCGGCGAGGTCGAGCCGACGCACGTCGGCGTTCGCGCCGATCTCGGCGGCGACCCGCTCGCCCTTCGCGGTGTCGCGCACCGCCAGGATCACGTGCGCGCCCTTGGCGCCGAGCGCGCGCGCCGCGACCGCGCCGAGCCCGCTGTTGGCACCGGTGACGACGAAGGTACGGCCGGTCTGGTCGGGGATGTCCGCTGCGGTCCAGTTGCTCATGGAGTCAGCGTACGTATCCCCGACCCCGTCCGTCAGGCCCCGATCGCGCCCTTCAACATCGGCAGCAGACCCCACAGCTGGTCCTGCCAGTAGCCCCAGCTGTGCGTGCCCTGCGCCGGGAAGTCGAAGTGCGCGGGGATACCGAGCGTGGCCAACCGGATCTCGAACGCCCGGTTCTGCGCGAGCGCGAGCGCTTCGAGGCCCATTCCGTTGGCGGTGTTGTAGTAGTCGATCGGTGCGACCGGGTGATCGTGCGCGCCCGGCAGGCCGCTACCCGCCGAGATCCACATAGGCAGACCCGCGAGTTGCGGTGCGACGACGAACGGGTCGTTACGACGCCACGCGGGATCCCACGGCGGGCCCCACATGCTGTCCGCGTTGTAGCGGCCGGCGTCGAGCATCGCGACACGGATCGCCTCCGGCATACCGGGTGCCGACAGGTTCAGGTAACCCGACAGCGAACCGGCGAACTTGAACTGGTCGCGGTGGTAGCCCGCAAGGACGAGGGCCGCGTTGCCGCCCATCGAGATGCCGACGACGCCGTTGCTGTGGCGATCGATGCCGTACGCCGCCGCGAGATGGTTGGGCAGGTTCTGCGTCAGGAAGGATTCCCACTTGTACGTGTAGGGCTGCGCGTTGAAATTGCTGGGCGCGTACCAGTCGGTGTAGAAGCTCGACTCGCCGCCGACCGGCATCACGACGTTGACTCCCTGGTCGGAGAGCCACGCGGCGTTCGTCTCGTGCTCCCACCCGCTCACGTCGTTGGTGGCGCGTAGGCCGTCGAGGAGATAGACGGCCTTGTTGCTGCCGTTGTTCGCCAGCCAGATGCGGACCTTGATCTGCCCGACACCGCCGGGCGCGGCCACCCAGTCCTCGCGGAACCGGTCGTAGGGGTGCGCCGACGCCGGTGCCGTGCCTGCCAGCACCATGGCGGCGGGCGCCACGATGACGGCGATCAGCAGATGGACCAGCAGACGAAAGCGAGTTCGTCCCGGCTTCTTCGCGGGTGCGCGCATGGGGCAAGCCTCCTGGATGAACAGTGGGCGTCGCCGCCCGGACAGCTCATCACGGTATACATCACGTGTCACTTGTCCTTCGCGCCTCGCGCGCAATCGTTACTCGACCGAAGGGCCGCCGCCCGCCCGATACGGCCCCCGTCGCGTCGTTGCGCGGCGGGGACCAGCAGAAACGGAGTCGAGTGGGGTCGCGCACGCAGAAGCCGATCCGACGCGGCCGACACGACACGCCCGACCCTCCTCGGATACCGTCGACGTCGTGCACACCGCTCCGCCTCCGCCGCGCGACGGGGTCGGTCCGTCGTGTGTGCGCCTGCCCCACTCGGGCCCGTGGGCCACGGTGCTCGACTACCTCACCGAACGATTTCCGGCGCACCGCGACTCGCTGCACACGCAGGTGGCCGCGGGAGACGTCGTCGACGCGCACGGACAGGCCGTCGACCACACCACGCCTTTCGCGGGCCACGGCCGCGTCTACGTCTACCGGCCGCTGCCGGTCGAGGTGCCGGTGCCCTTCGAACTCACAGTGCTGCACCGCGACGAGCATCTCCTCGTCGTAGACAAACCACACTTCCTCGCGACGATGCCGCGCGGCGCCCACGTCGTCGAGACCGCGCTGACGCGACTGCGCCGCCGCTTCGATCTCCCCGAACTGTCGCCCGCGCATCGGCTCGACCGGCTCACCGCTGGCGTCCTCGTCTTCACGGTGCACCGCGACGCGCGACGCCCCTACCAGACGTTGTTCGCCGAGCAGGCCGTCGAGAAGGAGTACGAAGCGCTCGCGCCGTTCCGCGACGACCTCGCGCTGCCCACGACGGTCCGCAGCCGCATCGTCAAGACGCGAGGAGTGCTGCAGGCACGCGAAGTGGCAGGCACACCGAACGCCGAGACGCACGTCGACGTCCTCGCCCGATTCGGCGACCACGCGCGCTACCGCCTTCGGCCGCGCACCGGCAGGACTCATCAACTGCGCGTGCACATGAACTCGCTCGGGCTGCCGCTCGTCGGCGATCCGTTGTATCCGGAGATCCGCGAGGTCGCACCGGACGACTTCTGCGACCCGCTGCGGCTGCTCGCACGGCGTGTGCGGTTCACCGATCCCCTCACGGGCCTGTCACGCGAGTTCGTGAGCAACTCCGCGCTCGAACCTGTCCAGGCCCCCGAACCCGTTCACCCGAACTCGTTCACTCGGGCAGGATGACCGTATGAGTTGCCGGGCGTCCGACCGCGTGCAGTCAGCACCACAGCGATTCGACGCCCACGCGGAGACCGTACTGCCCACCCTCTCCGACGTGCCGGGCACGCACGGGGCACCGCTCGTCGAACCGGTGTCCCTGTCCGAGATCTACTACGACACCGACGACCTGCGCCTCCTGCTGCACGGGTTCACGCTCCGCCGCGTCGAGAGCGACGACGACACCGGGTGGTATCTCACCGTGCCTGCCGACACCGCCGACGCACTGCCCACCGAGATCCGCTGGGACGACGCCGAGGCCGACGACGCGGGCACCCTCCCCGGCGAACTCGCCCACTATGTGCAGGGCGTGACGCACGGCGCCGCACTCACCCCCGCGGCACTGCTCACGATCGACCGCACCCGCACGCGCCTGCGCGGTCCCGACGGTGCCGTCGTCGCCGAGATCGCGTCGGACGTCGTCGTCGCGGTCGGCCCCCGCGGCACCGACGACGGGCTGGTGTGGCGCGAGATCGAGGTCCGGGAGGGCACTGTCGGCCCGCACCCCGCGCGCACCGTCGCCCGCCGGTTCGACGACGCAGGCCTGCAACGCTCGTCGTCGCCGTCCCCACTCGCGCACGCACTCTCCGGCGGTCTCGCGCCCGCACCCGATCGCACGGCGGGTCCGAGGACCGCGCGAGTGCTGTTGAGCGACTACCTGTCCCGCCAACTCGACGCGCTCACCCGGGCCGACGTCGCGGTGCGAGCCGACCCCACGGCGTCGGTGCACGACCTGCGCGTCGCGGCGCGCCGCTTCCGCAGCGCGTTGCAGGCGTACGCGCCGCGACTCGCGCTCGACACGGCGTGGCACGATCACGACGGAGCGTGGCGCAGCCTCGTCGACGAATTGCGCTGGTTCGGGCACACCCTCGGCGACGCGCGCGACGTCGAGGTGCAGCAGTCCCGCGTGCACGACCACGCGGCCGACGTCCCGGACGTCCCCGACCGGGAACAGGTCGCCGCCGCGGCCGATCGCCACTTCGCGGCCCTCCGCGACGACGCGTGGGCCGCCGTCACCGACGCGCTCACGTCGCAGCGCTATCTCACCCTGCGCGCCGACCTCGAAGGTTTCACCACCGCCCTCGCCGCCGAACCGGGCGACCGGAAGCAGCGCGGCGCACTGCGCGCGTCGCTGTGCGGGCTGGAACGCACCCTCGACACGCGCGTCCGCAAGGCGCGTCGTGCGCGCGGACGTGCCGACCGCGACGCCGCGGTCCACCGCGTCCGCAAGACCGCGAAGCGGCTGCGCTACGCGATCGAGGTGGTCGAACCGCTCGACCCGCGGCACGCCCGGCGGGCGTCGAAGAGGCTCCGGGCGTTGCAGGATGCGCTCGGCGAGTACCAGGATTCGGTCGTCGCAGCGGGTCACGTGCACGCTGCCGCCGATTCCGCCGACGACTTCCGCGACGCGTTCGGGCTCGGCATGCTGTTCGTGGACGAACTCGCGCGACAGGATCGACTCGCGCACGATCTCGCCCGGCGGTGGCGTCGCGCGCGCACCGCCACCCGCGCGGTCTCGCCCTGACGCAGCCCGCGACCACCCCTGCAGGAGAGGACGAGCGATGAGTACGACCCCCGGAAACAACACCGTCGTCGTCGGTGTCGACGGTTCGGACACCGCATTGGGCGCCGCCCGGTGGGCAGCCGCACTCGCGACGCGGTGGCGCGCGGACGTCCTGCTCTGTTACGCACTTCCGCAGGACGGGCCCCTCTACAGTCCGGCCGCGGTCATCGCCGAATCACAGTTCCTCGCGCAGGTCGCCGAGGACGGACGCGCACTGCTCGACAGCGCGCGCGAAACCCTCGCGAACGAGTTTCCGGACGTGTCCTTCGACTCGCGTTCGGTGCCCGGCCCCGCGTCCACCGGGTTGCTCGAAGCCGCCGAGCACGCCCGCATGATCGTGCTGGGACGCACCGGTGCAGGCGCGATCCGGTCCCGGTTGATCGGCTCGACCGCGCTGCACGTCGTCAACAAGGCCACGTGCCCGGTCACCGTGTGGACCGGCCCGGGCACCGGCACCACTCCGGGCACCGGCCAGGTCGTCGTCGGCGTCGACGGCGGGAAGGTGAGCGACCGCGCGGTGCACTTCGGCTTCGAGTTCGCGTCGTACTTCGACGCCGAGGTGACCGCGGTGCACGCGTGGGGCGATTCGTCGGGTCTCGGGCCGGGCGGCACCGGGATGTTCGTCGACTGGAATGTCGTCGCCGAAGAGGAGGCCGCACTGCTGTCCGAAGCCCTCTCGGGCGTCACTGCCGACTTCCCCGACGTGCCGGTCACGCGGATCAGTGAGCAGGGCCGCGCGTCCGACGTCGTGCTGGCACACGCAGGCGACGCCCAGCTCATCGTGCTCGGCACGCGGGGGCGCGGGGCGCTCGCGAGCGCGCTGCTGGGGTCCACGAGCCAGAATGTGCTGCACCACGCGACGTGTCCGGTGGCGATCGATCGGTGGACCTGAGCGCAGCCGTCAGGATCCCCAGAGCTGACCGATCGCGTACGTCACCGCCATCGCCAGCACACCACCGGTCACGACGCGCAGCACCGCCCGACCCGGCCGTGCGCCGCCCAGCAGCGCACTGATCGTCCCGGTCGCCGCGAGCGCGACGACGACCGCCACGACCGCGATCGGAATGCGCAGGTGCACCGGTGGCACGAGGATCGCGACGAGCGGAATCAAGGCGCCGACCGTGAACGACACGGCCGACGATCCCGCCGCGAGCCACGGGTTGGTGAGCTCGTCCGGGTCGATGCCGAGTTCCGCCTCGACGTGCGCCGCGAAGGCGTCGTGTTCGGTGAGTTCCTCGGCCACGCGGGTGGCCGTATCGGTGGTGAGCCCCTTCGACTCGTACAGGCCGATGAGCTCCTGCAGTTCGGCGTCCGGCTCGTCGCGCAGTTCGACGCGCTCCTTGTCGAGCAGTGCTCGTTCGGTGTCGCGCTGCGTACTGACCGACACGTACTCGCCCACCGCCATCGACACCGCGCCCGCCGCGAGCCCCGCGAAGCCCGCCGTGAACACGACGGCCGCGCTCGACCCCGCCGCCGCCACACCGACGACGAGACCCGCGGTGGACACGATGCCGTCGTTCGCGCCGAGAACGCCTGCGCGAAGCCAGTTGAGGCGCTGCGCGAGGCTACCGAGATGGGGTTCGGGCAGCGGATGCTCGCTCATCTGCACAGACTAGATCCGGACACCGGCGATACCGCAGGCATCGCGATATTCCCCGCCGGATGCGCGATATCGCCTGTCGACGGCGGTGCTGCTGGTTCAATGAGCCCTGATGAGCACGGACAACTCGCAGCGCCCGCCCCGCTCACCCATGAGGCGCAGCCTGCGCTGGATCGCGGGGGGCGTGCTGATCGTCGTGCTCGTCGTCGAGATCGTGCTGATCTGGCCCGAGTTCTCGCAGAGCGTGCGCAGCCTCGGTGACATCCGATGGGGTTGGCTCGTCGCGGCCGTCGCGGCGTCCTTCGTGTCGATGGCCAGCTTCGCGAGCGTGCAGCGCACGCTGCTGCGCGTCGCCGACGTCGTGGTGCGGCAGCGGCAGTCTCTCGCGGTCGCGCTGGCCGCGAACTCGATGAGCGTCACACTCCCCGGCGGCCCGCTCGTCGCCACCACCTTCACCTACCGCGCGACCCGCAAATGGGGCGCGACGCCGGTCGTCGCGAGCTGGCAACTCGTGATGGCGGGCGCGCTGCAGGCGATCGGGCTCGCCGTCATCGGTGTCGGCGGTGCACTGCTCGTCGGGGCGAGCAGCAACCCGTTCTCACTGCTGTTCAGTGCCGCCGGGTTGTTCGTGTTCGCGGTCGTCGCGCAGTACGCCGCGTCGCGGCCCGGCGCGCTCGAAGGCGTCGGCGTGACGGCGCTGCGCATGGTCAACCGCGTGCGCAAGAAGGACCCCGAGCACGGCGTCGCCCGCTGGTCCCGCATCGTCGACCAAATCGGTGCGGTGCGCATGACGCGCGGCGACAGCGCACGCTCGCTCGGCTGGTCCCTGCTCAATTGGCTCAGCGACGCGGCGTGCCTCGCGTTCGCGTGCTATGCGATCGGCGGCTTCCCCAGCATCGCCGGGCTCGCGGTCGCGTATGCGGCGGGCAATGCCGCCAAGTCGGCGATCCCGCTACTGCCCGCGGGCCTGGGCGTGATGGACGCAGTGCTCGTGCCCGCACTCACCGCGGCGGGCCTGACCGGCGCGCAGGCGGTGTCCGCGGTGGTCGTCTACCGGCTCGTCAGCTTCCTGCTCGTCGCGGCAGTGGGCTGGATCGTCTTCGCGTTCCGGTTCCGCGGCAAGGTGCACGACGACACCGACGACGTCGACCTCGAGAACCTGTGGCGAGAGTGAGCGCTCAGCCGCCGCGCTGCTCGTCGAGCTTCGCGAATACGAGGCGCACGGTCGTGGCGAGATGCTCGTCCATCGCCTCGACCGTCATACGGCCCGCGACCCACGACACGAGCGACGACATCCAGACGTCACCCACGACGCGCAGCGCGTTGACCAGACCCGGGTCCGGATCGCTCGTCCCGACCGCGCGTGTGAACATCTCCGCCATCAGCACGTTGACGGCATCGAGTTCGGCAGCCGCGGACGCGTCGGCGAACATGTAGGCGCGCATGAGCGCTTCGTAGCGCGCGTGGTCCTTTTCGAGCAGCCGGTTGTTGCGGTCGAGCACGTACATGAGCCGTTCGGCAGGGGTGTCCCCCGGCGCGACCCCCGATTCGAGCCGTTTCCGCAGACCCTCGAATGCGAGCAGCATTCCGACGACGAGCAGATGATTCTTCGACGGGAAGTAGCGGTACACGGTGCCGAGCGCGACGTCCGCCCGCTCGGCGACCTCCCGCATCTGCACGGCGTCGTAGCCGCCTTCGGACGCGAGTTCCATCGCCGCGGCGACTATGCGGCGGTACCGTTCGCGCTGCGACGGCCGCGCGTCGCGTGCCGGCAGCAGCCCCTCGCGGATGAGCGCCACGAGCGGATTCCGCGTTCCCGTCGCGAGGTCGGGTGTGTGCTGCTCGGGAGTACTGCTCATGACCGCGACTATATCGGGGCGGAGCATGCGGCTGCGCTGGTCACGGTGCAGCGGGCGCGGACCCGGCCCCGGGAACGCACTCGGCGCCCGAGTCGATGACTCGGGCGCCGATATACGAGAACTGGTGGCCAGGGCCGGGATCGAACCGGCGACCTTCCGCTTTTCAGGCGGACGCTCGTACCAACTGAGCTACCTGGCCGGACGGCACCCGAACCGAATGCCTCGCGCATGGTGTCCGATACGGACACACTTGCGACCCTGACGGGACTCGAACCCGCGACCTCCGCCGTGACAGGGCGGCGCGCTAACCAACTGCGCCACAGGGCCTTGCTGTGTACTGCGATCTTGCTGTGTAGAACGATACTGCATCGCGGTGCGCCGACCGAAATCGACTGCCGCGCGCTCGCGGCCGGAGCCACTCGCATGCCTCTCTGACGAGAAACGTACCCCCTACGGGATTCGAACCCGCGCTACCGCCTTGAAAGGGCGGCGTCCTAGGCCGCTAGACGAAGGGGGCCCGCCGGATTTCTCCGAACCAGTACCTCAACGGCATTCCGTTGGGAGCTCCGATAGCTTAGGACACCTCGGTCACGATTCCCAAATCGGCAGGTCAGATCAGCTTTCCGGGGCCGCGGACAGGTCCGGCCAGCCGGTGCGCCGATGACGCTCGAGCCACTGCTCGCTCGCGATTCCCGCGAGCACGACGTCGAGCGATTCGGCGAACCGCGCCGGGAGGTCGGCATCGGATCCTGTCATGTCGACCAGGAACCGCTGCCCCGCGAGCGCTCCGGCGAGGACACGGGTGAACACGTGCGGATCGGCACCCTCCCGTACGAGCCCCTCGTCCACTGCGCGCATGACGAGTTCGTAGGCTGCACGACCCCATACCTGCGCACCACCCGACCGAACGTCGTCGTAGAACTCGGGCTCGACGATCAGCCGGAACTCGGCCCGCACGACAGCGTCGGACTCGAACAGTCGCGCAAGATCGACGAGCAGACCGTGCAGCAGCTCGAACGGGTCGGCGTCGCCGCGCGACGACCACCCCGACGTCAACTCGACGAACCGGTCGCGCCCCGCGTCGAGAACGGCGCGGGCCAGCGCCTCCTTCGACGCGAAGTGGAAGTACATCGCACCCTTCGTGGCGCCGGACCCCTCGAGGATCGCGTTCACCGACGCGGCGGTGTAGCCGCGTCGCGCGAACTCGTGCGCTGCCGACTCGACGATCGCGGCGCGGGTGCGTCGGGCACGTTCTTGCTGGAGTGGCGCCGGATCGGCACCGTCGGTGTTCCGGCTACGACTGCGGGGCATCTGGGTATCTCCATCGACGGGAACCGGGGTCTCCATCCTCTCGCACGAGAGGGCACGCGAGCGGCTCCGGACTGCGCGGCGCTGTCACCGAATGGTGCCATCACCTGGATGTTCTCATCATGCCGACGTCCCGACTTCGCAGAAAACACACCGACTGGTACTGTTTGTCGCGGCTCGGGTGCGCTGCAGGGGGTGTGCACCCGAGCCGACTGCTGTGCGGGGGATGTCACCACCATGTGGGTGAACTACTTCCGGGCCGACCTGCACCGACGGGCGCCGTCGCACCACGGCGGACCAGCCGGCCGACGTACGACGCGGCGGACGAGATGGTGCCCCCAGTAGGGCTCGAACCTACGACCTGCGGATTAAAAGTCCGTAGCTCTACCAACTGAGCTATAGGGGCGTGCCGCCAGAGTGTAACCGCACGCACCGGCCCGTCACACGGCCACCCGCCGATGTCTCGGACGGGCCCGCACGCGGCGACGATCACCGACGGCCGGTGAAGATCCATAAGTGGTTCGGTGCCTTTTTGGGCATCCCGACCAAGACGCCGCGTACGGCCCCGCAGCCATTGCGCCGCCGGCGAGCGACCGCCCATAATCGGACGCTGGTTCGCGTGCCGACCGGAGGGCCGCGCCCGCGGACCACCGCCACCGAAGCACAGACCGCGCGGTACGAACCGGCCAGTACACTTCACTCGAGGCTCCTGGTTCCGTCACGCTGTTCGGTAAGGACCCGACGGTCGTGGCATGTAACGGCCGGCGGTCCGGACTCGACAACTGCGGAGCGCGTGCTTACGCACCGCCCGCCGACACTCCCTCCACGACGAGGGCGACGAACATCAACCTACGGTGCCGTAGGCTGGGCCACAGACCGATTCGCATGGAGGCATAGGAATGGCGAGGGATCTCACCCAACTCGAGCTGCTGCAAGAGCTGGCGCCGGTTGCCGAGGACAACGTCAACCGCCATCTCTCGATGGCCAAGGAGTGGCACCCCCACGATTACGTCCCGTGGGACGAGGGTCGCAACTTCGCCGCACTCGGCGGTGTCGACTGGGACATCGAACAGTCGCAACTCGACGAGGTCGCGCGGGCTGCGATGATCACCAACCTCCTCACCGAGGACAACCTGCCGTCCTACCACCGCGAGATCGCCGAGAACTTCTCGCAGGACGGCGCGTGGGGCACGTGGGTCGGCCGCTGGACCGCCGAGGAGAACCGCCACGGCATCGTCATGCGCGACTACCTCGTCGTCACCCGCGCTGTCGACCCCGTGCAGCTCGAACGCTTCCGCATGGAGCACATGACCAACGGCTTCGCGTCGCCTGCCGACGTCATGGCGTCGCAGGCGGGATTCCTGTACTCGGTCGCCTACGTCACCTTCCAGGAACTCGCGACACGCGTGAGCCACCGGAACACCGGGAAGGTGTGCAAGGACCCGATCGCCGACCGCATGCTGCAGCGCATCGCGGCGGACGAGAACCTGCACATGATCTTCTACCGCAACATGTGCGGCGCCGCCCTCGATCTCGCCCCCGACCAGGCGCTCGAGGCAGTCACCACGATTCTCGAGAACTTCGAGATGCCCGGTGCGGGCATGCCGAACTTCCGCCGCAACGGTGTCCTGATGGCCAAGAACGGCATCTACGACCTGCGTCAGCATCTCGAAGAGGTCGTCCAGCCGGTGCTGCGCAAGTGGAACATCTTCGACCGCACCGACTTCACGGCTCGTGGCGAGGCCGCGCGCGAACGTCTCGCGGCGCACCTCGAAGAGCTCGAGCGTCAGGCCGCGAAGTTCGAGGAGCAGCGCGACCGCATGCTCGCCCGCGAAGCGAAGAAGCGCGAACAAGCCGCCGCGAAGGCGTCCGCCTGACGCGTTGCCGCGTCACGCCGAGCCGAGGCTCGGCTCCGCGCCGTACGATTGTGCCCGGTACCGGTGTTCCGGTACCGGGCACGATTGCTGTCCGGTACCGGGCACGATCACACCGTCGACCGTCCCCACCAGCAGTGTCCGCACCACCAGTAAGTTCCGAGGTCCCCCCATGCCCGCGCTCCGCATCGGCTCGCTCGAACTCGCGAGCCCCGTCGTCCTCGCTCCCATGGCGGGCGTCACGAATGTGGCGTTCCGCACGTTGTGCCGCGAGCTCGAGATCGCGCGTGCGGGCAGCACGTCCGGGCTGTACGTGTGCGAGATGGTCACGGCGCGGGCGCTCGTCGAACGCCACCCCGCGACGCTCCACATGACCGCCTTCGGGCCCGACGAGAACCCGCGGTCGCTGCAGCTCTACACCGTCGACCCGGACACGACGTACGCCGCGGCGAAGATGATCGTCGACGAGAACCTGGCCGACCACATCGACATGAACTTCGGCTGCCCCGTCCCCAAGGTCACCCGCAAGGGCGGCGGTTCGGCGTTGCCGTACAAGCGGCGCCTGTTCGGGCAGATCGTCGCCGCCGCGGTGCGCGCCACCGAAGGCACCGACGTGCCGGTCACGGTCAAGATGCGCATCGGCATCGACGACGAGCACCACACGCACCTCGATGCCGGCCGCATCGCGGCGGCCGAGGGGGCTGCGGCCGTGGCGCTGCACGCGCGCACCGCGGCGCAGCGGTACTCAGGCGAAGCCGACTGGAGCGAGATCGCGCGCCTCAAAGACCACGTCACCGACGTCCCGGTGCTGGGCAACGGCGACATCTTCGACGCCGCCGACGCCCAGCGGATGATGGCCGCCACCGGCTGCGACGGCGTCGTCGTCGGCCGCGGCTGCCTCGGGCGGCCGTGGCTGTTCGCGGAGCTCAGCGCCGCGCTGAACGGCCGCGAGATCCCCACTCCCCCCACATTGGGCGAGGTCACCGCCGTCATCCGCAGACACGCCGAACTGCTCGCCGCACACCACGGCGAAGACAAGGGCATGCGTGAGCTGCGCAAACACGTCGCGTGGTACCTGCGCGGGTTCCCGGCCGGGTCCGAACTGCGCTCGTCGATGGCTCTGGTGAGCAACCTCACCGAGCTCGACGGACTACTCGCAACGCTCGACCCCACCGTGCCGTTCCCGAAGGACGCCGAGGGGCCACGCGGACGGCAGGGCTCACCTGGCACGGTCGCCTTGCCCGAGGGCTGGCTCGACGACCCCGAGGACACCCTCGTGCCGGTCGGAGCCGACGCGATGCACTCCGGTGGTTGATCGGACGAACCGGACACCGCAGAGTGCCGATCGAGTGGAAGACCGCCCCGGGATCAGTAGTATGGCGTCGATCCGCCGTCGGGGCGGTGTTTTCACTGGCGGAAAGAGCAGGGTTGAGTAGTGGGTGACGATCACGGCGAGGAGCCGCTCGCGCCCGAAGCTCGCGCCCCGTGGGAGCGTCCGCTCGCCGACAGCACCTACCGCGAGCGCGCCCGCATGCGCCTCGGCCGCGAACCGGCGCGCCGCGACGCCCCGCCGCCGCCTCCGGCAGCCCCGTCGTCTCCCCCACCTCCCCCGCCGGCCTCGCCTCCCCCGCCCACCGAGGGCGCGCCGGGAGAGGGCTTCGATCCCGAGCGCACCGAGGTCATCGCGCCGGTCGTCGACGAGCCGCCGATCTCCACGCCGCCCACCGCGACGCCCGAAGCCGTCGGCGACACCGGGCTCACGCGCCTCGCGCTCAACCGCAACCGGCGGCGCAAGCGGCTGCGTGTCGCCGGACGCGTCACGGTCGCGCTGGTCGCGGTGCTCGCGTTCGCGTCCACCGGGGTGGTGTGGGGCTTCGTCCGCAACACCGAGAACAGCTTCGCGCGGGTCGACGCGCTCGACACCGAGTCCGACGACATCGTCGACGCCGGCGGTCAGCTGGGCGACGAGAACTATCTGATCGTCGGCACCGACACGCGGGCAGGCGCGAGCGGCCAGCTCGGTGCGGGCACGATCGACGACGCGGAAGGCGCGCGGTCGGACACCGTCATGCTCGTGCACATCCCCGCCGACCGCAGCCGCGTCGTCGCGGTGTCGTTCCCCCGCGACCTCGACGTCGAACGCCCCGAGTGCAACGGCTGGGACAACGGCGCGGGCGCGTACACCGACGAGGTCTACGACGGCGCGTACGGCGACAAGCTCAACGCGACCTACGCGCTCGGCGGCCCGATGTGTCTGGTGAAAGTGGTCCAGCGCATCTCGGGGCTGAAGATCAACCACTTCGTGGGCATGGACTTCGCGGGCTTCGAGACGATGGTCAACGAGATCGGCGGTGTCGAGGTGTGCACGACGTCGCCGCTCGAAGACGACCTGCTCGGCCCGATCCTGCCGGTCGCCGGCAGGCAGATGCTGGACGGCCACACCGCGCTGAACTACGTGCGCGCACGACATGTCGAATCCGAGGGCAACGGCGACTACGGCCGCATCACCCGTCAGCAGAAGTTCCTGTCGGCGCTGCTGCGCGGTGCCCTGTCCAACCAGGTGCTGCTCAATCCGGGCAAACTCAACGGCTTCGTCAATGCGTTCACCCGCGAGACGTTCGTCGAGAACATCGACACCCGCTCGCTCATCACGCTCGGTCGGTCTCTCCAGAACGTCGACGCGGGCGCGGTCACGTTCATCACGGTGCCCACCTCGGGCACGAACGACTGGGGCAACGAGGTGCCCCGCAAGGACGACATCCAAGCGATCTTCCGCGCGGTCATCGACGACGCGCCGCTACCGGGCGAAGAACGCTCCGCACCGGTACCCACTCCCGAGGCACCGCCCGCGCCTCCCGCGCCCGCCCAGGTGCAGGCGCTCGATCCGCGTGAGGTGTCGGTCGAGGTGTCCAACGCCTCGGGCGTGTCCGGTGCCGCCGCCACCGCAGCCGACACGCTCGCGGTGTACGGCTTCCAGATCGTCAGTGTCGGCAACTACACCGAGACCAGCACCGACACCCTGGTGCGCTTCTCCCCCGGCTACGAGGCCGAGGCCGCGACACTCGCGTCGTCGATGCCCGGCGCGGTGCTCGAGTCGGTGCCGGGACTCGGCTCGACGGTCGAACTCGTGCTCGGGTCGTCCACGTCGGCCGACGTCGTGACGCCCGCGGGTGAGGGCACCGAGCTCGACGCCACGCCGTCGCGCTTCGACGAGGCAGAGGCCGCGGAGATCCCGGCGGACCTCGCCGTCGTCAACGCGGGCGACGCCACCTGCAGCTGAGCGCGGGCGAGTCCACTCGCGCAGTTCACCCGGCGTTCACCGTGCGCTCGTGACTTGTATTCCGGACTTCCGTAGGCTCGTTTGTCATGCGCGTGGCATACAACGACAAGATGACCGAGCTGGCAGACCTGCTCGGTGAGATGGCGGGGCTCGCGGGCCTCGCGATGGAGAAGGCGACGCAAGCGCTCCTCCAAGCCGACCTCACTCTCGCGGAAGAGGTCATCAGTGAGCACGACCGTATCGGCGAGCTCAGCGTGATCGCCGAGGAGCGGGCGTTCGCGCTCCTCGCACTGCAGGCTCCCGTCGCGGGTGATCTGCGCTCGGTGGTCAGCGGGATCCAGATGGTGGCCGACATCGATCGCATGGGCGCGCTCGCGCTGCACGTCGCGAAGATCTGCCGGCGCCGCCACCCCAATCACGTCCTGCCCGAAGAGGTCAACGGCTACTTCTCGGAGATGGGCCGCATCGCGGTGTCGATCGGCGCGGCCGCCAAGCTCGTTCTCGAGACGCGCGACCCCGAACGTGCCGCCCGGCTGCGCGAAGAGGACGAGGCGATGGACGACCTGCACCGGCACCTGTTCACGGTGCTGATGGACCGCGAGTGGAAGCACGGCGTCGCCGCGGCCGTCGACATCACGCTGCTCGGGCGCTTCTACGAGCGTTTCGCCGACCACGCGGTCGAGGTGGGCAGGCGGGTCATCTTCCTCGTCACCGGCAAGCTTCCGGACGACGACGTGCCCACCGAAGCCGACCAGCTCACGACGTACCCCGACGAGAGCTGACCGGCAGGCGCGCACGCGCCGCGAAGCCATACGCACGACGACGGCGTTCGCTCCGATCGGAGCGAACGCCGTCGTCGTGGTCGGGGTGGCGGAGACTCAGCCGAAGCGACCCGAGATGTAGTCCTCGGTGGCCTTCTGCGACGGGTTGGAGAAGATCTTCTCGGTGTCGTCGATCTCGACGAGCCGGCCCGGCTTGCCGGTGGCCTCGAGGTTGAAGAACGCGGTCTGGTCGCTCACGCGCGCAGCCTGCTGCATGTTGTGCGTGACGATCACGATCGTGTAGTCCTGCTTGAGCTCGGTGATGAGGTCCTCGATCGCGAGCGTCGAGATCGGGTCGAGGGCCGAGCACGGCTCGTCCATGAGCAGCACGTCGGGCTTGACCGCGATGGCGCGCGCGATGCACAGACGCTGCTGCTGACCACCCGACAGACCGCCGCCGGGCTTGTCGAGCCGATCCTTGACCTCGTTCCACAGGTTCGCGCCGCGCAGCGACCGCTCGGCGACCTCGTCGAGCGACTTCTTGTTGCGTTCGCCCTGCAGTTTGAGGCCGGCGACGACGTTGTCGCGGATCGACATCGTGGGGAACGGATTGGCCCGCTGGAACACCATGCCGATGGTCTTGCGGACACCGACCGGGTCGACACCCGAGCCGTAGATGTCCTCGCCGTCGAGCATGATCGAGCCGTCGACGCTCGCACCGGGCGTGACCTCGTGCATGCGGTTGATCGTGCGCAGCACAGTCGACTTGCCGCAGCCCGAGGGACCGATGAACGCGGTGACATTGCGGGGCGGCACAGACAGCGACACGTCGGAGACCGCGTGGAACTTGCCGTAGAAGATGTTGACGTCCTTGAGATCCAGACGCTTGGCCATTTACCGGCTCCCTAACTGGTGTGTCTTCGAGTATGCGTGCGGACGGCCGGTCACTTGCTGCGAACCTGCGAGAAGCGTCCGATGACCTTGGCGGCGATGTTGAGGACCGCGATCACGAGGATCAGGGTGAGTGCGGCGCCCCAGATCCGGTCCGCGCCTGCCTGCGTCGGATTGTTCATCTCCGACACCATGACGCCGGGCAGGGTGCCCATCTCGCCGCCGAAAAGGTTGAAGTTGATGAAGGGCGCGTAGCCCACGAGGATCAGTAGTGGCGCCGTCTCGCCCATCACGCGGGCGAGCGCGAGCATGATGCCCGTGATGATGCCGGGTGCGGCGGTCGGCAGCACGATACGCGCGATGGTCTTCCACTTGGGCACACCGAGCGCGTACGACGCCTCACGCAGGTCCTGCGGCACGATGCGCAGCATCTCCTCGGTGCTGCGGACCACGACGGGCACCATGAGCAGCACGAGTGCGAGCGCGACCGCGAAGCCCGACTTGGGCATTCCGAAGGTCGCGACCCACAGCGCGAAGATGAACAGCGCCGCGACGATCGACGGCACGCCGCTGAGGATGTCGACCATGAACGTCGTGACGCGGCCGAGCCGCGACTTGCGGTCGGCGTATTCGACGAGATAGATCGCGACGAACACGCCGAGCGGAATCGAGATGACGGCGCACACGAGGCCTTGGAGCAGGGTGCCGACGAGCGCGTGGTAGATGCCGCCGCCCTGCGACGATGCCGTGAGGCCGCTGAGCGAGTGCGTGAACCACGTCGACGACGTCAGCGCGGGGAGGCCCTTCGCGATGACAGTGACGAGGACCCAGACGAGCGGCACGAGCGCGACGAGGACCGCGAGCGACACGAGGACGGTCGCGGTGATGTTGCTCAGACGCCTGCGCAGTCCGACGCCCTGAAAGGTGGTCGTCTTGATCGGCTGGTCGAGTGTCGAGGTCATGGGTCAGTCCTTCGCCTTTCCGGCGATCACCATGCGCGCGCCCGCGTTGACGACGAACGTGAGCACGAACAGCACGAGGCCCGCGGCGATGTACGCGCCTGCCTGGATGTCGTTGTTGAACTCGGCGTATCCGAGCGCGATCTTCGACGCGATGGTCGAGCCGCTGTCGAACAGCGACCAGCCGAACGGCAGCGACGTCGTGCGCAGGATCAGGTACAGCGCCATCGTCTCGCCGAGCGCGCGACCGAGGCCGAGCATCGACCCGCTGATGTACCCGGACTTGCCGAACGGAAGAACAGTGGTGCGCACCACTTCCCATCGGGTGGCGCCGAGCGCGAGAGCGGCCTCGATCTGCGTCGTCGGCGTCTGCACGAACACCTCGCGCGTGACCGCCGTGATGACCGGCAGGATCATGACGCCGAGCACGATGCCCGCCGTGAAGATCGTGCCACCGCCCGCGATCGAGCCACTGCCGGTGGCGAACAGCGGGATCCACGCGAAGTTCTCGTTGAGCCACAACGCGACCGGACTGATCGCCGGTGCGAACACGAGCAGACCCCACAGGCCGTAGACGACCGAGGGAACGGCGGCGAGCAGGTCGATCACGTAGGCGAGCGGCCGTTTGAGCCAGCTCGGGGCGTACTGAGTCAGGAAGATCGCGATGCCGAGCGCGACGGGCATCGCGAGCACGAGCGCGAACAGCGACACGAGCACCGTGACCTGCAGCAGGTCGAGGACACCGAACGCCATGTGCTCGATGTCGACCGTGGCCCACTCGCTGCTGGTGAGAAAGTTGACCTCGTTGCGCGAGAGCGCCGGAATCGCACGCCACACCAGGAAGAACCCGATCGCGGCGATGACCACGGACACGAAGATCGCCGAGCCGGACGACAGTGTCTTGAAGATGCGGTCACCCGGCCGGGTGGGAATGTTGCGGTCGCCGGGCGGGGTAGGTGCGCCTGCACCGGGATCGGTGCCGACGTCGGCCCCAGTCGAACTCAAGTCGGCCTCCGCGATGCCGTTCGGACCGCGGCCGCCGGCTCGGCGCGAAGCCGAACCAGCGGTGCGGGATGTCGGTCTGACGGGCGCGTCACTCATGTGCGCTCACGTTCTTCTCCTGCTTCCGAATATAACCGGGCATCGAGGGTGCAGCTCTCCGCGGCGGGAAAGGCTGCGCGTCCGCACTCAGGCGATCGCGTCGATCGACGCCGTGAGCCGCGCCTTGACGGCGTCCGGCAGCGGCACGTACCCCTGCTCGTCGAGGCCCTGCTGGCCCTCGGCGACGGCGCTGGTCAGGAAGGACTTGACCGCGGCCGCGGTGTCGGCGTCGTAACCCTTGGAGCACACGATCTCGTAGGTCGCGAGCACGAGCGGGTACGCGTCGGCCGTGGTGTTGCCGTAGATGGAGTCGAGATCGAGCGTGAGATCACCCACACCCTCGCTCTTGAACGACGCTTCCTCGATCGCCTTGCCTGCGGTCTGCACGTTCAGCTCGACCGGGCCCGCACCGTTGTCGATCTTCGCGACGTCGAGACCGTTCTGCTTCGCGAACGACTCCTCGACGTAGGTGATCGAGCCGGGCCCGCCCGAGACGGCCTGCGCGACACCCGCCGAACCCTTCGCTCCCTCGCCGGTGCCGCCGGTGAAGTCGGAGCCGGCACCGCTCGTCCATGCCCCCTTCGACGCCACCGTGAGGTACTGCTGGAAGTTGTCGGTCGTGCCCGACGAGTCGGACCGCACGATCGGCGTGATCGGCTGGTCGGGCAGTGCGACGCCCTCGTTGAGTGCCGCGATCGCCGGGTCGTTCCACGTGCGGATGGTCCCGTTGAAGATCTTCGCCGTCGTCTCGGCGTCGAGCACCAGGTCGTCGACGCCGTCCAGGTTGTAGGCGAGGGCGACCGGGCCGAACACGAGCGGAAGGTTCCACGCCTCGCCACCGGCGCACCGCTGCTGGGCCTGCTCGGCCTGCTCGCCCTTGATCGGGGAGTCGGAGCCGGCGAAGTCGATCTGACTCGCGAGGAACTGCGTGCGTCCGTCGCCCGAACCGCTCGCGGTGTAGGCGACGTTGACGTTCGCGTCCTTCTGCTGGCACGCGGCGATGTAGGTCGCGACGAACTGGTCCATCGCGTTCTTCTGCGCCGACGAGCCCGCGCCGCCGAGATTGGCCTTGCCCTCGCACGAGGCCGACGAGTCGGACACCTGCACCCCGCTGGCCGCGCTGTTGTCGTCGCTGCCGCACGCGGTGAGTGTCATGGCGCCGATCGCAACCATGCCGACGACCGCCGCACTCCGCTCGAGTTTCACGTGTGTCCTCCGAGGTAAGACGCAGGCCACGCTGCGCGTGGCGTCACATGCCTGCACGTGCCGGTGCACGTGCCGACCGGACGGCGGGTGCCGCCCGCGACTCAACGTAGGGGCGCGGGGTGTCCGGATCCGTCACACCGAGTGAACGGAAAGTGAACAGACGTGCCCGCTATCGCGCGCGGGTGTATGCGACGTCGGTGTGGAAGCGCGCGAAGCCGAGGCGCTCGTACGTGCGCAGTGCGGCGGTGTTGTCGCCTTCGACGTACAGCAGCACGTCGGCGAGGTCACGGTCGCGCAGATAGCGCAGGCCCGCGATCGTGAGCACCCGGCCGAGACCGCGCCCCTGCGCGGCGGGGTCGACGCCCACGACGTACACCTCGCCGATCGCGGGTTCGCTGCCTTCGGCCGGATGCACCTTCGTCCAGTGGAAGCCGAGCAGCCGCGCGGGATCGTCCGCGTCGAACGCGAGAAACAGCCCGTCCGGATCGAACCACGGTTCGTCGCGTCGCTCGGCGACGTCGCCCTCGGTCCACCGGCCCTGTTCGGGATGCCACGAGAACGCCGCGGCATTGACCCGCAGCAGCTCCGCGTCGTCCTGCGGTCCGCGATAGGTCCGCAGCGTGACCCCCTGCGGTACTTGCACTTCCGGCAACTCCGGCTGTGCGAGCGGGCGTCTCATCTGCAGTAGTTCGCGTGCACCGGTCAGCCCGAGAGCGGCGGCGACGGCCCGCGCCGCGGGAAGGTCGCCGTGCGCCCACACGCGGGTGTCCGGATCGCCCGCGAGCACCTCCGCGACGAGCGCCGTTCCGATGCCCTTGCCCCGCGCGTCCGGGTCGACGACGACCTCGGCCATCGGCGGGTGTTCGCCCTGCCCCGGCACGAGCTGCGCGTAACCGAGCACGGTGCCGTCACCTCGCCACACGAGGTGACGGGCGTCGCCTCGGCCGTGCAATGCGTGCTCGCCCTGCTCGGAGACGGCCGCCGTCCCGTCGGCCGCGACAGCGCGCGCGAGAATCGCGTCGATCGCGGCGACGTCGTCCGCCGACACCGAGTCGAACCATTCACCCGAGCCGCCGGTCGCTTCGGCCCCTGCCGTGTCGTCGCGTGTCATGCCGTGACCGTACGTGAGCTCAGAGTGTCGAGTCGTCCATCGTGGGTGCCGGGGCGACGTCGGGGTCGTCTTCGTCGGGCACCATGACGCCCGCCGTCTTGCCGCGGGTCGCCGGGCGCACGGCCTTGTAGCCGACATTGCGCACCGTGCCGATGAGCGATTCGTGCTCGCTGCCGAGCTTCGCGCGCAGCCGTCGCACGTGGACGTCGACGGTGCGGGTCCCGCCGAAGAAGTCGTACCCCCACACCTCCTGCAGGAGCTGCGCGCGGGTGAAGACCCGGCCCGCGTGCTGCGCGAGGTATTTCAGCAGCTCGAACTCCTTGTAGGTGAGGTCGAGCGGTTTGCCGCGCAGACGCGCGGTGTAGGTGCCTTCGTCGATCACGAGTTCGCCCAGCGTGATCTTGCCCGCGGACTCGGGGCTGGCCGCGCCACCCGAACGCCCCACGAGCAGACGCAGTCGCGCGTCGACCTCGGCCGGGCCCGTACCCGGCAGCAGGATGTCGTCGACCCCCCAGTCGGAGTTGACCGCGACGAGGCCGCCCTCGGTGAGCACCGCGACGACCGGGACCGCCGAACCGGTGCTGCCGAGCAGGCGGCACAGGCCCCGCGCAGCGGCCAGATCGGTACGCGCGTCGACGAGCGCGACGTCCGCCGAGCCGGCTTCGAGAAGCGACGACACCTCGGTGGGCGCGGGGCGCACGCCGTGCGCGAGGAGCGCGAGCGAGGGCAGGACGGACTCCGGGTTCGGATCGGAGGTGAGAAGCAGCAGCTCCACACGACCTCCTTCTGTCAGCCATCGTGCCCGGGCACGATGGCCGGGCCGTCTTTCACGACCGTCGGGCCGTCATCCGAGGGTGGAACCGTCACGACCGGTCGGAGACAGAGTAACGGCCCACCCGCGGTTATGCCGCTGCTGACCCCTTCGCCACGCCCCGCGCTCGCCGCGCGGGGCGCGCGCCCCGAACCTCACGGACTCCGTCCGTCACAATGGTCGGGTGCGCAAACTCGTGATCGGTCTCGCCCTGCTGATCGGACTCGCCGTCGTCGTCGACTTCGGTGCGGCCGCGTACGCGGAATACCGCGTCTCGCGGCAGGTACGGCACGGCGCCGACCTCCACGCCGATCCCGAGGTCACCGTCCGCGGCTTCCCGTTCCTCACCCAGGTCGCCAACGGCCGCTACGACGACGTGTCGATCCGTGCGCAGGGTGTGCACAGCAATACTGTGGGTGAAGTCACGGTCGAAGCGAACCTGCGGGGCGTCGAGGCGTCACTGTCCGAACTGGTCGACGGTTCGGTCGAGAACCTGCCCGTCGAACGACTCGACGGGCGGTTGCTGATCGGCGCGACCGAGCTCGGCCGCTTCCTCGGCATCCCGGACCTGCAGGTGTCGGCTCCGCCTGCGAGCAAGTCCGACGGCACCGGCGGCTCGGGCGGCTCAGGCATGACGACGTCGGGCGGCGTGGTGCTCACCGGCACGGTCCCCGTCGGCCCGCTCACGACCACCGTGTCGGTGCAGGCCGACCTCGTGCTGCAAGGCGACGAGGTCCAGATCGTCGCGTCCGACTTCTACTTCGGCCCCGAGGGCCATGCCGACTTCACGGTCCCCGAGCCGCTGGCCCCGACCGTGCTCGGGCTGTTCACGCGCACGATCGACACCCAGGAACTGCCGTTCGGGGTGCGGCCGACCAAGGTCACCGCGGAGGGATCGCAGATCGTGATCGAGGGCGTCGGGGACAACGTCACGATCGACCTCCGGGAGATGCAGAACCTGTGAACGTCACCACCGTCGCCGTGCTCGTCGTGGCCGTGCTCGCGGCGCTCGCGGTCGGGCTGGTCCTGCAGAATCGCCAGGGCAGGATCCGCGCGAGCAGCGCTCAGGCGCCGCACGCCGACGCGGCCGGCACCCCGGATCCGCGCCCATCGGCACTCGCCGATGCGGGCGTCGAGGCGGTGCGTGCGCCCTCACCGTCGGGGCCGGTCGTGCTGCATTTCTCGGCCGACTGGTGCGGCCCGTGCGCCGCGGTACGCCGCGTCGTCGGGCAGGTGCTCACCACCTTCGACGACGCCCCGCACCCGCCTGTCGAGTGGGAGGTCGACATCGACGAGCACCCTGCACTCGCAAAGGAATTCGGCGTCCTGTCGTTGCCGACGACATTCGTCCTCGACGGCGACCTCGCCGAGCGCTTCCGCATCGCGGGCGTGCCCAAGGCCGGCGAACTCCGCGCAGCTCTCGAGCCGTTCACGCAGGCCCGGGGTTCCGCATCCGGAAACAACGGGTAAGCTGTCCCCCGTGCAAGCCCGCCACGAGCTGATGCTCACCCGACGCCGCGCAGTCGACCTGTGCCGCCTCGGGGCTTGTTGCTGTACCTGTCGCTGATCACTGCGGCCGCCGCGCCCTCGTCTCTCGGCGCGTTCGCCCTCGCCCGGTGATCCACCTTCCGTCGGCCCCGTGTGGGCTCTCCCGGTTCGTACGACCAGCGCAGGAGCACCATCCATCATGACCAGCACCCTCTCGGCCGAGCAGGTCGACGTTCGCGGCCCCCGATTCGCCGCGTGGACCACGACGGCCGTACTCGTCGTCGTCCTGATCGTCGCATCGCTGTCCACCACGGCCGCCGCGATTCTGCTCGCGTTGCAGACCGTCGTGTTCGCGATCGGTGCGGCACTCGGCCCGCGGCGCAGCCCGTACGGCACGCTTTTCGCGGCCGTCGTCGCACCGCGCCTCGGTCCGCCCACCGAGCGCGAGCCCGTCCCGCCTCTCAAGTTCGCGCAGTTCGTCGGCTTCGTGTTCGCGGCCGTCGGCACGCTCGGTTTCGCATTCGGTGTCGGCACGCTCGGCGCCGTCGCCACCGCGTTCGCCCTGTTCGCGGCACTGCTCAATGCGGCCTTCGGCATCTGCCTCGGCTGCCAGATCTACCCCCTGGTCGCGCGTCTTCGCGGCGCGTGACTCCCCGATCTCGATCCCGCACCATCACCACCCCGAAAGGAACACCATGGCTCGCTCCGACGTCCTAGTCTCCGCCGACTGGGCAGAGCAGAACCTGCACGCCCCCAAGACCGTCTTCATCGAGGTGGACGAGGACACCAGCGCCTACGACGGTGGCCACATCGAGGGCGCGATCCGCCTCGACTGGCGTAAGGATCTCCAGGACGGTGTGCGCCGCGACTTCCTGAACCAGCAGCAGTTCTCCGACCTGCTGTCGGCGCGTGGCGTCGCGAACGACGACACCGTGGTGCTGTACGGCGGCAACAACAACTGGTTCGCGGCGTACGCGTACTGGTACTTCAAGCTGTACGGCCACAAGGACGTCAAGCTCGTCGACGGCGGCCGCAAGAAGTGGGAACTCGACGGCCGTCCGCTGTCGAAGGACCCGGTCACGCGTGAGCGCACCGAGTACAAGGCCGAGGCCCCCGACCTGTCGATCCGCGCGTTCCGCGACGAGGTCATCGACGCGATCGGCAACAAGAACCTGGTCGACGTCCGCTCCCCCGACGAGTTCGCCGGCAAGATCCTCGCGCCCGCGCACCTGCCGCAGGAGCAGGCGCAGCAGCGTGGCCACGTCCCCGGTGCCATCAACATCCCGTGGAGCACCACCGCCAACGAGGACGGCACGTTCAAGTCCGACGACGAGCTCGAGCAGCTCTACAAGGACAAGGGCTACGACGAGACGAAGCCCACGATCGCGTACTGCCGCATCGGCGAGCGTTCGAGCCACACGTGGTTCGTGCTCAAGGAGATCCTCGGCAAGTCCGACGTCAAGAACTACGACGGCAGCTGGGTCGAGTACGGCTCGCTCGTCGGTGCTCCCATCGAGTTGGAGGTCAAGTAACCATGTGCGGTGCCCCCGTCCAGACCCAGACCCTGCCCGCAGGTGTCGACGTCGAGAAGGAAACGGTCATCACGGGCCGTGTCCTCGCGACCGACGGCCAGCCGATCGGCGGCGCGTTCGTACGTCTGCTCGACGGCAGCGGCGAGTTCACCGCCGAGGTCGTCGCGTCCGGCACCGGCGACTTCCGGTTCTTCGCCGCTCCCGGCGAGTGGACCGTGCGTGCGCTGTCGTCGGCCGGTAACGGCACGGCGAAAGTAAGCCCGCAGGGCCCCGGCGTCCACAATGTCGACGTCACGGCGGACGAGCCGAAGTAGTTCGTTCCCGTTCTCCGCGAATGCCCCGGTTCGATCGCGAACCGGGGCATTCGTTGTGTTCCGAGGCCTTTCCCGGACCCCGCACGGTATGCACCGGACACCGTGACGGCAGGCACCGGGCGAGGTTTAGGATGGAGCCGTGGTCATCCTCTTCGAAGTACTCCTCGTCCTGTGCTGTCTGCTGATTACGTGGTTCACGCTGTACGCGATCTACCGACTGGTCACCGACGAATCGTGACGTCGGGGGAGAACACCGGGGCCGAGAACGCACCGGACGAACAGCGGGTCGTCCGGGGTAGCGGCGATGCCGCGGTCGCGAATGCCGCCGAGCGCGCGAAGGAAACCGCGGGCCGCAACATCCCGTCGTTGCCCGGCCTGCCGCTCGCTGCCGACACCGCAAACCTCCGCGAGGGGCCGGATCTCGACCATGCCCTGCTCGCCGTGCTGCCGCTCGTCGGTGTGTGGCGCGGCGAAGGCGAAGGGCACGACCCCGAACTCGGCGACTACCGCTTCGGACAGCAGATCGTGGTCTCGCACAATGGTGGCGACTACCTCGCGTGGAACTCCGAGTCGTGGGTTCTCGACGACGAGGGCAAAGCCGGCCGCGAAGACCTCCGCGAGACCGGCTACTGGCGGGTCAGCGGCGATTCCACCGCGGGCGCCGAGAACGACGAGGTGATCGAGTTGCTGCTCGCGCACAGCTCGGGCGTCGTCGAGCTGTACTACGGCGAGGCCCGCACGCAGTCGTCGTGGGAACTCGCCACCGATGTCGTCATCCGCAGCACGTCCGGTGCGCTCGTGGGCGGTGCGAAGCGGCTGTACGGCATCGTCGAGGGCGGCGATCTCGCGTACGTCGAAGAACGCGTGCTCGCCGACGGCGAACTCGCGCCGCGCGCGTCCGCGCGGCTGCAGCGCTACATCGGCTGATCAGGCAGATCGACACGCCTCCGGACATGGGACAGCCCCCGAGCCGTTCCACATCCCGCAGGGGACGCGAACCCGGTCTGGACTGACCGGGGGCTCGGGGGCCGGGTAGCTGCCTGGGATTCGCCGGCCGCATGCGCGGTGGGTGAACCCTCGGCGTGACTACACGACGGTGGACCACCGTCGGAGTTTGCGGCTAGCTGGCAGCCACCTCACGTGTCCAACAGTCATTCATGTCTCGGACCACCTCCTTCCTCGTGTACGCCCGAACGTACTCGCGGCTCACGGGGCAGGCAACGTATTTTCCGTCGCCTTCCCGTCGAGGGTGAGAACGACGTCGGCGTCGGTACCGGTGGGCAGCTGATGCGTCACGACGACCACCGTGCGCGCCTCGTCGACCAGTCCGCCACCGCGCGACAACAGGGCCCGCAGCAGCTCGGCGCCCGCGGCCGCGTCGAGGTGTTCGGTGGGCTCGTCGAGCAGCAGGATCGGTGCGGGCGAGAGCAGCGCCCGCGCGAGCAGCAACCGACGACGCTGACCGCCGGACACGGCGCGCATCCCCCCACCGAGGCGCGTGTCGAGGTCGTCGGGCAGGTCGTCCAGCCACTCGGCGAGGCCGACTCGGTGCAGCGCGTCGCGCGCCTCCGCTTCGCCGACGTCGCCGCGCACGACCCGCAGGTTCTCGAGCACCGAGGTGTCGAACACGTGCGCGTCTTCGGCGAAGAACTGGAGGTGCCTGCGCAGATCGCCGGGCGCGATCGACGCTTCGTCTACACCGTCCACGGTCACCGTGCCGGACACCGGCGGCAGCAGCCCGGCAAGCGTCATGAGCAGGGTCGTCTTGCCGACCCCGCTCGGTCCGACGACCGCGATGCGCGCGCCGGGCCCGAGGTCGAGGTCGATCGGCGGGGTGACGCGGCCGCCGGGCCAGCCGCAGCGCACCGCGTCGGCCCGCACCACGCCCGTGCCGTCCCACGCCGCACCGCCGGTCGGCTCGGCGTCTCCCGCGGCGTCGAGCAGGTTCACGACACGTCTCGCGGCGCTGCGTGCGTGCCCGAGGGCTTTCGCTGCGTCCGGCAGCGGCGCCGTCGCCTCGAATGCCGACAACGGCAGCAGCACGAGGATGCCGAGCGCCATCGGGCTCATGTCGGTCGATCCGTAGAGCGCCGTGCCGATCACGAGCGACGCGAGGACACTCGCGCCGATCGCGAGTGGTGTCGCGGCGGCGGCGAACGCATTCGGCACCGCGCTGCGGTCGCGTGCGTCGCACGCCGCACGTTCGGCTGCGCTCGCGCGTCCGAGTGCCGCGTCGAGATGTCCCGTGACGCGCAGTTCTGCTGCGTGATCGAGTGCGGTGACCGCGGCGTCGGCGTACCGGGCACGCGACCCGACCGTCCGCTCCTCGGCCGTGCGCGCGGCGCGCGCGGACATCATGGGCGCGGCGACGCCGGATGCGACGAGCGCGAGCGCGAGGACGGCGGCCGCGGCGGGCGAGATGACGGCGAGCACGCCCACCGCGGCGAGCGCGAGCACGACGGCGACCGCGATGGGGACGAGCGCTTTGACGATGACGTCGCCGATCGTGTCGACGTCGGCACCCGTGCGCGCGAGCAGGTCGCCGCGGCGCAGCCCGGCCGCCGCCGAGGGCTCGCCCTCCGCGAGTCGCCGGTACAGGCCTGCGCGCGCCGCCGTCGTACCGCGCAGCGCGGTGTCGTGGGTACTGAGACGTTCGAGATAGCGGAACAGGCCCCGTGAGATGCCGAGCGCGCGGACCGCCACGACCGCGACGGTCAGGTCGAGCACCGGCGGCATCTGCCACGCCCGGGTGATGAGCCATGCCGACAGCGCGGCGAGCGCGAGCGCGCTGCCGAGCGTCGCGATGCCGGCCAGGATCGACCGCGTGACGCGCCACGCGTCGAGTTCGAGGAGGCCGAGCGCGCGAACGAGCGGGTCAGCGGTGCGCATGCGCGACCTCCGCGTGGACTTCGACGATGCGGTCGGCCACGGCGAGCACCGACCGGCGGTGCCCCACGACGATCACGGTGCGGCCTTCGGCCGCGAGTGCCTGCAGCGAGTTCAGGACGGTGCGCTCGGCCGCCGCGTCGAGGTGCGCGGTGGGTTCGTCGAGCAACAGCACCGGGCGGTCGGACGCGAGCGTCCGGGTGAGCGCGAGCCGCTGCCGTTGGCCGAGCGAGAGGCCGACACCGCCGGTGCCGACCATGGTGTCCCACCCGTTCGGTAGTTCGTCGACGACGGCGTCGAAACCGGTCTCGCGACACACGCGCGCGGTGTCGTGCACGGGCCCGGCGAGATCGAGGTTGGCACGCACGGTGCCCGGCACGAGCACGGGATGCTGCGGCAGCCACGCGACACACGACCACCACGCGTCGAGGTCCAGTACACCGACGGGCACGCCCCCGATCGACACCGAACCCGAGTCCGGCTCGGTGAGGCCGAGCACGACCTGCAAGAGGGTCGACTTGCCCGCGCCGTTGGGACCGGTGAGGACGGTGAGCGTCCCGGGTTCGAAGGTCGCGGAGAAATTTGCGGGTGCGTCGCCGCGGCGCGCGGCGACCGACACGCCGTCGACGACGATCGACGCGGGCCGTTCCGGGGGTGTGCGGATGCCACCGGCCGCCGACGCGGGCGGCGCGGCGTCGACAACGGCGAACGCGCGGCCCGCGGCGGCAAGACCGTCCTCGGCGGCGTGGAACCGTTGGCCCACCATGCGCAGCGGCAGGTACACCTCGGGCGCGAGGATCAGCGCGACGATGCCGGGTTCGAGTTCCATGTTGCCGAACACCAGCCGCAGCCCGATGCCGACCGCGACGAGCGCGACGCTCAGTGTCGCGAGCAGCTCCAGCACCATCGACGACAGGAAGGCGACGCGCAGGGCCGACATCGTGGTCCGGCGGTGTTCGTCGCCGAGCGCGCGCACGCGGCCTTCGGGGCCGCGCTCGCGGCCGAGCGCACGCAACGTCGGCAACCCCGCGAGCAGGTCGAGCAGTTGTGACGACAGTGTCGTCATCGCGGCGAGCGTGCGCTGCGACCGGCCCTTCGTGAGCATGCCGATGAGGATCATGAACACCGGGATCAGCGGCACCGTGATCGCCACGACGATCGCGGACGTCATGTCCTGCCACGCGATCACCGCCCACGTGATCGGGGTGAGGGTGCAGGCCGCGACGAGCGCGGGCAGGTAACCGGTCAGGTACGGCGCGAGGGCGTCGAGGCCGCGGGTCGTGACGGTCGCGATGTCGTCGCGGCGCGCGTCGAGCTCCCGCGGCGGCATCCTGGTCGCCGCGGCGAGCACTTCACCCTTCAGTTCGGCGACGACCCTCCCGGCCGCACGGTCCGCGTACCGCGTCTGCAGCCACGACGCGGCGACCCGTACCGCGATCGCGATCGCGAGCACCGTCAGTTCGCCCGACCAGTGCGAGAGCGCCACCTCGCGCGTCGTGATGACGCCCGCGAGCACGCGCCCGACCGACAGTGCGATTGCGACGATCGCGAGCACGTCGACGAGTGCGAAGACCGTCGTGGACACGAGATAGCCGCGCACGGAGGCGGAGTACCGCCACAGCCGCGGGTCCACCGGGCCGCGGGCGCGCTCGCGCGCGGGCTCGGTGGCTGCGGCCGTACTCACTTGCGCTGGATCTGCAGACCCACCGACGGCGGAATCTGCTCGGTCGAGATGCGTTGGCGGAACACCCAGTACGTCCAGCCCTGGTAGATCAGCACCACCGGGGTGATCAGCACCGCGGCCCACGTCATGACGACGAGCGTGTAGTGACTCGACGACGCATTGTCGACGGTGAGACTGAACGCGGGATCGAGCGTCGACGGCATGACGTCGGGGAACAACGACCCGAACAGCAGGACGACGGTGCCGATGATCGCGATCGTGGTGAGCACGAAAGCCCAACCTTCACTGTCGATCCGCACGAGCGCGACGACGCCGACGAGTGCGACGGCCGCGAGTACGAGCGGCACCCACGTCCATCCGCTGCCGTGCGCGAACTGCGTCCACAGCACGAACACCGCGGCGACGACGAGCGTGGGGATCGCGAGACGCCGCGCCCACGACACCGCATCGGTGCGCACCTCGCCCGCGGTCTTGAGCGCGAGGAACACGGCCCCGTGCAGCGCGAACGCGAGCGTCGTGGTGAGGCCGCCCAGCAGCGCGTAGGGATTGAGCAGATCCCACAGCGGAGAGAGCACCTGCTTGTCCTCGTTGATCTCGACGCCGCGCACGATGTTCGCGAAGGCGACGCCCCACAGGAACGCCGGGACCCACGAGCCGATCACGATGCCCCAGTCGGCGCGTCTGCGCCATGCGGGATCGTCGATCTTGCCGCGCCATTCGATCGCGCAGATCCGCAGGATGAGTGCGACGAGGATGATCAGCAGTGGCAGGTAGAAGCCCGAGAACAAGGTCGCGTACCACTCGGGGAAGGCCGCGAACAGTGCGCCGCCCGCGGTGATGAGCCACACCTCGTTGCCGTCCCATACCGGGCCGATCGTGTTGAGGACGACGCGTCTGCGTACCTCGCCGTCGGGCCGCGAGCGCTTGCCGATGATCGGCATGAGCATGCCGACGCCGAAGTCGAAGCCCTCGAGCACGAAGTACCCGGTGAACAGGACGGCGATGAGAATGAACCAGAATTCGGGGAGTCCCATGACCGTCTCCTAGTAGGCGAACGACAACGGCTTCGAGTCGCCGGAGTCGTCCGGCGGTGTCTCGTCACTGCTCGGTGGTTCGTCGGATGCCAGCAGGCCTTCGCGTGCGTATCGGCGGATCAGGTAGTACCACACCACGAACAACGCGCCGTAGAGCACGGTGAACGTGATCAGCGATACCCACACGGTCCACGCCGAGTGGTCGGACACACCCATGTCGACGGTCAGCCGCACGAGGTCGACGCCGGTGGGGTTGGGGTGCACGACCCAGGGTTGGCGGCCCATCTCGGTGAAGATCCAGCCGGCGCTGTTGGCGAGGAACGGGAAGGGGATCGCGAGGATCGCGAGCCTGCCGAACCACTTCTGGTCGGGCACACGGCCCTTGCGAGTGACCCACAGTCCGGCGAGCGCGAGGGCGAGCGACCCGGCCGCGAGACCGATCATCGCGCGGAACGACCAGTACGTGACGAACAGGTTGGGGCGGTAGTTTCCCGGCCCGAACTGCTGCTCGTACTGCGCCTGGAGGTCTTCGACGCCCGCGAGTTCGACGTCGGTGAACCGGCCTTCCGCGAGGTACGGCAGTACGTACGGCACTTCGAGGACGTGCGTGACACCGTCGCAGTTGTTGTGCGTGCCCACCGTCAGGATCGAGAAGTCGGGGTCGACCTCGGTGTGACACAGCGATTCCGCGGACGCCATCTTCATCGGCTGCTGCTCGAACATGAGCTTGCCCTGGATGTCACCGGTGACGATCACCGCGACACCGGACACGATCATCACGAGCAGACCGAGCCGGGTGCCCGGCCGGAACACGGTGCGCGCCTGGGTCTCGGCGAGCTCGGCGTCGGCGGGTGACGTGTCGGCGGCCCTGGCACGCCGCATGTTCCGCACCATCCACCAACCGCCGATGCCTGCGACGAAGGTGCCCGCCGTGAGGAAGGCGCCCGCGAGCACGTGCGGGAAGGCCGCGAGCGCCGTGCTGTTGGTGAGAAGGGTCCAGATGCTCTGCAACTCGGCCCGCCCGGTTTCCGGGTTGAAGTCGGCTCCGACGGGATGCTGCATGAACGAGTTCGCGACGATGATGAAGTACGCCGACGCGTTCACACCGATCGCGGCGAGCCAGATCGTCGCGAGGTGAACCGCTTTCGGCAGTCGTCCCCAACCGAAGATCCACAGACCGATGAAGGTCGATTCGAGGAAGAAGGCGACGAGACCTTCGAGAGCCAGTGGCGCACCGAAGATGTCGCCGACGAAGCGCGAGTACTCGCTCCAGTTCATGCCGAACTGGAACTCCTGCACGATGCCGGTGGCGACGCCGAGCGCGAAGTTGATGAGGAAGAACTTGCCGAAGAACTTGGTGAGCCGGTACCAGTGGTCCTTCTTCGTCGCGACCCACATGGTCTGCATGATCGCGATCATCGGTGCGAGACCGATCGTCAACGGGACGAAGATGAAGTGGTAGACGGTCGTGATGCCGAACTGCCACCTCGCGACATCCAAAGCATCCATGGTCACTCCGTAGGTGCGCCCGCGCTACAGGCCGGGAGCGAGACGTGGGCGTGCGCTCGCTCTTCCGCACAAAGCTACTGCCGACACTCTGTTCGGCGTGGCCGATTGCCACGGTTCCGCTTTGTTACTACGGAATGTAGTAGATGTGTCAAGAGGGCTGCGCGGCAGCCCCCTCGCCCTCGACCGCCGCGTCGATCAGCTCGGCGAAATCGGCGGCGATGTCGGGCTCGCGCAGCGCGAGTCCGTCGAGTTCGCGCACCCGCGCCGCGAGCGTGATACTCGACACGAGCCACACGCCGTCGGCCGTGATCAGATCCGCGGGCCGCAATGCGGCGTATTCGCACGTGATCCCGCGGGCCGTCGCGACGTCGAACAGTGCACGCTGGGTCGTGCCGGACAGGATGCCCTGGGACACAGGAGGCGTCACGAACGTGTCGTCGCGCGCGATCACGACGGTCGAACGCGGGCCCTCGAGCACGAAACCCTCACTGCTGACGAACACGACGTCGTCGGCGCCGTTCGCCTCGGCATGCCGGATCGCCGCCATGTTCGTGGCGTACGACAGCGTCTTGGCGCCCAGCAACTGCCACGGCGCGACCGATGCGAGATCCACCGAGATCCCCCGGGTGAGAGTGAGCGCCGCGACCCCTTCCTGCCGCACGCGCAACACGCGCTCGGACACCGCCCCCACCGTCACGAACGCAGTTGGATCACCACCGCTTTCGCGGCCTCGCGTGAGCACCAGCCGCAACGCGCCTTCGTCGCCCGATCCCCACTCCTCGGCAGCGAGTTCGATCGCGAGCCGCCAGTCGTCGAGATCGCCGACCTGCAGCCCCGATGTGCGCGCGGAGTCGGCGAGCCGTGCGAGATGCGCGTCGACCTGCAGAGCGCGTCCGCCCCGGACGAGCAGGGTCTCGAACGCGCCGTCCCCGCGCACCAGGCCGAGATCGTCGGCACACACGAACGGGGCGTCCGCGTCGTGCACTTCGTGGTCAAGGGTCACCAGCACTCGATCAGCCATGCCGATCAGCCTAAGGCGACGGGGCGGCCCGAACCGAGCGACGGTCACTAGACTGGTGCCGTGGCCGACACACATGATTCGTCAGAGCTCACCCGGGGCGGGCTTCCCCGAGACGAGGCGCCGCAAAGCCCCTTGCTGTCTCGCCCCGACGCCGTCCCCGCACCCGCCGAGTCACTCGACGCGGGCGTCGCGTGGCACTACGGCGATCCACTCCGCGAGCAGCGCACCGCCGAGCGATCCGCCGCGGTCGTCGACCGATCGCACCGGTTCGTCGTCGCGCTGGCGGGCGCCGAGCGGCTGAGCTGGTTGCACACCATCTCATCGCAGCACGTCACGGACCTGCCCGACGGCGCGAGCGCCGAGAACCTCAGCCTCGACATCAACGGCCGCGTCGAACACCACTTCGTGCTCACCGACCTCGAAGGCACGACGTGGATCGACACCGAGGCGGGGCGGGGCCCCGATCTCCTGTCCTTCCTGCGCAAGATGGTGTTCTGGTCGCAGGTCGACCCCCGGGACGGCAACGACCTCGCGGTGCTGAGCCTGCTCGGCCCCGACGCGCCGTCGGTGCTCGCGGCGCTCGAGCTCGACGTGCCCGCCGAGCCGTACCGCGCGGTCGCGATCGCGGGCGGTGGTTTCGTGCGCCGCATGCCGTGGCCCACCTCGTCGTCCTTCGACCTGCTCGTGCCACGCGCCGCGCTCGGTGAGTGGTGGGACAGGCTCACCGCGGCAGGTGCCGCGCCCGCCGGCTCGTGGGCGTTCGACGCGCTGCGCGCCGTGGCGCTGCGTCCGCGCATCGGCCTCGACACCGACGAGCGCACGATCCCGCACGAGGTGCATTGGATCGGTGGTGCGGAGGCGCACGGCGCGGTACACCTCGACAAGGGTTGCTATCGCGGGCAGGAGACCGTCGCGCGCGTACACAACCTGGGCAAGCCGCCGCGGCATCTGGTGCTGCTGCACCTCGACGGCAGCGCCGACACCCGGCCCGAACCGGGCGCCGACGTCAGCGCGGGCGGCCGCACGATCGGCCGTCTCGGCACAGTCGTCGACCATCACGAACTCGGCCCCGTCGCACTCGCCTTGATCAAGCGGTCGGTGCCCGCCGACACTCCGCTCGAGGTCGCGGGCGTGGCCGCCGCGATCGACGCCGACTCCATCGTCGCGGACAACCGCGTCCAGGCCGGGCGCGCGGCGATCGAGAAGTTGCGCGGCCGATGAGCCTGCTCGGCACCGTCACGGCGGTGTGCGTGCTGTTCGCCGAACGCGACAGCGGTGTACGCCGGGTACCGCGCACCGCGATCGACAAGCGGCCCGTCGCGGGCCCCGTCGACGTGCACATCACCGGCCTCGCCGGCGACAAGGTCTGCGACGTCGAGTTCCACGGCGGCGCGTCGAAGGCGGTGTACGCGTACGCCAAGGGCGAAGCCGACCGATGGGCCGCAGAATTGGGCCGCGACCTGCCCGCAGGCTGGTTCGGCGAAAACCTGCGTGTCGACGGCTTCTCCCCCACCGACGCCGTGCTCGGCGAGCGGTGGCGGGTCGGCGAGTGCGAACTCGAGATCACCAGCCCCCGCACACCGTGCGCCACCTTCGGCAACTGGTCGGGCGAACCGCGCTGGGTGCGGCGATTCACCGAGCGCGCCGACACCGGCGCCTACCTCGCGGTGCGCCGGGAGGGCCGCGTCCGGGCAGGCGACCGCGTCGAACTGCTCGAGCGGCCGGCACACGGTGTCACGGTGCGCGACGTGTTCGCGGGCACCGACCCCGACGTCCTGGCGCGCCTGCGTGCGAGCGGCGCGCCTCTTGCGGACAGCACGATCGAACGCATCGACTACCACCTCGCCCGCCACGACGCGCAGGTACGGGGAACGGAGGCCCGCTCGTGAGTGTCGACCTGGTGGAAGTGGTGCGTTCCGGGGTTCGCGAGTGCGTCCATCGCGGCTCGCTCGTCGTCCTCGACGCCGAGCAGCGTCCGCTCGTCGCCCTCGGCGAGGTGCACACGCCCATCTTCCCGCGCTCGGCGAACAAGCCGTGGCAGGCGGTCGCAGCGATGCGCATCGGGTTCGCCCCCGAGTCCGCCGAGGAGGTGGCGCTGTCCACCGCGTCGCACTCGGGCGAGTCCGATCATCTCGACGTCGTCCGTGGGATCCTCACGCGGCACGGGCTCGACGAGTCGGCACTGCGCTGTCCACCTGCGCTGCCGGCCGACGAGTTGTCCCGCGCCGAACTGATCGCCGCGGGCGAACTGCCGCAGCCGCTCTACATGGAGTGTTCCGGCAAGCACGCGGCGATGCTCGCGGCGTGCGCCGTCAACGGTTGGCCGCTCGGCGACTACCTCGACTCGGCGCACCCGATGCAGCTCGCGGTCGCCGACGTCTTCGCCGCGCTCACCGGCGACGCCGACGGCGAGTTCGCGATCGACGGCTGCGGCCTGCCGATCATTCCGCTCTCGCTCTCTCAGTTGGCGAACAGCTATCGCGTGCTCGCGTCGGCACCCGCTGACACGCCCGAGTCGGCGGTCGTGTCGTCGGTGCGCGAGTTCCCACGGCTGATGTCGGGCACCGGCACCGACGATCTCGCCCTCATGACGACGGTGCCAGGCCTGTTCTGCAAGTCGGGAGCAGACGGCGTCCATGCGGGCGTGTTCGACGACGGCACGTCCTTCGCGTTCAAGATCGACGACGGCCACGAACGCGCACGGTTGCCGCTCGTCGCCGCCGTCGCCCATCGCGTGCTCGGCGAATCGAGCGAGGATCTCGCGGCCCTCGCGTCGCGACCGGTGCTGGGTGGCGGGGCCAGGGTCGGCACGGTGCGCGCGATACCCGGAATCCTCTGAAACCACGCGCTGCGCGGGCAGAAACAGACCACACAGGCTTTTTTCCGAATCGCGAAAGCTTCTTCGCAGTCCGCAGGCGCTTTTCCGCTGCTCGCACGCGTGATGAGAGCAATCAGACACATCGGTGCCGGGCGGATGGAGGCACGAGCGCGCTTTCCACGCTAAAGTGTGGGGCAGGAACTTACACATTCAAACGGGGCCGCCAAATTCCCCAGGCCGCCCCGCGAAAGCGCGAGGGGGTCAGCCATGGGCCGCGGCCGGGCTAAGGCAAAGCAGACCAAGGTTGCACGCGAGCTGAAGTACAGCGTACCGACCACCGATTTCGACAGCTTGCAGCGCGAGCTGTCGGGTGCGTCGAGCTCGCATCGAGACGACGCCTACTCGGATCAGCGAGACGACGAGGACGACTGGCGCCGCTGAGTACTCGATACACGAAGAGGGGGAGCCACTACAGTGGCTCCCCCTCTTCGTGCTGTCGCGGGTAGTCCGAACACGCCTCTCCTGGTCGCCCGCTCCCCCATACCCGGTCGCAATGTCACATCATGTGCATCCAGCGCACACAATGTGACATCGCGACGGGAAAGAGGGGTGCGGACAGTGGGTCAGAAGCGCGGGTGATCGCCCAGCAACACGGCGCGCTCGTCGTTCGCCGCCTGCCCCTTTTCGACGTCATGCGCCTTCTTGATGCTGCCGAGCGTCCAGCACTCGATGTGCCGGGCCGTGAGCACGGCGAGCGCGCGGTCGACGTCCTCGGGCGCGACGATCGCGACCATGCCGACGCCCATGTTGAACGTCTGCTCCATCTCGGCGCGTTCGACGCGGCCGCGCTGCGCGATCATCGCGAAGATCGGGGCGGGGCTCCACGTGCCGCGGTCGAGTTCGGCGACGAGGCCCTTCGGCATGACGCGCGCGAGGTTGTTGGCGAGTCCGCCGCCGGTGACATGGCAGAACGTGCGGACGTCGGTCTCCGCGGCCAGCGCGAGGCAGTCCTTGGCGTAGATGCGGGTGGGTTCGAGCATCTCTTCGCCGAGCGTGCGGCCGAACTCGTCGACGTGTGCGTCGAGGTTCATGTGGTCGATCTCGAGGAGCACCTTGCGGGCGAGCGAGTAGCCGTTCGAGTGCAGGCCCGACGAGCCCATCGCGATCGCGACGTCGCCGGGGCGCACGCGGTCGGGGCCGAGCAGCTGATCGGCTTCGACGACACCGACGCCGGTGGCGGACAGGTCGTAGTCGCCGTCCGCCATGACGCCGGGGTGCTCCGCCGTCTCGCCGCCGAGCAGCGCGCACCCGGCCTGGACGCAGCCTTCGGCGATACCGCCGACGATCTGGGCGACGCGCTCGGGAACGACCTTGCCGACCGCGATGTAGTCCTGCAGGAACAGCGGCTCGGCGCCGCACACGACGAGATCGTCGACGACCATCGCGACGAGGTCGAGACCCACCGTGTCGTGCTTGTCGAGGGCCTGCGCGATCGCGAGCTTGGTGCCGACGCCGTCGGTCGACGCGGCGAGGATCGGCTCGGTGTAGTCGCCCTTGAGCGAGAACAGGCCGGCGAAACCACCGAGGCCACCGAGCACCTCCGGGCGCCCGGCCTTCTTGGCGAGCGGCGCGAACAGTTCGACGGCGCGATCGCCCGCCTCGATGTCCACGCCCGCTTCCGCGTACGAAGCGCCTGTGCGACGTGTCGGGTCCTCGGTCATGGGGTTGTGCTCCAGCCTGTCGTGCTCGGGTGATTCGTCTGGGATCGCACGCAGCGGCGATGACGCCGACCAGTGCGTTCTCACGGTACCGGAGCGGTGCTAGGGACGACTGAGTGCGTCGACGTTGTCGTTGGCGTGCGACAGCGGCTCGCCCGCCGCGAGCAGGCCCTCGAGCACGTTCTTGCCCATGCGGCTCTCCGCGGGCAGCTCGATCGGGTACTCGCCGTCGAAGCACGCCGCGCACAGCCGGGACGCGGGCTGCTCGGTGGCGGCGATCATGCCGTCGATGGAGATGTAGCCGAGCGAGTCGGCGCCGATCGACCTGCGGACGCCGTCGATCATCTCGGCGAAGCTGTCGTGCTCGGTGCCCCCCGCGCCGTTGGCGATGAGCTCGGCGGGCGACGCGAAGTCGATGCCGTAGAAGCACGGCCACTTCACCGGCGGTGACGCGATGCGCACGTGGATCTCGAGTGCGCCGGCCTCGCGCAGCATCCGGATGAGCGCGCGCTGCGTGTTGCCGCGCACGATCGAGTCGTCGACGACGATGAGCCGTTTACCGCGGATGACCTCGCGCAGCGGGTTGAGCTTGAGACGGATGCCGAGCTGACGGATGGTCTGCGACGGCTGGATGAAGGTGCGGCCGACATAGGCGTTCTTCATCAGGCCCTGGCCGAACGGGATGCCCGAGCCCTGCGCGAAACCGACGGCGGCGGGCGTACCGGACTCGGGCACGGGGATGACGAGATCGCCCTCCGCGGGGTGCTCCTTCGCGAGGCGGCGGCCGATCTCGACGCGCGTGGCGTGCACCGAGCGGCCCGAGATGACGCTGTCGGGGCGGGCGAGGTAGACGTACTCGAATACGCAGCCCTTCGGCTCGGGCGGCGCGAAGCGCGAGGACCGCACGCCGTCGGCATCGATCGCGAGGAGCTCGCCGGGTTCGATGTCGCGCACGAATGCGGCTCCGACGATGTCGAGCGCCGCGGTCTCGCTCGCGACGACCCATCCACGGTCGAGCCGGCCGAGGCTCAGCGGACGGACGCCGTGCGGGTCGCGTGCCGCGTACAGCGTGTTCTCGTCCATGAACGTGAGGCAGAACGCGCCCTTCAGGGTGGGCAGCAGTTCGAGTGCGGCCTGCTCGATTGTGGTGTCGGCGGCGGTGTGCGCGAGCAGTGCGCCGACGACGTCGGAGTCGGACGTGGCCCCGGGCATCGACCCGTTGACGAGCCCGGCGGTGCGGGCCCGTTCGGACAGTTCGGCGGTGTTGACGAGGTTGCCGTTGTGCCCGAGCGCGATGCCTGTGCCCGCCGACGTGGTGCGGAAGATGGGCTGCGCGTTCTCCCACGTGGTGGAACCGGTGGTGGAGTATCGGCAGTGCCCGACCGCGACATGGCCCTGCATCGCGGCGAGGTTCTGCTCGTCGAACACCTGGCTGACCAGGCCGAGATCCTTGAACACGAGCACCTGGGAGCCGTCGGCGACCGCGATGCCCGCGGCTTCCTGACCGCGATGCTGCAACGCGTAGAGCCCGTAGTAGGAGAGCTTCGCGACGTCCTCGCCAGGCGCCCACACCCCGAAGACGCCGCACTCTTCGCGCGGCTCGTTCTCCGGCTGCTCGGGTTCGGGTGTACTCGGGGCGAGGAGATTTCGACTGTGGACCGACAGGTCGGCTCGAGTCACCGGAACTCCCTTGTGGTCGGGGCGAGGTGGGTGCCACTCCAGTCTACGTGGCGGTGCGACACGGCTCACCGTCCGTAGTGCGGATTCCCGACCCGACGTGAGGGGACACACACGATCACATCCGCAGCAACGGCAGCCAGTGCGCGATCTCGCTCGCACGCGTGCCCGAGGCGGTGACCGCGCGTCGCGTGTCGTCGTCCTCGACGCTGCGCAGGCCCACGACGAGTTCCAGCCACGTGCGTGGGTCGGTCTCGACGATGTTGGGCGGTGTGCCACGGGTGTGCCGCGGGCCCTCGATGCACTGGACGGCGACGAACGGAGGCACCCGCACCTCGACGCTCGACCCGGGCGCGATCTGTTCGAGGGTGCGTGCGCTGAGCCGCACGGCCGAGGCGAGCACCGCGCGCGGCGGCGCCTCGTCGGTCTCGCCGCGCAGCCACGGCACGACGACGAGCAGGGCGGAGCGAAGATCGGCGGGATCGACACGGCGACGAGCAGGCATGGTCCTCCGAACCTACGACAGCGCCCGCGCGGCCACGAGGACCGCCCCGGCGCCAGCGGCGTTGACGGCGAAATGCAGCAGCATCGGCGCGACGACGCTGCCCGTGCCGCGTCGCAGCGCGTCGAACACGAGCGCCGACGCGGCCGTGACCACGACGGTCCCGGCGACGGACTCGCCCGCGACGCGCGCGCCGCGCACGTGCCACAGCCCGAATGCCGCAGCATGCAGCGCGCTCCCCCACCCGGCGGGCCAGGCCAGGAGCGATGCCGAGAGCGCGCCGCGGAACAGCAGTTCCTCCGTGAGAACGGTGCCGATCGGAATATGCACGAGGATCCATTCGGCCGCGTCGCTCCGTTCGACGGCCCCGGCACTCCGCGACGGCGAGCCGACGCGTCTCCGCGCGGCCGGTACCGCGGTCGCCGCGGCGAACACAGCTGCGGGTGCGAGGGCCGCCCACGCGCCGACGCGAGCGCCGCGGCCGACGCAGGCACGAGCGAGCCCGAGGTCGCCCGCGGTGTATCCGGCGGCGCGTGCGGCACCGACTGCACCCAACGCGAGCGCGGCACCCGACGCGGCCCGCACGCGCGGCCCGGCGCCGGTTGCGGGCAGCACGACGTTGTTCCACGCGACCGCGGCCGCGGTGAGCGCGACGGCATGCCACCGCCGCGGACGCAGGCCCGTCACTTCTCGGGACCCTCGGTGTCTCGGTAGGCGTCGAGCGTCGCGCGCGCCCGTTCGGTGTCGTCGGGCGTCCAGCCTTCGGGTTGCGCCACCGAGACCCAGCCGTCGAGCACGAGCGTGCCGTAGTTGTGGCCGTGCCCGTCCGGCACTCCCGCGGCGTTCGCAAGGTCGGCGGAGACCTGCCAGAAGGTGACGAACGGGAACCATTTCATCGACGGCGTGCGGTCGTAGCCGGGCACCTCGTGCAGCCAGTCGGGCCGGTTGAACAGCAGGTCGGGCGACCACCACACCACCGGGTCGGACGGATGTTGCACATAGAGCACGCGCGGCGTGAGCCACGTGTCGCCGCCGCGTCCGATCCCCGCAGCATCGTTGGCGAAGCGCACGACCAGACCGTCCGCGTAGGTGGGGTCGATCTCCCGAGTACCCGGATCGCGTCGTTCGACGAGACTGCGCCACAACGGGTTCGAATTCGGCGGCCCGACCCACAGCACGCCGTCGACCTTCGCGCGCAGCTCGGCGAGGTTCGCGAACGCCCCTTCTCCGGCCTGCGTGCCGAGACTTTCGCCGTAGACCATGAGCTTCGGCCGCGTCTCGACCGGCTCCTGCAGCCACCGGTCTCGCACCTTGTCGACGAGCCTGCGGCCGGCCTCGGCGGCTTTGTCACGGTCGGCGAGGAACGAGATCCAGCTGGGCAGGTACGAGTACTGGGCGGCGACGAGCGCGCTGTCGCCGTTGTGGACGAGCTCGATCGCTTCCGCGGCCGTGGGATTGACCCAGCCGGTGCCGGTCGTGGGAATCACGACGAGCACCTCGCGCTGGAAGGCCCCGGTGCGTTCGAGTTCCTTGACGACGACGTCCAGCCGCGCATCGGTGTCCTCGGCAGTCTCGAGGCCCGCGTACACCCGGATCGGTTCCTTCGCCGGCTTGCCGCTCGACTGTTCGAGTCGCGTCGAGTCGAGCCCGCGGGCGACGAAGTTGCGGCCCTGCAGGCCGAGCGTGTCCCACGGCGCGAGGGAGTCGGGGCTGCCGGATTTCTCCGGACTCGACGGTTGCTCGATGCCCTCCTGCGTGCCGTCGTTCTCGAGACTGAACGCACTGTTGACGGCGGAGTACGTGCCGCGCAGCAGGATTCCGTCGACGAGCAGCAGCGACAGCACGACCACCACGACGACGCCGATCGTGGTGGCGACGGGGACCGACAGCCGCAGCGTCCGGATGAGCCGGCCGGCGATCCAGCGCACGATGTCGCGCAGCACGCGCCACAGCGCGACGAGTGTGGCCGCGACGAGGGCGCTCAGTGCGATGGTGCGGATGTACCCGGACGTCGTGGTGCCCTCGACGTCCATGAGCCGCGCGATCTCGCGTTGCCAGCCGGCCGAGTACACGAGCATCACGAGCGACACGAGCGCCGACGTCACGACGACGAACGCCTTCCCGGCGGTGGCCCACGGTTCGCGGACGGGCCACCACGTGTAGCGGCGCAGCACGTACCGACGGGCGAGCGCCGACACGACGGTGCCGATCGCATAACCGATGGCCGCGTCGATGCCGCCGATGATGCCCTGGAACAGCCAGTCTCGTGGGAGGAGCGACGGCGTGAGCGACCAGCAGAAGAACAGCGCACCGAACGCGATGCCGAGGAAGTCGAGCCGGAGGATGTCCCACGTGCTGTCGAGGATCGGACCGTGCAGACGTGCCGGATCGATCAGTCGCGGGTGGCGTTCCCGCGACCGATCAGCTGCATGAGAGTCGGTCCGATAATCGGTCACGCATCACCCGAACAGCGTGGGCAACGTGCCTTCGTGTGCCTTCCGCAGCTCGTCGAGCGTGACGGAGAACTGGCCCTGGATCTCGACCGAATCGGAGCCCTCGTCGGCGACACCGATGCGCACGCACGGCAGACCGCGCGCGGAACACATTCCGGTGAAGCGGGTTTCCTCGGTGCGCGGCACCGCGACGAGCACACGGCCGGACGACTCCGAGAACAGCGTGACGAACGGGTCCTCGTCTTCGGGCAGCAGGATGCGGCAGCCGGTCTCGCCCGCGAGCGCGGCTTCGACGACGGCCTGCGCGAGACCGCCTTCGGACAGATCGTGCGCGGCCGACACCAGGCCGTCGCGCGACGACGCGAGCAGGATGTCGGCGAGCAGCCGCTCACGTTCGAGGTCGACCTTCGGCGGAACGCCCCCGAGGTGACCGTGTGCGACCTGGGCCCAGATCGAGCCGTCGAACTCGTCGCGCGTGTCGCCGAGCAGGAACAGAGTTTCGCCCGGCTCGAGGCCGATGCCGGTGGGGATGCGGCGGTGGACGTCGTCGATGACGCCGAGCACCGCGACGACCGGGGTCGGGTTGATCGCGGTGGCGCCGGTCTGGTTGTAGAACGACACGTTGCCGCCCGTGACCGGGATGCCGAGCTGCGCGCAGCCGTCGGCGAGACCTCGCACCGCCTGCTGGAACTGCCACATGACCGCGGGATCCTCGGGCGAGCCGAAGTTGAGGCAGTTGCTGACGGCCTTGGGCGTCGAGCCGGTGACGGCGACATTGCGGTACGCCTCGGCGAGCGCGAGCTGGGCGCCGGTGTACGGATCGAGCTTGGTGTAGCGCCCGGATGCGTCGGTGGCGAGCGCGATGCCGCGACCGGTCTTCTCGTCGATGCGCACGACACCCGAGTCGGCGTTCTCCGCCAGGACGGTGTTGCCGCGCACGTAGCGGTCGTACTGCTCGGTGATCCACTTGCGGCTGCACAGTGCGGGCGAGCCGATCATCGTCAACAGCGTGGCGCGTAGCTCGTCGGCGCCCTCGGGGCGCGTCAGGTTCTTCGTGGTGTCGGCCACGAGGGCGTCCTGCCACTCGGGTCGGGCGACGGGCCGCTCGTACACGGGGCCTTCGTGCGCGACGGTGCGCGGCGGCACGTCGACGACGGTCTCGCCGTGCCAGTCGATCACCAGGTGCTCGCCGTCGGTGACCTCACCGACGACGGTCGCGAGCACGTCCCACTTCTTGCAGACCGCCATGAACTCGTCGACGTCCTCGGGCTTGACGACGGCGCACATGCGTTCCTGCGACTCGCTCGACAGCACCTCGGCGGGCGTCATGCCGTGTGCACGGGTGGGCACCTCGTCGAGCCGGATGTGCATACCCCCGTCGCCCGCAGCCGCGAGTTCCGAAGTGGCACACGACAATCCGGCGCCACCGAGGTCCTGGATGCCGACCACGAGCTCTTCGCGGTACAGGTCGAGGCAGCACTCGATGAGAACCTTCTCGGTGAACGGGTCGCCGACCTGGACGCTCGGGAGCTTCTTGCGGCTGGGACCGCCGTCGCCGTCGAAGGTCTCGGACGCGAGAACGGACACACCGCCGATGCCGTCGAGGCCCGTGCGAGCGCCGAACAGGATGATCTTGTTGCCGACGCCCGACGCGAACGCGAGGTGCAGATCCTCGACCCGCATCGCGCCCGCACACAACGCGTTGACGAGGGGGTTGCCGTTGTAGCACTCGTCGAAAACGGTTTCGCCGCCCACATTGGGCAGGCCGAGCGAGTTGCCGTAGCCGCCGATTCCGCGCACGACGCCGTCGACGACACGGCGCGTGTCGGGGGCGTCGGCCGCACCGAAGCGGAGCTGGTCCATGACCGCGATCGGACGCGCGCCCATCGCCATGATGTCGCGCACGATGCCGCCGACACCCGTCGCGGCGCCCTGGTAGGGCTCGACGTACGACGGATGGTTGTGGCTCTCGACCTTGAACGTGACGGCCCAGCCGTCGCCGATGTCGACGACGCCTGCGTTCTCGCCGATGCCCGCGAGCATGTGGGCACGCATCTCGTCGGTGGTGGTCTCGCCGAAGTAGCGCAGATGCACCTTCGACGACTTGTAGGAGCAGTGCTCGCTCCACATCACCGAGTACATTGCGAGCTCGGCGTCGGTGGGGCGGCGGCCCAGGATCTCCCGGATACGGACGTACTCGTCCTCCTTGAGACCCAGCTCCTTCCACGGCTGTTCGACGTCGGGCGTCGCTGCGGCATTGGAGACGGTATCGACCTGCGGAGACACTGAGCGGTGGTCCCTTCCCGTGGACAGACGTAGCCGGCGCGCCGCACACATCGGGCAATCTGCACCGCGCTGCCGGTGGTCAGTCTACCGGGGGCGGGCCACCGATTTTCCCGGCCTGCCTCGGCCGCGTGCGTCGGGTGACGCAGAGCACACACGCGATCAGCCGAGCACCTTGCCCTTGGTCTCGGGCACGAACCGCGCCACGAACAGCAGCGCGAGGACGCCGAAGACCGCATACAGCAGATACGCGAACGACAGGCTCACGTCGGACAGCGTCGGGAAGGTCTGGGTGACGGCGAAGTTCGCGAGCCAGTTGACCGCGACGGTGAGCGACAGCGCCGCGGTGCGGACGCGGGTGTCGAACAACTCGCCGAGCACGACCCACATCAGCGGGCCCCAGCTGACCCCGAAGAACACCACGAACAGGTTCGCGGCGACCAGCGCGACGGGCCCGTAGCCGCCCGGCAGCAGGCCGTCGGCGTCGATCTTCGAGAAGCAGAACGCCATGACCGCGAGTGTGACGGCGATGCCGCCGCTGCCGACGAGCAGCAGCGGCCGTCTGCCGACCCGGTCGACGAGACCGATCGCGACGATCGTCGCCGCGATGTTCACGACGTCGGTGACGATGCCCGTCTGGAAGGAGTCGTCCGGCGAGAAGCCGACCGACTGCCACAGCGTCGTCGAGTAGAAGAAGATGACGTTGATGCCGACGAACTGCTGCAGCGCGGCCATCGCGATGCCGACCCACACGATCGGCACGAGACCGAACGCACGGCCCCGCAGCACCGACAGCCGCGCGGTACCGCTGTCGCTCGCGCGCTGCCGGTGGTGTTCGCTGTCCGGCAGGCGCGACGCCACGAGCACCTGGGCGACCGCGACGAGCGCCAGGGCCCCGAACATCCACCGCCACGACGCGCCACCCCACAGCAGAGGTTCCACCTCGCCGCCCGCCGCGCGGCGCAACAGGTAGTCGACGACGAGGCCGCCGCAGATACCGATCACGATCGACAACTGCCACAGCGACGAGAGCCTGCCGCGGATCGCGGGCGGCGCGATCTCGGTGATGTACCCGGGTACGACGACGCTGAGCAGACCGATGCCGGTGCCGCTGACGATGCGGAAGACGATCAGCATCGGCGTGCCGACCGACAGCGCCGCGCCCACCGCGCCCACCACGACCAGCAGGCCGCCGAGGCACATCGTGTTGCGCTGTCCCAGCGGATGCGCCACACGGGACGCACAAGTCGCGCCGAGCGCACAGCCGAGCAGGGAGATCGCGACGACGAGACCGGTCGATCCGCTCTCGAGCCCGAAAGCCGTTTCGAGGCCGGTGACGGCGCCGTTCATCGTCGACGTGTCGGCGCCGAACAGCAGGCCGCCGAGAGAGGCGCCGAGCGCGATCGCGGTCACCCGCCGCCTGACATCCATTCGACGATTCTCGCGGACGCAGCGCTGTCGTAGGCCGAATTCCGCGGCCCGGGCGCCCTACACGGCGGGTCGGGTCACGGAACCGGGCTGAGGAAGGCCGCCAGCGCGTCGGAGTACATGCGGACGTCCGCGGCGCCCATCAACTCGCGCGCCGAGTGCATCGCGAGTTGCGGCGCGCCGACGTCGACCGTCGTGATGCCGGTGCGTGACGCGGTGATCGGGCCGATCGTCGAACCACACGGCAGATCCGCGCGGTGGACGTACCGCTGCAACGGCACCCCGACGTGCGCGCACGCGAGCGCGAACACGGCTTCCCCGTCGGCGTCCGACGCATACCGCAGGTTCTGGTTGACCTTGAGTACCGGGCCGCCACCGACCCGGATGCGATGCGCGGGTTCGTGCCGCTCGGCGTAGTTGGGGTGTGTCGCATGTGCCATGTCGCCCGACGCGACCGTCGAACCCGCCTTCGCCTGCAGATACTCCTCGCGTCCGCCGCCGCGCCCCAGCACGATGCGTTCGAGCACCGTGTTCAGCAGGTCCGAGAACGCGCCGCGCTCGGACATGCTGCCGACCTCTTCGTGGTCGAACAGTGCGAGCACCGGGACGTATTCGCTCGGGTTGTCGGCCGCCGCGAGCAGCGCGTGAGTGCCCGCGTAGCACGTGCCCTGGTTGTCGAGACGCGGAGCACTGACGAACTCTTCCTCGGGGCCGGTGAGTGCGCTCGGCGCGAGATCGTGCGTCATCAACTCCCAGCCGAGGACGTCGTCGGGTGCGACTCCCGCACGGTCCGCGACGAAACCGACGAACGAGCGCGGCTCGTCGCCGATCCCCCACACCGCGTTGACATTTCGCTGAGGGTCGAGAGCCACTCCCTTGCGGTCCTCGGACAGGTGGATCGCGAGTTGCGGCACCCGTAGTACCGGGTCGTCGATGCGGACCAGGACGTCCTCGGCGGTGTTGCCGCGGCGCACCGACAGCCGCCCCGAGACGCCGAGGTCGCGGTCGAGCCACGAGTTGAGCCACGCGCCTCCGTACGGCTCGAGGCCGACGAGTTGCCAGCCGGCGACCGCGAGATCGGGATGCTGTTTGACGCGCAGGTTGGGGCTGTCCGTGTGACCACCGACGACGCGGAACGGTGCGGTGCGACCGACACCCTCGGTGCTCCACGCGATGAGCGAACCACCCCGCACGACGAAGTAGCGGCCCGGTTCGGTGGGCCACGACTGTGTTTCGTCGAGCCGCGTGAAGCCCGCCGAGGTGAGCTCCGACGACACCGTCGCGCACACATGGAAAGGCGACGGCGACGCGTCGACGAATCGGCAGAGTCCTTCGGCATTGGTCCACGTGGTCAACGACGGCATGGGTACATCATGACAGGGCCGCGCCCGGGCGCCGCACGACCTGTGAGCGTTTTCGGCGTACCTGGACTCGTCAAGTGCTCACAGCTGGCGGTTTCGGAATCGATAGGTGGCGCGCAGATCCCGGGTGATCTGCTTCTTCTCGTCGCTGCGCTTACCCGACCGGCGAGCGTCTCCTCGGGCAGCAGCCCGCTCGCTTTCGCGCAACAGCTTGCGGTACCGATCGAGCCTGCCCACATCCAGTGCGCCGGCGACGATGGCGTCCTGGACCGCGCAGTCGGGTTCGCTCCGGTGCTCACAATCGCGGAAGGCGCAATCCCGCGCATAGGTTTCGATGTCGGAAAACACCCGATCGACACCATCCGCAGCATCCTGGATCCCGATACCTCGCAGGCCCGGGGTGTCGATGAGCACGCCGCCACCCGGCAGCGGCAGCAACTCGCGGTGTGCCGTCGTGTGCCGGCCTTTGCCGTCCGCGGCGCGCACCTCGCTGGTATCCATGAGCTCTCGTCCGAGGAGGGCATTCGCGAGAGTGGACTTCCCCGCGCCCGACGGGCCGAGCAGCACCGTGGTCCCCGCGACTACTGTCCGTAGATCGTCCAGTCCCGCACCCGACGCGCCGCTTGTGGCGACGACGTCGACGCCGGGGGCCAGAGCAGCGACTGCTGTCGAGGCCGTGGACGCACCGAGTTCGTCCACGGTGTCCGATTTCGTGAGTACGACGACCGGTTTCGCACCGCTGTCCCAGGCCAACGCGAGCAGGCGCTCGATGCGTGCCTCGTTGAGCGGCATCGCCAGCGAGACCACGACGACGACCGAATCGACGTTCGCCGCCAGCACCTGCTGATGCGAGGTCCGGTCCGCCGATGCCCGGACGATCGCGGTGCGGCGCGGCAGCAGCGCGACCAGTTCCGGATCCGGGCCCGGGCGAAGTGCTGCCCAGTCGCCGGTGCAGACGGAATGGACGGGGTCCGCAGACGTCACCGCCGCGCCGGCGGCGCGGACCGGCCCCGAGGCGGTGAGCGTGTCGCAGCGGCCGCGATCGACCCGGGTGACGCGAGCGGGCACCAGGCCCGCGGCCGCGTGCTCGGCGAAAAGCGCTTCGAACGAGTCGTCCCAGCCGAGCGCGGACAACGAACCGGCCGACGAGGACGCAGGTGAGGAGTAAGGCGAGTTCACGGTGGGATCCTTCGAGGAGGAGCCCCTTTCGATCAGACCGGGGCCCGGGAGGTCAGCTTGGTCGGGGTGCTGCACTGGGCAGCGGTCTTCGCCGTACTCATCAGCCCACCTCCTGTCTCGTCGCACTACAGATTCGAACCACACGGGTCAGGCCCCCCCGGGGGGGGCGAACTCGGATGGACCGGACCGTAACACCGGTCGATCATCGCCCACCAGCGATTTTCGCCGCAGCCCAGTCCGCCTGCTCGAGCGCGGATTCGATTACGGCCACGGCAGCGGCGGCCCCGCCCGCGGCGCGCATCTCGTCCGCCAGCTCCCGCGACCGGGTACGGACGGATTCGGACGTGATGTGGTCGAGCGCCTCGCGCAACTCCTGCGGCGTCACGGTCTCACTGTCGACGCGCACAGCGACACCGGCCTCGACGAGCGCGTCCGCGTTGCCGAACTGGTCGACGGCCTGCGGCGCGCAGATCATCGGCGTCCCGGTCGCGAGGCCCTCGCTCGAGCCGCCCATACCCGCATGCGTGACGAATGCGTCGGCGTGCCGCAGGATGTCGAATTGCGGCACCCACCGGTGGACTTCGACGTTGGTGGGTAGTTCGCCGAGGTCGTCCGGGTCCACGGTCCTGCCGATCTGCAGGATCAGTCGCCAGCCGTCCATCGGGCCGAACGCGTCGATGCAACGCCGGTAGAACCCGGCGTCGGCAGTGAACGCTGTGCCGAGCGACACCAGCAGCGCGCGCTCGCCCTCGGGCGGGGTCCAGTCTCCGTCGGCGTCGCGGTGTTCGGGCAGTGCGGGGCCGACGAAGGTGTACACCGATTCGTCGACGCGATCGGCATTGGGCTGCATCGACTTCGCGATGAGGACGACGGCGCGCGGTGGCCTGCCGAGGAAGCTGTCGGCGTCCGCGTCGATCCCCTCGTTGCGAAGGAACTGCTGCTGCCGTTCGTGCAGGGCCGCGCCACGCGGGTCGGCGCGCATCGACCGCGTGAACTCGGCCATGTCGGCCTCGTACCCTTCCCACGCGACGTAGGTGGGCGAGATCTGCACGATCGGAATCCCCCACTGCTCGGCGAGGATCCGCGCAGGCATTCCGGCGATGTCGTACAGGAACAGGTCGGGCCGGTCGTTCTCGTAGAGGGCCCGCAGTTGCGGAAGCATCGACTCGTACTCGGTCTGGAAGAGCGTGAGCGCGTCGATCGCGTCGCTCCCCCAGTCCGCTTTCTCGGCGTCCTCGACCCCCTCGGACTCTTCCGCGGCCGCCGCGTGGTTGACCTTCGGAAGTGTGCTCGCGTACGGCCGCAACTGCGCGCCGGTTCGTTCTACGACGGCACGCATCGAGGGATCGTTCGCGTACGTGACGCGATACCCACGCGCGACGAGGGCGCGGACGACCTCGAGGCTCGGGTTGACGTGGCCGGGGGCGGGAATGCTCACGACAGCGATGTGTGCGGGCATGGACGACTCCATTCTCAAGACGGTCCGTCTCGTCTCATCTACTGAGCGGCACGATGTGCTCCCTGTCAAGACGGAACGTCTCGTCTACACTCGCGTCATGTCCGAGGCAGCCCATCCCCGCAGGTCCGAACGTGCCCGCACCGCCGTTCTCGACGCCACCGCCGAGCTGATTCGTGAGGTGCCCTACCCGAAGATCACCGTCGAAGGGATCGCCGCGCGGGCGGGAGTCGGCAAGCAGACGATCTACCGCTGGTGGCCGTCGAAAGGCGCGGTGGTGGTCGACGTCCTTGCGCGCGACCTGCCCGACGGCGACGCCTACGCCCTGCCGGACACCGGCGATCTCGCCGTCGACATGCTGAACGTACTGCGCGCCACCGAGAACGAATTCGCCGGCGAGGAGTTCAGCGCGTTCTACCGTGCGATCCTCATCGAGGCCATGGGCGATGCACCGCTGCGCGCACGCATCGCCGAGGTGCTCTTCAGTCGGCAACTCGACGCCGCGCACACCCGCTTCGCGTCGGCGCGTGCCGCGGGACAGATGCGCGACGACGTGGCCGACGCCGTCGCCTTCGAACTGTTCTTCGGCCCCACGACGCACCGCTGGCAGACCGGCGCGCTCCCCCTCGGCGACGAGCACGCCGACGCCGTCGTCGCTCTCGCGATGCGCGCGATCGCGCCGTGAACGCTCACTCCCCTTCGGGGTAGTCGATCCGCAGCAGTTGCGCCTCGCCGGTGGTGGCCGGGTCGGGACGGTCGGCCGCGTCGGTCGCGGCCCGCTGCAGACCGTTCAGGTCCGTGCGCATGTAGAGCACGTTGTACCGGTCCCACGTCGTGAGCACGAAGTTCAGGTAGCGGCCGTCCGACCAGGGGTGCATGAAACCGCCGTAGAGCGACGGCAGCAGCACCGAGCTGAGGATCGTCTCGGTACCGCTCCACGGTCCTTCGAGCTGTTCGGCCTGCCGGATCACGAGGCCCTTGACCGGATCGGTGTACATCGCCACGAACTTGTTCAGGTAGCTGTTCCACTGCACCGACAGTTCGCTCACCGAACCGGGGATGACGTCCGCGGCGGCCGAGATGTCGGGCTCCCACGTCGAGCCGTTCCAGTACTCGTACGCGGCCAGGTTGTCGATGTCGGCACCCTGCACGCGCGCGAGCCGCGCGGGCCCGAATCGCCCCGAAGGCGTGCCGAATTCGTACAGCCAGCCGTCGGCGCCGTGCACGAACGCGCTCTGCTGGAAGTTCTCGTTGCCTGCCGCCACCGCGGGCAGTCCGGGCACGTCGACACCCGGCGTGTTCGCGCGCGCGGTGGCCGGATCGACGGTCCACGTCTCGCCGTTGTCCGTCGACCGCGCGAGGCCCGAATAGTTGGTGGTCCAGTTGCCCGGCGTGTCCCAGCTGCGCACCGACATGAACCGCACGTACTGATCTGCGCCGACGGCGATGCCCGCGGTGGGGATGACGGTGTACTCGATCGGGCTGCCCGGCGGCAGGTTCAGCAGTCCGTGGATGACCTGCTTCGAGTGGTTCGGCGCATCGAGCGGCGACGAGTCGATGCGCATGCCGTCGGACAGGTCCTGGTCGGCACTGCGGAACAGCACATTGCTGCGCCAGTCGCCGCCCGGGGAATCGCAGTCGCCGACGGTGTCGCCGAATGCCATGAGGGTCTGGCCCGCCCCACCGTCCCACATGATCCCGAGGTCGGTGCCCGAGACGTTGAACCGCTCGATCGTCTCGTTCGGGGAGCCGGGGCCGGTGACCATCTCGAGCGCCTGGGTGCGGCCGGTCAGTTGCGGCACACCACCGTCAGGACGGCCACTGAGCCACGGAATACCGAGGCCGGCAAGCGAACCCGTCGAGCTGCCCGTGCTGCTTCCCGAACTGCCGGAGCCGTCCTGCCCGCACGGCCCGCCCTGTGCGCCCGAGGGGGCCGCGACCGCGACCGACAGTGTCGTCGCGACGCCGACAGCCACCGCGGCCGACACCCATCGGGAGCGGACGGACGACTGCGTCCGAGCCTGTGCGGAGAACCGTGTTCGTTGCGGGGACCGGGTGGTGCGCACAGGGCGTCCTTTCGCTCGGAGATCGAGACCACCGCGGGCAGCGGCGTACCGATGTCGAGCAACACCCAATCATGCACGTGCGTCCGATTCGTCACTTCGGCGCCAATCGTTATCAACGCTCTCGCGAGCACCATCGGCACCCCGCGTCACACGGTCACCGTCTCGCCTTCCTCGCGCTCGGACGTGGTGGCGTCGGCAGTGACGGCGTCGGCCGATTCGCGCTCGCGGTCCTGCAGGTAGGCGCGCAGCGAGTACGCGAACGCGGCGACCCAGACCACGACGATCACGACGTAGACGACCGTCGTGATCGCGCCGGACACGTCGAGCCAGTCGCTGCGCATGAGGCTGCGTGCGTTGGTGAGAACGATGATGCCGCCGACCGACGCACCGAGCAGGCGCGGCGGGACATGACGCACGAGCCACGCCGCGATCGGCGCGGCGATCACACCGCCCGCCAGGATCGCGAGCACCCACGTGAAGTCGATCCCCTGCGAACCGAGGCTGAACAGGAATCCGAGGCTTGCGGCGACGGCGACGAAGAACTCGCTCGCGTCGATCGAGCCGATCACCTTGCGCGGCTCGAGCCGGCCGCTCGCAAGGATTGCCGGCGTTCCGACGGGCCCCCATCCGCCGCCACCGGTCGCGTCGGCGAAACCCGCAACCAGGCCGAGCGGCGCGAGGAACCGCTTGCGCAGCGGCCTGCCGAGCCGATGACGCGGGATCCCGAGCAGCGTGAAGCGCACGAGGATGTAGAGACCGAGCAGCAGCAGGATCGTCGCCATGACGGGCGCGGCCGCCTCGGTCGACAGAGTGGACAGCACGGTGGCGCCGACGAAGGCGCCCACGGCGCCGGGCAGCGCGATCTTCGCGACGACGCGCCACTCGACGTTGCCGAACCGCCAATGCGACAGACCCGACACGAGAGTCGTTCCGATCTCGGCGAGGTGCACCGTGGCCGACGCCGCAGCGGGGTTGGTACCGATCGCGAGGAGCAGGGTCGTGGTGGTGACGCCGTATGCCATGCCCAGGCTGCCGTCGACCAGCTGGGCGGCGAGCCCGACCAGACCGATGAGGATCAGGGTTCTCACGTGCTCACTCCTGTGTGCTGCTGCGATATCCCGCCCTGACGGCGGGCAAGGGTGGACGCCCCGGGTATCGAGGCAGATACGCAACCGTAGGCACCCTCACGCGGCACGAACAGGGAAAACACCCGACTGATCGCAACTGTTGACAGGGTGCAGATGTGCGATCAGGCCGGCACCGCGTCGTTGTACCGGGTGTCGACGTAGTCGCCGAACGACGCCTCCGTCCGGATCTCGCCACTGTCGACAAATGCGTCGAGAAGCTCCTGCTCCGACGCGATCACGTCGTCGTCGAGCGCGATGGCCGGGCGCAGGCTCCGGCCCTGGGCGAGCTTCGCTGCCTCGGGATCGATACCGACGGCAGCGGCATAGTCGGCGGACCACTCGTCGGGATGCTCGACCGCCCACTGCGACGCGCGCGCGATGCGCGTGACGAGATCCCGGAGAGCGGTGTTCTTCGCCGGGTCCGCGAGCGCCTGATCGGACGCGATGCCGAATCCGTAGCCGTTCGACACGCCCTCGGCCGTGGTGAGAGTGTCGACGCCGGAACCGAGTTGCGCGATCGCGGTGTACGGATCCCACACCGCCCACGCGTCCACCTGCCCCGCCTGGAATGCGGTCTGCGCGTCGGCCGGCTGCAGGAAGGCCCACTCGAGGTCGTCGACCGCCAGGCCCGCCTTCTTCAACTGCAGCAGTAGGTGCCCGTGCGCGGAACTGCCCTTGCCGACGGCGACGCGCTTGCCACGCAGGTCCTGCACCGACTTCAGCGGCGAGCCGGGCGCGACGAGGATCCGGTCGCCCGAGGCATTGTTCGCATACGCCGACACGACCTTGATGCGCGCGTCCGATGCGACGCCGAACACCGGCGGTGTGTTGCCGGTGACCGCGAAGTCGATCTTGCCTGCGGTCGCGGCCTCGATCTGCGGCGGCCCGGAGATGAACGTCGAGAAGGCGACGGTGTACGGCGCGTCGTCGAGTTGGCCCGACGCACGCAGCAGCGCCTCGGTACCTCCCTTCTGGTCCCCCACCTGCAGGGTGACTTCCGACAGCTGGTCCGTCGGAACGAGTTCGGGAGCGTCGGTCGCGCCGGCATTCGACTCACGCTGCACGCAGCCCGAGAGGGTCGCCGTCGCGAGGACCAGGCCCGTGACGACGGCGGCGACACGGGTCCATCGGGGGCTGCCCGGCCGGGCAGCACGCGGTGAGGAGGCGGAACGCATGGAGACTTCCTTTTCGATCACGGGCTTCGACAACGGAGCGCGGTGGCGGGTGGGGTTCAACCGGCGTGGACGCCGAGAGCGGTGAGCAGGCGTGAACGGTGGCGGCCGAATGCCGCGGTCCCGCGCTCACGCGGGCGCGGCAGATCGACGTGCACGTCGTCGGCGATCGCACCGTCGTCGAGGACGACGACCCGGTCGGCCAGCGCGACGGCCTCGTCGACATCGTGGGTCACGAGCAGGACACCGAAGCCGTGCCTTCGCCACAGCGCCAGCAGCAGGGCATGCATGTCGAGTCGCGTGAGCGCGTCGAGCGCACCGAAAGGCTCGTCGAGCAACAGCAATTCGGGCTCACCCACGAGCGCACGGGCGAGCGCGACGCGCTGCGCCTGACCGCCCGACAATGTGAGCGGCCACGCGTCGCGTTTGTCGGCGAGACCGACCTCGTCGAGTGTGCGGTCGGCGGCGGCGAGCGCCTCCGCACCGCGGACACCCGCGGTGTTGAGGCCGTACGCGACATTGCGGCGGACGCTGCGCCACGGCAGCAGCCGCGGTTCCTGGAATGCGACCGCGGGCGAGCCCGCGACGTGCCGGTCGCCCGTGTGATCGCGCGAGAGCCCGGCCAGCACACGCAGCAGCGTGGACTTACCGGAGCCCGAGCGGCCCACCAGCGCAACGATTTCGCCGCGCGCGATGTCGAGATCGACGTCGGCAAGCACCTGATTGTCGCCGTACCACTTGTCGATTCCGCGCAACGACGCGGCGAGTTCGATTCGCGCTGCGGTCACTTCGTGTCCCCTTCGCCTCGGTACCGCAGCGCGCGCTTCTCGAGCAGTCGCACGATGCCGTCGGTCGCGATGCCCATCAACGCGTAGACCACGAGCCCGAAGATGATCGTGTCGACGCGCAGGAAGTCGCGTGCGTGATTGATGATGAAGCCGAGGCCCGCGTCCGAGTTGATCTGTTCGGCGACGATCAGCGAGAGCCACGCGATCGCGAGCGACTGGCGCAGCCCCACGAGCAGTTGCGGCGCGGTACTCGGCAGGATGATCGTGGTGAACCGCTGCCACCACGAGAAGCCGAGCACGGATGCGGTCTCGAACAGCTTGGCGTCGATCTGCCGGATTCCCGAGAAGGTGTTGAGGTACAGGGGGAATGCGACGCCGAGTGCGACGAGCAGGATCTTGGGCGTCTCGCCGATTCCGAACCACAGGATGAACAGCGGGATGAGTCCGAGATGGGGCAGGGCGCGCAGCATCTGCAGCGGCGGGTCGACGGTCGCCTCCGCGACCCGCGACAGGCCCACGAGGGCACCGAGCGCGACGCCCACGACGCCCCCGAGCAGCAGACCAAGCGCCACTCTCAGCCCGGACACCCCGAGCGCGTCGACGAGTTCGCCGTTCCGCACCAGTTCGAGGCCCGCATCGGCGATCAGTGACGGCGCGGGCAGGATGCGCTGCGAGATGAGGCCCGCGGCGCTGCCGATCTGCCACAGCACGAGGAGCGCGACCGGCGAGAGCAGCCGGATGACGGTCCATCGGTGGCGCGCCCAGAACCCGCCACGGGCCGGTGCCTCGCCAGGATCGACGGGAGTCGGTGGGTTCACGACTGCGGCGCCTGCGGCGCGCACGGTGTCGGTCGTTGTCGCGGTCATGTCGCAGCGAACCCCTCGGAAATCGGCGGCAGGTTCGGGCCGCGGCACGTCGATCGGCCGCGGTCCGAACCTTCACCGTGCCGGGAGGATCACCGGTTCACGAGGGTTTGCGTCACCGTGATTTTTTGCTGCCTACCCTCCGTTGGACTGCCTGATACCTTCCGCGAACGCATCGAACCGGTACACGTAGCCGCCTTCCGGACCGCTGACCGTCACGTACGCGTCGGTCGTGCCCGGCCGGATCGCGATGTTCGTCGCCGACTCGAGGCCCTGCGCGTCCGGGAACTCGACGGTCGCGAGGCGCTCGCCGTCGGGCCGGTACACGAGAATCCGCGGTTCGCCGTGGATGCCCTGGTAGACATTGCCGTCCGCGTCGACAGCATTCGAATCGGTTTGTGTCGTACCGCCGTCCACGTGCATCGCGGTGTGCGCTCGCGCCACCGTGGTGCGATCCGGGCCGAGTGTGAGGTAGTCGATGCGATTGGCGTCGAGCTGGCTCACCCACAGCGCACCGCCGTCCCGGTCGAACGAGATGCCGTTCGGATTCGGTTGGCCGTCCGCGAGAACGGTGGCGTGTGCGGTGGCGCGATCGAACCGCAGCACCCGGCCGGTGGGCGTGCCCTCGGGATATGCCGTGTACGACGAGTCGGTCGCATAGAGGTTTCCGTCGTCGTCGAACGTGAGATCGTCGAGTTGCATACGTCGCCCGTCGATCTCGCCGTCGGCGAACACTCTCGGGTCGGTGCCGTCGGGCGCGACGCTCACGATGCGTCCACGAAAGTCGGTGAGGTACAGCCGACCGTCGTGCGCGCTGAACTGCGCCGAGGTGAACGCACCGGCGTCGTCGGTGAACACCTGCTCGACGCGATCGGTGTCGAGGTCGACGGCCATCACCTTCGCGTCGCCCGCGGGCGCAGTGACGTCGACGAGGTAGAGCCTGCCGTCGTCGCCGAAGGTCGGCCCCTCGAGAAGCGTCATGCCCGTTTCGGGGTGGACGTCGGTCACCTGGAGGACACGCTCCGCGGTGCGGGTGTCCGGCGCGGCTTCCGACGCATCGGAATCCGAGCACGCCACGAGCGAGAACGCGGTGGCCATCGTGACGAGTGCCGCGCCGCCGCGGATCGCCGCGGTCACCGGCCCGCTCCGGCAGCCGGGGCGACGAGCACATCGCTCATGTCGCCGGTACGCCACTGCGCGAGCAGCCGGTGGAAGGCTATGGGGCCGGGTCCGTAGGACGACGGCGTCGCGGTACGGCGAGTGCCCTCGCCGTTGTAGTAGCCGGGCGTGCACTCGGCGAGGAAGGTGCCGTTGTCGATCGCGGTGTCCCGGATCGTGTCGCACCACGCGTCTTCGGCTTCGGCGGTCGGTTCGACGCACTCGGCGCCGCACTTGCGCGCCTCGGCGACGACCGCCGCGATGTGGTCTGCCTGCTCCTGCAGGATGTGGGCGAAGTTGACCGAGTTCGCGTTCTGCATCGACGCGAGGTGGAACAGGTTCGGAAAACCGTGCGAGTAGAAGCCGTGCAGCGTGCGTGGGCCGGCCGCCCAGTGATCGAGCAGCGCGCGGCCGCCGCGCCCGTACACGGGCAACGTGCCCGACCGCACGCCCGACACACCGGTCTCGAATCCCGTGGCGAACACGACACAGTCGACCTCGTACTCGACGTCACCGACGACGACTCCGCGTTCGGTCATGCGCGTGACACCACCGTGGTCCGCGGTGTCGACGAGAGTCACATTCGGGCGATTGAAGGTCTGCAGGTAGTGGTCACTGAAGCCGGGGCGCTTGCACATGTAGCGGTACCACGGTTGCAGCGCAGCGGCGGTCTGCGGGTCGTCGACGACCTCGGCGACGCGTGCGCGAATCTCGTTCATCTTCGCGAAATCGGCCGTCTCGTCGAGACGTTCCCGCTCGTCGGGCTCCAGCGTCGTGTCGACGGCGCCGGTGATCATCTTGCGTTGCAGCCGCGCCGTCGACGTCCACCGGTCTCCCACCAGGTCGACGTCGACGTCCTCGCCCGCGAGGATCGCGAGAAAGTTCTCCATGCGTTCGCGCTGCCAGCCCGGTCGCAACGACGCCGCCCACTCGGGGTCGGTGGGCCGATTGTCGCGCACGTCCACCGACGACGGCGTGCGCTGGAAGACGTACAGATGCTCGGCATCTCGCGCGACGAACGGAATCGCTTGCAGGCCCGTCGCGCCCGTACCGACGATGCCGACCCGCTTGTCCGCGAGCCGGTACAGACCGCCGTCGGCGTCGCCGCCGGTGTACCCGTAGTCCCACCTGCTGGTGTGGAAGGTGTGTCCGCGGTAGTTCTCGATTCCCGGGATTCCGGGAAGCTTCGGCTGGCTCAGCGTGCCGGAGGACACGACGACATACCGTGCACGCATCTCGTCGCCGCGGTCGGTCGACACGAGCCATTCGTTCTCTTCGTCGTCCCACCGCAGTTCGGTTGCACGCGTGTGGAACACCGCGTCCCGATACAGGCCGTAATGCTCGGCGATCGCGACACAGTGCCGCCGGATCTCGTCGCCCGGAGCGTATCGCCACTTCGGGACGTAGCCGACCTCTTCGAGCAACGGCATGTACACGTACGACTCGATGTCGCAGTGGATCCCGGGATAGCGGTTCCAGTACCACGTTCCGCCGAAGTCGCCGCCCTCGTCGATCAGCCGCACGGACTCGACACCCGACTCACGCAACCTCGCGCCGGTGAGCAGCCCCCCGAAGCCGCCGCCGACCACGAGGACGTCGACACGGTCGGTCAGTGGTGCGCGTTCGGTGAACGGTGTGTAGGGGTCTTTCGCGTAGTACCCGAACTCGCCCGCGGCGCGACGGTACTGGGTCTTGCCGTCCGGGCGCAGGCGTCTGTCGCGCTCGTATCGATACTTCTCACGCAGGGCGTTCGGGTCGAGGTGGGGGCCGGATGATGCGCAGTCGCGATTCGCCGCGTCCGTCACGAGGTGCCTTTCGTCGAGGATTCGTCGCCGTCCTCGAACCGTACGTCAATGTACGTTTTTGCGACCGCACAGGGGTCGCACCAGCGCGGTGGATACCCTCCGAGCATGGACAACCCGACCCGCCGCGATGCCGCACGCAATCGCGAGCGCCTCGTCTCGGCGGCTCGCCGCGCGTTCATGACGCTCGGGCCGGACGTCCCGCTCGAGGAGATCGCGAAGCTCGCCGAGGTCAGCCGGACCACGCTGCATCGGCACTTCGCCGACCGGGAGGCGCTGGCGTCGGCGGTACTCGAGCACAATGTCGACGAGATCGAGGCTCGCGCGACCGCCCTCGCCGGCACCGACGATGGCGCCGAGCGGCTCTACCACTACCTGCTCGACGTCCAGCTCGAGTCGCCGTGGCTGTCCCGGATCGTGGCGACAGCGGGCGACCCCGCCGGACTCGGCAGACTCGGCGAGCTCGCAGACCGCACCGCAGCCGCCCTCGAACCGCTGCTCGCCGAGGCCCACGAACGGGGGCGGGCACACCGATCGGTGACGATCGACGACGTGCTCGTGACACTTCCGATGGCGATGGCAGCTCAGGGTCCGGGCGTGCGGCGCGAGCGAGGCTGCGCGCACGTGCGCGCGGTGCTGCACCGCGGGTTGTTCACGACGGAACCGCCCGCGGGCAGCTGACGATCACGCCGAGACGATGGCCTCGAGCGCCGAGTAGAAGATGCCGAGGCCGTCGTCGCTGGGCCCGGTGAGCGGTTCGGTGGCGTGCTCGGGGTGCGGCATGAGGCCGACGACGCGTCCGTTGGCGGACGCGATGCCGGCGATGCCGCGCTGGGAGCCGTTCGGGTTGTCGCCCGCGTACCGGAACACGACGCGACCTTCGCCTTCGAGTTCGTCGAGGACGGCGTCGGACGCCTGGTAGCGGCCCTCGCCCGACTTGAGGGGGACGAGGATCTCGGCGCCGCTGTCGTAGCGCGTCGTCCAGGCCGTCGTGTTGTTCTCGACCTTCAGCCACTGGTCGCGGCACACGAAGTGCAGGCCCTCGTTGCGGGTGAGCGCGCCCGGCAGCAGCCCTGCCTCGCACAGCACCTGGAAACCGTTGCAGATGCCGAGGACCGGCATGCCGCCACCGGCCGCCTCGACGACCTTGCCCATGACTGGGGCGAACCGTGCGATCGCGCCTGCGCGCAGGTAATCGCCGTACGAGAAGCCGCCGGGCACGACGACCGCGTCGACGCCCTTCAGGTCGGCGTCGCCGTGCCACAGGCTCACGGCCTCGCCGCCCGCGAGGCGCACTGCGCGCGCCGCGTCGACGTCGTCGAGTGTGCCGGGGAAGGTGATGACTCCGATGCGTGCGCTCATGGCCGCGCTCACGCCTCGGTGGAGACGCGACGGACGGTCCAGTTCTCGATCACCGTGTTGGCGAGGAGGGCCTCGGCGATCTGTTCGAGCTGCGCGTCGTCGACACTGCCGTCGACCTCGAGCTCGAAGCGCTTGCCCTGGCGGACGTCGGTGATCCCGTTGAACCCGAGCCTCGGGAGCGCACCGGCAATGGCCTGCCCTTGCGGGTCGAGAATCTCGGCCTTGGGCATGACTTCCACGACGACACGAGCCACGTGCTGCTCCTCGGTAGTTGCGTTGCGTTCCGGCAGAGCACCGGACCGTCGCCAGTCTACCGACCGACTCCCCTGCGTTCCGCGCGTGGTAGGGGCGATACTCGGGGCATGCGACTGACCCACTTCGGACACAGCTGCGTTCTCGCCGAACTGAACGACACGACTGTCCTGTTCGACCCCGGCAACTTCTCGCACGGCTTCGAGGGCATCACCGGGCTCGACGCGGTCATGATCACCCACCAGCACCCCGACCACGTCGACGTCGCGCGACTGCCCGCGCTCGTCGAGAACAACCCGGGCGCGGCACTGTACTGCGATCCGCAGACCGCCACGCAGCTCGGCGACACGTGGACGCCGGTGCGGGCGGGCGACGAGTTCGACGTCGGCGGCATCCACGTCACCGGATCGGGCGGCATGCACGCGACGATCCACCCCGAACTGCCCACGATCGACAACACCGTCTACCTACTCGGCGACGCCGAGAATCCGGCTCGCCTGATGCACCCCGGCGACTCGCTGTACGTTCCCGACGTCGAGGTCGACGTGCTCGCGCTGCCCGCAGCGGCGCCGTGGCTGAAGATCTGGGAGGCCATCGACTACCTGCGCGCGGTCGCGCCGCGCGTCGCGGTGCCGATCCACCAGGCGATCATCGCGAACGAGGCCACCGGCATCTTCTACGGTCGCTACTCCGAGATGGCGGCCGAGCGCACCGAGTTCCGCGTCATGCCGGAGGAGAACTCGATCGAGGTGTGACGGGCTCGTCCGCCTCCCATTCGTTGACATCCGACACTTTGCGGCGCAAAGTGGACCCATGAACTCTGCATCGCAAAGTGAACCGAGCGCTGCAGCCGCCCGCGCGCTCACAGCCGATATCGCGCAGTGGTCGAGGCAGGGCAGGCGCATGGCCACGCCGTCCTGGTTCGTCCTGCTGTGCGTGTCCATCTCGATACTCGCGTGGATCCCCGCCTCTCTGCTGCTCGGCGACGCGAGCCACCTCTACTGGTATGCCGTCGCACCGTTGTCCGCCCTCGTCTCGGGCTGGTACTACGCCACCCGTCCGGCGCAACCCGCCGCGTGGCCGGGACTCGTGGGAATCGCGACAGGCGCGGTGATGCTGGTCGCGGTGCTCGCGATCGTGGCATTCGTCCGCGGTGACTGGGCCGACGCGGGCCCATGGCTCGTCCTCGGCTCAGGCCTGGGTGTCTTCGCGTCGTCGTGGCGTTCGCCGACCCTCGGAGCGGTCGCCGCGGCCACGCTGACCACGGTCGCAGTCGTCGCCGTCACCGATCCCGCACAGGGGCAGGCGATCCTGGCACTGGTCGTCGGTGTCGCGGCCGCACTCGGCGCTGCCGTCGACCTGGTGCGCGCCGAGGGCCTGCCGCGTTCCGCGGAACGCACGGCATGAGCGACCCGCACCCCGCTGTGAGCCTCGACGACGTGGTCCACCAACGCACCAGGCTCGGCGTTCTCGCACTCCTCAATTCAGGCGTGTCCCTGGAGTTCGGCGCCTTGCGGGACACACTGCACCTCACCGACGGCAACCTCAACCGGCACCTCAAGGTGCTCCAGGAAGCAGATCTCGTCGGCAGCGAGCGCCGCGGTTCCGGTCGGCCGAAAACCTGGGTGCACATCACCGACGCCGGCCGCAGTGCTCTTGCGGCCGAACTCGCCGCGCTGCGCGCCGTCATCGCCGCGGCCGAACATGCACCGGACGCCGACGGGTAGACCGCAGCGACCGCGACTCACGCCGCTGCGGCACTTCGTTCCCAGCGGTAGACACGCGGCACCGCGCCGTGCGCGAGGGCCGCGTCGACGGCATCGAGCAGAGCGGCGCGTGGCGCGGAACGTTGCAGCTGTCGGGCCGACACCGCGAGCCGGACCAGTCCGCCGTGCCGCGCACGTCGCCCCGCCGCGAGGACGAGTGCACGGCACCACCACTGCTCGCGGGGGTAACCGTCACCGATCGCGAGGATCCGCGAACGCACGCACGTGCCGCGCACGAGATCGTGCAACCCGTCCGCGGTGGCGAGCAGCCGGAACCCGGTCTGCGGCAAGGCCGCGACGGCGCCGGACGACGCCGTCCACCGCGGCGGCGCGAACAGCCGAGTACGCACACCGACGTGTTCGAGCACGCGGTCGGCGGCCAGTAGCCGGAGCCTGGCCTCGTGTTCGCCGAGTGCCGCGAACTCCGCTCGCCTGCGCTTGGTGGCGGCCTGGTCGTAGCCGTGCAGCACGATCGCGTCGCCGTGCTCGCGACGCGCGCGCAACCACTGCTGAGTGTCGTCGTCACGCACGAGCCGGTACGAGTCCTTCAGCCGCGGCGCGACGAGCAGAGACAGGGCGACTCCCCGCGCGTCCAGCTCGGATGCGAAGTCCGCCGCCGCGTCGCGAGTCGCGTCGCGGATCCCGGACACCGACACGATCAGCTGCGCCGTCATGTGCCCGAGTGTGCGCGCTCTGAATGAACGCCCGGCAAATCCGGCGTGTGGCGCACGCGACGAGCATGCGACCCGGCCGAGCCGATCTCGTCGAAGACCGCCGACGCCGCCTCCCTTCGCCCGCACCGGCTCTTGCTCTTCGCGCGGAGACGAACTCCGCCGAGGCAAGAACCGGAAAGCCCCGCAGGTGTTCGCAGTGAAGTACCGCATGCACGCCGAAGCGTCCACTCTGGGCGGGTGCATGGGGCCTGCTTGCGTACTACGCGCGTCTATGCGAGTAGTGGAATCGAATTCCTCTGCGCCGGTAGCGGTTCGCACGGTCCGAGTGGTGTCGGTGGTGGAGTGAACCACGGCATCTTGTCGTCGTCGTGGATCTCGACTCTCCATTTGCTGTGATGCAGGAATCGATGATGATGCCCGCACAGCAGCACGAGGTTGTCGAGATCGGTGGGTCCACCGTCGATCCACGGCACGATGTGGTGGGCTTCGGTCCATCCGGTCGGCACCCCGCACCCCGGGAAGGCGCAGCCACGATCGCGCACCCGCAGTGCTCGGCGCTGCGACGGCGTGACCAGGCGGGTGGTGCGGCCCATCGCGAGCGGCACACCCGCGTCGTCGACCACCACCGGGGTCACCTCGGAATCACACGCGGTCTTCCGGGCAGCCGCGAGGGACAAGGTTCCACCCCACGGCGTCCAGGGCACACGTGGCCCGTCCACACGGAGGCCGGAGGCGCCGTCGATGGCAGGCCCCTGGTTCTCCCGCAGGTCCCGCTCCCGGATCACCACCGTCAGGTGCGGTCGTTCGCCGGCCTCGTCACCCGTGCGCCCCGCGCCGAGGAACCGGCGTGCCACCTCCGTCAAAGCATCAGCACGCCGCTGCGACGGCGGCCGAGGGTCCCGGGTGCCGGCCTCGGCCGGGCGTGGCGCCGACAGCTTCGACAATGCCGCCTGCAGCAACTCACCCGACTCGGCATCCAAGTCGCCCCGCAGCAGGTAGCGGCCGTGCAGGGTGCGCGAGAGGTCGAACCGGTTGAGGTCGGCACGTTCGCTGTGTGGTGCCTCGTCGGTTTCGAACGTCGCCTCGAGGGTCGCCTTCACCCGCTGCATCCCACCGACCGTCCCGCGGAAGCCGGAGGCGAGGAAGAACGCCTCGCGGCACTCCCGCTTCGCTTCGACGAAAGCCTCCGGTTCCTCGACAGCGTTCGGAAAACCACCGGGTAGGTGTTCGAAGAAGTCGCACATGATCTGCGCATGCTTCGCCGACACCTCCACCGAGGCAACCATTTCCGCGATCTCCGGCGCCTGCAACAACGACCCTGCCAGAGCGACGATCCCCCGCGCCTCACCGATCTCCAACAGGGTGTGCGCTGCCAACCACGCGGCACTGTCGCGATACCCGGCGTCGACCGCCACGCGGCGAACCTCGACCTCGCCCATCACCGCGACACGCCGCGCCTGCAATTCGGCGATCACCCGCGACAGCTCGACCGCTTCCGCGAGCAACTCGCCGTCAGCCGACTGCCACGGCTCACCGCCAGATGCGTCTACTGCTGATTCCCCCGACCCCATGAAACGACATTAATAGAACGAATGTTCGAAGTCAACGGTTCGACGCGAACAATTCCGAGCAAGTCTGCGATCGAATTCGGCGATCACAGGCAGTGCGTTGATGCCTACGCCTCCGGGTAGCGATCGGGTCACCCGCGATACCGCACGCGGCGGCAGACAGGTTAGCCTTACCTGTGCGTACCCCGAGGTTGGGCTCACCGGGAACAGCGCAGACAATGCACAGGACAAGGACGGTTCCGGTATGAAGAAGACCCTCGTCGCGCCGATCGCGCTCGCTTCCGTGCTCGCGCTCGCCGCGTGTGGCTCGAGCGACGATTCCGGCGACGCGGCGACCGGCGGCGTCGGCTTCCCCGTCACGATCGCGCACAAGTACGGCGAGACGACCGTCGAGTCGGCGCCGTCGCGCGTCGTCAGCGTGGGCTTCAACGACCAGGACTTCGTTCTGGCGCTCGGCGAGGAGCCCGTCGCGACGCGCGCGTTCAGTGGCTACGACTACAAGCAGCGTCCGTGGGCGCAGGAGCAGCTGGGCGGCACCGAACTGCCCGAGGTGGGCGAGATGACGCTCGACGTCGAGAAGGTGGCGGCGCAGGATCCCGACCTGCTGCTCGGCACGTACTCGCTGCTCGAACAGGGCGAGTACGAGCAGCTGTCGGCTCTCGCGCCGACCGTCGGCGACGTGCAGGGACCGGACGGCGGCTCGGGCACCTGGCAGCAGCAACTCGACGCGATCGGCCGCGCGCTCGGCAAGCACGACGAGGCGCAGCAGGTGCAGGCGAGCGTCGAATCCGCATTCACCGACGCCCGGTCGGCCAACCCGCAGTTCGAGGGCCGCACCGCCGCGATCGCGATGTACATGGACGACGGCACGTTCTACATCTTCGAACCCGAGGACCCGCGCGCCCACTTCTTCGCCGACCTCGGCTTCGCCGCTCCCGCGCAGACCGGCAAGGTGAGCCCCGAGCGGCTCGACCTCCTCGACCAGGACACGCTCGTCGTGCTGGGTGCCACGAAGGAGAAGCTGGCGTCCGATCCCGCGTTCGCGGCACTGAATGTCGTCGAGGACGACCGCACCGTCTACCTCGGCGAGTTCGGCACCGACGTGCCCGCAGCACTCGGATTCGCGAGCCCGCTCAGCTTCCCGTTCGCGCTCGACGCGACCGTGCCTGCATTGTCGGCCGCGACCGACGACGACCCCGCGACCGCAGTGCCTGCCGTCGGCTGACCGGCTCTGGCCGGCTGACCACGCAGGGTTTTCGACAACGCCACGCCCACGAGCAGCACGGCACCGACGACGGCGATGAAGACGCCGATCCGGTGCAGGCCGCCGTCGGTGAACCCCGTGTGGTGCGTGGCGAGTTCGATGACGACGGCGGCGAGGTTGGCACCGATGTACTGGATCATGCGGTAGAGCCCCAGCGCGGTGCCGACCTCGCGCACACTCGTGACGGCGTTGATCAGATTCTGGTTGCCCATGTTGTTGAACCCGTTGGGCACACCGAGCACGCACGCGACGAGCAGCAGGACGAGCACCGGCGTCGAATCACGCTCGACGACCGCGAGCAGGACGCCGCCGAGCAGCAGGCCCGCGGTGCCCACCGCGAGCGTCGGCCGGGCGCCCGAGACCGCGAACAACCGCGACGCGAGAATCGTCGACACGATCCCGATGCCTGCGACCGGCAGCATCAACAGGCCCGCGGTGCCCGCCGAGAATCCGCGGGACACCTGTAGCCACTGCGGCAGGCCGAAGAAGATGCAGTAGAAGGCCGTGTAGGTGACGAGGGTGCGCGCCAGCGTGAGCCCGAGGGCAGGATTCCCGGCGATCGTACGGACGTCGATGAACGGCTCGTCGGCGTGCATCTCCCACGCGACGAACACCACCGCAGTCGCGACGACCACCGGCACGAGCCACCAGAGCGGCGCGCCGGTGAGCGAGAGCAGCAGGAACATCACACTCGTGACCACCCCGACGAACAACGCCATGCCGACCGGATCCATCGAGTGCACGAATCCGGCACGAGCGCGTACGGCCGTCTCGTCGCGCGGCCGGTCGCGCGGCACGGTGCGCAGCACCCACACCGCGGTGAGCACGACCATCGGGATGTTGACCCACATGATCGACTGCCAGCCGAACACGCCGACGAGCACACCTCCGACGGTCGGCCCGAGGGCGACCATCGACTGGGAGCACACCGTGAGTATCGCGATGGCGGAATGCGTTTGGGCACCACGACGCTCCGCGATCGCCCGCACGATGGTCATCGCGGTCGGATACTGGCTCGCCGTGCCGATACCCAGGATCACGCGCGCAACGATCAGCCAGGTGAGCGACGGTGCGAGCGCACCGAGGATCGAACCCGCGGCGATCAGCGCGAGACCCGACAGGTAGACGCGGCGCGGCCCGAGCAGCACACCGAGCTTGCCCGCCGTGGGAGCCGTGACGGCAGTCGCGATGTAGAGCGCCGAGATGACCCACGAGATACCGGCACCGGATCCGTAGTGCGCGGCGATCCCGACGACCGCGACGGCGATCATCGACGAGTTGAGCGCCTGCAGCATCGCCCCGGACCCGAGCCCGAGGGACACCGAACGCGGAACGGTGGGCGCCGCGTCGAGAGTGCGGGTCACCGGTGCGGCTCCCCCGCGCCACGTTCCGGCCTGCCGAGGTCACGCATGATGCGGCCGGCGAGGAAGAGGATGTCCCGCTCGTGCGGCGTGCACTCGGTCTCGAGCAGTTCGGCGAGCCATGCGGACCGCAGTGCGCGGTCGGCCTCGAGCATCTCGTGCCCGTACTCGGTGATCGACACGAGGCTCGCACGGGCGTCGGACGGGTCCGGAACGCGGGCCACCATGTCACCTTCTTCGAGGATCGCCAACGTGCGCGCGATCGACTGGGGCGTGACCTGCTCGAACCCCGCGAGCTCGCGCGCCGACATCGAACCCTCACGTTCGAGATGCCCCAGCGCCTGCAGCTGCGACGGCGTGAGCTTGTGGTCGCCGCGCTCGCTGCGCAGACGCCGGAAGAACGCCGAGACGTCGTCGCGGAAGGCGACGACGTCTCGGAACGAAGGGTCTCGGAAGGAAGGAGCGTTGCTGTCCACCGAGTCCGTCATATTAGCCAGTCTAACTGGCTATCAGGCTGGCTTCAAACGGCTCCTCATGCGAGAAAAGCTGGAAGGTTGATCAGCTGCGCTGACTATCAGCGAGGCAGTGCCTCTTCGATCGCGGCGATCACCTCGGGGGCGTCCGGCTCGGTCTTCGGACGGAAGCGGCGCACCACCGTGCCGTCGGGCGCGACGAGGAACTTCTCGAAGTTCCACTGGACGTCGCCTGCCTCGCCCGAGTCGTCGGCGGTCTTGGTGAGCTCGGTGTAGATCGCGTGCCGGTTCTCGCCGTTGACGTCGATCTTCTCCGTGAGCGGGAAGGTGACGCCGTAGGTCGTCGAGCAGAACGTCTGGATCTCTTCGGGTGTGCCGGGCTCCTGGCCCATGAACTGGTTGCACGGGAAGCCCACGACGGTCAGGCCGCGGTCGGCGTACTCGGTGGCGAGCTTCTCGAGGGCCGCGTACTGCGGCGTGAGGCCGCACTTCGACGCGACGTTGACCGCGAGCACCGCGCGGCCGTCGTACTCGCCGAGCGACGTCGGGTTGCCGCCGAGGGTGCTGATTCCGATGTTCTGCAGAGCTGTCGTCATGGCACCAACGTAGCGCGCCGCCGCTCCCCCAGCCGTACTGCCGCGGACGCGATTGCGTCCGCGGCAGTGACAGCCCGGGAGCGGCAGCGGTTACGAATGCCGGGCGGGCGCGTCGACGGCCGCGCGCTCGGTGTCCTCCACGGTCGCGCCGGACTCGGCGGCCTTCGCTTCGGCAGCTTCCGGTTCGTCCTCGTCGAGCATCGTCGTCTCGTCGAACGGCAGTTCGCCGGAGAGCACCTGCTTGGCGCGGTCGCCGTCGAAGCTGTCGGTCCACGAGCCGACGAGAATCGCGGCGACGGCATTGCCCGAGAAGTTCGTGACGGCACGCGCTTCCGACATGAAGCGGTCGATGCCGACGATCATGCCGACTCCGTCGAGCAGCTCGGGCCGGTGGCTCTGCAGTCCGCCCGCCAGGGTCGCGAGGCCCGCACCGCTCACGCCCGCGGCGCCCTTCGACGCGACGATCATGAAGACCAGCAGCGAGATCTGCTCGGGAAGAGACAGCGGCTGTCCCATCGCGTCGGCGATGAAGATCGACGCCATCGTCAGGTAGATCGCGGTGCCGTCGAGGTTGAACGAGTACCCGGTCGGCACGACCACGCCGACGGTCGTGCGCTCGACGCCGACGTGCTCCATCTTGGCGATCAGCCGCGGCAGGGCCGACTCGGACGACGACGTCGCGAAGATCAGCAGGTACTCGCGGGCGAGGTACTTCACGAGCTTGAAGATCGACACGCCCGCGCCGATCCGCAGGATCGCACCGAGCACGCCGAACACGAAGATCAGGCACGTGAGGTAGAAGCCGAGCATCAGGGCCGCGAGTTGCACGACGGCGTCGAGACCCGTTTGCCCGACCACATTCGCGATCGCACCGAAGGCGCCGATCGGCGCGAGCCACAGCACCATCGACAGGATCTTGAACACGAGCTTCTGGATGTGCCCGATACCGCGCAGGATCGGCTCGCCCTGCTTGCCGAGCGCCTGCACGGCGAAGCCGACGAGCAGAGCGACGAACAGCGTCTGGAGCACGCTGCCCTCGGTGAGCGAGGACAGCAGCGAGGTCGGGATGATCGACGACACGAAGTCGACGAACCCGCCCGACTCGTGGGCCTTCTCGGCGTAGCTCGCACCGGAGCCCGCGTTCGCAGCATCGACGTGCAGGCCACTGCCCGGGTTCAGGAGATTGCCGACGACGAGACCGATGCCGAGCGCGACGGTCGACATGCCGATGAAGTAGGTGAGTGCGAGGCCGCCGACCTTGCCGACCTTCGCGGCCGCCTTCACCGAGCCGATGCCGAGCACGATCGTGCAGAAGATGACCGGCGAGATCATCATCTTGATCAGGTCGACGAACATGGTGCCCAGCACTCCCACCGATTCGCCGACGCCCGGCGCGAGCCAGCCGACGAGGACGCCCGCGACGACGGCGACGATCACCCCGATGTAGAGCCAGTGGGTTCGGTCACGCTTTGCGCTCTTCCGCGCAGGCGACTGCGCGGAAGCTGTCCCCTCGGCAGGGCTCATGGGGCGGCCTCCAGGTCTTCGCTGTGTCGTTTTCCGTGACGCCGACCACACCTGGTGACCGGAATCAGGACCGTGGAGAATGTGTCAGGTGTCCGCCGTTCGGCGGAAGCTTGTGGTCTTTTCGTTCAGGAGAGTTGTGTCACCCACCGTGCGTAGGCCGGCCAGCGTGGCCACGCGACTCTTCCTGTGGCAGCTGCTGCTGCTGACGGCCGTCGTCGTCGCGGGCACCACGGTCGCCGTCGTGCACGAACAGCACCGCACCGAGGACGAGGCACGGCACACGGTCAGCGACGTCGCACAGTCGCTCGCGCTGTCGGACGGCACGGTGGCGGCGCTGCGCGACCCGGACCCGAGTGCGGTGCTGCAACCCGAGACCGAACGCATCCGTGTCGCGACGGGAGTCGACTTCATCGTCGTCATGACCCCCGACCGGGTGCGCTACACGCACACCGATCCGTCGCGCATCGGCGGCCGGTTCACCGGCACGATCGAACCCGCGCTGCGCGGTGACACCTTCACCGAGACGTACGAGGGATCGCTCGGCCCGTCGGTGCGTGCGGTGTCCCCGGTGTACGCGGGCGACGAACTCGTCGGGCTCGTCTCGGTCGGCCTCACGACGGCCCGCATCGGCTCGCAGGTCACGCCCACGGTCGCCACGATCGTGGCGATCGCGGCTGCCGGGCTCGTCGTCGCGGCCGCCGGCTCGCTCGCGCTCAGCAGGCGACTACGTCGTCAGACGCTCGGCCTCGGGCCGGACGAGCTGCGCAGGCTCTACGAGCACCACGACGCGGTGCTGCACTCGATGGGCGAAGGACTCGTCGTCCTCGACGAGAACGGCGCCGTCGGCGTCGTCAACGACGAAGCTCGGCGGCTGCTCGGCATCGGGTCCGGGCCGGTCACCGCCGACGACGTGCCCGATTCGCTCACCAGGGGCCCGCACACCGCACCCGACGACCGCGGCGAGGTGCACCTCGTCGGCGACCGCGTCCTCGTCGTCCGCAGGCAACCGCTGCACTTCGACGGGCGGGACATCGGCACCGTGCTCACCCTGCGCGACCGCACCGAATTGCAGACGGTGCTGGGCGAACTCGACTCGGTGCGCGGTTTCGCGCAGGCGCTCGAGTCGCAGGCACACGAATCGGCGAACCGGATGCACACCCTCATCACGATGATCGAACTCGGCCGCTACGACGACGCCGTGCAGTTCGCGACGGACGATCTGCGCCTGTCGCAGGGGCTGATCGACCGGCTCACGTCGTCGGTGCACGAGCCGGCGCTCGCGGCATTGCTGCTCGGGAAGGTCGGCGCGGCGGCGACCCACGGCGTCGAGCTCACCGTCACCGACGGCACCGCGCTCGACTCGTCGGCTCCGCTGACCCCGCACGAACTCGTCACCGTCGTCGGCAATCTCGTCGACAATGCCGTCGACGCGGCAGCCGATCAACCGGGCGACGGGTGGGTCGAGGTGGGTGTGCACCGCGACGCGGGCGCGCTCACGGTGTCGGTCACCGACAGCGGGGCGGGCATGAGCGCCGACGAGTTCGCCCGCGCCACCGAGCGCGGCTACTCGACCAAGCCCACCGGCCACGGACTCGGTCTGGCGCTCGTCACGCAGGTCGTACGCAGGCACGGCGGCACGATTCGGAGTGTCCGCGAGCCCGAATCACGTGTCGTCGTGGAGATTCCGGACGATCGGGGGCAGGCGTGATCCGGGTGCTGATCGTCGAGGACGAGACGCGCATCGCCGAGGCGCATCGCGCGTACGTCGCGCGGGTGCCGGGCTTCGAGGTGCACTCTGTGGTGCACGACGGCACGAGCGCGCTGCGCGTCGTCACCGCCGCCGCCCGCACCGCCGAGCCCGTCGACCTCGTACTCCTCGACCTCGGCTTGCCGGACGCGAACGGTCTCGACGTCGCTGCCGCGATGAGCCGGGTGCGGCCGAGCCCGGACGTCATCGCGATCACGTCGGCGCGCGAACTCGACGCGGTGCGCACCGCCGTCGCCCGCGGCGTCGCGCTGTACCTGTTGAAGCCGTTCACGTTCGCGGCCTTCCGCGACAAACTCGAGCGCTACCGCGAGTACCGCGACGCGCTCACGCCGGGGCCCTCCGCGCTGGCCCAGCAGGACATCGACCGTGCGATGGCCGCACTGCGCACGACCGACGAGCGGGCCGCGACGCCGAAAGGCGTGTCGCCGCAGACCCTCGACAGTGTCGTCGCGTGCATGCGCGACGCCACCGAACCGCTCACCGCGGCCGAAGTCGCGGCGCGCGTGGGTCTTTCCCGGGTGTCCGCGCGACGCTATCTCGAACAGCTCACCCGCGACGGCGTCGTCGAGAAGCACCCCGAATACGGCAAACCGGGGCGCCCACTGATCCGCTACACGACCCGCTGAGCCGTCACTCGGCGGCGTCGAGCCCGAGCACGTCCAAAATCCACGCGAACTCGAACGCCATCTCGCGCCACTTCTCGTAGCGTCCGCTGACACCGCCGTGACCCGCGCTCATCTCGGTCTTGAGCAGCAGCGGTGAGTCGCCGGTCTTGGTGGCACGCAGCTTCGCGACCCACTTCGCCGGCTCGACGTACAGCACACGCGTGTCGTTGATGCTCGTGATCGCGAGGATCGCCGGATAGTCCTTGGCCTCGACGTTCTCGTACGGGCTGTACGAGCGCATGTACTCGTAGACCTGCGGGTCCGCGAGCGGGTTGCCCCACTCGTCCCACTCGATCACGGTGAGCGGCAAGGACGGGTCGAGGATCGAGGTGAGCGGATCGACGAACGGCACGTTCGCGAGGATGCCCGCGAACAGCTCGGGCGCCATGTTCGCCACCGCGCCCATCAGCAGACCACCCGCGCTGCCGCCGTCGGCGACCAGCTTCTGCGGCGTGGTGAGCCCGGTGTCGATCAGGTGCCGCGCCGACGCGACGAAGTCGGTGAAGGTGTTCTTCTTCGTGAGCGTCTTGCCGTTGTCGTACCAGTGCCTGCCCATCTCGCCGCCGCCGCGCACGTGCGCGACGACGAAGACGACCCCGCGGTCGAGCAGAGACAACCGGGCCACCGAGAACGACGGGTCCATGCTCGCCTCGTACGAGCCGTAGCCGTACAGCACCACCGGCTGCGGGCCCGACACCGACGCGTCGCGCTTGCGCACGATCGACAGTGGGATACGCGTGCCGTCGTCGGCGGTGGCCCATTCGCGACGCTGCTCGTAGTCGTCGGCGTCGAAGTCGCCGAGCACGGGTTGCGCCTTGAGTAAACGCATCTCGCCGGTACCGAGCTCGAGGTCGTACACCTGGGCCGGCGTGACGAAGGACGTGAACACCAGCCGAAGCGTCGGCTGCGACCACTCCGGGTTGGAGCCGAGCCCGACGCTGTAGAGCTCCTGCTCGAAGTCGATCTCGCTCGGGTCGCCGTAGCCGGCGTCGGTGAGCTTCCACACCGCGAGCCGGGTGAGCGCCTCGCGCCGGTACCCGAGCACCAGGTGGTCGGCGAACGCCTCGACGTCCTCGAGCCGCACGTCGTGGCGGTGCTCGATGAGCGTGCGCAGCGCCGACGGGTCGTCGACCGGCGCGTCCGCGAGCACGAAGTTCTCGGCCTTGACGCCGTCGATCTCGTCGTTGTGCAGGATCAGGAAGCGGTCCTCGCCCGCGACGACCGCATGCTCCACCGCGTACTCGACGCCGTCGCGGCGCGGCAGCACGACGCGGAACTCGCCCTCGGGCTCCTGCGAGTCGAGGACCCACACCTCGCTCGTGATCTTGGAACCGACCCAGATCATCACGTACTTCTCGCTGCGCGTCGATCCGACAGACACCCAGAAGCGCTCGTCCGGCTCGTGGAACGCCGCGACGTCGTCCTCGCGCGGCGTGCCGAGCTTGTGCCGCCACACCGTGTCGGGGCGCCACGAGTCGTCGACGGTCAGGTAGAAGACGTGGGTGTGGTCGACTGCCCATGTGGCTCCCGGTGCGGCGCCGGTGATCTCGTCGGGCAGCAGCTCGCCGGTGGTGAGGTCCTTGAAGCGCAGCGTGTACCGCTCGTCGCCGCGGGTATCGGTCGAGTACGCGAGCAGCGTTCCGTCCTCGCTGACGGAGAACGCGCCGATCGCGAAGAAGTCGTGTCCTTCGGCGGCGGCGTTGCCGTCGAGCAGCACCTGTTCACCCTCGGGGGACGTCCCGGGCACGAGTTCGGGCGGCGTCCAGTCGTCGGGGCCGGCTGCGGGGCAACGGCACTGGATCGGGTACTGCTTGCCCTCCTCGGTGCGCCCGTAGTACCACCAGTCCCCCATGCGTATGGGCACGGACATGTCGGTTTCCTGCGTACGGGCCTTGATCTCGCCGAACACCTTCTCGCGCAGCGGCGCGAGGTGCGCGGTCTGCTGGTCGGTGTACGCGTTCTCGGCCTCGAGGTACGCGACGACCTCGGGATCTTCCTTGTCGCGCAACCACTCGTACTCGTCGACGAAGGTGTGTCCGTGATGTTCGCGCGGGTTCGGCACCCGCTTCGCGATCGGCGCCTCGATGCGCTGCGCGTCAGCCGTCATGTGTGTTGTCACCCCACCCAGTCGTCGAAGGAAAGTCCGGAAATACGTTCGTAGGCTTCGATGTAGCGCCGACGCGTCGCGTCGACGATGTCGTCGGGCAGCGGAGGCGGCGGCGTGTCGGACGCGCGATCCCAGCCCGACTCCTCGCTCGTGAGCCAGTTGCGGACGAACTGCTTGTCGAAGCTCGGCTGCACGTGCCCCGGCTCGTAGCCGTCGAGCGGCCAGTACCGCGACGAGTCGGGCGTGAGCACCTCGTCGGCGAGCACGAGCGTGCCGTCGGGAGCGAGCCCGAACTCGAGCTTGGTGTCGGCGAGGATGATGCCGCGGTCGGCCGCATAGTTCGCGGCGCGCGCGTACACCTCGAGCGTGTCGTCACGGAGCTTGACGGCGAGGTCGCGTCCCACCTTCTCCAGCATCTGGTCGAACGTGATGTTCTCGTCGTGCTCGCCGAGTTCGGCCTTGGTCGCGGGCGTGAAGATCGCTTCCGGCAGCGGGCTCGCCTCGACGAGCCCCTCGGGCAGCGCCACTCCGCACACCGCGCCGGTGCGGTCGTAGTCGGCCTTGCCGGATCCGGTGAGGAAGCCGCGCGCGACGCACTCGATCGGCACCATCTTCAGCCTGCGCACGACGAGCGCACGGCCGAGCACCTCCTCGGGGATGCGGTCGTCGTCGGGCTCGCCCGCGAGGTGGTTGGCTCCGCCGAGCACGCCGAAGAAGAACACGCTCATCGCGGTGAGCACGCGGCCCTTGTCCGGGATGGGCGTCTCGAGCACGTGGTCGTACGCGGAGATCCGGTCGCTCGCGACCAGCAGCAGGTGCTCGTCGTCGATCTCGTAGAGGTCACGGACCTTGCCGCCTGCGAGGTGGGGGTAGCTGTCGAGAGAAGGACGCACGGGTCAACCCTATCGGCCCACGTCCCTCCCGCGTCGGTCGCGTGGGCGCGAGGACGCGGGCGCGATTCCGTTAGCCTGGGCACCGACAGTGATTCACACCGCACGAACAGGACCCACATGACGGCGGACACGGCGGTGGGGCGAGTCGGCTTCCGCTCGGAACGCGGGCCGATCCTCGCGGCACTGATGCTCTCGACGTCCCTCGTCGCACTCGACTCGACGATCATCGCGACCGCAGTCGTCACGATCGTCGGCGATCTCGGCGGGTTCACGTCGTTCCCGTGGCTGTTCTCCGCCTACCTGCTGACCCAGGCGGTGTCGACACCGGTGTGCGGCAAGCTCGCCGACATCGTGGGTCGCAAGCCGGTGATGCTCGCCGGGATCGGCGTGTTCCTGCTCGGGTCGATCCTGTGCGGTCTCGCATGGAGCATGCCCGCGCTGATCGTCTTCCGTGCGGTGCAGGGCATCGGTGCCGGGGCGGTGCAGCCGATGAGCCTCACCATCGCCGGCGACATCTACACGGTCGCCGAACGCGCGAAAGCGCAGGGCTATCTCGCGAGCGTGTGGGGCATGTCGGCGGTCGTCGGCCCCACTCTCGGCGGCGTGTTCTCGGAGTACCTGTCGTGGCGCTGGATCTTCTTCGTCAACATCCCGCTGTGTGTGATCGCGGCCGCGGTCATCGCCCGCAACTTCCACGAGACCGCGGTCCGCGAGCGGCGGCGCATCGACTGGCTCGGCGCCGTGCTGCTCGCGGCCGGTGCCGCGCTGCTGATCCTCGGCCTGCTCGAGGGTGGGCACCAGTGGGCATGGGACTCCGGGGCGTCGATCACGGTCTTCGCGGCGGGCGCGGTCGCCGTCGTGGCCTTCGTCCTCGTCGAACGACGCGCCGCCGACCCGATGCTGCCGCTGTGGGTGCTCACCCGGCGGGTGCTGGTCGCGAGCAGTGGCCTGTCGCTTCTGATCGGCGCCGTCGTCCTCGGCCTGACGAGTTACGTGCCGACCTTCGCGCAGGGGGCGCTCGGCGTCGGCCCGCTCGTCGCGGGCTTCGCGCTCGCGACGCTCACGATCGGGTGGCCGATCGCGGCGTCCCAGGCCGGCCGCGTCTACCTACGCGCAGGGTTCCGCACCAGCGCCCTCGTCGGTGCGACGCTCGCCGTCGTCGGCACCGCGCTCACGACGACGCTCGACGAGCACTCCCCGCTCTGGCATGCCGCGGTGTTCTGTTTCGTCGTCGGCCTCGGCATGGGGCTGACCGCGAGCCCCACCCTGATCGCGGCGCAGTCGAGCGTCGAGTGGAGCGATCGCGGCGTCGTCACGTCGACCAACATGTTCGCGCGGTCGATCGGCTCCGCCGTCGGCGTCGCCGTCTTCGGTGCGATCGTCGGCGCCGAGGTCCCGAGCATCGACACCGCGAGTGCATCCGAAGTCGCCGCAGGCGTACACCCCGTGTTCGTGGGGTGCTTCGCGTGCGCGGTCGTGATGCTCCTCGGTGCGCTGTTCGTGCCCGGCCGACGGTCGGCGCGCGACGAGGGAGAGACGCAGAACACAGCGGCCGCCAGGTAATTGAACGCACAGGTCACAGACCTGTCGCGGGTGCCGAGCCGTCAGTAACGTCCTGGCCATGCTCTTCTCGAGGCCACAGACGGACATCGGACTCCGGACGATGATGCGGCTGGCGGCCGGAAGAGAGTCCGCCGAGCGAACCACGGTCCGCGTGCTCGCCCGACAGCTGGACGTGTCCGAACACGTACTCGGCCTGATCGTCACCGATCTCGTCTCCCGGGGCCTCGTCGAATCCCGACGGGGACGCGGCGGTGGCCTCACGATCACCGAGCAGGGACGTTCCACCTCAGTGGGAGACCTCGCACGTGCACTCGAACACGACGACACCACCCCGCCCCGCGGCGAGTACGGATCGGCCGACGCGTGCAGCCCACTGCGGCACGCGCTGTCCTCCGCGCAGGATGCCTTCTACCGGGAACTCGACGGGCTCACCTTCGGTGCGCTCGCGGCGTCCCCGATGGGCAGCCCGCTCCCCCTCTCGTCCGTGGCACCGCCCACCCGAAAGCAGGAGTCATGAGCGCATTGCAGCCCGCCGCGTCGCCCTACCCGCAACTGTCCGATCGCCGTCGCGACGCGCTGGTCGCGTCCCTGCCCGCCGTGGGCGCAAACCTCGACGACATCACGACCCGCTTCTACGCCCGCATGTTCGAGGCCCATCCGGAGCTGAAGCGCGACGTGTTCAACCGTGCGAACCAGGCGCAGGGGACGCAGCCGAAGGCGCTCGCGGCGTCGATCGTCGCGTTCGCGACACACCTGCTCGACCCGTCGCAGCCCGACCCGATCGCGATGATGCGCCGCATCGCCCACAAGCACGCGTCGCTCGGCATCACCGCGGACCAGTACGAGATCGTGCACGAGCACCTGTTCGGCGCGATCGTCGAGGTACTCGGTGCCGATGCCCTCACCGCCGACATCGTCGACGCATGGCAGACCGTGTACTGGTCGATGGCGCACGCGTTCATCGGTCTCGAGGCGAACCTGTACTCGCAGGCTGGCGTCACGCCCGGCGCATTCTTCCGCACAGTGACCGTCGTCGACCGCATCGACGACCCCTCGGGCGCAGCGACATTCGTCGTCGAAGCACCCGAAGGCGCCGACCCGCTGCCCACCTTCTCACCCGGCCAGTACATCTCGGTGCGTTCCGAACTCGCCGACGGCGCGCGCCAGATCCGCCAGTACAGCCTCACCGGTGCACCCGACACCCGCTGGTCGTTCACCGTCAAGCGCGTCGCCGACCCCGGCTCGCCCGTCGGCGAGGTGTCGGCATGGCTGCACGAGACGATCTCCGCTGGGTCGACGCTCGAGGTGTCGCTGCCCTACGGCGATGTCGTCCTCGAAGCCGGTCGCGACACCCCTGTGGTGCTGGTGTCGGCAGGCATCGGCATCACCCCGATGGTGGGGCTGCTCGCCTACCTGTCCGACGTCGAACCACACCGTCCCACCACGGTTCTGCACGCCGACCGCAGCGCGCAGAGCCACCCGCTGCGCGAGCAGGTGCGCATGCTGACCGGCCGCATGTCGGACGTGAGCGTCACGACGTGGTACGAGGAGGACGCCCTCGGCGACCGCACCGGGCGCATGGACGTGAGCACCCTCGACCTGCCCGCCGAAGCCGACTACTTCGTCTGCGGCAGCGAAGGTTTCGTCCGCAAGGTGCGGTTCGACCTCATCGCGTCCGGCATCGCCGCCGATCGCGTCCACGCCGAGCTGTTCACCCCGGACAGCTGGCTCGCCACGTCCGATCAGCTCGAGCCGGTCGGTCAGTAGGGCAACCGGCTTCGCGCCCGCTCACGCTCGACGCGCTCGCCCTCGGGCAGGGTGAACAGCGTCAGCTGCTCGCCTTCCGGGGTGCTCATCCGCAGACAGTCCTGCTCCCAGGGCGTGCGGGTGAGCACCCCGTCACGCCGTACGCCGAGGGACGTCAACGTATCCGCGAAAGCTTCCGCCCGGGTGCAGCGCGGGTCGGCTGATCAGCACGTATGTATGGCCGCCCGGTGCACGGAAGTGCGACCACGCCGTCCCCCACGACGTGTCGACGCCGTCGTGTACCTCACCGATGAACTCGACGCCCCGGCTTTCGAGCTCCGCCCGGGCCTCGCGGACGTCGTCGACGACGAAGCCTGGGACCGGATGCGCGAAGAACGAGTGCGCCTCGTCGGTGGGTTTGAACACTTCGAACGCCGAACCGTCCGGGAAGTCGCACACGATCGCACCGGGCTGGTCGAGCCCGATCGTCAATCCCATCTTCTCGGTGACGAATTCGCGCATCTCGTCGTAGTTGCTCGTGCGCGAGCCCACCCAGCGGATTCCGTGAACCTTTACGCTCTCCTCCTGTCGAGTACTCGTCGTGTTCAGGGCAGGCGGGCGTCACGCGCCCGGCCACCGGGCTTCGCGATGCCTCGGATCGACAGCCCACTGTCCGCCGTGACCATCGTTCCGGTCATCGCAGCCGAGTCGACGCGCGACGCGAGCATCGTGAAGATCCCGTCGTATGCGGAGACCGGCGCGACCTGCTGTGTCGGCAGCGCGTGCTCGGTGCCGTCGAGCACCGAGTCCGACATCGACTGGCCCAGCGTCGTGGTACCGCGCAGCCGGGTGGGCGCGACACCGGGCGCGACACCGTTGACCCGGACGTCGGGTGCGAGTTCGTACGCGAGCTGCCGGACAAGGCCGTGCACAGCATGTTTCGACGCGGTGTAGAGGGTGCCGCCACCGGCAGCGTTCTCGCTCGCGAAGGAGCCCGTGAGGATCACGCTGCCACGGGATTCGACGAGCGCGTCGAGGCACGCACGCACCCCGAGGAGCGGCGCGAGTACGTTGACGCCGAACAGCTCGTCGAAGGCCTTCGGCAGTTGCTCGCCCCCGATGTCCTCGAGCGGCTGCGCGCCGTCGGTGATGCCGGCATTGCCGACGAACACGTCGATACGGCCCCACTCCCGACACGCGGCTTCCGCCGCGGCGAGGTTGCCCTCCCATGTCGAGACGTCCGTCACCACCGGCAGGACGGCGCCGTCGGCCGAGTCGGCGAGTTCCTCGACCCGCTCCGTGATGTCGACCGCGACCACTCGCGCACCCTCGGCGACATATCGTTCGACCACCGATCGGCCGATACCTGCACCCGCACCGGTGAAGACGACCACCTGACCGTCCAATGCTCCCATCGAGTCTCTCCTGCTCGTCTCGTCGTTTCGTCGAATCCCACTACGTGTCGGCCGACTCACCCTTGCACCGGTTCTTTCGGCGACTCGCCGGCAGCCGCCTGTGCCGTCGTCGAGCCGTCGTTCGACGCGGTACGGAGCCGGTGCCACACCAGGTACCCGAATGCATACGACACGACCGACGCCACCAGGACGAGCAACTGCGGCGCCTGCGCGAGAAGTGCGGGGCCGCTTCCACTCTCGAGCAGCCAGATTCCGACCGCCGAGGGGATCAACCACGCCGCCAGGCCCCAGCCCACCGCAGGCAGCCGCGAGTCGTCCGTCTCCGGCCCGTCCCTCCGGTCGACCGTGGCGAGCGCGAAGTGCGTGAGCACGACACCGACCCACCCGACCACCAGCACGCCCTGCCAGTTCAGCGCCGTCTGCAGGTAGCTGAAGACGTCGGTGAGCATCAGCAGGAACACGACGACCGAGACCGCAGACACCCAGAACACACGCGGCAGCCGGACCTGCGAAAAACTGCTGAGGATGCGTTCGAAGTTGGTGGTCGACAGGTAGTAGTTGACGCTGTTGACCCTGGTCTGCGAAATCACGATGAACAGCAGGCCCCAGAAGCCGAGGCACGCCAGGACAGCTTGCACCACGCCGTGTTCCGACGCCGGCTCGGCAGGCAGCACGGTCTGGACGAGGTAGATGCCCGCGATACCGTTGACGACGAACAGGCCCAGATAGAACACCCAGCCGAAAGTCACGTTCTCGTGGAAACGCTCGTCCTCGATCTTGCCGAACCGTGCGAAATCGACGGTATTGGGCATGTTGACGAAGATCCCCATGTAGAGCACGGCGCCGAGCAGCCAACCGGGCAGCGCGCGCCCCTCGTCGGGCACGACGCCGGCGAAATCCAGCCACGCGGCATCTCCGCCGAACTTTACGTAGGCCGCGATCAGCGCGGCGATCAGGCCGAGAACATAGAACGGCAGCAGGATCGCGTTGAGCTTGCCCATCCAGGTCTGCACGCTGCCGAGCATCAGCGGCATCATCGCCACCACCACTACCGCGTACCACACCCGGAGGTCGCCGAAGCCGAAGTAGGCCTCGAACGCGACGGCGAGCGTGCTCGACTCGAACAGTGCGTAGTACAGGGTCGTCGCGGCAAGCAAGAGCGCCGTGAGGGTCGCACCCCGCCGGCCGAACACCGTTTTCGTCAGCAGTGTGCTGTTGAGACCGAGCCGCGTGCCGAGGCGTGTGGTGAACACGTTGATCAGCGAGTACACGACCACCGACAGCACGATCGCACCGATCGCATCTCTCGTGCCGTACAGGCTCGCGGCCAGCGCACCGTAGAACAGCCACACCATCGCCGACAGCAGCGACCAGTAGGACATGGTGACCTGCCATCGTCCCAGTCGTGCGGTGTGTGGAACCCGGGTTGCGCTGAAGTTCTCGTCGGCAGCGTCGGAGTGCTGCACGGGTAATGCCGGCATGTCCGTACCTCCGGTACAGGGTGGTGGAGCAGGGCGAGAGAGGAAGGGCCGGACGACTCTTCCCCGGCGGGTATTTTTGTACGCAGAACTGGATACAGTTTCCAGTAGTCTACGAATCCTGCGTAAAAAGGGAAGGGCTCGACGTAACACTTTCGTTTCGTCGATGCCCTGTGCCTCAACATGTTTGCGCACTCGGTGCCGTGTGGCGACACGGCACACCGGTGTAACTCCCCTACCGTCCACCTCGCCCACGTAGGCTACGCAACTGTATGCACATGGCGACGACGCCGACACCGTGCCGGCTTCGTCGGCACCGACCACCGGGGGAAGACGTGACGAGCACAGCAGGCGGACAGGCGACCACACGGCGAGCCACCCGCGCAGGCACGACCGTGGAAGCCCTCTACAGCTCGCTGCGTGAGCGGATCGTCGACGGCGTGTACCAACCCGGGCAGCGCATGTCCCAAGAGCAACTCGCGGCCGAGTTCGACGTGAGTCGCACCCCGCTCCGCGAAGCACTGCAACGCCTGGAGGCCGATGGGCTGCTCGTCGCGCAGGCGAACCGTGGCATGCACGTCGCACCGATCGTCAACTCCGAGACCGAGGAAAGCTACGCGCTGCGGATCCTGGTCGAGGCGCCCACTATCGCCGCCGTCATCGACGAGCTGACCGCGGACGACCTCACGCAGATGCGGACCGCTCTCGAAGCCATGCATCGACACCGCAACCACAGCAAGCGCTTCCAACGGGCTCACCAGGAGTTCCACGACGTCGCGCTCACTCGCTATCCCGCATCCTTCCGCGAGCTGACCCTGTCGATGCATACGCGCATCCAGCGGCACCAGAGCGTGTATCTGTCGCACCAGCGCACACCCGACGACTTCGTCGCGGCCGACACACATCTTCTCGATGCGGTCGAAGCACGCAATTCCCAATCCGCCAGGCGGATCATGGAATTCCATCTCATCGATGCGGCACTCGGTCTCGTCCTCGACGCCGACCCCGACCACCGGTTCGATTCACTCCTCGTCGCACTGCGCGGCCGTGGGATCGTGATCGAGCACGATGCCGACGGACGCATCACTCGGCCCGCGCCGATCTACTGGATCGACTCGGATCCCCTACTGCCCGACAGCATCACCTCCAATCTCGAACTCCGCTATCCGCCCGGCCGTCGGCCGAAGTGACCGCCCGGCCGTCGGCCGGGAGATTTCATCAGACGAGTCGGCTCGTGAAGAATGCGGAGTGGATGGCGTCGAATACCCGTCCCGGTCGCACCGCCGAGCCGATCAGGTGCACCTCCCGGCCCAGGCCCCGCAGCCGATTTGCGAGGTCCGCCTCGGCGGTGGCGCGGCCGAGCGCGAGAATCACGGTGTCGGCGGGCAGGACACTCTCTCCGTCGGCTGTCACGATGTGAACGCCCGCCGCGTCGACCGATGCAGCCCGCGTGCCGAGTCGCACGTCGACTGCTGCCGCGTCGAGGAACAGCGGCAGCCTCTCGGCATCCGTGAACACCTCGTCGCCACGCATGAGCGCCGACCCGGACTCGAGCACGGTCACTTTGACGTCGTCTTTCTCGGCGAGACGCAGCGCCACCTCGCAGCCCTGCAACCCACCGCCGATCACCACCGCGTTGCCGTGCACCGGATCCGACGAGCGCACGTCGGCGGCGTCTCGCACGGCCACATCCGACGCGACGGGAAAATCCGGCGCCCGCGAGGGCGCCCCCGTCGCCACGATCACGCTGTCGTAGCCACCCACCTCGAGCACGTCCGCGTCGGCCCGTTCCCGGACGACGCGTATCTCCCGCCGCTCCACTTCGTGCACGAGATGGCGCACGAGACCGTCGAGATCCTGTTTGACCGTCGACCCGTCGGCGTGACGCAGTGTGCCGCCGAGTGTGCCCGGCTCGTAGAGCGTCACGTCGTGCCCGCGATCAGCCAGAACCGCCGCGCTGCGCAGACCGGCAGGCCCGCCACCCACCACGGCAACCTGCTTGCGGACGTCGGCGGCCACGACCGGGAACCGCCCTTCTTCCGTGACACTCGGGTTCACGCTGCATCCGGCGCTGCGCCCTTTGTTGAGTCCCCGGTGCAGACAGCCGTCGTTGCACCGGATGCACGGGGTGATCTCGAGGACCCTGCCCTCCTTCGCTTTCCGCGCCCAGTCCGGGTCGGCGAGCATCGCGCGGCCGAGTGAGACGAAGTCCGCCGAACCGGACGCAACGATCTCCTCCGCAACCTCCGGCGTGACGAGCGAGCCCGAGGCGATCACCGGAATCGCGACCGCGTGCTTGATTTTCTCCCAGCCCCACCGATGCGGTGCCCGAACCTGATACCAGGGACTGACCTCCCACTCCATTCCGGCATGGTGGCCACCCGAGCAGTGCAGGACGTCGACGCCGTGCTGTTCGAGCCTCCGGCACAGTTCGACCGTCTCCTCGATGGGGATGCCGTCCGCTTCGTAGTCGGTGACCGACACGCGCACGCTCAGCGGGAAGTCCCGGGGCACCGACGCACGGATCTCGTCGACGATCCGCAGCAGCAGCCGCGCCCGGTTGTCGAAGCTTCCGCCGTACTCGTCGTCGCGCCAGTTCGTGTGGGGTGACAGGAAGTTGGTGATGAGATAGCCGTGGCCGGCGTGCACCTCGACGATGTCGAACCGCGCGGCGTGGGCACGCGCGGCGGCCTCGCCGAAAGCTTTCACCACGCCGTCGATCTCGTCGATCGTCATCGGGCTGGGTATCACCCCGTACTGTCCCTCGACGTCGGCCCACGACGAGTCGGTCGCCGACTTGATCGGCGCCGTGCCCAGGAACTTCTGCCTGCCACCGTGTGCGATCTGGAGACCGATCTTCGCCCCGGTCGCGTGCACCTCGTCGACGACCCAGCCCAGGCCGGGTGTGTGCTCGCGGCGCGAGTTGCCGAGCTGGTTGTGGATCGCCTTGCTCGCATCGTCGTCGACGAAGCTGTACTCCATCATGACCAGACCGACGCCGCCTTCACCGAGGCGCTTGTAGTGATCGACGGTGCGCTGGCTGACGGTGCCGTCGGGATTGGACGTCGCCGTACTCTGCGGCGACTTGACGATCTTGTTGCGGATCTCGAGCGAGCCGATACGGCCGGTTTCGAACAGTGCTGGATAACTCACGGTCACTCCGATGCTCGTGTGCGCGTATGGACGTTTCGGTACCGGTCGCCGTTCGGGTGCCGGCTGGGGTGTTCAGGGGGCGAGCAGGGCGCCCGCGCGGGGAACGACAGGGTCGAGGCCGAGTCGTGTCAGCAACCGCCAGGTCGTGGCGGCGGCAGCGGAGATCACCGGGATGTCGAAGCGGCTCTGCACAAGGTCGAGGACCGGGAGCGACGGCATCTGCACACACGCGCTGAGCACGAGTGCGTCGGCACCGCTCGTGTCGACCTTCTCGACGTGATCGAGGAGGTTGCGCGGATCCAGCCTGCCCACCTCGAGATTGTCGGCGACCTCAAGCGACAGCGAGTCGACGACGGAGAATCCCTCGTGCTCGATGTAATCGCACACGGTGGCCGTGAGCGGCTTCATGTAAGGCGTGACGACGGCGATGTTCTTGACGTCGAGGTGTCCGAGGGCCTCGGTGAGCGCACCTGCCGACGACAGTACGGGGATCGCCGCGCCGGATTCGCGCTCGGCGACCGCCGACAGTTTCGGTTCCGATTCGCAGTGGTATCCGCGGCCCTGCGACATGATCGCCACGAGACACGCGTAGGCCATCACGTCGACTCGCGCGTCGGCCAGCTCGGCCGCGCAGCGGAGCGAATCGGCGTCCATCGCGGCGAGCTGTTCGGGGGTGACGTGCTGCATGCGCATGCGCGAGGAGTGGAAGGTGAACCTCTCCGGCCGGATCTCCTCGCGCGCACGGAGCATCGCGGGGATTTCCGTTTCCATCGTGGTGTTCGAGCTCGGCACGATCATGCCGATGCGGTAGTTGTCCGCCATCTTCTTGCCCTTACGTCGGTGTGGTGCCCAGGCGGCCGGTCGAGCCCCGCCCGGTGTAGAGGTTGGTGGTGGTGAGCGCAGGAAATGCCGTGGCGGGCGCCCCGGTCGAGTCCCACTCGACCGGAACCGCCCCGCCGTTGCGCAGATTCGCCAGTTCTCCCGTCCGAATCCCTGCGCCTGCCAGTGCGATCGGAAGGGAGTGGAAGTCGTGCTCGGGTTCGACGGACGCGATCAGGCCGAGTGCGGTGTCGAGCAGGTGGAACTCGAGCAGCCGCGCAGCGCACGCCGCGTCGCGCCGTCGGACCGCGTCCAGCAGCATCTCGTCGACATCCGTGAGGTCGTCGACAGCCGCTGGCTTCTCGAAGTACATCCGCTGATGACGGTCGATGGTGGTGAGCTGTGTTTCGATCAGTTCGCGCACGCCTGTCGGGAACCGGCCGAGAATCACCCGGTGGAAATCCCAATGCGCGAGCTGGAATTGACGCGGTGACACCGAGGTGCGCTTCATCTCCACCAACGCCGTGGCCATCGCCGTCACGTCGTCGTCCGTCACATCCTGGACGGTGGCCGACAGCAACGCTGGTTCGACGAGCAGGCGGATCGCGTAGGAGTCCTCGACGTCTCGCAGCGCGAGCGGTGCCACGACGACTCCGCGATTCGCCGCGCTCACCACCAGGTGTTCGGCCTCGAGACGACGCAGTGCTTCACGAAGCGGCGTCCGGGACACGGCCAACTCCTCCGCGAGCCGAACCTGGGACAGGCTGACACCTGGTCGGTAGTCCCCCGCGATGATCCGCTCCCGAAGCACCGTGTACGTGTCCTCCACCGCGCGGCCACGACGCCCCGCAGCCGGCGCGGGGTGTGCCTCGTCGACGTACATCGTCAGCGGTCCGCCGAGCCCAGCCGCATCGCGATGAGCTCGGTGAAGAACTGGGGGTTCTGCTCCGCGACGACCTCGAGTGCCATCGGGTCGAGCAGCACCCGGGCCTCGGTGCGCGGCACGAAGAGCTCGAGTCGGGCACCGTTGCGCGTGTGCACCTTTCGGAATCGCACACCCGCGAACTCGTTGCCGATTCCGTCCCACGGCTCGGCCGAAACGACGCCGGGCGGTAGATCATCCGAGGGCGCGGTCATGATCGACGTCCTTTCGTTCGGGTGCCGACTTCGTCGTCACGACCCGCGGCACCGACCCGTAGACGTCTGCGCCGCGGCGGCCGGCGAGGACCGGTAGTTTCGCGCGCGCCGCGGCGACTTCTCCGAGATCGAGTTCGACGACCTCCACGGCCTCCGCACACTCCCCGAGATCAGCCCGCACGTCGCCCCACGGACCCACGACGAGCGCGTGACCGTACGTCTCGAATGCGTCGCGGTACTCGGGCGTCGGCGAGTGCACGGTCGCGGGCGCCACCACGTAGGCGAGGTTCTCGATGGCACGGGCGCGCAGCAGCGTGTGCCAGTGTGCTTCGCCGGTGGACCGCACGAACGCGGCGGGTACGAGCAACACCTCGGCACCTGCCGTAGCGAGTTCCCGCGCCACCTCGGGAAAGCGGACGTCGTAGCAGATCGTGAGCCCGATGCGGACGCCGTCGACGTCGACGAGGACGAGTTCCGAGCCCGCCTTCTCCACCGACGACGCTTCGAAGGACTGCCCGCCGAGATTGGCGTCGAAGAGGTGCAGCTTGTCGTACCGGCCCGCGATCTCGCCGGAAGCATCGATCACGAGGGCCGAGTTGAAGACGCCGTCGTCGGTACGGTTCTTCATGCCACCGAGAATCACGACGACACCTGTCCGGCGCGCGGCCAGCCGCAGCTGCCGCACCGGTTCGCCGTCGACGCCCGTAGCGGCGGCGCGCATCTCGGTGTTGGTCCCGAGCATCAGACCGTTCTCGGGTAACACCACCACCGTTGCACCGTCGGCCGCGGACTTCTCGATGCACCGCACCGCGGTGGCCGTGTTCGCGGCGACGTGGGTGGTGGCGTGCCACTGCGTCAGGCCGACGCGCAACGTCCGTGTCGGGCTCACGACGCACCCGCCGACGCGGCAACCGCACCCGCACGGGCACGCGCATCGTCGAGATCCATGTTGACGACCGTCCAGCCGCCGCCCGACGCCTCCATCGGCTCGTACGAGTACACGTGTCCGTGGATTCCCGGGCCCGCGACGCCGAGCATGATCATCCAGTTCATGATCTCGTACTGCCCGTGCTCGAGCAGCGGGAACGGTTCGAGCGAGCACATGTCCAGACCCCTACCTGCCTGCAGCAATTCCAGGATGTAGGTGTCGAACTCGGTATCGACGCCACCGAAATGGCCCGGGTCGAGCCAGTGGGAAAGACCGCCGGTAGCGAGGAAGGCCACCTTCAGGCCCGAATCCTCGACGACCGAGCGCATCGCCTCGCCGAAACGTCGTGCGTTGAACGGCGAGAAGGTGCGTGCAGGCTGCGTGATGACCGGCACGACAGGCAGATCGGGCCGCGGGAGCATCAGTCTCAGCGGCACGATCAGGCCGTGGTCGAGTTCCACACGAGGTGCCTCCTCCACCTCCAGACCCGCGGACCGGACGGCCCCTGCGAGTGCCCGGGCGAACTCCGGGTGCCCGGTGAGTTCGAGATCGAGGTCGGGTCGCTTGAAGAATTCCATCGACCCGGCGTGTCCGTCACCGACACCGAGCACGAAGTGACCGGTGTCGAAGCTCTGGAAATGGCAGTCGGCGGACACCAGGATCACATCCGGGTCGGCGGCGGCGATGTCCTGCGCGAGCTTGTCGTACCCGGCCAGCAGCCGCGACACCGAGTCCTCGGGGTCGATCTCCGGCCTGGCCAGCAGGTCGGGTACGTGCGAGCAGCCACCCGCGAAGACGAGGCCACGCGGCACGTCCGGTGTGGGCAGCGGCAGCGAGTCGTCGACCACGAACGCACCCGCGCTCGATGCGTCGCCGAGGTCGTCGTTGAACCACCGGCTGACGAGGATCGTCAAACCGTCGTTCAGGCCGACCGCCCGCAGCCGGTCCCGCTCGCCGGCAAGGATGGTTTCCGCCCACGCCTGGTCGACACCGAGCAACTCCGGTGCCCGATCGGGCTCTGCCTTGACTGCGGCGAGCAACTCGGCGTCGCGAGCCATCGCGAGGATCGCGTTCTCGATCGCGCTCTTGTCCATTCCCGTCACCTCCTGATGGGTTTCGTGCCCGTTCGTTTCGTGTCCCGAGCGACTACTCGCTCACGAGCTTTCCGTCGCGCACGACCGCTACACCGTCGATCTCGACGGTGCACCCACGCATCGGCACGTCGAGGTGCGCGGGAGTCTCGCGGTTCGCGAAGCGGTTCGATCCGGTGGACCACATGAAATTGCCTGCCGTCGAGCGCAATTCCTGACCGTAGAGAGAACGGGGGTCGTACACGTCGAAAGCCGACCAGCGCGCGCGTTCGAGCAGTCCCCAGCCCATGTGGCTGAGCGCCCAGACCTCGCCGTCGTTCCATGCTTCGAAGTAGTCCTCGAGTACATGGGCGTCGGTGCCGTTGCCGGAGATCTTCGTGATGAAGCCCTTCTCGACCTCGATCGTGACGGTGTCCTGCACGTAGCGCTGCCACGGAATCAGCGCGTCGCCCGGTTGCAATACGATCTTGCCCTCGGCGGTGCGGTCGTTCGGGAAACACGCGACGAATCCGGACGGCCAGTGGTCCCAACGGCCCGGCTCGTCGACATAGCCCCACTGGTGCGTGATCGGGAGATCCTCGCCCGAGATGTCGGCGGTGAGGTCCATACCTGCCGCATTCGTCACGTGCAGTGTCGAACCCGCACGAAGCTTGTTGCCGCCGGCCTCGACCTCGCTGCGCAGTGGCGCGTCGCCGGCCAGACGTTCGAGCACGTCGTTCGGCTCGGCGACGAACAGCATCCGCTTGCCGTTTCCGGTGATCCGGGTTCGTACGTCCGAGTGGATGAGCCCACCGACGGTCACGTCGACGACGAAGTCGCACTCTCCTGCTGCGGCGAGCAGCGGTGCTACTTCGCGGCCGTCGGGCTGGTACGGGGGAAGGTTCGGATTCGACAGGCTCGATGCGTGCAGCACGAGCGCGCCTGCGCCGAGCTGACGCGCTGCCGCGACCGCAGCCGCGACGTACTCGTCCTTCTGGCCGAGTTCGGCGATGATGCCGACCGTCTCGGTTGCGTCGAGCTTGCACAGTCGGAACTGTTCGACGAAGTTCTCGGTCAGTGTCCTTGGCATGGGTTCACTCCTCGGTGTTTCTCGAAAAAGACGGTGGCGGCAGATCAGTGGGCGGCGCGCACGGCACCACCGTCCACAGACAGCGACGTCCCCGTGACGAACGACGCGCGCGGCGATGCCAGGAATGCCACGGCATCGGCGATCTCGGTGGCTTCGGCCCAGCGGCCGAGCGGTATGTCCCGGACGACAGTGGCTATCTCCTGCTCCACGGTCGTGCCGTGGGATCGCGACTTCATCTCGACGATGCCCTGCATCCGGTCGGTACCGGTGGCACCTGGCATCAACTGGTTGACGCGCACACCATCCGGCGCGAGCTCCGCGGCGAGAGTCTTCGCGAACGCGGACGCCGCCGAACGATAGGACGACGACAGCACGCCGCCGAGCGCGGGCTGGCGCACCCAGGTCGACGACAGCAACACGATCGAGCCACTGCCCTGCTCACGCATCCGGCGCGCCGCCGCGGTACCCAGCTGCACGACAGGTCGCAACAGAAGGTCGTGTGCCGCTTGCCAATCGGACCACACCGTGTCCAGGGTCGGAAGGATCTTGGGGCCCGGCGTGTTGAGTACCGCGACGTCGATGCTGCCGTGCACCTCGGCGACCGAGTCGACAAGCGCCGCAGTCGCCTCCGCGTCGGCGAGATCGACCTCGAAGGGCACTATCCTCCCGTCACCGAGGTCCTCGACGTGGCTGCCCACCGTGCGCGCCGCAGCGACCACGGTCATGCCTTCGAGTGCGAGCCGTTCAGCGACGGCCCGGCCGATCCCGCGGGATGCGGCCGTCACGAGGGCGACGCCCTTCTCCAATCCGAGATACACGTGAACTCCTGTGCAGTCGTGGGTGATGCGAGGCTCAGAGCTCGCGAATTGCCTGTTCGGCGCACAGCGATATCGCTCGCCGCGCCTTGTCCTGGTCCGCGTCGGGCACGGTGCCGTCGCCGATCGACGACGCGTAGCCCCACTCGTCGGAGCGGAAGACGGACGGACACACGTCGAAACATGTCCCGTAGCCGTCGCACTTCGTCGCGTCCACGGCAACCTTCATTGCACTGCTCCTTCCCGGGCGTCGTGTTCGCCGGACGTCGCACGGCGTTCGAGTTCCGCGCCGACGGATCGGGCGAGAGCGGCGGCACCGTCGACGAAACCGCATGCACCGCGCCCGGTGATGTGGGTTCCCCACCGCGACAGGTTCGCTCGGTGCCCCGCGCTGTCGTCGCCCCTCGAGACCTGACGGATCGAGCGGGCGATCGCATTGGTCGCGCTGACGCACACCCCGCACTGCGCTGCCGATTCCTGACGGAACCAGTCCGCGAGCTCACCGGCGATCGCGAGGACGTCGTCGTCCTCACCGAGAACCGTGACGGCCGCACAACCGAGGCCCGAGCCCAGCGCGTTCAGCGCGTCGTAGCAGCAGGTCACGGCAGCACGGTCGCCTTGGAGGATGCCTCCGAACCAACCGCCCATCAGCAGTCCGTGCGGGACCCGCGGGCCTGCGCCCGCCGCCACGAGCTCGTGCACGGGCCGCCCCAGGGACATCTCGAACACGCCGGGCGAACCGACAGCGCCGGTCAACGTGAACAGGGCGGTGCCTTTCGAGGTGTCACTCCCGACGGCGGCGAACTCGTCCGCGCCGTGCACCCGGATCCACGCCGCGTGCGCGAGCGTCTCCACATTGCTGATCAGGGTGGGCAGCCCGCGCACCCCGGCCTCGTAGGGCCGCGGCGGTTTGCTCGTGGGTTTCGCGGCTCCCCCGTCGATGGAGCGACACACCGCCGACTCCTCGCCTGCGACGTACGTGTGCTCGGCGACGTGGGTACGAAGCGACATACCACCGGGAACCAGTCCGGCTGCGCCGATCTCGCCGATGGCCCGGTCGACGACGGCTGCGACCTCGACGTCCGAGAGATACACGATCGCGTCGCGCGCACCGACCACAGTGGCCGCGAGGATCAGCCCGTCGAGTACGAGGTGCGGGCGCCGCGTGAGCAACCACCGGTCCTTCGACGACGCCGGTTCGCCCTCGTGGCCGTTCGCGACCACGACCGTCTCGCCGCCCGCCGCCCGCACCGTCGACCATTTCCGATGCGCGGGGAAGCCCGCACCGCCGCGCCCGCGCAGGCCCGACTTCTCGAGTTCGCGGACGAAGGCGTCCGCGTCGGGCCGGTCTCCGAAGAAGCCGAGCCCGCGCTCGTCGTCGAGGCCCCACGAATCGCTTTCGACGCCGGGCGCGACGAGACGTGCCGGTGTCGCGCTCACGACGCGGGCGGGCCCGCACACCGACGGTGCGCGGTAGAGCACCGATTCGATCGCAACGGTCATGACAGCCCCCTGACCTGTGACAGTGCCTGGTCCAGCGAGACCACATCGCCGTATTTGGCGTCGATGTCGAAGAGCGCCGCGTCGTGCGGTGCGGTCTCGCGGTCACCGACGCACTCACGGACGACGAAGGTCGGCAGGTCCGCCGCACACGCGTCGACGACAGTCGCGCGCACACAGCCGGAAGTCGTCGCGCCTGCGACGACGAGTGTGTCGACGCCGGCGGCCGCCATCTCCGCGGCGAGAGCAGTGCCGGCGAACGCCGACGCGGTCTGTTTCACGACGAGGTGTTCGTCGTCGCGCATCGCAAGCCGCTCGTCGATCCGCACGCTGCGATCACCTTCACGGAGCACGGTCAGCGCGGGCATCTTGCGCAACCAGGTTCGTCCGATGCCGCCGTCCTCGGGAAACGCGATCGTGCTGAACCACACCGGTATTCCGGCGCAACGCGCGGTGTCCAGCAGCGTGCGGGTGTTCTCGACCACCGCGTCGAGATCGAATCCCGGACGGTAGCCGGCCTCGGTGAATCCGTACTGCAGATCGACGACGACGATCGCGGGGCGCGCGCCCGGCGTCAACGTGCCGAGCAGCCCGCCCTCCGTGTAGCGCTCGCGGATCCCGCTCGCGGCGCTCAAAACTCGAACTCCGGCCACTCGCCGGGCTCGGCCCGCATCATGTCGGCGTAGAACTGGTAGAGGTTGCGCTGAACCCCTTCCTCGTAGCGGGTCCAGAACACCTTGCCAGGCCCGGGCCAGTCGGACACCGGGGTCGCCATGCCGATGCCCGGCATCCCCATCTCGTAGTTGAGTTCGAAGTCGAGGAGTTCGCTCGCCACCGACGACCCGGTGCGCGTGACGGTGAGCCACGGCTCGGTGTCGTCCATCTCGAAGGATCCACCGAGCGAGAACGTGCCGAGTGCGGCGCGGTACGCGCGGTCCTTCTGCTCGGGCGTCATGTTCTTGTATCCCACGAACCAGTTCCAGATCTCGATCTGGTTCGGCCCCTTCGGCTGCCATGTCCGGATGGTGAGGATCCCGGTGGGGGCATGGTGCGCGCCATCCTCGGTCATCGGCAGCGCGAGCATCGAGAAGTTGGGGAAAACATTGCCGACGAACACTCGCGAGCGGCGGGCCACCTCGAGCTGCTCCGGTGAGATGTTGACGCTGTCGAAGTGCTCGGCCAGTGAATCCGGGAATCCGAAGAAGTTCGGGCCGGGCTCGTCGGCGTACTCGGCCATCGAGAACGACAGCGAATGGCCCGGCGATGCCTGGATGTGGTAGCCCATCATGTTCTCGCTGAACGGAACCGGGAAAGCGCCGATGCTCCACACCGACTTGTGCAGGGTTCCGAGGTGGTAGTCGTCTCCGGAGAAGTTGTCGGCACCCGACTTCCAGTTCGCGTCGACCACGAATCGCTGCGGCTTGCCGAGCACCTCGACACCGTCTCGGTCGAGTCCGAAGATCAAGTCGAGGTACCAGGCCATGCCGCCGAGGTACTCGCGCAGCGGCGGCGCGGTCGGATCGAGTGTCGCGAAGACCAAGCCGTGGAAGGATTCGACCTGCGCGGCGCGTGCGAGTCCGTTGCGTTCCTTGCTCATGTTCCCGAACGCGTTCTTCCACAACGGCGCTCCCACGAGCGAGCCGTCCGACGAGTACGTCCACCCGTGGTACGGGCAGCGGAAGTGGGACGAGTTTCCCGAGTCGGCGCGGCAGATCTGCACTCCGCGGTGACGGCACGCATCGAACAGGACGTTGACACCGCCCTTCTCGTCGCGGGTCACGACGAACGAGTCCTCGCCGATCTTGCGGACGACATAGTCGCCGTTGGCTTCGATCTCGGACTCGTGTGCCATGTACACCCACGCCCGGCCGAAAATCCGGCGCAGTTCCGCGTGGTAGACGTCCGGATCGCCGAAGATCGACGACGGGATCCGGCCTTCGGACAGGCCCGCCTCGATGCGGTCCATCAGGCCGTGGACTTTCGGGGGAAGGCTCGACGTACGGGTCTGGTCTGGTGCGCGATGCTGTTCGGTCGCTGGATTCACGGGGCTGCACTCCTGAGGGCGAAGGACGGGTGCGCTAGAAGAAGAGCGAGAAGTTGTGGGTACCGATCACGGTGAGGTCGAGGTAGACGACCCGCCGCAGTAGCCGTAGTGCGCCGTCTTCCCGGCGCAGCACGTCGCGACGTTCACCCGACAGCAACTGGGGCTTGGTCTGTTCCTGACGTGTGCGGAAGATGAGGATGTTGCTGCGCACGTCGAGGTGATCCTGGCCGCCGCCGTGCTCGCGTACGCGCACATTGGTCACGAAGTGCCGCACTCGCGACGGCGGGTCCTCGGCCCACGCGTACTTGGTCTCACCACGTGTCACACGCGAGTCGAGCGAGCCGTAGGTCTCGTCGAGGTGGAATGTGTTTTCCGAGAATCCCAGCCCGCGTGCACGTTCGACCGTCTCACGTACCGGAACCTGGTAGACGATGTCGGTGCTGACGAGCTCGGTGAGCCAACGGCGCTCGTCGAGGTCGTCGAGCAGCTCGGCCTCGTAATGCAGGAAGTCGAGGACCTCGGCGTGCCGGGCGTCCGAGCTCGGGAGGGGGCGTGCGGTCGACACCGGCGCAAACTGAGTGGTCAACTCGGACCTCCGTAAACTGGATACACTTTTGGATGCAGTGGTAGCTTGCACCGGATTCGACGAGTGCGCAACCCCCGAATCGAGACGTTACGAAGCGGAAACACGCAGACGCGGAATGAAACTCGCCGTGCCGCGACCGGAAGAAACAGCTACCGGCGAGTAACTACTGCGCGCGCAGAACCGCCCGCCTGCTGCTCGTGGCCGATTGTCGGCTCCGAGAGCGAGGCGGGCGGGACGTCGAGCGATGGGACGGATGGGCGACGGAACGGGGGCGCGTGCGGTTCAGACCGCAACGCCGAGCGCGTCTGCCGGGCCGTGCGATGCGCTCGCGCTGTCGAGCAGGGCAGCGTAGCGTCCGCCGGCAGCCACGAGTTCGTCGTGTGTGCCGCGCTCGGCAACGGTGCCGTGCTCGAGGACGACGATCTGGTCTGCGTCGCGGATTGTCGAAAGCCGGTGCGCGACAGTGATCGTGGTGCGTCCCCGGCTCGCGGTGTCGATGGCGGCCTGCACCGCACGTTCGGTGTCGTTGTCCAGCGCGCTGGTGGCCTCGTCGAGGACGAGGATGCGCGGGTCGCGCAGCAAGGTCCGCGCGAGGGCGAGGCGCTGCTTCTCGCCGCCCGAGAAGCGGTGCCCGCGGGCACCGACGACCGTGTCGTAGCCGTCGGGCAGGGAGGCGATCAGGTCGTGCACCTGCGCGGCGCGGGCCGCCGTCTCGATCTCGGCGTCCGTCGCGTCGGGCCGTGCATGACGCAGGTTGTCCCGGATGCTCGCGTGCAGCAGGTAGGTCTCCTGCGACACGACGCCGACGAGTTCGGCGAGGCGACCAAGCGCGATGTCACGGACGTCGACACCGTCGATCGACACGGTGCCTGTCGTCGCGTCGTGCAAGCGTGGCACGAGCGACGCGAGTGTCGTCTTGCCCGAACCGGTTTCGCCTACGAGGGCGAGCGACGACCCTGCAGGCACGTCGATCTCGACGTCGCGCACTGCGTCGCGGTCGGAACCTTCGTAGCGAAAGGTGACACTGTCGAAACGCACGGCGCCTGCGGTCTTCTCGCGTGAGATGTCGACGGGATCCTCGGGATCGGCGATGTCGACCGGCAGGTCGAGGTACTCGAAGATGCGGCTGAACAATGCGAGCGAGCTCGTGATGCTGACACCGACGTCGAGCAGGCTCATCAGCGGCCGGAACAGTGTGCCTTGCAGGCCGGTGAAGGCGACGAGCGTGCCGATCGTCATGCCACCGGACGTCGCGGGCAGACCCGCTACGAGATACAGCAACGCGGGAATCGCCGCGAAGATCATGTTCATCGTGGCCATGCGCCAGCGGCCGGACAGTTGCGAACGCACCTCGAGGTCGGCCAGCACGTGCGACGTGTCCGCGAAGCGCGCGTTCATTGCCGGGCCCGCGCCGAGGGTCTTGGCGAGCTGTATTCCGCCGATCGAGAGCGATTCCTCGATCTGCGTCTGCATGTCGGCGAGCGTCCGCTGACGCTGCGCCGTGATCTCGCGTCGCATCCGCGCGACGCGACGGGTGAGCCAGATGGCGGGCGGGAGCACGACGAGCGAGAGCAACGAGAGCCGCCAACTGAGCGCGGCCATCGCGACCACGGTGCCCACGACGGTCGTGACGTTGGCGGCGATGGAGGTCGCGGTCGACGTGACGACGGTCTGCATGCCGCCGATGTCGTTGGTCAGCCGCGACTGCACCTCGCCGCCACGCGTGCGCGTGAAGAATCCGAGCGACTGACGCCCGAGATGCGCGAAGACGCGCGTACGCAGGTCGTGCATCACCCGCTGACCGACGTCGGTCGAGATCCACGTCTGGAGCACGCCGAAGACCGAGCCGACGATCGTGATGCCGAGCATGGCGACAACGGACCACACGAGCAGTGGGACGTCCTGCTGCGGGATGGCGCGGTCGATCACCGCGCGCACGAGGAAAGGATTGGCGAGCGTCACGAGCGACGACGCGACGATGAGGACGACGACGACCGCGATACGCACGCGGTAGGGCGCGAACAGCGCGCCGATGCGGCGCAGGCTGACGGGCTGTTCGGCGAGTTGAACTCGGTCTGCGGGGTCGACGGTGCTGCGGCCTCGCGATCGGGGGTCTGCCATGCAACCACCCCTCTCGGTGAAGGAAGGTATCGCTCCCTGAGCGATATTTACTGAGGTTCCCTCACAATGAGGCATACGTCAAGTGAGGTACGCTCACCTCATGAGCGACGCCTGCGCCGACACCGCCCACGCCCCCGGCACCGAAACACTTCGTGACCTGGTGTTGGGCACTGCCCGCACGCTGCGTCGACGATGGGTGTCGACGCTGCAGCCGTGGCAGCTGTCGCCCCACGAGTTCCGCGCGCTCCGCGTCGTCGAACACGACGAACGGCCGCGCCTGAGCGCTGTCGCACGTGCGCTGCACATCGCGCCGCGCTCCGCCACCGAGGTGATCGACCGACTCGAGGAACGCGGGCTCACCGAACGCGTCCCCGACGAGTTCGACCGCCGCGCCACGTGCGTGCGCACCACCGCGGACGGGCGTCGGGTGCTCGACGAATTGCGGTCGGCGCGCGACGCCGATTCGGACGAGTTCTTCGCCGGTATCACCGACGCCGAACGCGCCGAACTCCGACGGATACTGACGAAGCTGCACGGCGGGGCGAGCTGAGCCTCGAGCACCTGCTCGTCGATCGGGGAATCGGGCCGTTCACGCCGCCGACACCGGCGTGTTCTGGCGGGCCGCCACCCACCAGTGGTCGTTTTCCTTGACCATCACATAGAGCGCGACCATGGCGGGAGTCTCGTCGACGAGCTCACCGTCGGCGGTGGTTGCACGAGCGAACTTGTGGACGACGGCCACGTCCGGCCGCAGGAATTCGATGTCACCCAGGTCGTAGCGCACGAACTCGTCCTTCAGGAATCCCCCGAGGCCACGTTCCGCAGCCTCGAACAGAGAGTCGTATCCCGTGATCAGCGTGCCCACCGCATTCCCAGCCGAGGCATTGGCGGTGAAGCCGCTCACCATCAGTTCGGCATCGTTGGTGTTGTAGCCGGTCTCGACGTCGCCTACCAGCTGCGTGATCGCGGCAACGTCGGCCGCGTGGTCGGTTGTGATGTCTCGAACGACCGGTCGATCGGATGTGGTTGCTTCCATGTCCACATCCTCGAACCCGAACTGCGCTCGAGGTCAAGCCCCTCGGGCCACTCGAATCCGATTCGGCGCCGGGCGCTCAGAGAATCGGCGACGGCGTGTAGCGCGCGGCGTCGGGGTGGGCGTCGGCCAGCGTCTGGACGGCCGCGATCACCTCGGCCACCTGAGCCTCGGCCGCACCGACGAAAGCGGACTTGTCGTCGAGCAGTGCGTCGAGCTGCGGGCGGTCGAGCGGAATCCGCGAATCGGCGGCCAGTCGGTCGAGCAGGTCGGGTTCGCGACCTTCCTCGCGCATCGCGAGGGCGACGGCGACCGCATTCTCCTTGATCGCCTCGTGCGCCGTCTCGCGGCCGACGCCCGCGCGCACCGCGGCCATCAGCACCTTCGTCGTCGCGAGGAACGGCAGGTAGCGCTCGAGTTCCTTGTCGATGACGGCCGGGTACGCACCGAACTCGGCGAGCACCGTCAGGAACGTCTCGATCATGCCGTCGATCGCGAAGAATGCATCCGGCAGTGCGACGCGGCGCACCACCGAGCAGAACACGTCGCCCTCGTTCCACTGCGCCCCGGCGAGCTCGGCCGCCATCGACGCGTACCCGCGCAGCACGACCTGCAGGCCGTTGACGCGTTCGCACGAGCGAGTGTTCATCTTGTGCGGCATCGCCGACGACCCGACCTGGCCGGGCTGGAAGCCTTCGGTGACCAGCTCGTGTCCTGCCATGAGGCGCACGGTGTGTGCGAACGACGACGGCCCGGCGCCGAGCTGGACTAGCGCGGACAGGGCGTCGTGGTCGAGCGAGCGCGGGTAGACCTGGCCGACACTCGTGAGCACGTGCGTGAACCCGAGATGCCGCGCGACCGACTGTTCGAGCTCGACGAGCTTGCCCTCGTCGCCACCGAGGAGGTCGAGCATGTCCTGCGCGGTGCCCATCGGGCCCTTGATGCCGCGCAGCGGGTAGCGATCGATCAGCTCCTGCAGGCGGGACAGCGCGACGAGGACCTCGTTCGCGGCGGACGCGAAACGCTTGCCGAGCGTGGTGGCCTGGGCCGCGACATTGTGCGAGCGGCCGGCCATGACGAGCGAGCCGTACTGCGCGGCGTGCTCGGCCAGCCGCGCCGCGACCGCGACGCCGTGGTCGAACACGTATTGCAGCGACTGCCGCACCTGCAACTGCTCGACGTTCTCGGTGAGGTCGCGGCTCGTCATGCCCTTGTGGATCTGCTCGTGGCCTGCGAGCGCATTGAACTCCTCGATGCGCGCCTTCACGTCGTGGCGCGTGACCCGCTCGCGCTCCGCGATCGACGCGAGGTCGACCTGCTCGAGCACACGCTCGTAGTCGGCGATGGCGTCGGCGGGCACATCGATCCCCAGTTCGGCCTGCGCGCGCAACACCGCGATCCAGAGGCGGCGTTCGAGCACCACCTTGTTCTCGGGCGACCACAGGGCCACCAGTTCGGGACTTGCGTAGCGGCCGGCAAGGACGTTGGGGATTGCGCTCACGCGCCCAGTTTACGGGGACCGCCGATCCACCTCGGGCACGACCGTCAGTCCACGCGGCCTGCCGTTGTCGAGCGGCGCATTTTCCGGTGCGAGCAGACCGATCACGTCGACGAGCACGGATCTCGTGAACCCCCGCACGTCGGTCGCGTGATCGCTGAGCGCCGACATCACGGCACCGTCCACGATCGCGAGCAGTTTGCGCAGGCGCCCCCGCGCATCACGGTCGGAACGCTGCAATGCCTCGGCGACGATGTCGCCCAACTGCGACCGCAGCCGACCCTGCACCTCCTGCAGCTCGTCGCGGCGAGCCGACGCGACCAGCCATTCGAGCCGCGCGACGAGCCGCTCGTGGTCCTCGTGATCGAAGTACGGGCCGACCAGCAGGTCGACGAGCAGTTCGGCCGTCGCCTCGTCGCCGCGCGTGCGATGCGACAGTCGGGTGACCTGGCCGCGCATCGTGTCGAGTTCGCGGCTGCCGATGCGGTCGACCGCCGCGGCGATCAGGTCGTCGAGCGACTCGAAGTAGTACGTCGTCGATGCGAGCGGCAGGTCGGCTCTCGTCGCGACCGACCGATGCCGGACAGCATCGAACCCGCCCTCGACCAGCAGGTCGGCGGCCGCGTCGACGAGTGCCTGACGTCGCCTTTCGCCCTTGGGTGTTGCCGCGGTGGACACGCCATCATGGTGCCAGGACACACGTGCGCACCACGGCGGTTTGAACGACGAGCTGCGAATTGGCCCACACTCGCCCTTGTGAGCACTTGACGAGTCCAGGTACGCCGAGATCACTCACGAGAGACGGTCGAGCGCCTGCACGATGTCGTCGGTCGCACCCGCGAACGACAGTCGCACCGTGTGGTTGCCGCGTGCGGTGTCGAAGTCGATGCCCGGCGCCAGTGCCACTCCCGTGCGGGTGAGCAGATCGGCGCACCACCGCACCGAGTCGTCGGTGAGATGCGCGATGTCGGCGTACACGTAGAACGCGCCGTCGGCGGGGGCCAGCTTCGTGATGCCGAGCTGCGGCAGCCCCTCCAGCAGCAGTGCACGGTTCGCGGCGTACCGCTCCACATGCGCGTCGAGTTCGGCGCGCGACTCCTCGCCGAATGCCGCCACGGCCGCGTACTGGGACACCGACGGCGGACACACCGTCATGTTCGACGCGAGCCGCTGCAGCGGACGCGTCAGGTGCTCCGGCACGAGCATCCAGCCCAGCCGCCAGCCCGTCATCGAAAAGTACTTCGACACCGATCCGACGACGACCGACTGCCGCGACGTCTGCCACGCGCAGCTCGTGCGCGGTTCGCCGAACTCGGCGCCGCGGCCGAACTCGATCCCGTGGTAGATCTCGTCGGATACCAGCAGCGTGCCGTGGTCGTCGCACCAGCGGGCGAGCGCGGCGAGCTCGTCCGGATCGATCACCGTGCCGGTCGGGTTCGCGGGGCTCGCGACGATCAGGCCCGCGGGCGGGCGTTCGAGCGCGTCGAGCATCGCGACGGTCGGCTGGTACCGCGTCTGCGGCCCGCAGTCGAGTTCGACGACCTCGCAGCCGAGCGCGGCCAGCGTGTTGCGGTACGCGGGATAGCCGGGCCGCGCGACGACGACCGTGTCGCCCACGTCGAACGCCGCGAGGAAGAGCAATGTGAACGCGCCCGACGAGCCCGTGGTGACCACGACGTCCTCGGCGTCGACGTCGATGCCGGACTCGGCGCGGTGGTAGCGCGCGATCTCCTCGCGCAGCTCGAGGATGCCGAGTGTCTCGGTGTACCCGAAGAGCTCGCTGTCGAGAGCGTCGCGCATCGCCGCGAGCACCGGCGCGGGAGCGGGCGTCGACGGCTGCCCCGCCGCGAGTGACAGCACGTCCCCGTGCGTACGTCGGCGCTGCGCGGCCGCCTTCCAGACGTCCATGACGTGGAAGGGTTCGATACCCGATCGTTTCGATTCAGCGTGCACGTACCGACGGTAGACCGTCGCGGAGCGGTTGCCGACTCGTGGTCTCGGCCGCATCGCCGAGCAGTTCTCCGCGCCGTGCGTGGGCGGCCGCGCGGATCGCGTCGACGACGACCGCGACCTCGGGCCGTCGGAAGGACTCGGTGCGCGCGACCAGCCAGTACGACAGCCGCGCACGCACCCGCGGCAGCACCCGCACGAGGTCGTCGTGCCGGTCGGCCATGAAGCACGGGAGCAGCCCGATGCCCGCGTGGGCTCGGGTCGCCTCGACGTGCACGAACACATTCGTCGAGGTGACTGCTTCCTGCATCTGCGGCACGAGCGTGCGCGCGAGGTCGAGGTCGTCGACCTGCAGCATCGAATCGACGAAGTAGATCAGCGGATGCCCGGACAGTTCGGCGTGCGACGTCGGGGCTGCGTGCCTGCACAGATACGAGCGCGACGCGTAGAGCCCGAGGGTGTAGTCGGCGAGGCGAATCGCCTCGGCACGGTGCACGTGCGGCTCCCCCACCACGATCTCGATGTCGACGCCCGAGCGGGTGTGGGACGCGAGGCGCGTCGCGGTCACGATCTCGACGCCGATGCGCGGGTGCCGTGACCGTACGTCGACGGCGGCAGGCGCGAGCAGGTACGCACTGAAACCGTCGGTGGCCGAAACCCGCACGGCTCCTTCGAGGCCCGCCGTGCCGTCGGCATCGGTGGACAGTCCCAGCATCGCGTCCTCGACCTGTTCCGCCGACGCGAATGCGCGACGACCGAGCTCGGTGAGCTCCCACCCCGCGGCGCCCCGGGTGACGACGCGTCCGCCCAACGCGTGTTCGAGGCTCTCGATGCGGCGCGCGACGGTCGTGTGGTTGAGGCCGAGGTCGTCGCCCGCCGCGGTGAACCGGCCGGTGCGGCCCACCGCGAGCAGAACGACGAGATCCTGTGGATTCACCGCCCCGCCACGCATGTGTGCATTTTTGCAGAGGGCATGCGCGGGTTCGGTCATTGTGCGTACGAAATTCTTCACCCGATACTCACCACCAGTGACACACGTCACAATCGTGCGAACGAGGAGGAGTCAGCATGGCCGGCGTCGCTCATCCGGCGAACGAGCCGACAGACCACCGCGGACTGCGCCGGGTGGTCGCGGCGTCGATGGCGGGCACCGTCGTCGAGTGGTACGAGTTCTTTCTCTACGGCACAGCCGCGACACTCGTGTTCAGCAAGGTGTTCTTCGCCGAGAGCACGAGCGAACTCGACGCGATCATCGCCGCCTTCGTCACCTACGCGGTCGGCTTCGTCGCCCGGCCCCTCGGCGGGGTCGTGTTCGGCCACTTCGGCGACAAGTTCGGCCGCAAGAAACTGCTGCAGTTCAGCCTGCTGCTCGTCGGCACCGCGACCTTCCTGATGGGCTGTCTGCCCACCTTCGCCCAGGTCGGCTACTGGGCCCCGACGATGCTCGTCGTGCTCCGGTTCGTGCAGGGCTTCGCCGTCGGCGGCGAATGGGGCGGGGCCGTGCTGCTGGTGGCCGAGCACAGCCCCGACCGCGCGCGCGGTTTCTGGGCGTCGTGGCCGCAAGCGGGCGTGCCCGCAGGCAATCTGCTCGCGACGATCGTGCTGCTCGTCCTCACCACCACACTGTCCGACGCCGCATTCCTGAGCTGGGGCTGGCGCATCGCCTTCTGGCTGTCGGCGGCGATCGTGCTGGTGGGCTACTACATTCGCACCAAGGTGACCGATGCGCCGATCTTCGTGCGCGCCCAGCGCGAAGCGGAAGAGGTCAGGTCGTCGTCGTTCAGCGCGATCGAGGTGATCAAGCGTTACCCGCGCGGCGTGCTCACCGCGATGGGCCTGCGATTCGCCGAGAACGTCATGTACTACCTCGTGGTCACCTTCTCGATCACGTACCTCAAGGTCGTCGTGCACGCCGACACCGCACACATCCTGTGGTGGATGCTCGCTGCACACGCGGTGCATTTCGCGGTCATCCCGCTCGTCGGCAGACTCTCCGACACGGTCGGCAGGCGGCCGGTGTACATGGTGGGGGCACTGACCACGGCGACCTGGGGGTTCTTCGCCTTCCCTATGATGGACACCGGCGACAACGCGATCATCATCGCGGCGATCGTGATCGGCCTGGTGTTCCACGCGCTGATGTACTCGGGCCAGCCGGCGATCATGGCGGAGATGTTCCCGACGCGCATGCGCTATTCGGGTGTGTCACTCGGCTACCAGGTCACGTCGATCGTCGCCGGCTCGCTCGCACCGATCATCGCGACGTCGCTCCTCGATCGCTTCGACTCGTCGGTTCCCATCGCGATCTACCTCGCCGCCGCGTCGGTGATCACCGTCGTCGCCGTCGTCGTCGCGCGCGAGACACGCGGCATCTCACTGGAATCGGTCGACGCGGCCGACCTCGCCACGGCCGGCGCCGCCGAGAACACAGCGCGGCGGGTCGAGGCATGAGAGACACCCTCGACGGTCGCACCGCCCTCGTGACGGGAGGAGCGAGCGGGATCGGTGCGGCCTCCGCTCGGGCACTCGCCGAGCGCGGCGCGCGCGTCACCGTCGCCGATGTCGACGCGGACGCGGCCGAAGAAACAGCCGGCGAGATCGGCGGCGTCGCATGGACAGTGGACTTCGCCGACACCACGGCGCTGGACGATCTGCGGCTCGACGTCGACATCCTCGTCAACAACGCGGGTATCCAGTCGGTGGCGCCGATCCAGGACATGGCGCCCGCGACCTTCCGGCACATGCAGAAGATCATGGTCGAGGCACCGTTTCTCCTGATCCGAGCGGCGTTGCCGCACATGTACGCACATGGCTTCGGGCGCGTGATCAACGTGTCATCGGTCCACGGACTGCGGGCCTCGCCGTACAAGTCGGCCTATGTGACCGCGAAACATGCACTCGAGGGGCTGTCGAAGGTGACTGCGCTCGAGGGAGCGGAGCACGGCGTCACGAGCAACTGCGTCGACCCCGGCTACGTGTCGACCCCGTTGGTGCAGAAGCAGATCGCCGACCAGGCGCGTGTGCACGACATGAGCGAGTCCGAGGTGATCGAGCGCGTCATGCTCACCGAGAGCGCGATCAAGAGGCTCGTGCGGCCGGACGAGGTGGCATCGCTCGTCGTGTGGCTCGCGGGCGACGACGCCGCGATGGTGACCGGTGCGTCGTACACGATGGACGGCGGCTGGTCTTCCCGCTGATCTCGCAGAACCCACTGCCGCACCATGATCGGGCGGTGCCCACTCGAGCAGAGTGGGCACCGCCCGATGCGGCTGTCACCCCGCGGAGGCGCCGGGTGCGGCCTGACTCACAAGCCGCCGAGCAGCAGGTGCAGCAGGTCGCCGACGATTCCGACCAATCCAGCCACGAGTCCCATGCGATTTCCTTTCCCCGAAATGATCCCGCCGATGCGGCGGAGCTCGTTCCTCGAGCCGTCTCCGACGCTATGGGGATCGGATTTCCGAGCCGTTACGCACAGGTGAGGATGCGAGCCGAATCGCGTAACACAACTACATCGAAATATGTTGTGCCGTAACAGTTTCCAAGTATACCGAAGACTGTAGACAACAGACGTGAACGGCCGACCGCCGCCGATCGACCCTCCCCTGGCCGAGCAGAAGCGGGGTGCTACAACGTGATACGACCTTCGACGGCGGCGAGGCCGATGTCGGTGCGGAAGTGCCCACCCGGCAGGTCGACGTGCGAGAGGCGCTCGTACGCCTGGTCGCGGGCGGCCACCAGGTCCGCACCGGTGCCGACGACGCTGAGCACGCGTCCACCCGCGGACACGACCTGGCCGTCGACGCGCTTGGTGCCGGCATGCAGGACGCCCTCTGCGTCGGCGCCGGTGATCGTGTCGCCGGTACGCGGCGGGCCCGGGTAGTTCTCGGCTGCGAGCACGACCGTGACGGCGGCGCCGTCCTTCCAGCGCGGCGCGGACACCTGTGCGAGCGTGCCCTTCGCGGCCGCATTCAGCAGCTCACCGAGGGGGCTCTCGAGCAGCGCGAGCACCGCCTGGGTCTCCGGATCGCCGAAGCGGCAGTTGAACTCGACGACGGCGGGTCCGTCTGCACCGATCGCGAGGCCCGCGTACAGCAGGCCCGAGAACGGCACGCCACGTCGGGCCATCTCGGTGGCGACAGGACGCACGACCTTCTCGACGATCTCGTCGACCGTCTCGTCGGGCAGCCACGGCAGCGGCGTGTACGCCCCCATACCGCCGGTGTTGGGCCCGCTGTCCCCGTCGCCGACGCGCTTGTGGTCCTGGGCGGGGATCAGCGGTACGACGGTCTCCCCGTCGACGATGCTGAACAGCGACACCTCGGGCCCGTCGAGGAACGACTCGAGCAGGACCGGATGCCCGTTCTCGAGCAGGTCGGCAGCGTGCGCGCGGGCCGCGGCGCGATCGGGCGTGACGACGACTCCCTTGCCGGCCGCGAGTCCGTCGTCCTTGACGACCCAGGTGGGGCCGAAGCGATCGAGTGCGGCATCGAGCTTGGCGGGATTGTCCACGATCTCGCTGTGCGCGGTGCGCACGTCCGCGGCGGCCATGACGTCCTTCGCGAACGCCTTCGATCCCTCGATGCGTGCGGCGTCGGCGGACGGGCCGAAGCACGCGATACCTGCGGCCCGCACGGCGTCGGCCACGCCGAGCACGAGCGGCACCTCGGGACCGATCACGACGAGGTCGGCGGCGACGTCCTTCGCGAGTTCCGCGACGGCCTCGCCCGAGGCGACGTCGACGGCGCGCTGCTCGGCGATCGCCGCGGTGCCGGCATTGCCGGGCGCGCAGATCAGGCCGGTGACGCCGGGGTCACGCTGGAGAGCGAGCAGCAGGGCATGTTCACGGGCTCCGGAGCCGATGACGAGTACGCGCACGCCCACAGCCTAGAGGCACGCGCGCGGGCGCGGTCACCTGCCCGTCGCGGTGGTCGGGGCCGTGGACCGTAGTGGCCACACGGTCTGCTGCCCTACCCTCGGCTCATGGCATCGGTATTCAGCAAGATCATCAGCGGCGAGCTGCCCGGACGCTTCGTGTGGGAGGACGACGACGTCGTCGCATTCCTGACGATCAACCCGTTCACCCAGGGACACACGCTCGTCGTACCGCGCGAGGAGATCGACAACTGGCAGTCGATCGACCCGGCGCTGTGGCAGCACATCACGTCGGTCGCACAATCGCTGGGCAAGGCCGTCGTCGCGGCGTTCGACGCCCCGCGTGCGGGCCTCGTCGTCGCGGGGCTCGAGGTGCCGCACCTGCACGTGCACGTGTTCCCGGCGTACGAACTCGGCAACTTCGACTTCGCGAACGCCGAACGTGAGCCGTCGGCGCACTCCCTCGACGAGGCCGCCACGAAGATCCGCGGCGCGCTGCGCGAGCAGGGCCACGACCGGCACGTGTCGGATCGCTGACGGCGCAGCCGTCCACCCGGTCAGCGCTGACGGCGCAGCCGTCCACCCCGTCAGCGCGGCAGTTCGACGCGGAAGGTCGCGCCCTCGCCCGGACGCGAGTCGACGGTGACGGTGCCGCCATGTGCCGCGACGAGGGCCGCGACGATCGACAAGCCGAGCCCGGAGCCGCCGCTGCGCCGCGCCCGCGACGTGTCCGAGCGATAGAAGCGCTCGAACACGTGCGCGGCGTCCTCCTCGCTCAGGCCCGGCCCGGTGTCCGACACCTCGAAGAACACGGTCCGCTCCGTCGTACCGAGGCGCACCACGACGTCGGCGCTCTCGGGTGTGTGCGCGAGCGCGTTGCCCAGGAGGTTGCCGAGCACCTGACGCAGCCGGGCGTCGTCACCGTTCACCTCGGCTGTGCCGGGGCCGTCGAGGACGACGAGCGAGATCGCACGGCCGGGTGCGACGGCTCGAGCGCCGTGCACCGCGTCCGACGCGACGGCGAGCAGATCCACCGGTGCGCGTTCGAGCGGCCGCTGCGAATCGAGTCGCGCGAGCGTGAGCAGGTCTTCGACGAGCAGGCCCATACGCGACGCCTCGCCCTCGATCCGCGCCATGAGCGCATCCGTGTCGGTCATCGCCCCCTGCCGGTACAGCTCGGAGAAGCCGCGGATGGTGGTGAGCGGTGTCCGTAGCTCATGACTCGCGTCCGCGACGAAGCGGCGCATCCGGTCCTCCGATCGGCGCGCCGACTCCTCCGACGCCTCGGTCGCGGCGAACGCCCGCTGGATCTGCGCGAGCATGCCGTTGAGCGCGACGGTGAGCCTACCGACCTCGGTCCGTGAATCACGTTCGGGCACACGACGATGCAGGTCGCCCGACGCGATCGCTGCCGCCGTCCGTTCGACTTCGGCGAGCGGCCGCAACGACCGGCGCACCACGAAGTAGCCGACCACACCCAGCAGGACGAGCACGATCGCCCCGATCACGAGCTCGAGCCCGATGAGCCGCTCGACGGTCTCGTCGTTCTCGGTGAGGGTGACGGCGACGGTGACGGTTCCGTCGGCACCGGTCGTGCTGAGCACGCGCCAGCGCGGCGTCGAGTCGCCGACCGACTGCACCGTCGTCGGTGACGTCGCGGGCGTGTCCGGCAGGGCGGGCTCGGCGTCGCTGTCGTTGATCGTGCGCAGCGGCTCGCCCGCGGCATCCGCGATCTGCACGAAGAACGGGGTGGGTGGGCGGCCGAGGCTGGGTGCGTCCGGTGGCGGCACCGGATGCTGGTCGCGCGGCTTCGCCCAGCCCTGCGCGGCGTCGTGCAGCTGCGCGTCGACGCGCGACATGAGCGAGTTCTCCAGCGCGGACGTGACGGCGGCCCCGCTCGCCAACAGGCCTGCGGCCGTGAGTACCAGCACCGCGGCGACGAGGGTGAACCGCAGCGGCAGTGCGCGCAGGCGATTCTTCATCGCGGCTCGCGCATCACGTAGCCGACGCCGCGCAGAGTGTGGATGAGTGGCTTGTCCCCGGTGTCGACCTTGCGCCGCAGATACGACACGTACGACTCGACGACGCCGACCTCACCACCGAAGTCGTAGTTCCACACGTGATCGAGGATGCGCGGCTTGCTGAGCACCGTGCCCGCGTTGACCATGAAGTAGCGCAGCAAGGTGAACTCGGTGGGCGACAAGGACACCGGTTCGCCCGCCTTCCACACCTCGCGGGTGTCGTCGTCGAGTTCGAGGTCGGCGAACCTGACCCGCGACGACGCCTGCTCCCGACCGAGTGTTCCCGCCCGGCGCAGGATCACCCGCAGCCGTGTGACCACCTCTTCGAGGCTGAACGGCTTCGTGACGTAGTCGTCCGCCCCGAGGGTCAGCCCGGTCACCTTGTCCTCGACCGAATCCTTCGCCGTCAAGAACAGGACCGGGGCGTCGACGCCGTCTGCACGCAGCCGCTTCAGCATGCCGAGACCGTCCATGCCCGGCATCATGACGTCGAGGATCAGCGCGTCCGGCCGGAACTTGCGCGCAACATCGAGCCCTTCGGCCCCGCTGGACGCGGTTGCAACCTCGAAACCCTGGAAGCGCAGGCTCACACTCAGCAGCTCGATGATGGTGGGCTCGTCGTCGACGACGAGGATGCGCGCTTCGGGGGCGGATTCGGCGGCGGTCGAGTTCTCGGTCACTCCGCCATGATCGCGCGCGTCGCTGGAGTTCGGCTGGCCGTTGCCTGTGTGCTTGCTGTGAGCCCTGCTTGCCTCCGTGGCGGGCGGCTGCCGGGAGAGGCCGACGGGTCGTCGCGGCAGGCTCTGCGCGTGTGTCGCGGGTTACAGTGACCCTATGAATCTGGTGTCGCTGGCCGCGCTGCCCGTCCGCATCGGACTCGCCGCCACCGAGGCGTCGCTCGGCATCGCCGAAGCCGCGCTCGGCAGCGCGCGTGCGGCGGTCGCGGGCACCACCGCGGCGGCCACCGGCGCCTCCCCGTTCGCGAGCACGCGCGCACCGCTGCAGATGCTCTACCAGATCTCGAACCTCACGTCGGACGAGCGACCCCTCGGCCAGGCCCTCGCGCCCGGGGGTCCCCTCGACCGGCTGTTGAGCCCCGGCGGACCGGTCGACCGGCTCACCGCGCCTGGCGGCACCCTCGAACGGCTGCTCGAGCCGGGAGGCCCCCTCGAGCGGCTCCTCGCACGCGGCGGCCCGCTCGACCGCGTGCTCGCCGAGGACGGCGCGCTCGATCGGCTGCTCGCTCCCGGCGGGCTGCTCGACCGGCTCACCGCCGAAGACGGGCCCCTCGAACGGCTCACCGCCGAAGAGGGCGCCGTCGAGCGGCTCACCGCGAAGGGCGGCGTCCTCGACCGCGCACTCGCCGAGCAGGGCATCCTCGAAACCCTGCTCGCCGAGAACGGCGCTTTCGAGCGACTGATCGCGGAGGACGGCCCGCTCGACCAGATCGTGTCGCTGTCGCAGACCCTCACCTCGGTCGCACCCAATCTCGAACGACTCGGCCAGAGCGTCGACGTCCTGCAGGAGACGGTCGAACTGCTCAGCGCCGCCGTCGGGCCCCTCGGCGAACTCGCGGGCAAGCTGCCCGGGCGCTGGTTGCGCGGGCGCGGCGACCGACCCGATCTCGCACTCGGCCCCGGCTGACGCTCAGCCGCGCGGGCCGTCGTCCGTACCGTCGGCGCCGATCGAGCTCCGCAGCGCCTCGAGTACCGCCGTCATGCCCGCCGATGCCGTCGCCCCGCTGCGCACCACGCCGCACACCGGCACGCGCAACCGGTTGTTCGCCTCCCGCATCAGGTGCAAGCCGCTACGGCGCGTCTCCTCCGCGGTGCTCGGATAGAGCACCGTCCACGCCCGTGGGTTCGTGATGACGTCGAGCGTCGCGGAGTGGTCGCGCGCGATCGCCGGGCCGAGCTGGACGCGCCTGCCGACCTCTTCGAACGCGTCCTCGACGACGGTGTGGATGAACACTTGGCTGTGCTTCGGCGGCAGCAGCAGCGGGTAGGGCGCGAGCTCGCCGAGATCGACGGTCGAGAACGCCGACAGCGGGTGCTCGCGCGAGGTCACGATCACCAGGTCCTCGACGCCGAGCGGGACCGTTTCGAGACCTGGCCGCACCGCGTTTCCGCGGATCAGCGCGATGTCGGCGTCACCCGACACGACGGCATCGATGCGGTCGGTGAAGCTTTTGATGACGAACTCGATGTCCATTCCGGGGTGTTGCCTGCGCGCTTCCGCGATCGCGTCGAGGCTCTGCGCGCCGAAGCTCATGTTGGCGGTGATGCGGATTCGGTTCTTGGGCTCGCGCGCCACTGCGTACGCCTGCGCTTCGAGCGTGAGCACCTGCTGTGCGATCGGGACCAGACGCGACCCCGCCGAGGTCAGACGCACCATGCGCGTCGAACGCTCGAACAACCGGGCCCCCAGATCCCGTTCCAGGTTGGTGACCTGGTGGCTGATCGCGGACTGCGAGATGAAGCACCGTTCCGCGGCACGGCTGAAGCTCAGCTCCTCGCTGACCGCGAGGAAGTACCGGAGCTGGCGGAAGTCCATGCCGTCGAGTCTATATATGAGCGAACGCGATAAGAGATATACCGATGATCCAGCTTGGTAGCAGGAACAGCCTCCGCCTCTCTACGTTGTTCTTCATATACGCGTTCGTGATTTTGGAGGTATTCCGTGGGTAACGCCGAGATGGACCGCACGACCCGCACCGAGACGGCAGACAGCACCGACGTCGTCATCGTGGGTTCGGGGTTCGGGGCTCTCGCGACCGCGAAGAAGCTCGGCAAGGCGGGCACCCCGTTCGTCCTCATCTCCGAGACCACGGAACACCTGTTCCAGCCGCTGCTCTACCAGGTGGCCACCGGCGTCCTGTCGGCCGCCGAGATCGCGCCGCCCGTGCGCTCCATCCTCGCCAAGTTCCCCAACGGTGACGTCCGCCTGGGTCGCGTCGTCGACGTGCGCCCCGACGACCACGAGGTCGACTACGTGGCAGACGGCGTCGTGCACACGATCGGCTACAAGTCGCTCGTCGCCGCCACCGGTGCGCGTCAGTCGTACTTCGGCAACGACCACTTCGCGAAGGTCACCTTCGCGCTCAAGACCGTCGAGGACGCCGAGGCGCTGCGCAAGCAGATCCTGCGCTGCTTCGAGGAAGCGAACACCACCAAGGACGCCGCACGCCGCCGCGACCTGCTGAGCTTCGTCGTCGTGGGCGCGGGCCCGACGGGCGTCGAACTCGCGGGCCAGATCCGTGAGCTCGCGCAGCGCTATGTCGAGCAGACCTTCCACGGTCTGTCCGCCGACGACGTCAGCGTCAAGCTCGTCGAGGGTGCGGGGCTCGTGCTGCCGCCTTTCGGCGGCAAGCTGTCGGAGTACTCGAAGGATTCGCTCGAGAAGTCCGGCGTCGAGGTCGTCCTCGACACGATGGTCACCGACATCGACGAGCACGGCGTCACCGTCAAGTCCAAGACCGACGGCGAACAGCGCATCACCGCCGAGACCGTCATCTGGTCGGCGGGCGTGCAGGCCAACGACTTCGCAGGCGTGCTCGCGCAGCGCACCGGCTGCGACACTGACCGCGCGGGCCGCCTGCTCATCAACCGCGACCTCACCGTCGGCGGATACGCCGACGTGTACGCGATCGGCGACATGACGTCGCTCGACAAGTTGCCCGGGCAGTCGCCCGTCGCGATGCAGGAAGGCCGGCACGTAGCGAAGACCATCACCGGCAAGATCGCCCGCGGCACCGCGTTCAAGTACATGGACAAGGGCAGCATGGCGATCATCAATCGTTTCCGCGCCATCACGCGGGTGGGCAAGCTCGAGCTCACCGGCATGCTCGCGTGGCTCACGTGGCTCGCGGTGCACGTCTACTACCTGATCGGCTTCCGCAACCGCGCCGTCACCGTGCTCTCGTGGTTCGAGTCGTTCCTCGGCCACCAGCGCCCGCACTTCCACATGGCGCAGGATCCGGAGCCGGCCCGCTTCTTCGAACGCGTCGACTCCGGTACCGAAGACGCCGCGGCCGCCTCGCAGCCTCCGGAGAGACACGAAGAAGCGCACGCCGCATAGCGCGAAAAGTCCCGCACCGCATCCACACCGCCCGTAACGTCCGAAGAGTTCCACTCTCCGACGACGCACGGGCGGTGTGCCGTGAAACGGGGCACCCACCCTTGTGAGCACTTTGCGAGTCCAGGCACGCTTGTTTCGCTCACGGGCTGCGGAGCCCGCTTCTGTTGGAGCCCCCTGTCAGGATTGAACTGACGACCGCTCGCTTACAAGGCGAGTGCTCTACCACTGAGCTAAGGAGGCGGTGTGCCGGCCCATCATAGCCGGAGGGACTCGAACGCACGGCGGCCACCCGGCCGGCGTCCTGGCCGAACCCCACCCCCGCTCGATTTGGATAGCGTGTTCGTCATGTCGATGTTCCTTTCGGCCCGTGCCCACCCCGACCTCGGAGCCTGACCGCCCGTATGGCCAGTTTCGCTGAAATCTTCGACCGGCTCACGGGAGACCGGCGCGCGACGATCGACACGGTCGTCGCCGCGCCGACACCGCTGCAGCCGATCGATCTGACGCACGATCCGCAGGTCGCGGAGGTCCTCGATCTCGCCGTCCGTGTCGGCGAGGTGCTGCTCGCATCCGGTACCGCGGCGATGGACACCGCCGAGCAGGTGCAGTTCATCGCCGCGACCTACGGTCTCGCGCAGACCGACGTCGACGTCACGTACAACTCGATCCGCGTGTCGGCCTACCGCGGCCCGACGCTGCCGCCCGCCAGCACGATGCGCAACGTCAACTACCGCTCGATGGACTTCACGCGCCTCGCCGCCGTCGACCGCCTGACGCGGCGCATCCGACGCGACATGATCACGCCGAAGGAGGCGCACGAAGCGCTCACGGCGCTCATCACCGCGCCGCACCCCTACAACCGGTGGGTCGCGACGTTCGCGTGGTCGGGCATGGCGGCGTCGGTGTCCGTGCTGCTCGGCGGCGACGTCCTCGTCGCGTCGGTCGCGTTCCTGACGACGGCCGTCATCGACCGCGTCAACCGCGTCCTCAACCGCATCGGCCTGCCGTTCTTCTTCCAACAGGTGGTGGGCGGCCTGATCGCCGCGACCCCGGCGTCGATGCTGTACACCTTCCGTGAGCAACTGGGCATCGAGATCCGGCCGTCGCAGATCATCGCGGCGGGAGTCATCGTGCTGTTGTCGGGGTTGTCACTCGTCGGCTCGGTCGAGGACGCGATCACCGGTGCCCCGGTCACCGCGGCCGCGAGATTCTTCGAGGTCGTGATGATGACGGGCGGCATCATCGCGGGTGTCGCGATATCGCTGCGCTTGACGGGCGCCCTCGGCTCGACGCTGCCACCGACGAATGTCGAGATCATCGGTCTCGCCCGAGTGCCCATCCTGGTGCTGGCGGGTGCGTTCACGGCGCTGTTCTACGCCCTCGCGTGTTATGCCGAGCGGCGCGCGCTCAGTGCCGCATGGCTCAGCGGCGCCGCGGGTGCGCTCGTATACGCGATAGCGCTGCACACCGTGACGGGCCCGGTGCTGTCGTCGGCGATGGCGGCCACGGTCGTCGGTTTCGCCGGTGGTCTCATGGCCCGCCGCGCGCTCACCCCGCCGCTGGTCATCGCGATCGCCGGTATCGCGCCGCTGCTGCCCGGTCTGTCCATCTACCGTGGCTTGTACGCGCTGCTCAACAACGACGTCGTCATCGGTGTGAGCTCGCTGCTGTCGGCTTTCGGCATCGGCTGCTCGCTCGCCGCAGGCGTTACGCTCGGCGAATGGATCGCCCGCACGCTGCGGCGCCCACGCATCCTGCGCCGCACCGGTTCGCTGCGACGCCCCGTGCTCATCCGGCGACGACGCCCCAACAACCGAAGCAACGAAGCAGCCTGACGAGAGGACGACGGCCGCGCACTCGCAGGAGTGCGCGGCCGTCGTCTCGGTCTGCTCCGCCTGTCAGGGCGTGTCTGCGCTGTGCCGACCACCGGATGCCTCGTCGGCGGCCATCGCGTCGCGCAGGCTCTTGGGTCGCATGTCGGTCCAGTTCTGCTCGACGTACTCGAGGCACGCCGCACGACTGTCCTCGCCGAACACGATGCGCCAGCCGGCGGGCACTTCGGCGAACGTCGGCCACAGCGAGTGCTGCTCTTCGTCGTTGACCAGCACGTAGAAACGGCCGTCTTCGTCGTCGAACGGGTTGGTGCTCATCTCGCCTCGCTTGTCACGTACGTCGGGATGGGGTCCACAGTATCAATTGTCGTTCCCAGACCCTCCGGTGTTTCGCCGGCCGCCGCGAGCGGCTCCCGCGCAGGAGTGTGCGCGACGATCGACGTCAGGATCTCGCCGGAGCGCACGGCGACATTGGACAACAGCGACGACGTGAGACCGTGCGTGCGCTCGGTGCCGCCCTGCAGATAGATTCCGGCGGAGATGCCCAGCTCGAGACGGTAGTCGCGCCCGATGGCCCCCTCGGCGCCCTCGGGGAGGTCGCCGAACAGCGAGCCGAGCGGTGCGGGCTCGAAGCCCGTCGCCAGCACGCGCGCGTCGCATTCGAGCTGGTCGACGAGCCCGTCGACGGTGCTGCGGACCGACACCGAGATGCCGGTGGGGCCGTCGTCGACGGCCGTGATCTCCGACGACCGGTGCATGAACAGCCGACGCGCGCCGCGCACACGCTCCTGGTATTCGAGCGCGTACAGCTCGTTGATCAGTTCCAGATCGACGACCGAGTAGTTGGTTCCGCGGTGCACCTCGAGCAGGCGCTTGCGTTCGGATTCCGGCGCGCCGTAGAAGTCGTCGACGGCGTCGGGATCGAAGATGCGGTTCGCGTAGGGGCTGTCGTCCGCGGGGCTGTACCCGAACCTGCCGAACACATTGTGGACCTCGGCGTCGGGAAAGTTCCTGTGCAGGTACTGCACGATCTCGGCAGCGCTCTGGCCCGCCCCCAGCACCGCGAAGCGCCGATTCCGGACCTCGGGGATCTCGGCGATGCGGAACAGGAACTGATGATTGTGGAAGCACCGTGGGCTGGGCTCCGCCCATTCCGGGATCCGTTCGCGCAGACCCGCACCGACGACGACATTGCGGGCGAGCACGCGGGTGCCGTCGTCCGCGGTCACCTCGAACAGCGAATCGCCGTCGGCCGTCTCGACCGGAACGACGCGCTCGACCGCGGTGGCCCACCGCACGTCGGCGTCGACCTTGCCCGACGCCCACGTGAGGTAGTCGTTGAACTCGTGCCTGCTCGGGAAGAAGGTCTGGTGGTTGACGAAGTCCACGAGCCTTCCGCGGCTCTTGAGATACGCGAAGAAGCTGTATGCGGACTGCGGATTACGCAGCGTCACCAAGTCTTTCGGGAAGGCGATCTGCATCGTGGAGCCGTCGAGCAGCATGCCGGGATGCCAACCGAACGAGTCGCGCTTCTCGAAGAACTGCGCGGTGATCTCCCTACCCGCGGGAACGCCCTCGTTGTGTTCCTCGACGGCGATGGCCAGCGCCAGATTCGCCGGGCCGAAACCGACCCCGACGATATCTCGCGCGTCGCGGGATTCGGGACCGTCGGCCACCCCGTCGGATTCCCTCATTCGCGTCACCCATCCTCCAACCTGGTCTCGACGTCCGGTACACCGAGCCGCAACCCGACTCGCAATAAAGTAGCAGAGGCTATCCTTACCAGAGCGGACAATAGCAACCGCGCGGCGCGTGCGGCGGGCGTCGTCGAGGCCGGAAGGCGCGAAAACCCCAGGAGCGCGACGGGTTCCCGCACGTCCAGAGGATGCGGAAGAAGGCCGGAATCAGTCGGCCATGAAATCGAGCAGCACCTTGTTGACGGCCTCGGGCTGTTCGAGGTAGCCGTAGTGACCTGCGTCCACGATCTCGGTGAAACGGGCACCCGGGATGCAGTCGGCGACCTCGCGCGACAGGTACGACGGGATCATGCGGTCGTCGGCGAAACCCACCGCCAGGCAGTTCGCCCTGATCGCGCGGTACGCGTCCCGGCGGTCGTACTCACGGTCCATCTCGAGCTGCGCCCGCACGCCGCGCGACAGCGGTCCGCTGGAGAACTCGAACAAGTCGAGCCAGTCGCGCGCGGCGCGCTGATCGACGAGCGATGCGGGCGAGAGATTCATCACCGCGGTGACGGCGGCCTGATATTTCGCGGGCAGCCCGACGCCCGAGTCGTGCAGCGCCCGCTCGCCCTCGCTCAGCACACGCTGAAAGGTGTCCATCCGCGCGTGCCCGGCGAGGAATGCCGCCTTGTGCACCAGGTCCGGCCGCGCGAGCGCGAGCTCCTGGGCCACCCGCGCACCCATCGACGTGCCGATCACCCGGACCGGTCCCCCGCCGAGATGCTCGACGAGTGCTGCCGTGTCCGCGACCAGGTCGTCGATCGCGATGCCGTCGGCACACTCTGCGGTGGGCGCGATTCCACGATTGTCGAATGTGCACACGCGGTAGCCGGCCTTCACGAACGCCGGCGTCTGGTGCAGCTTCCACACCCGGCCGGGGCTGCCGGTGCCCATGATGAAGACCACGAGGTCACCCTCGCCTTCGACGTCGTAGTTCAGGTCGATGCCATTGATCGTGGCGATGGTCATCTCGGTCACCTTCCGGGCTGATCGGCGGCGGCCCGACGCGGCGGCCGGGGCGGGCGGGAACGCCGGTCACGGTACCGCTCGTGGTGCAGCGGCCCCGGCCACCGGCCTCCCGGCGGCTGGGCCGCCCCGCCTCCCCGCGGCTCGGCCGCCCCCACCTCTGGGCACAAAGTGGCACTCGACCTCGTTGTTCTCATAGAGTCGTGGTGAAACCACTGCGACCAGCGCAGGAACAGATGGTGAGAAGGAGATCATGGCCGCGAAGACGACCTCCGAGAACGAGATCTCGGACGACGAATTGCAGCCCGTCGCGGACGAGACCGCGTACCAGGCGCAGCGCGTCGTGGCCGCGTACGCCGCGGACGCCGACGAATGCCGCATGCTGCTGTCCATGCTGGGGATCGGCCCGGCAGGATCCGGCGCAGCCAATAAGATCGAACAGAGCTGACGGAACAGCCCGGACAGCCGGGCTGCCGGCTCTCCGGGATCATCACTCGAGCAAAGGAACAACGTGGCTGGTAGCCCCGAACAGGTGAGCACGAACTCGAACTCCGTGTCGTCTGCCGACCGGGCTGCCGATCCCGCCACCAAGGACGAGGTGTCCAACCAGGCGCATTTCGTCGTCGTCGCCAACCGGCTTCCGGTCGACCTCGAGCGCCTGCCCGACGGGACGACGCGCTGGAAGCGCAGCCCGGGTGGCCTCGTCACCGCACTCGAACCGATCCTCCGCTCGAACCAGGGTGCGTGGGTCGGGTGGGCGGGAGTTGCCGACGCCCACCTCGATCCCGTGGTCGAAGACGGTCTCGAGCTGTACCCGGTTCCGCTCAGCGCCGACGAGATCGCCGAGTACTACGAAGGCTTCTCGAACGCGACGCTGTGGCCGCTCTACCACGACGTGATCGTGCGGCCCGAGTACCACCGCGCGTGGTGGAACACGTACGTCGAAGTCAACCGGCGCTTCGCCGAGGCGACGGCCGAGGCGGCCGCGCACGGCGCAACCGTGTGGATCCAGGACTACCAGCTGCAGCTGGTCCCCAAGATGCTGCGCATGCTGCGCCCGGACCTCACGATCGGTTTCTTCCTCCACATTCCGTTTCCCCCGGTCGAACTGTTCATGCAGTTGCCGTGGCGCACCGAGATCGTCGAGGGCCTGCTCGGTGCCGACCTCATCGGTTTCCATCTGCCCGGCGGCGCGCAGAACTTCCTGTTCCTCGCTCGGCGGCTCGCGGGTCAGCAGACGTCTCGCGGCACGGTGGGTGTGCGCTCCAAACTGGGCGTCGTACAGGTCGGCTTCCGCACCGTGCGGGTGGGAGCTTTCCCCATCTCGATCGCGTCGGGCGAGCTCGACGAGCAGTCTCGCCGCAAGTCGATCCGCGACCGCGCCAAGCAGATCCGTAAGGAGCTGGGAAATCCGACGCACATCATGCTCGGCGTCGACCGGCTCGACTACACGAAGGGCATCGACGTCCGGCTCGATGCGCTGTACGAGCTGCTCGAAGAGGGTCGCGTCGACCCCGAGGACACCGTCTTGGTGCAGTTGGCCACTCCCAGCCGCGAACGCGTCGAGAGCTACGTGCGGATGCGCGGCGAGATCGAGCAGACCGTCAGCCGCATCAACGGCGAGTACGCACGCGTGGGCCAGCCTGTCGTGCACTACATACACCGGCCCATCCCGCGCGACGAGCTGCTCGCGTTCTTCGTCGCCGCCGACGTCATGCTCGTCACGCCGCTGCGCGACGGGATGAATCTCGTCGCGAAGGAGTACGTAGCCTGTCGGCACGACCTCGGCGGTGCGCTACTGCTGAGCGAATTCACCGGTGCCGCAGCTGAACTCCGACAGGCATATCTGTGCAACCCGCACGACCTCGACAATGTCAAGGACGCGATGATGCACGCGATGCACCAGTCGCGCGAAGAGGGACGCAGACGGATGCGCGCGCTGCGCCGCCAGGTACTCGCCCACGACGTCGACCGCTGGGCCCGCGCATTCCTCGGCGCCCTCGCCGACACCGGTGCGGCGGGCCCCGCGCTCATCACTCCGGGCGAAGAGAATCAGGACTGACGCGGCCACCCGCCACCGCGGCGCGGTCACCGCGGCTCGAGTTCCTTGCGGTAGAGCACCTGTCCCGTGGCGTCGCACAGATCGACGGTGAGCACTTTCGTGGCGGCGTCGATCGCCACTTCACCGAAATGCTGAAAGCCCTCGGCTGGTGAGGTGTTGGCGTCGGTCGGCGCGTGCACGAACTCGTATGCGGCGCCGAACGTGCCGTCGAGTGGGCTCTCGGGGAAGGCACCTGCGTGCAACGGCCCCGAGACGAACTCCCAGAACGGCGCGAAATCCTTGAACGACGCGCGCTCCGGCTCGTACGAGATCGCCGCGGTGTAGTGGACGTCGGCGGTGAGGAACACCATTCCGGTGACATCCTTGGTTTCCGACAGAATCCGCGAGAAGGCGATCTCGCGACCGAGCGGTGTACCGCCGTCGCCCTGTGCCACCGCCTCCATCGAGGCAGGACCGTTCTCCGGGTTCGTGCTCGTGTCGCCGACGACGATGCCGAGCGGCAGGTCGTTCGCGATCACCTTCCACGTCGCAGTCGACCTCTTCAGCGAATCGACGAGCCACCGAGTCTGCTCCGCACCCAGCACCCCGCCGTCGTCCTCGGTGGTGGACCACGCGTTCGGGTTCGGATTCTTGTAGCTGCGCATGTCGAGCAGGAACACGTCGAGCAACGGGCCGTAGGACACGGTGCGGTACAGCCGGTCCGACGCGCCGAGTTCCACCGGTTGCCATTCCGTCCACGCCTGCCGTGCATGCCGTGCCAGTGTGTCGACGTCCGTCTCCGTGTAGCCTTCTCGCTTCTGGCCGGTGAGATCTTCACCCGGAAACCAGTTGTTGACGACCTCGTGATCGTCCCACTGGACGAGTTGCGGCACCGACGCGGTGAAACGCCGATAGTGCTTGTCGGTCAGGTTGTATGCGTAGTTGCCACGGAAGTCGTCGACGGTCTGGGCCACATGCGATTTCGCGTCCGACGTGACGTTCCGGTAGATCCGGCCGTCGTTCTGCTCCTGGGTGGGCTGGATCGGCCCGTCCGCGTAGATCGCGTCTCCCGAGTGGATGAAGAAGTCGGGAGCGCGGTCGGCGATGGTGGCGAAGATCGTCATCCCGTCCATGTCCGGATTGATCCCCCACCCTTGGCCCGCGACGTCGCCCGACCACACGAAGTGCACGTCCTTCGACGCCATCGGCGCGGTGGCGAACACACCGGTGACCGCCTCCCCGACGGCGCCGTCCTCCCCCTCCAAGACGACGCGATAGTGGACGGTCTGTCCGGGTTCGAGGCCCGCGACCCGCGCGCGACCCGTGCCGTCGGTATTCGGAGTGAGCCGGGGACCGCGGAAAGTCCTTGCATCGGCGAAGGATTCGGTGGCGGAGGTCTCCACGATCATCGTCGCCGGCGCGTCCGACCGGGCCCACACCAACGCGCCGCCCGAGGTGACCTCGCCGGTCGCGACGCCGTGCGTCAGCGCCGGGCGAGCACGCCTGAGGGCCGGGCCGGAGCCGGACGAGCTCGACCGCCCGCACGCGGCGAGCGCGTAGCCGGCAGGCACGAGCAAGGCACCGGCAGCGGCGCCGTGCAGGACGGTGCGACGGGAGAGGGACGACTGGCGTGGCTGTGCGCTCATTCGCACAGACTCACGCAGCCGTCCTACTGCCCGGCGAACGCGCGGTGACCGGGCGGTGACGCGCGTTCCACGAGTTCGACGCCGTGGTCGGCGTCAGCTGCCGAGCTGACCCGACCTGACGAGGAACGCGATCAGATCGCGCACCGTGTCCTCGGTGCTACGCGGAGCGTGTCCGATCTCCTCGCGCGCCTTCGACCCGTCGACGACGGGAGCCGCCATGAGCGCAGCCATCGACGCCTTCGACACGATGTCCGACCCGAGGCGTGCGCCGATGGGCTCGACGAGCGGCACGACGCGGTTGATCACCGAGAACGGCACCGCGAAGAACGGCCCCCGGCGGCCGGCCACCGAGGCCGCCAACCGGAACGCGTCGAGCATGGTGTTCATGTTGCCCGAGAGCAGGTAGTTCTCCCCCGTGCGTCCCTTGTCGGCGGCCGCGACGAGCCCCGCGGCGACGTCGCGCACGTCGACGAGGTCGAAGGCACCCTCGACCAGGACGGGCATCCTGCCGCGAGCGGCACTGCGCAGCAGCCCGTTGATCCGGGACAGACCGTAGTCGGCCGGACCGTACACGCCGGTGGGATTGCAGACGACGGCGTCGAGGCCCTTGTCGATCACCTCGCGCAACTCGACCTCGCCCGCATACTTCGAGCGGTCGTAGACCGGAAGCTCGGGGTCGACCGAACGAGGCGACTGCTCGGACAGCAACGGCCCACAGCCGACCTGATCGAACGAGTGGATCGAGCTGCAGTGCACCATGCGGCGCACACCCACCTCGAGCGCCGCCTCGGCAACGGTGCGCACACCCTTCGTGTTGATCGTCCAGGCACGCTCGTCCTGCTGCGCGAGGGTGATCATCGCGACCAGGTGGTACACGATTTCGTGTCCGTCCAGCACGGTGCGCATCGACTGCGGGTCGAGGACGTCGCCTTCGACCCACGTGACACCGTGCTCGGGAACGTGCGGCGAACGCACGCGATCGATCGCGGTGACTTCGTGCCCTTGATCGACGAGCTGGTGCACCAGATTGGTGCCGACGAAACCCGCCGCACCCGTAACCGCAACCTTCATGGCTTCTCCTGTTCGAGGACTCCGGTCACCCCCAGCGTACTGGAACAGGTTCTATTTTTGCACTCCCGAGTTTCCGACCGATTCGCCGACGACGTCGACAGCCGCGACACGACGGGCCGAGTCGAACGCGAAAAACGCGACACCCGAGAACATTTCGCCTTTGTCATGTGAATTGCCCGACGATACCGGCCCGTCCAGCGACACCGTGACCGAGCGGCCCGCGGCGATCACCTTGTGCCACCGTAGATTTCCCAGCCTTGCTGCGAACTCGGATGTGGACACGGTCTCACTGCCCCAGCGCAGTTCCGCGTCGCCGCCCAGCGCCGCGCGCACCGCCGATCCCCTGGCGGCCTCGCCGACGCCCCGATCGCCGCGCGCAGCCTGCAACACCCGCTCGGCCCTGGCACGGCCGCGACCGTGCACACCGCGCATTCCGGCGAGGAAGCCGATACATCCCGAGATCCCAAGAGTGCGAATCAACCTCGGACCCAGCACACTCGACGCACGCAGCCCCGGAAGACCCTGTCGCAGCAACTGCACCACCATCGCAGGCAACTGCCAGAACGCCTGCAGATCGGCGATGGCGAAGGCACCGTCCGGCCCGGTCAGCCGATACCCGAGGTGCATCGGCACCCGCACCCGGGCGCCGCTACCCATCGTGATCTCGATGTGCAGATCGCGCACCACGAGGTCGCCACACACGTAGTCGTGGGCGACGTCGAACACGATGTCGTTGGGCGCGATGAACGCGTCGTAGAACCGCCCCAACGCGTCGTGGCCCACCTGCGGACGCGACCCCACGGGATCGTTGACCACCCCGTCGGGCGCGAACAGCCCGACCCACGTCTTCTTGTCGTGTGCGGCGACCGCAGCCGGAGACCGCTGGACGAACTCCAGACGCCGCGAACGCTCCGCCGTCTCCATCTGCCTACACCGGGGTCAGCCGGCTCACGAGCCACCGGCCGTCGGTCTTCTCGAGATCCATCGTGACGCGACTGCCCGTCGTCTTCGCATCGGGCACATCGGAACTCGTGGTGACCTGGTTGAGGTAGAGCAGCACGGTCGCCTCGTCGGACGACGCGTCGACCACCGACTTCGCCTGCACCGTCACCTGCACGGTGAGCGAACGCTCCTTCGCTGCGGGAGCGATCGAATCGGCGACCAGCTTGGTGTAGTCCTCACGGAACGATCCGGCCAGCCCGCCCGCCGCGTCGGCCAACTGCTGGTCGACATTCTCGAAGTCGTAGGCCAGCATCGCGACGGCCTGCTGCGCTGCGGCGTCCATCGCGTCGGTGCGCGCCTTTTCGACGACGTCGTTGCGGTGAACCTGCCACCCGAGGCCCGCCGCCGCGGCGGCGAGAACGACGATCAAGCCGATCACCACGGCACGAGGAAACCACTGCGGTAGCCTGCGCTCCTTCGCCCCCTGCGACTCCGACCGACGGTCGGACTCCGTGAGTCCCGGGCTTTCGTTCGAGTTTTCCGTGCTCACACCGACGCTCATGGTACGAACTCCACTTTCGAGGCGGTCAGATTTCCGTCGTCGTCCGCGATCGTGACCCGCATACGGAAGTCACGAGGCGCGGCCTCCGGCTGTTCGGCGCTGCTCACCATCGCGCGCGCGGCGACGAGGACGGTGCCGCCGCCGTCCACGTCGGACTCGTAGCCCGCCGCGATGATCTCGCCGTCGGTGGTGACCTTCGCGTCCTGGACGACACTGACGAAAGGCTCCTGGCGGTCGGCGAATTCGTCGCGGAACTGTCCGCTGGAACCGGCGACGAGACGATCGACGTCGTCCTTCGCGGTGTCCGGATGGATCGTCGTGAGGTTGAGGATCGTCTGACGGGCGGTGTCGACATAGGACTGACGCTGGGCGTCGTACTTGCTGTCGCCCCACACCGTCCACGCGGACCACCCGGTGGCAGCGGCGAGTGCGACCACGACGACTGCCGCCACCACGCGCAACAGGATCGTCTTCCTGGACAGCGAAGGCTTCGGCCCGGGCGTCGCTGCGTCGGCCTGCGCCTCGGCGGGCTCGCCGTCGCCGTCGTTCTGTGCGCCGAGGGCGGGGGCGGGCGCTGTCGGAATCGGGGCTGTCGGCGTCGGCGTGGACGAGACCGACGCCGCCTGTTCGGGCTCGGGCGTCGAAGGCCGCGCAGGCCCGCGCATCGAGGTGTCCGCCCCGGACGCACCGGCCTGCGGCGGGCCCGCGGTGCGTCGTGCGCGCCTGCGTGGCCGTGCCGTCGACGAATCGTGCGCCTGCTTCGCCGTGGCGACCGCTCCCCCGGACCTCGATTCCGCGCCGTCCGGACTGGCCGCAGAATCCGTCACTGCTGACTGGTCATCATCGTCTGCCACGAGGATTCCTTTCCCGTCGATGCCGACGCAAGATCGGGCTGGGTGTAGACCGTACCGCCGGGAGCGGTGTACGAGCCCGTGATCGGGTCGTACGGCCTTGCTGTCGCGGGCACCGTCGCAGCGGGGACGGCGCCCCCGCCGGCACCGGCGCCTGCGTCTCCGTCACCACCGTACGAACTCGGTTGAGTCGTGAACGACGGCACGTCGGGCGACTGCACGTCTCCCGACGGCGGGTTGTTGCCCAATGGTACGAACCCGTTTCGGCAGTCCTCGGGCGTGGGCCCCCGCCGACCCGGGAACTCCATACACGGTAGGTTGCGAGCGCCGCGAACGGTAGTGGGGTCGTCGTGCGGGACGTTGCAGAACAGATTGCTCGGGGTGTCCGGCACCGAGACGTCGTCGCCCGACCGCCATTGATCCGGTGGCAGGAAGCCCGTGGTGCACGGCGGCGGATCGTTCAGCTCGAGCGCGAAGTCGACGAATGCACCTTCGTCCTCGGGGCCACCGTTGACCGCCGTCGACAGCGACGCGACGAGCGGCGGGAAGAGCACCAGGATCTGCTCGATGCTCGGATGGTAAATCGTGCTCACCTCACCGACGCTCACGAGATTCGCGAGCAGCAGCGGAAGGGTGGGGCGAAGATCCTGGAACAGCTGGTCGGCCTGCTCTGCTGCGCTCGGTCCGCGTTCGAGCACCGAACGCAGCGACGGATCGCTGGCTCGAAGCTGATCGGTGAAGGTCACGAGATCGCTTGTCCACGAGCGAATGGCGTCGCTCGACACGGTCTGGGTGTCCAGAAGCGGCCCCATCCGGTCGATCAGCGACTGGGTCGCGTCGGAGTTCGCGTCTGCTTCCTCGACGAACAGGCGCGCCGAATCGATCAACCGTTGCAGATCGGGCCCCGAGCCGTTGAACGCATCGAATGCCTCGTCGATGACGGTGCGCAGCCGGGTGTCCGCGATCGACGCCAGCAAGACGTCGGCCTGGTCGAGCATGTCACCGACATCCTGCGGAACCCCGGTGCGCGACAGCGGGATGACGTCGCCCTCGGACAATCGGCTACCGGAATCGCTGCGCGGGATGAGATCGACGTACTGCTCGCCGATCGCCGACACACTCTTGACGACGGCGTCGACGTCGCCCGGGACATCGGCGCCGCTGTCGATCGACAGGTTCGCTTCGACCGCGTCGTCGCCCAGGACGACCGACCGAACCTTGCCGATATCCGTGCCGCGGTACGCGACATTGGCGTTCGGGTAGAGGCCGCCCGTCGACTGCAACTCGACCACGACGTTGTAGCGACCGATCCCGAGCAGCGACGGCAGTCGCACATACACCACCGACATGACCACGAGCCCGATCACGGTGAGGATCGCGAAGATGATCAACTGGGTCCGAACGAAACGCGACAGCATCATGGTGTACCACCTCCCGGCACGGTAAGTCCGGGAATCGCTGGGAGGCCGGGGATCTCCGGCAGACCCGGAATCTGCGGAGCCGGTGCCGGCGCCGGGGCGTCGGCCTCGGGTGGTGTCAGTGGGTTGCCCGCCTGCCCGGCGACACCCGCGAGCGTGCCCAGTGCACCTTCCGGGCTGCCGAGCACGGTGCCCGTAAGGAAGTTGCGCTGCAGCCGCTCGTTGGTCATGTCGATCATCATCGCGAGGTTCGCGAAGTCGCCGCGGATCGCGGAGTCGAGAGTCTTCATCGGGAACGGGAAGGTCAGGAGCACCGACAGCACCTCGGTGAGGGAGTTGCCGGAGTTCGCCAGCTCGCGCAGCACCGGGGTGAGGTTGCGCAGGTTGGCCTTCAGGTCTTCGCCACTCGTGTCGATGACGCGGGTGGCGGTGTCGCTGAGCTTGCCCAGTTCGGTGAGCGCGTTCGTGAGATTCTGCCGCTGGTCGACGAGGACGTCGAGCGCCGGCGGAATCGACGTGAGTGCGCGGTCGATCGTGTCCTTCTGCCCCTGCACGGTGGACGAGAGTCGGTCGATGCCTTCCATCGCCGAGATGATGTCGCCGCGCTGACGATCGAGACTCCCGGTCAACTCGTCCAGACGGGGCAGCAGATCGTGGATCGCACCGGTGCGGCCGTCGAGCGCGTTGTTGAGTTCCTGCGTGATGGTCTGCACCTGCGCGAGTCCACCACCGTTGAGGACGACCGACAGCGACGACAGAGTCTGCTCGGTGGTCGGATACGCACCCGCTCGGTCGAGGGGAATGACGTCGCCGTCCTCGAGCCGACCTTGCGCCTCGGCGGATTCGGGCGCGGCCAGTTCGAGATGCTGCGAACCCAGAAGGCTCGTCTGGCCGATCTTGGCCGACGTGTTCGCCGGCAGGTCGACGTCGCCGTTGAGTCGCACCGTGACGAGGGCGTGCCAGTTCTCGACCTCGATGTCCGCGACCGAACCGACCGTGACGTCGTCGACGCGCACCGGTGAGTTCGGCGACAGCGTCGTGACATTCGGCATCTGGATGCGGATCGAGTACGAATCCTCGCCCTTGCCTTCGGTGCCCGGAAGCGGGAGCGAGTTGAGACCGTCCCACGAGCACGCGGACAACGAGAGGGTGGTGGCCACCGCGATTGCGGTGACACCCCAGCTGCGGGTGCGTCGAGTGGTCACTGTCCACCTCCCAGCAGGCCGGCAAGCCCGTTCGGAATGCTCACCTCGGGCGCTCCGCCGAGGACGCCTCCCGCCCCGGAGCCCGCACCATTGCGTGGTGGCGCCGACTCCGCGAGACCTTCGGGCTGATAGGTGATCTGGTCGGGCCGTGCGGCGACGCCCGTCGCGGCGTTCGTCATGATCCCGGGATATCCGGTGGTGAGCGAGTTGAGCACCGGCCCGAGATACTGCGTGCACAGATCCGCGCTGCGGTCGGAGTCGTTGGCCTCGACACTCTGGATCGCGCCGCACATGAACTGCACCGGGTTCTGGAAGTTGGACAGGCTCGCGGCGCCGATGAGGGAGCCGGTGAGCGGGCGGTAGATGTTGTTGAAGTTCGACAGCGCATTAGGCGCGACGTGCAGTACCCGCTCGATCTCTGGACGCTTGTCCGCGAGTACCTGGGTTGCGTCGGCGAGTCGGCCCACCTGCTCGGTGAGCGACTCCTGGTTCTCCGAGACGAACCGCTGCACGTCGCCGAGGGCGACGTCGAGATCGCCGAGCGCGCGGTCGAGCGCGTCGGAGTTCTCCGCGAGGACGTTCGAGACCGAGGCGAGCCGGCCTTCGAACTGCACGATCTGCTGGTCACTCGACGACAACGCCTCGACGAAGGCCTGCAGATTGCGAACGGTGCCGAACAGGTCGGTGCGGCCGTCGGAGAGAGTCTTCATCGTGTCGGACAGCTCGCGCAGCGTGTCGCGCAGCGCGTTGCCGTTGCCCTCCAGGTTCTCCGCAGCAGTGTCGACGAACGTGCCGAGCGTGCCCTTCGGATCCTCGGCCTGCGGCCCCAACGCGTCCGAGAGTTTCGTCAGCTCGGTCTTGATCTCGTCCCACTCGACCGGCACCGCGGTACGTTCGATCGGAATGACGGCGCCGCTGGTCATTTCGGGACCGCCCGCGTACACGGGCGTGAGCTGCACGAATCGGCCGGACACCAGGCTCGGTGCCACAACCACCGCTTTCGCGTCGGCGGGGACCTCGACACCACGGTCGACGCGCATCCGCACCGCGACCGAATCGTCGCCGGGCGAGATGCTTTCGATCCTGCCCACCGGAACACCGAGTACGCGGACGTCATCGCCTTCGTACAGCCCCGAGGTCGACGGGAAGTACGCCGTGACGGTGTGTGTTCCGATGCGCGGGACGAACACGTAGCCCACCGCGGCAAGCACGACGACCACCAGGCCCGCGGCGACGACCGGAATCAGCCTGCGACGCTTCCGAAGCTCGCCGAATCGCGCGGCGATCGCTGGGCGCCTCATCGGTTCGGGTCCTTGAGCTCGACGTTGGGCGACGGCTTCGGCTCGAAGTAGGACTCGAGGTCGTTGGGCAGATGCTCAGGCCAGGTGAGTGCGTCCGACAGACCTTGGAAGGCCTTGCCGAGTCCGAAGTTGTAGATGTACGCGTTGAAGAACGGGCCGCTGCCGACGGCCTCGCCGAGCGAGGTCGAGTACGGCGCGAGGCCGTCGAGCGCGCGGCCGATGTCTTCCTTGTGTCCCTGCAGCTGACCGACGACGGTGTTCAGCTTGTCGAGCGTGGGTTTCATCTGTTCCTGGTTGTCCTGGACGACTCCGCTCAACTGCCTCGACACGGCCGAGACATTGACGATGAGCTCACTGATGGACTCGCGCCTGCGGTCGAGTTCGCCGAACAGCTCGTTGCCGTCGACCACGAGTGCGTTGATCTGGTCGCTGCGCTCGGCGAGGATGCCCGTCACGTTCTCGGCGCGCGACAGCAACTGCTGCAGTGTCTCGTCGCGCGAGTTGATGCTCTGCGACAGACGCGTGATGCCGTCGAGCGCACCGCGCAGTTCGGGGGGTGTGCCCGCCATGGCATCCGACACCGCACCGAGCGCTTCGTTGACCTTGTCGGTGTCCATGCCCGACACGGTGTCGGTGAGGTCGCCGAGCGCATCGTTGAGCGAGTACGGCGAACGCGTGCGTTCGAGCGGAATCGTGTCGTTCGGCTCGAACGTGCCGTTGCCGCGTGGCGCGAGCTCGAGGGACTTGCGGCCCAGCACGGTGTTGGTCTTGATCGCGGCCTCGGTCTGGTCACCGAGCACGATGCCTTCCGAGATCGTGAACGACACGAGCACGGTCTGGCCGTCGAGCGCGATGTCGGACACCGTGCCCACGTCGACGCCTGCAAGCGTGACGTCGTCGCCACCTGTGAGGCCGCCTGCATCGGCGAATGTGGCGCTGTACGGGACTCCCCCGGACAGGAACTGCAGCGAGTCGTACTGCAGCCCGGCCACGACGGCGGAGGCACACACCACGATGCCGATGATTCCTACCTGTACGGGATTGCGTTCGGCTTTCATTGGTTCGGTGCACACCTCCCCGTGTTCTGGTTGCCACCGATGTTGAGGACCATGTCCTGCCCTTCCGGACCGGAGAACTTGAATGCGACCGTGCACACGTACATCTGGAAGAAGCCGCCGTACGAGCCGACGCGGATGAGCTTGCGGTACGCGTCGGGCAACCGGTCGAGAACCCAGTCGATGTCGTCGCGGCCCATGTCGAGCTGAGTGGCGGTGCGGCCTGCCTCGGCGATCGTGGTCTGCAGATCGGGACGAGCGCCCTCGAGCAGGTTCGCGAGATCTCCTGTCGCGCCGGAGATACGCGGAATCGCTGCCCCGACCGGGTCACGATCCTGCGCCAGCCCGGACACGAGTTGCTGCAGCTTGTCGAGCGTGGTGGAGAACTGATCGCCGCGATCGTTGATGGTGCCGAGCACGTCGTTGAGGTTTCCGACCACCTCGCCGATCAACTGGTCGCGGTCCGCGATCGTGTTGGTGAACTCGTTGGTGTTGCTCAGCAGCGATTCCAACGTGCCACCCTGGCCCTGGAAGACTTGCACGAGCCCCTCCGAGAGCTGGTTGACCTGGTCGGGGTTCAGCGCGCGCAACAGGGGTTTGAACCCACCCAGCAGCAGGTCCAGGTCCAGCGCGGGCGCCGTCTGTTCGACCGGGATCGTGTCGCCGTCGTCGAGCGGCACGGGCGCGCCCGGCCCGTCCATCAGCTCGAGATAGCGGTCGCCCACGAGGTTTTCGTAGCGGACCGTGGCCTTCGTGCTCTCGAACAGCGCGTTCTTGCTGTCGATGTCGAAGCTCACGTGCGCCAGATTGTCCCGACCGACCTCGATCTTCTTGACCGACCCGACGGGAACGCCTGCGATGCGGACCTTTTCGCCGACCTTCAAGTCGGACGCACTGGTGAACACCGCGTGGTATCCGCTCGAGCTGGCGAACCGGTACTGGCTGAACACCACTGCGAGCGCGACGAACACGAGCGACATGACGATGGTGAAGATCAGCAGTTTGACACTGGTGGCACGCATCTACCGGCCTCCTTCCGGGAGCACGCCCTCGAACAGGAACTGGAACGCATTGGGCAGGTCGGGATTGAGCTGGGTGGACGGCACGTACGGCTGGTTACCGGTGTCGGCCACCACGAAGTCGGCATGCGTGTTGGGGTCCGGATCGGGCAGCCCGTAGCACGCCGGGCCGCCACTCGCGTTGACCTTCGGAAGATCCCGCGGGTAGGTGTACGGCTCCGCACCCGGGACGAAGTTGGTGCTGAGCGCGATGGCCGGCTGGTTACCACCGAACATGCGCTCGCCCACTGGGCGCACGTTGTTCAGGCCGACGATGAGGCAGCTGAGCTCCGACGAGTACTCGTTGAGCAGTCCGGTGGTCGACGAGAGCGTGGACAGCGCTGTGGTGAGGTTCTGCTCGTTCTCGGTGAGTACCCCGTTCGTCGTGTCGGCGAGCCCGATCACGTTGAGCAGCAGGGAATCCAGATTGCCCTGCTGATCGACGACCGTGTCGCTCGTCGCCGACGCGTTGTCGACCGTGCGTAGCAGGTCGGGCGCCGTGTCGGCGTACAGGTGTGTGACGTCCGCGGCCTTCGCGAGGTCTTCCTGCAGACGAGGAAGCGACGGGTTCATCTTGGCGAGATAGCTGTTGCCCCGCTCGAGCGTTTCGCCGAGCGCGTCGCCGCGACCCTGCAACGCCGACGACACGGCACCGAGCGTGGCGTTGAGCTTTTCGGGCTCCACCTGTGCCAACACGTCGGAAAGATGCTGGAAGACCGTGTCGAACTCGACCGTCACGCTGTCGGACGCGATGACCGCGCCCGGCTCGAGATGCCGCGACGACGGCTGCTCGGGCTCGACGATGTTGACGTACTTGGCGCCGAACACCGTGGTCGACTTGATGTCGACGCGACTGTTCGCGGGAATTCGCGACATCATGTCGGGCTGCATGTCGAGATTGAGCACCGCCTGCTCGCCGACGTACTCGATGCTGCCGACTCGCCCGACCTCGACGCCGAGCAGCTTGACCTTGGCGTCCGGCTCCATGACGAGACCCGCACGCGCACTGGTGACAGTGACCGGCACGGTCTTGGTGAAGCCCCCGACGAACTGCACCAATGCCGCGGCCACGATGCCGACCAGCACCACGACCAGACTGACGGCCGCGAGCTTTTTCACCCACCCCGAATCCGTGGTCATCTCGCCCCCTATCCCGACAGGTTGAAATTGCCGGTCGCTCCGTAGATGGCGAGCGAGATCAACAGGGTGACGGTGACGACCGCGATGAGCGACGCGCGCACCGCATTGCCCACGGCGACACCGACTCCCACCGGGCCACCGGTGGCCGTGAAGCCGTAGTAGGTGTGGATCAGCATGATCGCGATCGCCATGACGATCGCCTGCACGAAGGACCACAGGATGTCGGTGGGTATGAGGAAGGTGGAGAAGTAGTGGTCGTACACGCCACCCGACTGGTTGTAGAGGAAGACCGTCGCGAACCGGCTCGCGATGAACGACGCGATGACGGCGAGCGCGTAGAGCGGGACGATCGCGACCATGCCCGCGAGCACGCGGGTGCTCACGAGGTACGGAATCGACGGGATGGCCATGGTTTCGAGTGCGTCGATCTCCTCCGCGACGCGCATCGCACCGAGCTGGGCGGTCGAGCCGGCACCGATGGTGGCAGCGAGGCCGATGCCCGCGATCACCGGCGCGGCGATGCGCACGTTGATGAACGCCGAGAAGAAGCCGGTGAGGGCTTCGACGCCGATGTTGCCGAGCGAGCTGTACCCCTGCACCGCGATCGTGCCGCCGGTGAACAGAGTGAGGAATCCGACGATGACGACCGTGCCACCGATGACCGCGAGAGCGCCCGTGCCCATGCTGATCTCGGCGACCAGGCGGAGGACCTCGCGTGGATAGTGCATGAGTGCGCGTGGCATCGATGCGACCGCGCGCAGGTAGAACAGTGTCTGTTCACCCAGCGAGTCGACCGACCGCGACACGGACGTGGCGCGACGCCGCGTCCGTGGAAACCGCCCGGCTGCTGCCAGAGCCATTCAGAGCCCCGTCCTGTCGTACGGGTGCGGCGCACGCACCCCGGTTGTCGTGCCAGTCGTCTTCTGCATGAACGTCTCTCAGCCCGACGTGAGCTTGATGCCGATCGCGGTGACCAGGACGTTGACGACGAACAGCGCCATGAAGGCGAACACGACCGTCTGGTTGACGGCGTCGCCGACGCTTTTTGCGCCCCCCTTGACGTTGAGGCCGAGATATGCGGCCACGAGACCCGCGATCATGCCGAACAGGCCGGCCTTGACCTCGGAGATGATGAGCTCGCCGAACCCGGTGAGCAGCGTGATGCCGTTGACGAACGCGCCCGGGTTGACGTCCTGCACGAACACCGAGAACGCGAAGCCACCGAGCAGTCCGATGGTGCAGACCAGGCCGTTGAGGAGCAGTGCGACGACGGTGGAGGCGAGCACCCGGGGCACCACGAGCCGCTGGATCGGGTTGATCCCGAGCACGCGCATCGCGTCGATCTCTTCGCGGATGGTGCGCGCGGACAGATCCGCGCAGATCGCGGTGGCCCCCGCACCCGCGACGATGAGCACCGTGACGATGGGACCGACCTGCGTGACGGTACCGAGCGCCGCACCCGCGCCCGAGAGGTCGGCGGCGCCGATCTCTCGCAGCAGGATGTTGATGGTGAAGCTCACGAGCACCGTGAACGGAATCGCCACCAGCACAGTGGGAATCATCGATACACGGGCAACGAACCATGCCTGGTCGACGAACTCGCGGCGCTGGAACGGCCGCGAGAAGATCGCCCGCATCGTCTCCGCGGACATCGCGAAGAACCCGCCTACGGCACGCAACGGCACTTCCACGAGATCAACCATGTCGCCTCCTGTCGGTCTCGTGGTTGATGGTTCAACGACCTCGGCTGACGCCGCATCCCCCGCCCCGGCTTGTGATTCACGTCATACTAACTAGAACGTGTTCACCCCGCAAGGACGGAATCCGGATATTCTGAACAACCGTCCAAAACGCCCGGTTTCCCCGCCGACTCGGCGCCGCACACGCGATGAGCGCGTGACCTGAAGGGACCACCTGAAAAGTGTGAAAATTACTGAGCGCCAGTAGAATACCATCGAATTCCGCAACGGCAACGACAGATTTCCGGTGAGCGAACCGGCACAGCCACCGACACAACGATGTCGGTGTGCGTTCGCCGCCGAACGCACACCGACACCATGTACCCGAAGAAAAACTAGAACAGATTCACCCTCACGCGGAGGGCTTCCGCACGCCTCGACGAACGTCGGCCGCGGCCGGCATTCACCCCAGCGCGTCGAGCGCGCGCGCCGCGGAGAACGTTCCCCCTTCGCGCGTCGCGAAGTGCCCGCCGAGCGACTCGGCGAGGGCCGCCGGCTCCCACATGTCGCCGGTGGCGTCGAAACGTGCCTCGACAGTGGGCGCCGCCATCAGCGCCACCATCGGACCGTACACCACGAACACCTGGCCGGATACGGCGTCGGCCGCGGGGGACGCGAGGTACGACACGAGCGACGCGACGTGCTCGGGAGCCAGCGGATCGACCGCATCCCCCGGCGCATCGCCGAAGACGGATTCGGTCATCGAGGTCCTCGCACGCGGGCAGATCGCGTTCGCGCGCACCCCGTAGCGAGCGAGCGCACGCGACGCCGACAGCGTGAGCGCGATGATGCCCGCCTTGGCCGCGCCGTAGTTCGCCTGCCCCTCCGGACCGAGCAGGCCCGCCTCGGAGGCGGTGTTGACGATCCGCCCGTAGACGGGTGCACCCGCGGCCTTCGACCGCCCCCGCCAGTACGTGGCCGCATTGCGCGTGAGCAGGAAGTGGCCGCGCAGGTGAACCTTGACGACCGCGTCCCACTCTTCGTCGGACATGTTGAACAGCATCCGGTCGCGCGTGATGCCTGCGTTGTTGACCACGACGTCGACCGACCCGAACTGGGACTCGGCGGTTGCCATGAGCGCGTCCGCGGTGCTGCGTTCGCCGACGTCGCCCGCGACGAACTCGGCCTTGGCGCCGAGCGTGCGGAGCTCGTCGAGCGTGCGTTCGGTGCGCGCATCGGCGGCGAGGTCGTTGACGACCACGCTCGCTCCCGCCTTCGCGAGTGCGACGGCTTCGGCGCGGCCGAGCCCGTCCCCTGCCCCGGTGACGAGTGCGACCCGCCCGTCGAGACTCACGTCCTGTTGTTCCGACGACACAGCTGTTCCCCTTCGGACACGGTCTTTCCCTGGCTACGTTCTCGTAGTAGAACGGGTTGCGGAAGTGCGGCTCTCACTCGGCCGCGAAGAGTGCAGCCCGCGGACACGACGCGATCGCCGACTCGGCGTCCGCCGTCCGTTCGGCGGGCGGCGTGGGGTCGGTGATGTGCAGGACGTCGTCGTCGTCGAGCTCGAACAAGTCCGGAGCGATACCGACGCACACCCCGTTTGCTTCGCAGCGGTCCGGATCGACCCTTATCTCCATGTCAGGCTCCCGTTTCGTCGTCGCGCCGGGTCGCCCCTGTCAGACCCGTGCACTGGCCGGATCTTCACACTAGAACCTGTTCCAGTTCTGTGCAATGATCCGAACGACATCGCGAGGAGGGTATCGATGCAGATCACCTACGACGCCGATCAACAACAGCTGCGCGACGAGCTGCGGCGTTATTTCAGCCGCCTCATGACGCCGGAAAGGCGCGAGGCACTGGCAGCCACCACGGGAGAGTACGGAGCGGGCACCGTGTACCGCGACGTCGTCGCGGAAATGGGCCGCGACGGCTGGCTCGCCCTCGGGTGGCCGGAAGAGTACGGCGGCCAGGCGCGCTCGGCCATGGAACAGCTGATATTCACCGACGAGGCCGCCATCGCGGGCGCACCCGTCCCATTCCTGACCATCAATTCCGTCGCGCCCACGATCATGCACTTCGGCACCGAGGAGCAGAAGCGCTTCTTCCTGCCCAGGATCGCGGCGGGCGAGCTGCACTTCTCGATCGGGTACTCCGAGCCCGGCGCAGGCACCGACCTCGCCGCGCTGCGCACCACGGCCGTCAAGGACGGCGACCACTACGTGATCAACGGCCAGAAGATGTGGACGAGCCTGATCGCGTACGCCGACTACGTGTGGCTCGCGTGCCGCACCGACCCCGACGCGAAACCCCACCGCGGCATCAGCATGCTCATCGTGCCGACCGACGCCGAGGGATTCTCGTACACCCCCGTGCACACCATGGCCGGGCCGGACACGAGCGCCACGTACTATCAGGACGTGCGCGTCCCGACGTCGTCGCTCGTCGGTCCCGAACACGGCGGCTGGAGCCTCATCACCAACCAGCTCAACCACGAGCGCGTCGCGCTGACGTCCGCGGGCCCCATCCTCACGGCCTTGAAAGAGGTCCGCGAATGGGCGCAGAACACCAAGCTGCCCGACGGCCGCCGAGTCGCCGACCAGGAGTGGGTGCAGGTGGCACTCGCGCGGGTGCACGCGAAGGCCGAATACCTCAAGCTCATGAACTGGGAGATCGCGTCGGCGACCGACCACGCCCCCGGGCCCGCAGAGGCGTCCGCGAACAAGGTGTTCGGCACCGAGTTCGCCACCGAGGCCTACCGGGTGCTGATGGAGATCCTCGGCCCCACCGCCACCCTGCGTCAGGAGTCGCACGGCGCGCAGCTGCGTGGCCGCATCGAGCGGATGCACCGGTCGTCGCTCATCCTCACCTTCGGCGGCGGCACCAACGAGGTGCAACGGGACATCATCGGCATGACCGCGCTGGGTCTGCCCGCATCGAAGAGATAGGACGCGACATGGATTTCGCCCCCACCGAGGCCCAGCGCGATCTCGCCGGCCTCACCTCGGACATCGCCCGGAGCCTCGTCGGCGTCGATCGACAGCGCGAACTCGACGAGGCCGAGAACCGGTTCGACGACGCCCTGTGGCGCGAGCTCGCGCGCGCGGGCGTGCTGTCCGCCGCGCTCGACGAGCGCGCGGGCGGCGACGGCCTCGGCCTGCTCGAACAGACCGGCATCCTGACCGAGCTGGGCCGCGTACTGGCCGCGGTCCCGTACGTCTCGTGCATCACGATGGCGGCAGGCGCGATCGCGCGCTTCGGCACCGACGCGCAGGTCGACGAGTGGGCACGGCCCGCGGGCGCGGGTAGCGCGCTGCTCACCACCGCCTTCGACGAAGAACTGGTCGCGGCGCCGGCACACCCGTCCACCACCGCGACGCCCGAGGGCGACGCATGGGTGCTGTCGGGCACCAAGGTCCTCGTGGATGCCGCGCCGGTCGCCGACCTGTTCGTCGTGTCCGCGTCGACGCCGAGCGGCGTCGCGGTGTTCCTGGTCCGCGCCGACGACCCCGGGGTCGAGGTCACCCGGCAGGTCACCACAGACTTCTCGGCCGTCGGCGAGGTCACGCTGCGCGACGTCCGCCTCGCGGCCGACCGTGTACTCGGCGACGACGGCGCCGAGGTCCTCGACTGGACGGTCCGCCGGGGCGCGGTCGGCGTGTGCGCGTACCAGTACGGCGTCCTCGACGAGGCGCTGAAGGTCACGTCCGAGTACGCGCGCGAGCGTGTGCAGTTCGGCAGGCCGATCGGGTCGTTCCAGGCGGTCGGCCAGCGGCTCGCCGACGCCTACATCGACGTCAAGGCGGTGCGTCTGACGCTCACCCAGGCAGCATGGCGGCTCGCCGAAGAACTGCCCGACGAAGGCGCGGTGTCGACGGCCAAGTTCTGGACCGCCGATGCCGGACACCGCGTGGCGCACACGGTGATCCACGTGCACGGCGGCGTCGGCCTGGACACCACGCATCCGGTCCACCGCTACTTCCTCGCAGCCAAGCAGGCCGAGTTCCGGCTCGGCTCGGGCACGGACCATCTCCGGCGGCTCGGCGAGACGCTCGCGTCGGTTCCCGCGTGAGGTCGGCGTCGTGGTCACGGTAGCCCAACGTCTGCTCGCCCTCGAGGGCGTCACCGAACGCGGTGTGCACTTCGAGGATTCGTTCGTCTCGTGGGCCGACCACGTACGCGCGAGTCATGCGCGGGCGGCCGCTCTCGAATCCTTCTTCGAGCCCGGCCGTCCTCGGCACATCGGCCTGCTCATGGACAACATCCCGGAGTTCTCGTTCGTCGCAGGTGCCGCGGCACTGTCCGGCGGTGTCGTCGTCGGACTCAACACCACCCGCCGCGGTGCGGCACTCGAACGCGACATCGCGCTCGCCGACTGCGCGGTCGTCCTCACCGATTCCGCGAACGCGTCGCTGCTCGAGGGTTTCTCGCAGGTTCCGGTGCTCGACGTCGAGAGTGAAAGCTGGCGCGACCTGGTTGCGCACGCGCCCGCGGAGCACGGCCCGGCCGACACCGACGGCTCGGCGCTGTTCATGCTGATCTTCACATCCGGCACGAGCGGAGATCCGAAGGCGGTGCGCTGCACGCACGACAAGATCACCGGGCCGGGCGAGATGCTCGCCACCCGCTTCGGCATCGGCGCAGGCGACGTCGTCTACTGCGCGATGCCGATGTTCCATTCGAACGCGATGATGGCCTCGTGGTCGGTCGCACTGTCGGGTGGCGCCTCGATCGCGCTGCGCCGCAAGTTCTCCGCGTCGGGTTTCCTACCCGACGTCCGCAGGTACGGAGTCACCTTCTCCAATTACGTCGGGAAGATCGTCTCGTACATCCTTGCGACCCCGGAACTGCCCGACGACGCCGACAACACGCTGCGCATCATGTACGGCAACGAGGGTTCCGCGACGGCCGTCACGGAATTCGCACGGCGGTACGGGTGCCGCGTCGTCGACGGTTTCGGGTCCACCGAGGGCGGCATCTCGATCTCGGCGCATCCTGACTCGCCTGCGGGGGCGCTCGGCAAGCTCCCCGACGGTGTCGCGATCCTCGACCTCGAGACGGGGCAGCCGTGCCCGCCCGCACGGTTCGACGCGTCCGGCCGCATCCTCAATGCCGACGAGGCCACCGGCGAGCTCGTCAACGTCACGGGCACAGGCGGTTTCGCCGGCTACTACGGCAACCCCGAGGCGGACGCCGAACGGATCCGGGACGGCCGCTACCACAGCGGCGATCTCGCGTACCTCGACGCGGACGGCTTCGTGTACTTCGCAGGCCGCACGTCCGGTTGGCTGCGGGTCGACGGCGAGAATCTCGCTGTCGCGCCCATCGAACGAGTGCTCTCCCGCTTCCCGGGGTTCGGTCAGGTCGCGGTGTACCCGGTTCCCGATCCCGACGTGGGCGACCGGGTGATGGCGGCCGCGGTGTGCACCCGCGAGTTCGATCCCACCGAATTCGAAGAGTTCCTCTCGGCGCAAGCAGATCTGGGGCCGAAGCAGGTACCCACCTTCGTTCGTCTGTGTCGCGAACTCCCCCGCACCGCGACGTTCAAGGTGCTCACCCGCACGCTGAGCGCCGAAGCGTGCAACACGCCGGATCCGGTGTGGGAGTTCGACCGCACGAGCCGGCGCTTCTCGCTGCTCGACAGCGTGCGCGCCACGAGTGCCTGACTCACCGACACACCTCCAGGGGCCCGGTGCCCGCGAATTCTCTTCGCGGGCACCGGGCCCCTGGTGCGTCCGTCAGAGCGAGCCGAGTCGCGCCACGGCCTGATCGAAACCCTCGACCAGTTCGACCATCACCTCGGCGACGGGGCGGATCTCGTTCATCCGGCCCACGATCTGGCCGACCGGCATCGCGACGACGTCGGGATTCTCCGCGGCGCTCATCCGCTGATGCGCTTCGCTGACCAGGATGTTCTGCAACGGCATCGGCAGCGGATCGGGGGCCTCGGGACGCGACCAGGCGTCGGTCCACTTGGTCTTGAGCAGGCGCGCAGGCTTGCCCGAGTAGATGCGCGAGCGCACCGTGTCCGCCGACGTTGCGCCGAGCAGTGCCCGTTGCACCGACGACGGGCCGTCTCCCGACGCGCTGCCGAGCTTGTACTCGGCGGTCGTGAGCCAGTACGAGCCCATCCACACTCCCGACGCACCGAGCGCGAGGGCTGCGGCCACCTGCCTGCCGCTACCGATGCCGCCTGCCGCGAGCACCGCAGCGGAATCGCCGAGTGCGTCGACGATTTCGGGAACCAGAACCATCGAGGCGATCTCGCCGGTGTGCCCGCCCGCCTCGTAGCCCTGCGCGATGACGACGTCGACACCGTTCGCGACGTGCCGCTTGGCGTGGTCGACCGCGCCCGCGAGTGCCGCGACCGGGACGCCGTGCGCGTGTGCCTGGTCGATGACGTCGCGGGGCGGCGAGCCGAGCGCGTTGGCGATGAGCGCGGGACGATGCTTCAGCGCGACGTCGACATGGCTGCGCGCCACCGAGTGCAGCCAGCCGAGCACGCCCGACGCGCTCTCCGCGTCGTCGCCGAGGGGCGGCACCCCGAGGTCCGCCAGCGTGCGGTCGACGAACGCCCGGTGTTCCGGCGGGATCATCGAGTCGAGATCGACCTGCGAGCCCTCGGTGGGGATCTTCGCGGGCATCACGATGTCGACACCGTACGGCTTGCCGTCGGTGTTCTCGTCCATCCAGGTCAGGACGGCGTCGAGCTCCTCGGGGTCGTTGAACCGGACGCACCCGAGGACGCCGAGCCCGCCGGCGCGCGAGATGGCGGCCGCGACGTGCTCGGAGGGGGTGAACCCGTAGATCGGGTACTCGATCCCGAACTTGGTCGTGAGGTCGGTCTTCATCACGCGCCTGCCTTCTGGGCTGCCGGTTCGTTGCTGTCGTCGGCGGGGCGGGATTCGGTCTGGGCGTGAGCCCACTGGTAGTCGGGCTTTCCGGCAGGCGACCGCTTGATCTCGTCGACGAACCACACGCTACGCGGCACCTTGTACCCGGCGATGCTGTTGCGCGCGTGCGCGACGAGATCGCCGAGCGCGGGACGCGCGCCCGGCCGTGGCTGGACGACCGCGGCGACGCGCTGGCCGAACCGCTCGTCCGACACTCCGAGCACCAGGACGTCGAACACGTCGGGGTGTCCCTTGAGCGCGCCCTCGACCTCCTCGGGGAAGATCTTCTCGCCGCCACTGTTGATCGACACCGACCCGCGACCGAGCATCGTGACGGTGCCGTCCTCCTCGACGCGCGCCCAGTCGCCCGGGATCGAGTACCGCACGCCGCGGATCTCGCGGAACGTGGCCTTCGTCTTCACTTCGTCCTTGTAGTAGCCGAGCGGGATGTGTCCCTTGCGGGCCAGCATGCCGACGACACCCGAGCCGGGCTCGATCTCGTTGCCGTCGTCGTCGAGCACCGTGGTCGCGGCGTCGATCTTGACGGTGGGCCCGCCGCCCTTCGCCGCCCCCTTCGCGACGACCGCGAGGCCACCGAAGCCGGTTTCGGACGCGCCGATCGAGTCGGTGATGAAGCGATTCGGGAGCAGTTCGAGAAACTTCTCCTTGATGCTCGGCGAGAACAGCGCCGCACTGCTCGCCATAGCGAACAGGCTCGAAAGATCGTACGGCTCTCCGGTTTCCGGGTTGCCCTCGAGAAGGGCATCGAGCATCGGACGCGCCATCGCGTCGCCGGTGATGAAGATCAGGTTGACGCCGTGCCGGTCGATGGTCTGCCACACGGCGTGAGCGTCGAACTCCGGCAGAAGGATGCACGTCCCGCCACCGAACAGCGCCTGGAACACCGCCCATTGCGCGCCGCCGTGGATCATCGGCGGGATGGGGAAGCGCACCATCGCGGGGTTCTCGGCACCGACGCGCGCGAGTTCCCACTCGTCCTCGACGCGCACACCCGTGACGAAGTTGATGCCGCCGCCGAGCACGCGCCACACGTCCTCGTGCCGCCACATGACGCCCTTGGGGCTGCCGGTGGTGCCGCCCGTGTAGAGCATGTACAGGTCGTCGCCGGTGCGTTCCTCGAAATCGCGCGCCGTCGAGGACTGCGCGAGCGCGTCCTCGTACGCGATGCCGGGGGCCTCGCCGGAGAGTGCGTCTCCTGCACTGTCGACCACGAGCAGCGTCTTCAGTTGCGGGTTCTGCGGCGCCACGGCCGCAACCTTGTCGGCGTAACGGCGCTCGTACACGAGCGCGACCATGTCCGAATTGTCGAAGATGTACTGCAACTCGTTCTCGACGTACCGGTAGTTGACGTTGACGACCACCGCACGGATCTTGAAGACCGCAACCATCGCCTCGATGGCTTCGATGCCGTTACGGCAGTAGACGCCCACCTTGTCGCCGGGTCGCACCCCCTGTTCCTGCAGGTAGTGCGCCAATGCGTTTGCCCTCGACTCGAGCTCGCCGAAGGTCTCCTCGCGTTCGCCGCCCACGAGTGCGACGCGGTCGGGCACGAGGTCGATCGAATGTTCCACCAAGTCTGCGATGTTGTAGGCCACGGCTCAAAAATAGAACGTGTTATTATTTCCGGCAAGCCCTGTTTGAGACTCACATCACACGATGCGACTGGAGGCCGCGGTGTCCACTACCGCCACCGACAACCCCGAGACCAGCTCCGCCCCCCACGCCCTCGTGGAGAAGCGCGGACACGTCCTCGTCGTCACGATGAACCGCCCGGAAGCGCGCAATGCGCTGTCCGGCGAGATGATGGCGATCATGCGCGACGCATGGGATCGGGTCGATTCCGATCCCGACATCCGTGTCGCGATCCTCACCGGCGCGGGCGGCGCGTTCTGCGCGGGTGCCGACCTCAAGGCCATGACGTCGCAGCATCCGGGCGACTCGTTCTCCGGCGGCGGATGGGATCTTTCGCGTATCGACGCATTGCTCAAGGGCCGCCGCCTCACGAAGCCGCTCATCGCCGCGGTCGAGGGTCCGGCGATCGCAGGCGGCACGGAAATCCTGCAGGGCACCGACATCCGCGTCGCCGGTGAGAGTGCCAAGTTCGGTGTGTCCGAGGCGAAGTGGGGCCTGTTCCCGCTGGGCGGTTCCGCCGTGCGGCTCGTGCGGCAGATTCCGTACACCGTGGCCGCCGACATCCTGCTCACCGGCAGGCACATCCGCGCGCAGGAAGCGAAGGACATCGGGCTGATCGGTCACGTCGTGCCGGACGGCACGGCACTCGACAAGGCGCTCGAAATCGCCGAACTGATCTCGGCCAACGGACCGCTCGCAGTGCAGGCCATCCTCGAGACCATCCGCCAGTCGGAGGCGATGCCCGAGGAGGAGGCTTTCCAGATCGACGCGCGGCTCGGCACCAAGGTGTTCATGAGCGAGGACGCGAAGGAAGGCCCGCGCGCGTTCGCGGAGAAGCGCGCGCCGCAGTTCCACGCGCGGTAACTGTCCCCTGGCGCTCCCCGGGTCGCACTGCCGCGGACGCGATCGCGTCCGCGGCAGTGCGACCCGGGGAGCGGCAGTCGGCCCGGACCCGTCGGTCAGGCCGTCAGCTTCGCGAGCCGGTGCACCTGGTCGACATCGCGGCACGACACCAGCAGCATCGTTACGCCCGCCTGCTCCCAGCGCGCAATGCCGGCGCGTACCTCGTCTTCGTTGCCCACGATCATCGTCTCGGTCACCATCTCGTCGGGAATCGCCTGCGCGGCTTCGTCCTTGCGACCCGACCGGAACAGTCGCGTCACCTCGTCGACCACGTCGCCGTATCCCATACGCCGGTACACCTGTGCGTGGAAGTTCAACTCGGGCGCACCCATCCCACCCACGTACAGCGCGGTCACCGGCTTGAGCCCGGCGATCGTGCCCGCGCGATCGTCGGTTTCGATCACCTGACACGTGGCCGCGATCTCGAAGTCCTCGCGTGAGCGGCGCGCGCCCGGACGCGCGAACCCTTCGTCGAGCCACTCGTCGTACATCGGCGCGAGCCGCGGCGAGTAGTAGATCGCCAGCCAACCGTCGGCGATCTCCGCGGTCAGCGCGACATTCTTCGGCCCTTCGGCGCCCAGCCAGATCGGGATGTCCGCGCGGAGCGGATGTGTGATCGGCTTGAGCGGCTTGCCCAGCCCCGACGCGTCCGCGCCGGTATAGGGCAGCGGGTAGTGCGGGCCGTCGCTCGTGACGGGCGCTTCACGCGCGAGCACCTGCCGCACTATCGACACGTACTCGCGGGTGCGGGCGAGCGGCTTCGCGAACGGCCTGCCGTACCAGCCCTCGACGACCTGCGGGCCCGAGACGCCGAGGCCGAGGATCGCGCGGCCCCCACTCAGATGGTCGAGCGTGAGCGCGTGCATCGCGCAGCTCGTGGGCGTGCGGGCCGACAGCTGCGCGACCGACGTACCCAATCGCACGTGCTCGGTATCCGACCCCCACCACGCGAGTGGCGTGAACGCGTCCGAACCCCACGATTCGGCAGCGAACACGGCGTCGAACCCGGACTCGTCGGCGGCCGCGACCAACTCCCCCGCGTCCGCGGGTGGCTGCGCGCCCCAGTAGCCGAGTTGTAACCCGATCTTCATCTATTTCCTCCGTATCGTCGCCTGTCGAAGGTGACTCTTGCCACAACTATTAGAACCTGTTCTACTCGATGTCGTGACCATGGGAAAGAGTGCGGTGGCCCTGTCGCCTGCCCCCGAGGACAAGTCCTCGTCCAGCAAGCCTCTGAGCGCCCCGCTGACGCTGAAATTCGATTACACACGTTCACTGGGCCCCACCCTGGGGCCGTTCATGAGTGCGTTGCGCAACCGGCGCGTACTCGGGGTGCGTGGGTCCGACGGGCGCGTCTTCACGCCGCCCGCCGAATACGACCCGCACACCGCCGAACCACTCACCGATTTCGTCGAAGTATCCGATGCAGGCACCGTCGTCAGCTGGGCATGGAATGCCATGCCGACGTCGAGCCAGCCGTTCGACCGTCCGTTCGCGTGGGCGCTCATCCGGCTCGACGGCTCGGACACGGCGATGGCACATGTCGTCGACGTGCCGGACGCGTCGCACATGAGCACCGGCATGCGCGTGCGTGCGCGGTGGGAGTCGGACCGCCTCGGGCGCATGGCCGACATCGTGTGCTTCGAGCCGGGCGAGTCCACCAACACGCCCACCGACGACGCCGAGGCCGTCACGATCCTGACGACGCCGGTCGAACTGGGGTACCAGCACTCCGCGTCGGCCGAGGAGAGCTGGTACCTGCGCGGCCTCGCCGAGGGACGGCTGGTCGGCGGGCGCACCGGCCCGGGCGGCAAGGTGTACATCCCGCCGCGCGGCTCGAGCCCCACCGACGGTGTGCCCACGCGCGAGCAGGTGGAACTGCCCGACACGGGCACCGTCACCACCTTCTGCATCGTGAACGTCCCGTTCATGGGCCAGCGCCTCAAGCCGCCGTACGTCGCGGCGTACGTCCTGCTCGACGGCGCGGACATCGCGTTCCTGCACATCATCCAGGAGTGCGACGCCCACGACGTGCGCATGGGCATGCGTGTGCAGGCGAAGTGGAAGCCACGCGAGGAGTGGGGCTACACGCTCGAGAACATCGAGTACTTCCGCCCCACGGGCGAGCCCGACGCCGAGTACGACACGTACGCACACCACCTGTGAGGGGCGAGAAATGACCGAAATCGCAGTCGTCGGATTCGCGCACGCTCCCCACGTGCGCGAGACGTCCGGCACCACCAACGGCGTCGAGATGCTCACGCCGTGCTTCCACCAGCTCTACGACCAGCTCGGTATCACCAAGTCCGACATCGGATTCTGGTGCTCGGGATCCTCCGACTATCTCGCAGGCCGCGCATTTTCGTTCATCTCCGCGATCGACGCGATCGGCGCGGTGCCGCCGATCAACGAGTCGCACGTCGAGATGGACGCGGCGTGGGCGCTCTACGAGGCGTGGGTCAAGCTGCTCACCGGCGAGGTCGAGACCGCGCTCGTGTACGGCTTCGGCAAGTCCTCGGCAGGCACGCTGCGCGAGACGCTCTCGCTGCAGCTCGATCCCTACACGGTCGCGCCGCTCGGCCTCGACTCGGTGTCACTCGCCGGCATGCAGGCACGCCTCGGGCTCGAGTCCGGGAAGTGGACCGCAGAGCAAATGGCCGAGATCGCGGTACGCAGCCTCGGTGCCGCGCAGCAGGATCCGCACGCGCAGGTGTCGGGGGCCTACACGGTCGACGAGCTCCTGGCGACCGACTACATCGCCGACCCGCTGCGCAGGCACGACATCGCGCCAGTCACGGACGGCGCGGCCGCGATCGTCCTGGCCACGGGCGACCGCGCACGCGAGCTGTGCGAGCGACCCGCGTGGATCACCGGCATCGACCACCGCATCGACACCCCCCAGTTCGGCGCCCGGGATCTGACGGTGTCGCCGTCGACCGCGGCGTCCGCGAAGGCACTGACGGGCGGCGACACCGGCGGCATCGACGTCGCCGAACTGCACGCGCCGTTCACCCACCAGGAGATCATCCTCAAAGAGGCGATCGGACTGGGTGATTCGGTGTCGATCAATCCGTCGGGCGGTCCGCTCACCGGCAACCCGATGTTCGCGGGCGGCCTCGAGCGCATCGGCTACGCCGCGCGCGCGATCATGAACGGCGACGCCGGCAAGTCACTCGCACACGCCACGGGAGGCGCTGTGCTCCAACAGAATCTGGTAGCGGTGATGGAGGGACGGAACTGATGCCCGAACGCGGACCTGCCGCGGTGCTCGGCACCGGGCAGACGAAGTACGTTGCGAAGAGACAGGACGTCACGATGTCGGGCCTCGTCCGCGAGGCCGTCGACCGCGCGATGGCCGACGCAGGCGTCGGATGGGACGACATCGACGCGGTCGTCGTCGGCAAGGCACCCGACCTCTTCGAGGGGTCGATGATCCCCGAACTGAGCATGTCGGACGCACTGGGCGCCAACGGCAAGCCCCTGCTGCGCGTGCACACCGCAGGCTCGGTCGGCGGCTCCACCGCGGTCGTCGCGTCGAGCCTCGTCAAGTCCGGCGTACACAAGTGCGTGCTCACCGTTGCATGGGAGAAGCAGTCCGAGTCGAACGCGATGTGGGCGCTGTCGACACCGGTGCCGTTCACGATGCCGGTCGGTGCGGGCGCGGGTGGCTACTTCGCCCCGCACGTGCGCTCGTACATCCGCCGCTCGGGCGCGCCCGAGCACATCGGTGCGATCGTCGCCGCGAAGGACCGCCGCAACGGCGCGCTGAACCCCTACGCGCACCTGCACCAGCCCGACATCACCGTCGAGTCCGTGCAGGCGTCGCAGATGCTGTGGGATCCGATCCGGTACGACGAGACGTGCCCGTCCTCCGACGGTGCGTGCGCGATGGTGCTCGGCAACGAGGAGGCCGCCGAGGCAGCGCAGAGCCGGGGGCAGAGCGTCGCGTGGGTGCATGCCACCGCGATGCGCACCGAGCCCACCACGTTCGCCGGCCGCGACCAGGTGAACCCGCAGGCCGGCCGCGACGCCGCGAAGGCGCTGTGGCAGCAGGCAGGCATCACCGACCCGCTCGAGGAGATCGACGCCGCCGAGATCTACGTACCGTTCTCGTGGTTCGAGCCGATGTGGCTCGAGAACCTCGGCTTCGCCGCGGAGGGCGAGGGCTGGAAGCTCACGGAGAAGGGCGAGACCGCGCGCACCGGACGGTTGCCGGTCAACGCGTCGGGCGGCGTCCTGTCGTCCAATCCGATCGGCGCGTCGGGCATGATCCGGTTCGCGGAGTCGGCGATCCAGGTGATGGGCAAGGCGGGCGACCACCAGATCCCGAACGCCCGGAAGGCGCTCGGACACGCCTACGGCGGTGGTTCACAGTACTTCTCGATGTGGGTCGTCGGCGCCGACAAGCCCGAGTCGGTGGTGTAGATGAAGTTCACCGTCGGCGTCGCGATGGCGCCCCTCGACCAGCTCACCGGCATCGCCCAGGCCGCCGAACAGGCCGGTTTCTCCTCGATCGCCCTGCCGGACTCGCTGTTCTTCCAGGAGACGCAGAGCGCCGACTACCCGTACACGCCCGACGGCTCGCGCATGTGGAACGAGGACACGCCGTGGGTCGATCCGTTGATCGCCGCGGCGGCGATGGGCGCCGCGACGTCGACGATCGAGTTCTACACCCAGGTCCTCAAACTCGGCTCACGCAATCCGGTGCTGCTCGCGCGTCAGGTCGGCTCGGTCGCGAATCTCACGAACAACCGATTCGGCTTCGGTGTCGGCATCGGGTGGTCGCCCGAGGAGTTCGAGTGGTGCGGCGCGCCCTACCGCAACCGCGGCGCACGGGTCGACGAGATGATCGACATCATCAAGTTGATCCTGGGTGGCGGCATGGTCGAATACCACGGCAAGCATTTCGATTTCGACCGCCTGCAGATGAGCCCGTCACCGTCGTCGCCGGTCCCGTTCTACGTCGGTGGGCACACGGACGTCGCCCTGCGGCGCGCCGCCCGCGTCGGCGACGGCTGGACGTCCGCGATGATCAAGTACGACGACCTCGTCTCGGTCATCGGGCGGCTGCGCGAGCTGCGCAGCGAATACGGCCGAGCCGACGAGCCGTTCGAGATCCAGACGGTGTGCATCGACAAGTTCGGCAAGGACGGTTACGCCGAACTCGAGCAGGCCGGGGTCACCGACACGATCGTCGTGCCGTGGGTGTTCGACGGGCTCGGCTTCGATTCTCCGCTCGCCGACAAGCAGGAGTCGATCGCCCGGTTCGCCGACAAGTACCTCGGAGCGCGGTCGTGAGCGCCACCGCGGTGCACCCGGCCCGCGCGGCGGGTGAGGCATCGCGCGCTGCCGCGGCGGCAAAGGACAAGGACACGTGGCTGGCGCTGTTCGCGGACGATGCCGTCGTCGAAGACCCGGTCGGGCCTTCACATTTCGATCCCGAGGGCAAAGGCCACCGGGGCCTCGACGCGATCAGCCGCTTCTACGACATGACGATCGCGATCGCCGACTCGCTCGAGTTCCTGATCGACGACTCGCTCGTGTGCGGTGACGAGAACGTCAACATCGGCACGATCCGGACCGCCGTCGGCGGCACGATGATCGACGCCGAAGGCGTGTTCGTCTACCGGGTGAACGGCGACGGCAAGCTCGTGTCGCTGCGCGCATTCTGGGAGGTCGACCGTGCGATGAAGACGGCGCGGCCGGTCTCGTAGACCAGCACGGAAAGAGCGTCGCAGGGGACGGCTCGCGGTAGGAGGAGAGCAGGGGTGCGCCTCTCCTTTCGCCGCGGCCGTCCCCTGTCGCGTAGCGGTGCGGATTTCTATTCATTGACTGATCCGTCGATTAATTATTATGCTGATGTCATGATGGCACGCACGGTCGACCCCGAACTCCACGCGCTGCGCCGCACTACGATCGTCGGCGCCGCCGCCACCCTGTTCGCCGAACACGGCTACGACGCGGTGCCCGTCACTGCGGTCGCGAAGGCCGCGGGAGTCAGCAGCGGAACCGTCTTCCACTACTTCGGCGACAAGCGCGGCCTCTTCCGGGCGATCTTCGAAAACGACCTGCCCGAGACACGCGCGATGATCGATCGCCACCGCGACGACCCCGATCCCCTCGCCGCGATCCTCGCCGTCGTGGGCGAACTCGTCGAACCCGCCCAGGATCCGGCCGCTGCCGGACTCGTCGTCGAGGTCATCCGGCAGGTCGGCCACGATCCGCGGCTCGCCGCGATTCTCGAAGAAGACGAACACACCGTCGAGGAAGGCCTACTTCACCTGCTCGAACGCGCCCGAGGGGAGATCGACCCGGCGCTCGACCCGGCCTCGACAGCGGCGTGGATCCGGGCAATCACCGACGCCGCGTTCCTCTACGCCGACAATCCGAAGGCGATGTCACCGACCGATACCGTGCGCACCATCGTCTTGCGCTACCTGACCGGCCATCGGAAGGAGACGTCGTGACGAGGTGTGACGAGGTGACCCGGGTGGCGCTCAACCCTTTGCTACCGACTTCGATCGCACTGGCGTGCACAGCATTCGGGGCCGGGCTCGGTTTCGTTGCACCCGCAGCCTCACGGTGGGCAGTCGACACCCTGCCCGATGTGCCCGGCCCGCTCGAGATCCTCTCGGAGCTCGACCTCACATGGTCGGTGCCGATACTCACCGTCGTCGGCATGGTCGCCGGCATACTGCTGGCGCTCGCGATGTCGTCCGAGACTCTCACTCTCACAGTCGACCCCGACGGAATCGTGCTCGAGCAGAACGGCAGAGAGCTCTACGTCCCGAAGGCGCGGATCGGTACGGCGTTCCGCGACGGGAAGGACCTCGTCCTCACCGACGAGGCCGGCCACGAGCTGGCGCGGCGCGATGCCGGCGACCTGAGAGCACGAACCGTGGTCGACGCCTTCGTGACACACGGATACCCCTGGCGGAACCACGACCCGCACGAAGGCGAGTTCACCCGCTGGGTCGACGGTCACCCGGATCTGGGCGACGAGGTGCACGCGCTGCTCCGAAGACGACGCGACGCCCTGCCCGACACGGACTCACACGAGGCGCTCACCCTCCACCGGAGCCTCGGCCGGAAGGGCATCGTGGTACGCGACCGGGGCGGACACCAGGAGTATCGGCGCACCACGGCCTGAGGCTTCGCCTCGTCACAGTCCCTCGATGCGCCACAGCTGCTTGCCCGATACGACGTCCGCCCCGGTTCCGAGGAACCGGGGCGGACGTCGTGTCACGGAAGGTCAGTGCGCGACCGGGCACTTACCGCCCGACGTGCTGTAGTCGACCTGGAACTCCTTGATGCCGTTGAGCCAGCCGGAGCGGAGGCGGTGCGGATCGGAGATCTTCGCGATGTCCGGGATGTGGTCGGCGATCGCGTTGAAGATCAGGTCGATCTCCATACGTGCGAGGTTCGCGCCGAGGCAGTAGTGCGCTCCCGTGCCGCCGAAGGCGAGGTGCGGGTTGGGATCGCGCAGGATGTCGAAGGTCCGCGGGTTCTCGAAGACCTCTTCGTCGTTGTTGGCCGACGCGTACAGCATCACGACGCGATCGCCCTTCGCGATCTGCTGGCCACCGAGCTCGGTGTCCTCGAGCGCGGTGCGCTGGAACGAGATGACGGGCGTGGCCCAGCGGATGATCTCGTCGGCGGCGGTCTTCGGCCGGTCGCGCTTGAAGATCTCCCACTGCTCGGGGTTGTCGATGAACGCGGCCATGCCGTGCGTGATCGCGTTGCGCGTGGTCTCGTTGCCCGCGACGGCGAGCACGATGAAGAAGAACCCGAACTCCTCGGGAGACAGCTCGTCTCCGTCGATGTCGGCCTCGATGAGCGTGGTGACGATGTCGTCGGCCGGGTTGGCCTTGCGCTCGGCTGCCATCTGGTAGGCGTAGCCGAGAACCTCCATCGACGCGGCCGCGGGATCGGCGGTGTTCTCCGGATCGTCGTAGCCGGTCATCTGGTTCGACCACTCGAAGATCTTCGCGCGGTCCTCCTGCGGCACGCCGATGAGGTCGGCGATGGCCTGCAGCGGGAGCTCGGCCGCGATCTGGGTGACGAAGTCGCCCTGCCCTTCCTGGCACGCCCCGGCGACGATCTTCCTCGCCCGCGAGTCGAGTTCGTCGCGCAGTGCGTTGATCGCACGCGGCGTGAACCCACGCGCGACGAGCTTGCGCAGCTTGGTGTGCTCGGGAGCGTCCTTGTTCAGCAACACATGACGCTGCAGCTCGATGGCCTCACGCGGGATGTCGTCGTTGAAGCGCGGGATCGCCGTGTTCTCCCAGTTGGAGAACACGTCGCTACGACGCGAGACCTCGCGGACCTCCTCGTGCCGGGAGACGACCCAGAAACCTTCGTCGTGGAACCCGCTGACGTCCGGGGACTTCTTGTTCCACCACACCGGCGCCGTCTTGCGGAGTTCGGCGAACTCCTCGAACGGCATCCTCTCCGCGAAGAGGTCGGGATCGGTGAAGTCGATGTCGTCGGGGATGTTGGGCTGCGTCACCTGAATCTCTCCTGCCCTTGCCTGTACACCACTGCCTGTACGCGACTGCTGTAATCTGGAACACGTTCTACTTGTCATTCAAGCACAGCGCTCCCCGTGTGCGAAAGATCAGCGGGAGCACGTCTTGCACCCTCTGCGGAACGTGTTCTACTTTTCGACACAATCGAAAGGAGTCCTCCGTGGGCACACCCGTCATCGTGGACGCAGTACGCACCCCCATCGGCAAGCGGGGCGGCTGGCTGTCCGGTCTGCACGCCGCCGAGATCCTCGGCGCGGCCCAGCGCGGGCTGCTCGATCGCACCGGCATCGATCCGCAGCTCGTCGAGCAGCTCGTCGGCGGCTGTGTCACGCAGGCCGGGGCACAGTCCAACAACATCACGCGCACGGCGTGGCTGCATGCCGGCCTGCCGTGGCAGGTGGGCGCCACCACGATCGACGCGCAGTGCGGATCGGCACAACAGGCGAACCACCTGATCGCGGGTCTCATCGCGACCGACGCGATCGACGTCGGCATCGCGTGCGGCGTCGAGGCGATGAGCCAGGTACCGCTCGGCGCCAACGTCGGCACCGAGGCCGGGCCGCGCCGCCCCGCGTCGTGGGACATCGACATGCCGAACCAGTTCGAGGCCGCCGAGCGCATCGCGCGCCGTCGCGGCATCTCGCGCGGCGACGTGGAAGAACTCGGTGTCCGTTCGCAGGCACGCGCGAAGCGGGCGTGGGACGAGGGACGATTCGACCGCGAGGTCCTCCAGGTCACGGCGCCGGTCGTGGAAAAGGACGGCACGCCGACCGGCGAGACCCAGGTCGTCGCGCGCGACCAGGGCTTGCGTGACACCACCGCGGAGTCCCTCGCGAAGCTGAAGCCCGTCCTCGACGGCGGCATCCACACCGCGGGCACGTCGTCGCAGATCTCCGATGGCGCAGCCGCGGTCATGCTGATGGACGAGGCCAAGGCCCGCGCGCTCGGCCTCACCCCGCGCGCGCGAATCGTGTCGCAGGCACTCGTCGGCGCCGAGCCCGAATTCCACCTCGACGGCCCGGTGCAGGCCACGACCCGCGTGCTCGAGAAGAGCGGCATGAAGATCGGCGATCTCGACCTGTTCGAGGTCAACGAGGCCTTCGCGTCGGTGCTGCTGTCGTGGGCGTCGGTGCACGGGCCCGATATGGACAAGGTCAACGTCAACGGCGGCGCGCTCGCGCTCGGACATCCCGTCGGCAGCACCGGTTCGCGCCTGATCACGACGGCGCTGCACGAACTCGAACGCACCGGCGGCAGCACCGCACTCGTCACGATGTGCGCGGGCGGCGCGCTCGCCACGGGAACGATCATCGAGAGGATCTGACCGTGCCGGAATCGGGGCTGACCGGGGCCGGGCCACGGGGACTCGGCTCCCCGTGGGTCGATCGCATCATGAAATGGATGTCGCGCGGCAATGTCACGCTCTACCGCAGGACGGGCGGGCGCATCGGCGGCAAGTGGCGCGTCGGCAGCGCGTTTCCGTGGGGCATCCCGGTCTGCCTGCTCACGACCACCGGTCGCAAGACCGGGACCGAGCGGATCACCCCCTTGCTGTTCCTCGAGGACGGCGACGACGTGGTGCTCGTCGCTTCCAAGGGCGGTGCACCGAAGCACCCTCTGTGGTTTCTCAACACGGAGGCCGACCCCGATGTGACGGTGCAGATCCGCTCCCGCGTCCGCGACATGCGCACACATGTCGCGGACGCGGCGGAGCGTGCCCGGCTGTGGCCGAAGCTCGTCGCGATGTATCCCGATTTCGAGTCCTACCAGGCGTGGACCGAACGCGAGATCCCCATCGTGGTGTGCACGCCACGCTGAGCCCTACTCGCCGGTAGCGGTTGTGCCGGGCGGCGACTCGTGGCCACGATGGTGCCAGCATCCGCCGACGAAGGGACCTCCGATGACCGCGCCGGATTCCACCGCACAGGACCGCATCCAGGATCGCCGCGAGCTCACGGCCGCGCTCGTCCGCGCCCTCGAACGCCGCCACGAGGTGCTCGACGCGATCGTCGACAGCGCCGACCGGTCGGCCGCGCTCGCGTCCGTCGCCGAGCTTCTCGACACGACGCAGGACAATGCGGCGGCCGTCCTCGGTCTCACCTTCGAACGGCTCACCAAGGCCGAGCGCCGGCGCACCCAGGCCGAACTCGACAACCTCGACGCGTCGCTGTCGTGGACGTCCCGCGAGCGGCCGGCCAGCACCGGGCGCCACTTCCGACTCCGCCCGTTCGCCGACTCGTCCGACGACGCCGCGCTGTTCGCCCGTCGTTGCGGCGAGCAACACGCCGAATGGGACGCCGATGCGGTCGACCGCGAGCGTCGCGGCGGCCTCGAACGCATCGACGACGAGTCGGCGGCGTGGTTCGTCGCGGAAGACACCGAGGCCGGCACCACAGTGGGCATGGTGTTCGGCGAGCTCGAGGGTCGCGAGGTCGACGTGGCGATCTGGATCGAGCCGTCGTCGCGCAAGAAGGGCTACGGCACCGCGGCGGTGAAGCACAGTCGACGCGAGCTCGCGCCGGAGTTTCCCGGGACGGTGTTGGTGGTCCGCTCCCCCGCGTAGTCACGGCCGACGCGGATTTGAACAAAATGTTGACAATATTTCGTTCATCACGGATCGTGGGCTTCATGAGCACCGACGATCCCCATACCCTCACACCCCCCGACGCGAGCGGTGCGCGTGCCGAGCGCGAGTACACCGGACTGTTCCGCATCGCCGAACGTCATGGCGCCACTGCTGCCCAACGTGCCCGCGCGACACATCCCGAGGTTCTCGATCCCGCAACCGCCGTGCGGCTCGTCGCGGGCCTCACTGCCGGTTCGATCCCGCTCGACGACGCCGAGCCCGATGTCGACGACGACGACGTCACCGCGGCGCTCACACTGGTCCCGAAGATGCGCGCCGAGACCGACCAACTCGAAGCCGTCTTCCTCGAGTCCGCCCGCGCTCGCGGAATGACCTGGCAGCACATTGCCTTCGGCCTCGGGCTCGGAAGCCCACAGGCAGCGCGGCAGCGGTACGAGCGCCTCGTCACCCGAGTGCGCGGATCCGACAGGGATTGATGCGAAAGAGGCTACGGCATGCGCATTTTCGTGACCGGAGGCACCGGGGCGATCGGCAACTACGCGGTACCCGCGCTGATCGCCGCCGGCCATGACGTCGATGCACTCGCTCGCCGCGACGACAAGGCCCGGCTCCTCGCGTCGTACGGTGCGAATCCGGTGCGCGTGTCGCTGTTCGACCGCGACGAGTTGACGCAGGCATTTCGCAGGTGCGACGCCGTCGTCAATCTGGCGACAGCGCTGCCGTCGACGCTGTCGTTCGTACGGACGTCGGCGTGGGAACGGTGTCAGCGCATCCGCACGGAAGGCTCTGCCGCAGTGACCGACTCGGCGCAACGCGCGGGAGTCGGCACCGTGTTGCAGGAGTCGATCGCGATGATGTACCGCGACGGCGGCGACCGCTGGCTGACCGAGGATTGGCCGGTCGATCACTTTCCCGTGGCGTCGGGTGTCCACGCCGCAGAAGCGAACTCGGCGCGATTCACCGAGTCCGGCGGGCGTGGGGTCGTCCTGAGATTCGCGATGTTCTACGGCAACGGTGCCGCGCACAGCGAACAGTTCGTCGCGCTCGCGCGCCACCATCTCGGTTACCGGGCGGGCTGCCCCGATGCCTTCCAGTCGTCGATCCACCTCCGCGACGCCGCGACTGCCGTCGTGGCCGCGCTCGGCGCCCCGGCCGGCGTCTACAACGTCGGCGACGACGAACCGATGTCCAAACGCGCGTACACCGGCGCGGTCGCCCGCGCCGTGGGCGCGACGCCGTGGGCCACGGGCCCCGGCCGTGCCGCCCTGCTGCTCGGCGACCGCACCGCGACCCTCACCCGGTCTCAGCGCGTGTCGAACAGGCAGTTGAAAGACGCAACCGGATGGTCGCCGCGATACCCCAGTGTCCGAGAGGGATTCGCGGCCATGGCGTCAGGTGCCGATCAGACGCTGTGAGCGATTTCGGCGTGCGGAGACTCGTCAAGTGCTCACGAGGGGGTGGCGCCGACAATGCCTTCGGCTTCGATCTCGACCCGGAGGCCCGGTTCGACGAGGGCACCGACCTGCACGAGTGTCGAGCACGGGAAATCGCCGGTGAAGACCTCTCCGCGGGCCTTGCCGACGAGGGCCTTGTCGGCGATGTCGACGAGGTACACCCGAAGGACGAGGATGTCGTCGACCTTCGCACCGCATGCCTCGGTCAGCTCACGCACCCGGCGAAAAGCCTCCGCCGCCTGCAGGTACACGTCGTCGCCACCGACCACGCCGTCGGCGGTCCCCGCGTGCATGCCGGACACGAAGAAGCGGTCGCCGACGACCCGGGCGTTGCTGAACATGCCCGGACGTGGTGGCTCGGGCACCGTGTCGGCCGAAACACGCGTCACGACACTGCCTCACGCACCGCGGCGCGACGGGCGTCCGACTCGCGTGTGAGGCGCTCGCGGACCGGCACGAAGTCGTAGGTCGGATAGAACTCGGTGGTGAACACGCCCCACGCGCGGCGTTCGAGTTCGACGTTCACCGCAGCGAGCTTCGCGACCGGCACACGCAGCGTCACGATCTGGCCGACGCCCATCGCGACCACCCACGACACGACCTCACACCCTTCGGGCGGAAAGCCGTGCCACCAGTCGGCGTCGTCGAGCTTTCCCTGCAACTGCTCCATGTTCTGCGACTGGTCGTGGCGCAGGAACACCGTCAACAGCATCGTGTCGGGGTCACCGCTCATACCCGATCGCCCGCCAGAACCGCAGCCTGCTGCTTGGCGTCGGCACGGTAGATACGCCGGATCCGCGAGACCCCGAGGTCGTGCTGGTACAGGTGTTCCTCGACGTCCGCGTCGGCTGCGAGCGCCTCGAGCACCTCCCGGTCCTGTTCGAGTACCTCCCAGTGCTTCTGTTCGAGTCGGGTGCGGTACAGGAAGCGCCACACCTCACGCTCCCAGCCCTGTACGCGGCGCGTACGCCAGTGGAAGATCGCGGAATTGTCCGCGTCGACCGGCGTCGACATCCCGACGATGCCGAAAACCCCTCCCGGGCCGGCATTGCGGGCATACGGAATTTCGAGGTCGACGTAGTCCATCGACCCGCGCACGTACTCGACCCAGTCGAAGTTGACGCCGCGTTGGTCGGTCTTCTCGAAGAAGAAGCCCCGGTCGGTCTCACGGATACGGAACCTGGCCGACGTGTCGCCGCCGAACATCGAATGCGAGTTGCGGTGCAGGAAGGCGCCGTGCATCGGGTCGAGCACGTTGTCCATGTAGAACCGCCACGGGCCTGCCCATTCCGCATAGTTCGGGAACCACGACACCTCGGGGTCGCTCAGCCGGTCCGGGAGGACGAACGGCGTCGGTTGCGAGTCCGCCGTCAGGGGCACGAAAGCGAAGATCGTGTCCGCCGCTTCGGCGACCTCGAGCGACACCGTGGCCTGCTTGCCCTCGAGCGCACACCCCGGCATACCGGGGACCGACACGACGGTTCCGGTGCCGTCGACCTGTACGCCGTGGTACTTGCAGGCGACACGATCGCCGAGATGCTGACCCACCGACAGCGGCGCACTGCGATGCGGGCAGCGGTCTTCGAGCATGCGCACGGTGCCCCGGGCGTCACGGAAGAGCACCCAGTCGACACCGAGCCGCGTGACTTTCTTCATCTCGCCGCTGCGCACCATGCGCGACGGCAGGATCGGGTACCAGCGGTCGCGCAGGCCGCTGGCGGCGATGTCGTCGGCGCTCAGATCCCGGCGGACGCCGACCGCGCGCGTGCGTGAACCGCCCGTCGCCGCCGCGACGCGCGCCGTGGTGGGCTGATCGGTTGTGGTCATGTCACTCTCCCAGTCGTCGCATCTCGGCACGGAAGTTGTCCTCGGTCCACGCCCCGCCGTCGGGTGCGTGCAGTCCGAGATCGTTGAGCCCGGACACGAGCCCCGGTAGATCGCGGACCCCCTGTTCGAAGACCTCCATGATCGAGCCGGACAGCTTCTCCTCGTACGGGCTGAACGGCTCGGGGTGGGTCTGGTGGGCCTCGAGATACTGGACGTCAGACATGCGCTTCCTCCTGTCGGCGCTGTCCGAGGGCTCCGAGGCCCTCGGCGATGATGGTGAACGAGGTGACCCACTCGTGGAACGAACTGCCGCGTTCGCGGTGGGCCGGGACATCGCAGCCGTCGATGACCACGAAGACACCGTTGTCGATACCGCCTGCGATCCCCTGCGGCACAGCAAGTCTCGACTCCTCGGCAGCCTCGCTCACCTGATCCGGTGCGGACGCGATCACCAGGGTGGGAGCGTGGACCGACGCGAGCAACTGACGGTACTCCGCGTCGTCGTGCGGGATCTGCGGATCGCCGAGCAGCAGGCTGCGGACGAGATGCGGATGGCGCGACGCGAGCACGATCGCCGCGTAGGCAGCCGTCGCCGTTGCGAGTACGTGCGCCGGGGCGTCCGCTTCGATGTCCCGAGCCGCGGCGGCGACCCACCGGTCGACCGACGCGCCGTCGCGCGCGTCGAGAACATCAGCGGTCTCGACGACCCGCGCACCGAGCGCGTCGATCTGGTCGGCATACCAGTGGGCGGCGCCCGGCCGGTCGTGCAGACACACGATCGGATCTCGTGCCGCTTCGGGGTAGTCGGTCATACGATCACCCTTCTCGCGTCGGGATGTGTACGGGCGGGGTGAAGGTTCCGGGGGTCGGCGACAGCGCGGTGACGTCGACCTCCATGAGGACCGGCCCACCGTGGGCCACGGCATCCCGCAACTGCCGCTCGAACGTTCCGGGCCCCTGCACGAGGTGATACGGCATGTCGAAGGATGCGGCCAGCAGGTCGAAACGCGGGGTGTAGAGGTCGACGCCCGCGCGGTCGAATCCGTTGGCCTGCTGCATATTCCTCAGCACACCGTAGCCGCCGTCGTTGAACACGAGCACGACGCACCGGGCGCCGGTTCCGGCGAGCGACGCCAGTTCTCCGAGGTGAACGGCGAGACCGCCGTCGCCTGCGACGACCAGCGTCGGCACGTGCGGGCGGGCGAGCGCCGCACCGATGCCCATCGCCAGTCCCTGCCCGATTCCGCCGCCGAGCGGGAAGATGTTCGTCTCCCGCTCGTAGAACGGCAGCAACCGGTTGCCCCACTGACTCGACGGGATGGTCACGTCGCGGGCTACGACCGATTCGCGCGGGAGGACCGACCGAATGCCCTCACAGATCTCGGCGTAGCCGCCGATGAACTCGGTGAGTGCCGTGCGCACCGACTCTCGGGTCGCGGTGACCTTGGCGGACCAGTCGACGTCGACGGCTGTGTCGGTGAGCGCCGCGTCGATCGCGGCGAGCGTGAGCGCCGCATCGCCCACGATGCCGACCGTCGCCGGGTACACGCGGCCCACCGCTGCTGCGTCGACGTCGATCTGGATCTGCGTCGTCGGCAGCGCGAGGTGGTAACTCTTGGTTTCGTTGGAGCGAAAGTGGGTGCCAACGGCGAGCAGCAGGTCGGCCTCCTCGAGCAGCGTGGCGACACCGGGATTCGCGGCGAAATTCCCGATCACGCGGTCGTCGTCCTCGGGCACGATCGCGCGACCCGAGTTGCTCGTGAGCAGACCGGCGCCCAGCTTGTGCACCAGCGACGTCAGCTCGGCCTTTGCACCGGCCGCACCGCCACCGACCCAGATCAGGGGGCGCTCGGCGCGCGACAGCAGTCGCACCGCCTCCGCCACCGCCCCGTTGTCGGGCTCGGCGGGTGCCGCGACGTGTGCGTCGTACGGTCGTTGCTCGTCGGGACGCGCGAGATACTGCAGGTCCGAAGGCCACTCGATGCTGGCGGGTCCACTCGGCGCCGACAGGATATGTGCGATCGCCTCCTCGAGGTCGGCCTCGGCGTCCTTCGCATCCGTGACGGTCTTCGCGAACACCGAGACCGCGTCGAGCATCTGCAACTGCTTGGGCACTTCATGGATGACGCCACGGCAGGACCCGAGATATTCGCTGTCGATCTGCCCCGTCACGTGCAGCACCCGGCTGCCGGCGGTGAGCGCCTCGACCATCGATCCGGCCGCATTCCCTGCGCCCGTCCCGGTGCTCGTGATCGCGACGCCGATCCGTCCCGAGGCACGGGCGTATCCGTCGGCGGCATTGACGACGGCGGCCTCGTGGCGCATCTCGACGAAGTTCAGCTCGCGCGCGACCGCTTCGACGAGGGGAAGGTTGTGGATACTGATGACGCCGAACGCGGTGTCGATGCCGTGCCGGCGCATGACCTCGACCAGCACGTCACCGCCCGTGGGTTCCTTCGGTGCGGCGGTGTCGCTGGTTGCCATGATGTCCTCCGTGTCGTGCAAAGGGATACTGGTGCTGTCATGCTGCGGCGCGGGTCGTGCTCGCGCCGACCGTGGTCAGATGTAGCGGCCCACGCCACCACCGACGTCGATCGACGTTCCGGTGGTGTAGCTCGCGAGCGGCGAGAGCAATGTGACGATGTGGAATGCGACCTCCTCGGCGGTGCCGAAACGGCCGAGCGCGATTCCGCGATCGGCGGCGATCTCCGCACTCCACGAGGCGTAGTCGAGTTCGCTGCCGGAACCTTCGTACCGCCTGCGCCACTGACCGGTGTCGACGAGTCCGAGCAGAACCGAGTTGACGCGCGTGCCGTCGACGGCGAGTTCCTCTGCCATCGAGGAGGTGAGATTGAGCAGCGCGGCACGCGCCGCAGAGGTGATCGCCAACTTGGCCTCGGGCTGCCGCGACAGGATCGCATTGACGTTGACGACCGACCCCGAGTCCGATTCGGCGAGCGATTTCCGGGCGGCACGCACGAGATTCCACGACCCGAAGATCTTGAGCGAGAACTCGTCTCGGATCTCGTCGTCGCCGGTGTCGGGCAGACGCGCCATGAGGGAGCGGCCCGCATTGCACACGAGTCCGTCCACACCACCGAAGCGGCCGGCCGCCTCGTCGACGAACGCCTCGACCGACGCCCGGTCGGTGACATCGCACGCCGCGGCATGCACAGCGCCCGGGCCCGCGTCGCCGAGTGGCGCGACCGCAGACCGGAGACGGTCGAGATCGCGTGCACACACCGCGACATTCGCGCCCTCGGCGACCAGCATGCGCGCGGTGGCGAGGCCGATGCCCGAGCTCGCACCCGTGACCACCACGGTGCGTCCGGCAAGCTGCAGATCCATGCTGTCTCCTCAGTTCATCACGAAGCCACCGTCGACCACGAGGGTCTGTCCGGTGACGTAGTCGGCCGCGTCGGACAGGAGGAACTGGACCACGCCCGCGACGTCGTCCGGCGTCTGTTCGCGTGTGATCACCTGGTTCTCGGCGTACAGGGCGTAGCGCGACGCAGGGACCGTCTGCGTGGCCTCGACGCGCGTCAGTCCCGGTGCGACCGCGTTGACTCGCAACCCGTGCGGACCACCGTCGCGCGCCATCGAACGGGTCATCGCCATCACAGCACCCTTCGAGCCGACGTAGTGGACGAGCCGCGGCGAGCCGTACAGCGCGGCGTCGGACGCGACGTTCACGATCGTCGAGCGCTCGTGCGCCGACAGTTGCGGAAAGAAGTGCTTGCTCACGAGCCAGGTGCCGTATGCGTTGACGCGCATCACTCGTGCGAAGAACTCTTCGTCGAGCTCCCAGAAGGCGTCCCCGCCGACGCCGTCGGCGAGGGCCGCATTGTTGACGAGTGCGTCGGCGCCACCCATGTCCGCTACGGTGGCCGCGAGGGCCGCGACCGAGTCGCGGTCCGAGATGTCGGTGACGATCGAATTGGCGTCGTATCCGCTGTCGCGCAGTTCCTTTTCGGCATCGGCGGCAAGTTCGGGCCGCAGCTCCGCGATCACGACGCGGTCCCCGTACGCGGCGAGGCGCTCGGCGATCGAGAAGCCGAGACCGCGTCCGGCGCCGGTGACGACGACGAGTCGGCTCATGACTGGAGCCCTTTCAGGAATCGGAGGACATGGGCGGCCATCGCATCGGGCCGCTCCTGCACGGCGGCGTGCCCTGCGTGTGGGATCGACGCGAACGACGCCCCGGGGATCGCGTCGGCGAGCAGTCGTGATTCGGCAACGCCGGTCACGACGTCGTCCTCGCCGACGACGACGAGTGTGGGCACCGAGAGGTGTCGAAGTTCGGGGCCGAGGTCCGTCGACGCCATGCACTCGGCAGCCGCGGCATATCCCGCGATCCGCACGCGCGCCATGTCGGCCTCCACACCGGCCACGACGGCATGCGCGGTGTCCGGGGACACCAGCCGCGCGGCACGAGCCGCGGCGAACGCGGGTGCGCCCTGCTGCCGAAGCTCGTCGACCCGAGCGCGCATAGCCGCGGCTTTGCCGGGCGAGGTGCCCGAGCCCCGGGTGCTGTCGGCGAGGACGAGCGAGCGGACACGGTGCGGGCTGCGCAATGCAGTCTGCATCGCGACGACACCGCCCCACGACGTCCCGAACAGGTGCGCCGACTCGACACCGAGTTCGTCGAGGACCTCGTCGACCACCACGCTGTGGTCGACGACGCCGCGAGGATCCTCGGACTCGCCGTACCCCGGTGCATCCCAGCAGTAGGTACGAAAGCCCTGCGCGCCCAGCAGTTCCGCGAATGTCCCGCAGGTCTGCGCGCTGCCACCGATCCCGTGCAGCGCCAGCACCGGCGCACCGGCTCCACGGACGACGAGGGACACTCCGCCGCACGAGACGCGCCGTGAACGGGGTGCGGCGATATCTCGGCACTCGGTACCGGCAAGCCCTGACACTGCCCCACTCCCCTATGCGGTCTGTTCGGCGGGGGCGGCGCCGAAGAAATAGTCGTCGAGACCCGCGACGACCCGGTCACGGTGGCCGAGGTCCGCGACACCCGCCATCGCGGACCGCACCGTCGTGGTGGGCGGCCCTGCCGTTCCCCACTGGTCGGACAGCTCGGGTGTGCGCCGCCAGGTTCGGCACAGCCACGCGTCCTCGTCGATCTGGGCGACCTCCGACGTGTACTCGCACACGAGGCCCGCGGGGTCGGTGAAGTACGAGAAGGTGTTGTCGCCGGGACCGTGTCGGCCGGGGCCCCACTGAGGTGCGATGCCGTGCCGCTTCAGACTCCCGATGCCGCGCATGAAGTGGTCGAGGCTCTGCATCTCGTACGCGACATGGTTGACCGAGGGCCACGCGGCCTGGTTGAGCGCGATCACATGGTGGTCGGAATTGCAGCGCAGGAACGTCATCTGGTGTTCGGACCAGTCCGAGATGCGCATTCCGAGGACCTCGACATAGAAGTCCGCGAGCCGGTCGATGTCGGTCGTGTTGAGCACGACGTGTGCGATCTTGCGTGGAACGGCCCGTCTGCCCGCCGGTTCGGCGGACGCGACGGCAAAGGTGTCCGCCGACAGCTCGATACACCGCCCTTCGGGATCGACGAGTTGCAGCCCGTACCCGCCGCCTGCGTCGTCGAGCGGGCCCGGTGGTGTCAACAGCGGGATCCCGAGCTTCTCGAGCCTGCGCGCGGCCTCGTCGACCTCACTGCGCGTCGCGACGGCGAACGCGATGCGATCGAGCGCATTCGTGTCGTGCGCGACGAGCCGGAGCACGTGGTGTTCCGTACCGGTGGCGCGCAACCAGTAACGGTCGGAGTCCTCGTCGACCGTCGAGAGCCCCCACACCTCGTGGTAGAAGTCGCGTGAGGTCACCGGATCCGGCACGCCGAGCGACACCGACCGCAGCGAGCGCAGCCGCACGACGGGTTCCGCGGAATAACGCATGGTCATGTCCACCCTTTCCTAGAGATCGAGAACGAGTTCGGCCGAGCGGCAGCGGGACACGCAGGGCAGCATCGTCGTGCCTGCGGCGTGCTCGTCGTCGCTCAGGACGAAGTCCCGGTGGTCGACATCGCCTTTGACGACGGCCACCTCGCATGTGCCGCAGATGCCTTCGGTGCACGACGACGCAGCGGGCACTCCCGCGGCGACGAGCGCGTCGAGCACCGAGACGTCGGCCGGAACCGCGATGCGCTGGCCCGACGAGGCGAGCACGACGTCGAAGGCGGTGTCTCCGTCGAGCGTCGCCACCGGCTCCGGCGCCTTGAAGCGTTCGAGTCGAAGCCGCGTCGGATCCGCGAGTGCGTCGCCGCACGCGGTCATGAGTGGTTCGGGGCCGCAGCAGTAGACCAGGGTTCGTTCACCGACCCCGGCCAGCAGACCCGCCAGATCGGGGTAGGCCCCGCCTGCTTCGTCGTCGGCGTGCACCGTGACGCGGTCTCCGAAGCCGGCGAGTTCGGGCAGGAACGCCATCGTCGACCGTGAGCGGCCGGTGTAGAGCATCCGCCACGCAATTCCCCGGGCGTCGAGTCTGCGGGCCATCGCGATGATCGGGGTGATGCCGATGCCGCCCGCGACAAGGACGTGCTCGTCGGCATTCTCGTCCAGTGCGAACGCATTGCGCGGGCCGTCGACTCCGATGAGCGCGCCGACGGGCAGCGCGTCGTGGATCAGTCGCGAACCGCCGCGCGAATCCGGCGTACGCAGCACCGCGACCGTCCAGGAGCTGCGATCCGCCGGATCCGAGCACAGGGAGTACTCACGGACGAGCCCGTTGGGGAGATGCAGTGCGAGATGTGCACCGGGCTCCCACACGGGGAGGTCGGCCCCCGTGGGATCGACCAAGGTGACGCTCGTGACGCCCTCGGCCTCCCAGGACTTTCGCTGGACACGCAGCGTACGGGTCTCGTCCACGACTGCTCCCTTCCGTGATCGGTGTGATCGGTGATCGAGGCGTCAGCGCGTGACGCCGAACATCTCCGAGCTCGGCGGGTAGGTGGGCAGCTCGGGCTTGGGGGTGCCGATGATCACGCAGAACAACGCATCCGAGTCGCCCACATTGGCGAGACTGCGCGGTACACCGGCCGGCACGCGGATCAGATCGCGGTAGCCGAGCACCCGCGTCGCCTTCTTCGTGCCGTCCTCGACATCGTGGACGGCGACCTCGAGCTGACCTTCGAGGACGTAGAAGACCTCTTCGACGTCGTGGTGGGTGTGCTCGGGTCCCACTGCGCCCACGGGCAGGCGCATGTTCGAGAAGGTGAAGTGATCGGCCTTGATGGAACGTGCATCACCTTCGTGATTGCCCGTCGCACCCGAGCCGATGTACCGGATCTGTGCGCGCTTGAAGCGATCTCCGCCCTTGGCCGCCTGGAAACCGAGGGTGTCCCAGTCCTCGTACCGGCTCTCGGCGCTCGCGATGCACGAGTCGATCATTGATTCGAGATCGACCTGCTCGGTGGCGTTCTGTTCGGTGCTGGTCATGACACTTGCCTTTCTCGTGGGGGTCGTGGTGCGCGGTGCGTGGGTGCGCCGCTCAGTGCTCGTCCTTCTTGTGTGCGATCGCTTCGATCTCGACCGTGGCTCCGTACGGCAATGCGGCGACCTGAACGAACGAGCGTGCAGGCCGTGGCTCGGCGAACACCGTCTCGTAGTGACGATTGGCCTCGTCGCGCAACGACACGTCGGTGACGAAGTACGTCGTCTTCACGACGTCCGACAGCTTCATGTCGACCGTCGCCAGACGCTCGGTGAGCCGTGCCATCGCGGCCTCGAGCGCAGGCACGCGGCCTTCGACGGCGACGCCGTGCTCGTCGACCGACAGTGCACCCGAGACGAAACCGAAGCCGGCGACGTCGAAGGCCGGGCTGTAGGGATGCGCACTCATGGTCGTTCCTCCCTGTTCCGTGCCGGAGCGGAACCAGCCCACGGCAAGGGCGCTCCGGAAACGTCGAAGTAGATGCTCTTCTGGTTCATGTACGAGCGAATGCCGTCGCGGCCCTTCTCGGTGCCCATGCCGCTGTCCTTGAGCCCGCTGAAGGGTGTCGAGATCGAGAACTGTTTGTAGGTGTTGACCCACACCGTTCCTGCCTGCACTGCCTTCGCGATGCGCCACGCCCGGCGATAGTCGGCGGTCCAGATACCGCACGCGAGCCCGAACACCGTGTCGTTCGCCTGTGCGACGAGATCGTCCTCGTCGTCGAAGGGCAGCACGATCGCCACCGGACCGAAGATCTCCTCCTGGCAGATTCGTGCCGAATTGTCGACACCCGCGAGGATGGTGGGCTCGTAGTACGCTCCGTCCGCGAGCTCCGGCGCTGCGGGAATCGCTCCCCCGCACAGCACGTGGGCGCCGTCCGCGACCGCGGCCTCGACCGTCGCCGCGACGCCGTCGCGATGCGCGAAGGTGATCATCGGAGCCACCTGCGTCCGCGGGTCGGTGCCCGGCCCGAGCCGCAGCGCTTTGGCGGCCTCGACCAGTCGGCCGACGACCTGGTCGTACACGCTGCGCTGCACGAAGATTCGCGATCCGGCGATGCAGCTCTGCCCCGAGGACGAGAAGATCCCGAACAGGATTCCGGCGACCGTCTGGTCCAGGTCCGCGTCGTCGAAGACGATCGTGGGCGACTTGCCACCGAGTTCGAGGGTGATCGGCATGATCTTCTCCGCGGCGACGTGCGCGAGCGCGCGCCCCGTCTCGGTGCCTCCGGTGAAGGACAGCTTCGCCACCCCGGAGTGTCGTGCGAGTGCGTCGCCGACCGTGCGCCCGGGCCCGGGCAACACCGACAGCAGGCCCGCAGGCAAGCCTGCCTCTTCACACAGCCGCGCGAGCAGGAGAGTCACCCACGGCGCCCACACAGGAGGCTTCGCCACCACCGCATTGCCCGCCGCGAGCGCGGGTGCGATCTTCTGTGCGTCCGACGCGATCGGCGAGTTCCACGGCGTGATGGCACCGACGACGCCCATCGGCTCGTAGGTCGCGATCGTGACGTACGGTCCGCGTGACGGGGTGACGGCCTGCTCCATGGTCTCGAGCGCCGCGGCCATGAAGCGGAACGTGCCTGCCGCGCTGTGCGCGAGTGCGCGCGTCTCGGTGAGCGTCTTGCCGGTGTCGGTGGTCTGCAGGATCGCGATGCGTTCGGCGTTCGCGTCGACGAGGTCGCCGATACGATGCAACACCGCGGCGCGCTCGTGCGGAAGCATCGTGGCCCAACCCGACTCGCGTGCCGCGCGGGCTCCGGCCGCCACCGCGTCGTCGACATCGGATTCGACGGCGCCGTGCAACGTGGCGAACACCCTGCCCGTGCTGGGATCGACCGATTCGATGATCGCACCGGTGCCGCGTCGCCACGTCCCGGCGACGTAGATCTCGTCGCTGGTGTCGGCGTCGAGAACGGCGCCGATGCCCTCGCGGAGATCGGTCGTGCCGCCGAGTTCGGCAAGTGCGCGGTCGGCCATGTCACCGCCGATCTCCAGGGTTCGGCCGTCCGTGCGGCTCGTGAAGTGGTTCATCGGGTTTCATCCGTTCTCGTGAGATCTCGATCGCCTGAGGCGCTGCCCTCTCGCCGTGGTCGAATCCCGCATTCGTTTCAATACAAGAGTCTGAGCGAAAAGATACTTACCGTCAAGGCATCTCTGTAAATTCGTCGTAACGGTCGGTGATCGCGGTTCGCATCCGGAACCGCGGTTCACGCAATCAGATTCGGTTGTCGTGTCAGTCCCGCGAGCGTCCGCAGGATGGAGAACGGCACCACCGCGCTGGTCCGCGGGTTGGCATCGCTCGGCAGATTCTCGATACGGATCGCGTAATGCCCGACCGGACCACTCGCCTCGACCTCGTGCCGAGTGAGCTCGGCAGCCGGATCGGCATACAGCTCGACGGAGACCGCACCGGCTCGCCCGACAGCAAAATCCACGGCGGCAGCGACGTTGAGAGACTTGGGAAACAATCGGGCGGCCTCCGACGGCGCGCCTCGGAAGACCAGCAGCGGCTCCTGCGTCTCCCGCACCCGGGCGGCCTGGCCGGCATCCATCCACGGTTGCACGAGAGCCTTCGGCAGTTTGGTCGAACGCACGAGCACCTCGTCGAACGGCGCAGCGTCGTGTGCAGCGGCCAGCAGGTCCAGTCCGCCCACCGCACCGTTGGTGCACACGAGCCGGCCCGGACCGGCGTCCCGCACGCGCAGCGCGAATTCGTCGTCGCACAGTGCACCCACGGACGACACCACGAGATCCCGTCCCGCTTCGAGGATGCGCACCGCATCGGCGCGCACCGCGTCCTGGCCTGCGCACTCGACGACCACATCGCACATCGTGAGTGCGGCGTCGAGTGTCACCAGCGGCGCAGGCGCGTCCCCGACCCGGGAGCGGTTGACGATCGCCACCAGCCGCGCGCCGGGGATCGCGTGCGCGGCCAGTCGTTCGCACACGACGGTGCCGATGCTGCCGTAGCCCAGGACCGCGACCCGCGTGGGCTCCGCGGGTGGGCAGGTCGTCACGGGGGCGGCCACTACAGCCCCCGTGACGACTGTTCGAGGGCCGAGAAGACCCGTGCGGGTGTCATCGGCAACGCGTGCATCTGCGCACCGGTCGCGTCGGCGATCGCCTGGGCGATGGCGGGAGCGACCGGCAACATTCCGCCCTCCCCCATGCCCTTCGCTCCGAAGGGACCGGCACCGTGGCCCTGTTCCTGGGTGATCGAGACGAAGCGGTCGGGGATGTCCTCGGCCAGCGGGACGCGATACAGCAGTGCTTCCGCATTGAGCAGTTCACCGTCGCCGTCGTATCGCATTTCCTCGAACAGAGCCTGCGCGAGACCGAACACCGCGGCCCCCTCGTCCTGTCCACGGCAGGCGATCTTGTTGATCACCTTGCCTGCGTCCCCGGACACCGCGAGCTGGAGCACCGTCACCTGTCCGGTCTCGATGTCCACCTCGACCTCGGCGGCCGCCCAGCCGATCTCCCAGAACACGCAGGGTGCCTCGAGTGGTGCCCGGCTGTCGTTGCGCGCCTTGAAGAAGCCGTCGGCCGAGAACTCGAATCCGGTGTTGCCGAAGACCGCCATGATCGTCGGGAAGAGCGGGTGCACCTCGCCGCCCGGTTCGTGCACCGTCCAGTCCTCGAGGACAGCGGTCCGAGGGTCCACCTCGAATTGGTCCGCCGCCCAGTCGAGTACCTGGCGACGCAGGTTCTCGGCGGCGCTGCGCACCGCCTGGCCCATCACCGCGACCCCCGAGGATGCGTTCGTGCCCTGGTCGAACGGCGTGTTGTCGGTGTCGATCTTCGTGTACACCACGCGGTCCGGGGAGCATCGGAGCACCTCTGCGACGATCTGGCACATCGCCGAGTGGCCGCCCTGACCCATCTCGGTGAGCGCGCAGTTGACGAGCACGTCTCCGCGGCTCGTGACCTTGACCCGCGCCATCGCGGGCTTGTTGATACCGCCGCCGTCTTTGACCCCGACCGCAACGCCCATGCCGCGCCTGCGTGGCCCGTCCGCGGCGCCCGGGGTGCGCTCGTGATAGCCGACTGCGTCCGCGACGACACGCATCCCTTCCTCGAGATCCGAATCGATCCCGGATTCGCCCGGCACGAACTCCTCGCCGAGCGCCTTGAGATTCTTGACGCGCAGCTCGTACGGGCTCATGCCCAGTCGCTGCGCGATGAGGTCGACCTGACGTTCACTCGCCCAGGTCGCCTGCGTGCCACCGAAACCGCGCATCGCTCCGGCCGGCACTGTGTTCGTGGTGACCACCCGGCACACGGAGTCGATGTGCTTCCAGCGGTAGGCGCCGGGCATGCGGTAACCGGCCTTCTCCGCGACGGCCGGGCTGTGCTCGGCGTAGGCACCGCCGTTCAACAGGACACTCGACTGTCGCGCCACGAACGTGCCGTCGTTCCTGACACCCGACTTCACGACGATCTTCGCGGCGTGCTGGGACACCGTCAGGAACACTTCCTCGGTGGTCATCGCGTACCGGACCGGGCGGCCTCCGCACAGCTGCGAGAGGCGGATCGCGATCGGATCGGCCTTGGGGCCGTTCTTCGCACCGAATCCCCCGCCGAGGAGCGGTACGTGGACCCGGATCCGGTTCTCCGGCAGCGAGAAGACGCGCGACAGCTCCTTGCGAAGGTTGAAGGGGCTCTGCGTCGATGTCCACACCTCGATCTCGTCGGCGGTCGCTTCGGCGACCGTCACGAACGGCTCGAGATGCATGTGGTTCATGCGCGAGTAGTAGAAGGTGTCCTCGAAGATCCGATCACACTGGTCCCATACGGCAGGATCACCGGTCTCGTAACGGAATTCGTAGGGGACATTCCTCGACGGACGCAGCGATGCCGAAGCGCCCGAACCGTACAGGGGAAGCGCACCGAACGGCTCCTCCGGAAAGATCTCCGGCGCTCCGTCGGCGAGCGCGTCGTCGACGTCGAACACGGCGGGCAGGATCTCGTACCGAACGTCGACGAGGTCGAGTGCGGCCAGCGCGGTCCGCTCGTCGACCGCGGCGACGGCGGCGACGACATCGCCCACATAGCGCACCGCGTCGACGGCGATCGCCGGCTGGTCCTTGACCATCGTGCCGTAGCACTGCAGACCGTCCGCCTCGTCGCGAGTGAACACCGCATGCACGCCGGGGAGTTCGCGCGCCGCGGCGGCGTCGATCGACACGATCCGGGCGTGCGCATGCGGACTGCGCAGGACCTTCGCGTGCAGCATGCCCGCCCGGGCGATGTCGGTGCCGTACACGGCACGGCCCGTCACCTTCGCGGGTGCGTCGGCGCGCGGGTCGTCTCGACCGACGAGCCGGTGCTCGGGCGGTGCCGTGGGCAGCTCGTGAACTCGGTACCCGTCCGTCCCGTCGACGTCGTGACGGAACGCCTCGACCAGAGTCATCGCGCGCCCTCCCCCGAGGTCGCCTCGGCGGCACGGTTCGAGGAGAGCTGTGCCGCCCGCTCGACCGATTCGAGGATCATCTCGTAGCCGGTGCACCGGCAGGTGTTCGACGAGATCCACTCACGAATCGTCGCCCGGTCCGGCTGCGGGTGTCGTCGGAGCAGCCCGGTGGTGAGCATCAGCATGCCGGAGGTGCAGTACCCGCACTGGTAGCCACCGCATTCGGCGAAGGCACGCTGCGGGGCCGAGAGTGCGCCGTCCGCGGCGGCGAGCCCTGCGACGGTCTCGACATGCGCGCCGTCGACCTCGAACGCGAAGGTCGAGCACGAGGCGACCGGGACGTCGTCGACGAGAACGGTGCACGCGCCGCACACGCCCCGCTCGCACGATGCCCGCACGCCCCGCTCGCCGTATTCGCCGCGCAGCACATCGAGGAGGGTCGAGTTGGACGCCACCACCGTGGCCGCGGGCTTCCCGTTGAGCTCGAACTCGACCGGGGTCGCGATGTCGCCGTCGTAGGCATCCGCTGCATCGCGGAGCCGGTCGTCTCCCGGTAGCTGTTGTGTGTCGTCACGCTCGATCATGTGCGTTCCCCTCTCCGTATGCCCGGCCGGCCGCCGCCGCGGCGAGCAGCCGCCGTGCGAGCACCGCGGTCACGTGGCGGCGGTAGTCGGCGGATCCCGAGTAGTCGGCGCAGTCGTCGGGTAGCCGGCCGGCAAGTTCCGCCGCCACCGCGTGCACGTCGAGTCCCTTCGGCGTCGCCGTCGCCGCCTCGGCTTCGAGCACGTACCCCGGCCGGTACTCCGACCCGGAAACCGCGCGTACCCGGAGTCCGGTTCCGCTGCGCCACACCGCGAGTGCGAGTGTCGTCGTCGGACGCATCGAGCGCTCGTAGCCGAACCACAACAGATCCGACGTGTCGACGGCGACCGCGGTCAACAGCCGGCCGGTGGCGTCGTGCTCGCGTCGCGCCCGGAGGGCACCGAGGATCAGCGGCATTTCGTAACGCGTTCGCCGCGCCATGAGGTTGCCGCCCACGGTGCCGGTGTACCGAATACGTACCGTCGCGATACGCGACCAGGCGTCGGCAAGCCCCGGAACGGTCCCGGTCACGAGAGAATGCGTCGACCCGTCGTGATGTGTGACGGCCGAGCCGATCCGCAGCACGCCGTCGTCGAAGGTGATCGCGCGCAGCTCCGGAATGCGCCGCACCGACACCAGCCGGGTGACGGACTCGCCTTCCCTCATGCGCGCCACCAGGTCCGAGCAGCCGGCAGCAACCGTCGCGTCGTCGTACCGCGCGAGCAGATCGGAGGCTGCGGCGACGGTGCCGGGACGATGCAAGCGGAACGGTGCGGTCGCGGACTGCGACTGCGCGACCCAGCCCGCACCGAGCGCCTGCGTGCGCATCAGGCCGCTTCCGTGCGGCGGAGCAGCTTCGTCACGTGGGCGCGAATCGAGGTGAAACGGGGATCTTCCTTCGTGGTGACCTGGTCGCGCGGCCTCGGCAGGTCGACCTCGATGGTTTCGGCGACCACACTCGGCGGCTTCGACAGCACGATGATGTGGTCGGCGAGGTAGACGCTCTCGTCGATGTCGTGGGTGACCACCAGGACGGTGATGCCGAGCTTCGCCTGAATCTGCAACAACAGGTCTTCGAGGTCCGCCCGCGTCTGCGCGTCGACCGAGGCGTACGGCTCGTCCATCAACAACAGTGAGGGATGACTCGCGAGCGCCCGGGCGATCGCGACGCGCTGCTGCATTCCGCCCGACATCTGCCACGGATAGAGCTTTTCCTTGCCCGACAGGCCGACCGCGTCGATCGCCTCCTGCACCCGCTCACGACGCTGCGCGGCAGGCAGTTTCCCGAGCGGAAAGCCGATGTTCTTGTCGACGTGCATCCACGGAAACAGCGACCGCGAGTAGTCCTGGAAGACCATCGCGAGCCCGTCCGGCACACCCGTCACGCGTTCGCCGTTGAAGGTCACAGCGCCCTCGGTGGGTGTGTCGAGGCCACTGATGATGCGCAGCAGCGTCGACTTGCCGCAGCCGGACGGCCCGACGATGACGCTGACCTTGCCTGCGGGCACATCCGCGGTGATGTCCCGCACCGCCATGTTCGTGCCGTAGGTCTTCGAGATCCCGTCGAGAGCGAGCGCGGCCGAGGTGCCGCCCGTGTGCTCTGCGGTGAGTTCGGTACTAGTCATCTTGAGCAGTCACTCCTCGGTGCCAAGCCAGGGCGCGCCGTTCGACGGCCTTGAACACGATGTTGAGAACCACCCCGAGAGCGGCGAGCACGATCAGGACGGCCCAGAAGCCGGTGTAGTCGAAATTGCGCTGAGTCATCACGAGTTGGTATCCGAGGCCGTTCTCGGCCTTCTGCAGTTCCGAGATGATCATGATGATGAGCGACAAGGACATTGCAGTGCGCACGCCCGCAAAGATCTTCGGCGCAGCGCCGGGAAGAATGATGCGTGTCAGAACATTCCACCGGGGTATCCGGAACACCGCGGCCGCCTGCATCCTTCCGACACCCACACTCTGCACACCGTCGATCGTGTTGAACAGGATCGGCCACACGACACTGAACGCGATGAGGAATATCTTGGGGCTGTCGCCGGTACCGAACAACAGGAAGAAGACACCGAGCAATGCCGGACTCGGAAGCGATCGGCCGAGATGGATCAACGGCTGGAACAGGGCTGTGAGAACCCGGCTGGTGCCCAGTGCGATTCCGATTCCGACGCCGAGCACGAGTGCCAGCACGAGACCGGCCATCGCGCGGTAGACACTCGGTATCAGGTGATCGAAGGTCGCATCGCCCAGGAATGCCCGGCTCGGGTCGGTGCCGAAGTAGTCGTCGAACACCCGGGTGAAGGCGTCGGCGGGGTTCGCGACGAACAGTTCGCCGATCTCGGACCTCGACAGCCCGTACCACGCCGCGACGATGACGACCGGAACGATCAGCCGCAATCCGAACCGGCCGGCCCGGTGCCACGCCCGCGAAGACCGCTTGCGGGCGTCCGTCGCCGTGGTCAGGGGACGCGCCCGTGGTGAGGTCGGTGTGGCCCGTTCGGTGGAGGCAACGGTCATTGCGCCAATCCCTTCTTCCACGCGAACACCTTGTTGTCGACGACGGCGAACACGCCGCTGACGACGACGCCGAGGACGCCCGCCACGACAGTCGCTGCGTACACGACGTCGAGATTCGTGGAGTTCGCACTGTTGACGAGGATGTACCCGCCGATGCCTTCACCATTGCCGATGAGCAGCTCGGCACTGACAGCGACGATCAGGCCGATCGACGCAGACACCCGAATACCGGTGAACGCGAAGGGAAGTGCGCTTGGAATCTTGATTCGAGCAAGGATGCCGAGGCTGCTCAGCCCTAGTGTTCGTGCGGTCTGCACCGCTGTCGCGTCGGTCCCGCGCACGCCGTACATCGTGTTCAGCAGGATCGGCCACACACAGGCGAGCGCCACCGTGATCGACAACGGCAGCATGCCCGCGCCGATCAACAACACCAGCACAGGCCCCACTGCCACGGACGGCAGGACGCGGAAGACCTCGACAGGAAGCTCGAAGGCGACGAACACCTTCGAGAACGCACCCATCAGACCCCCCAGCACCACGCCGGCGACAGTCGCGAACGCGAGCCCGAGCATCCATTCCTGCAATGTGAAGGACACTCCCTGCCAGAAGCTGTCTTCACCGAGTAGGGATCCGACGCCGCGCACGACATTGGTGGGGACCGGCAGGCCCGGCTTGTCGATCACGCCACTGCGGAGTACGAGTTCGGCCACCATCGCGGTACCGACGACACCGGCGACACCGTACGCGACCTGCTTGCCGCGGCTGAGCGGTTCGGCGAGGAGACTCATGGCTCAGTCCTCGGGCGTGGTGAATGTGTGCTCCGCGATGTCGAAGTCGTCCGGCACGAGGCCCTGTTCCTTCAGCATCGCGGCCACCGCTTCGAGGCCGGTGAGATCGAGCGAGGACGCGAAGACCGGAAGCACCATCGACTGCGCGACCTCGTCGGGAACCTTCGCGACTCCCGGCAGCCAGCTGCGGAATTCCGCTTCGCTGTCGGTGATTTCGCCGCCGGCGGCGTAGATGGCGCGCGCGAATGCCGCGGTCGTGTCGGGGTTTGCGTCCACGAACTTGTCGCCCGCGACGAACACCGAGGCGGCCAGATGCGCATTCGGCCCGGTGGTCACATCGGCCACCTGCCGCATGCCGGCGGCGCGGGCGGCGGACGAGAACGGCTCGGGCGCGTACCCGGCCTCGATCGATCCCGCCTGAACGCCCGCGACCATCTCCGGGAACGGCACCTCGATGAAGTTCGGGGCGACGTCCTTGCCCTCGCTCTTCGCGAGATTGTTGAACGTGACATCGCCGATGTTGCGAGTCGTATTGGTGCCGAGAGTCTTTCCGTCCAAGTCGTCGATCGTGCGGATCGGCGAATCCGGATCGACGAATACCATGCCACTGCCCTCGCCCAAGGACGCCGTGTGGGCGACATTGGTGACCGGCGCACCCTGCGCCTGCGAAATCGACGACGAGATCGAGTTCGCGATCGCGAAATCGAGCTCGCCGGAGGCAACCTTCTGGATGCCGATCGGCCCGCCCTGGATCGGCTCGAGGGTGACCTTCAGGCCTTCCTTTTCGAACAGTCCGTGCTCGTCGGCCCAGTACACCGCCGCGTAGTCGGCGAGCGGAAGAACGCCCACCGTGACCTCGGTCTTCTCGAGCTCGCCGTCGGCTGCGCTCGCACCGGAACTCGCGCCACTGCAGGATGCGAGAACGAGGGCGCTGCCTGCGAGTAGTGCCGCTGCGGCGAAGCGGGTTTTCTGCATAGGAATCTCTCCGTTCGGGGAGGCCGCGGCCACCGGGCTGGGGTGCCGCTGGCGGTGCAACTGAGCGCCAAACATCTTGGGTGTAAGAGATTCTTACTGCCTTGCCGCTAAGAGGTCAACAGCAGGAAGGGCGCTGGTCGGAGGATTAACGCGCGGGTTACATGCACGGAATACCGCAGCCACGCGAGAGACGCAGGTCACAGCCTTGTGGGTCTCGAGACTCCAGCCGGAACGAGTCCGAAACTTTTTTCCCGAGAGTCGTACCAGCGCGCTTGCTACCGACCGGTAGCAACAGAAACGCGGCTACCGATCACATACACGCGACGCCCCGCCGTGTGGCGGGGCGTCGCGTGTCTCCGACCTGTATGACGAGTTCTGGCGGTATCAGGAGTTCTGGCGACTCTCGTCCGCGGCGCGCAGCGACCCCTCGAGTTCGGACAACAGGTCCGCGAGCTCACGACGGTGCCTGGCAGGCACCCCGGCCAGCATGTGGGTCAGCTCGGCGAAGTGCGCATCGGCGACGTCGTCGATCAGTTTGCGCCCGATGTCGGTGAGCGTCACGTAGACGACACGCGCGTCGACATCGTCGCGCTCGCGCGTGACGAGCCCGGCTTCCTCGAGTCGATTGACGCGCAGTGTCAGCCCACCGGTCGTCACGAGGGTCATCTTCGCCAGTTCACCGGCGGTGCGCCGATAGGTGGGCTCGGCACGGCGCAGACACGCAAGGACGTCGAAGCCCGCCTCGTTGGTGCCGAAGCGTTCGAAGAGCGAGTGGATCTGCGACCGGTACAAGAGGAAACTGCGGTGCAGCCTGCCGAAGATCTCGAGCCCGGACACGTCGAGTTCCGGGCGCGTCTGCGCCCACTGCCGGATAATCTCGCCGACACCGTCGACGAACTCCCCGTCTTCTCCAGCCATCTCACCACTCCCCAAAGGTCTTCCGGACCGCTGTCGACTCACCGGCGAGCGGAGGGACCGCACGCTTCGGACTTAACTTAGCGCAAAACTACTGTACGATTCTCGTAGTCGCCCCGCCACATGCTCGTCAGCGACACACGGCGACAGTTCGATTGTGAGGCAAGCCATGACCGCAGATTCGGCACACCCGGTGCTCGACGCCCTCGCGCGCGAGTGGCACGCGGGCCGATCGGTCGCGGCCGCTACGGTGATCTCGGTGCACGGGTCCTCACCGCGCGAACCCGGCGCAATGCTCGCGGTCCGCCACGACGGCACCGTCGTGGGCAGCATTTCGGGCGGATGCGTCGAAGGGGCGCTGTACGAGACGGCGCTCGAGGTCCTCGCCGACGGCCACTCGCGCATCGAGACCTACGGGCCGACCGGAGACCTGCTGGCCCCCGGACTCACGTGCGGGGGCTCACTCAGCGTGCTCGTCGAGCGCATCGACCGCGAGGCGATGCCGCAATTGGGCGCGGTGGCGGCCGCGGCGGCCCGCGACGAGACGATCGTGCTCGAGACGGTCCTCGACGGGCCCGCACGGGGCACGCACCGCGTCCGCGCGCGGGCGGACAACGAGCACAGCGGAATCGACGCCCACGGAAACCTGGTGCGATGTTTCGTATCCCGGCCGCGCATGATCGTAGTGGGCTCGACCGACTTCGCCGCCGAGACGGGTCGGCTCGCCCAGGCACTCGGCTATCGGGTGACGGTGTGCGACGCGCGGCCCGTCTTCACCACCCGTGCGCGTTTCCCCGACGTCGACGACGTCGTGTGCGAGTGGCCGTCCGACTACGTCGCGCGCGAACGCGAGGCCGGGCGGTTCGATTCGCGCACGGCCGTCGTGGTGCTCACGCACGATCCGAAGATCGACGTGCCGGTGCTGCTCGAATGCCTCGACGATGCACGATGGCCCGTTCCACCCGCCTATGTGGGCGCGATGGGCTCGCTCACCGCCGATGCGAACCGGCGACGAGCGCTGACCGACGCCGGCCTGTCGGCCCGGCAACTCGAGGCATTGTCGAGCCCGGTCGGCCTCGACATCGGCAACCGCGGCCCCGCCGAGACAGCGGTGTCGATCGCGGCCGAGATCATCGCGCGGCGGCGGTAATCCGTCGGCGCCAGGACCGGGGCTCGTGGTCGTTCACCGATTGCCGGTTTCGACCTCGGCGTCCGGTCGTGACACCCACTCGGACCACGAGCCGGGGAAGAGCGCGAGATCGAGGCCTGCTCGCCGCGCCGCGGCCACGACGACCGCCGCGGTGACGCCTGATCCGCAGTAGGTCGCGGTACGCCGTGTGCCGTCGACTCCGTGTGCGGACAACTCCTCCGCGAGTTCGGCCGCTGCCCGGAACCTCCCGTCCGACGTCAGCACCGCCGTGGACGGCAGGTTCGACGCACCGGGAACGTGCCCCGCGACCGGGTCGACCGGCTCGATCTCACCACGGAACCGTTCGGGCGCACGGGCATCGAGGAGCGCCCCCTCGGCCGCGAGACGCGCCGCGTCGTCCGCGGTGACGGTGGGCATCGCGCCGGAATACAGGTCTCGGTGGCCGACCGAGACCGAACCCGACGTCGCCGTGACCCGTCCGGTCTCGAGCTCTCCCCCGCTCTCGCGCCCCGCCGCGAGCCCGCCGTCGAGAATGTGGACGTCACCGCGGCCCGCGGCGCGCAGCACCCACCACGCTCGTGACGCCCCGGCCCGATTCCAGTCGTCGTAGGCGACGATCGTGTCCCCGTCGTCGACGCCCCACCGACGCAGTGCTCGCTCGAGTTCCTCGCCCTGGGGAAGCGGATGGCGGCCGCGCCCGGACACCGAGTGGTCACTCAGTTCGGTTTCGAGGTCGACGTAGACCGCACCCGGCACGTGGCCCGCCTCGAAGGCGGCGCGGCCGTCCGGTTCGGCGAGACTCCAGCGCACGTCGAGGACCCGCACCGGACGGTCGCCTGCGATCATCCGGGCGAGCCCGCGCGCGGACACGACGGGCGAACTGGCGGACATCGGCGCTCCTGTCCCGAGACGGCATGTGCCTGCCCGCCACCCTGCCACATTCACGAGCGACTGCCCGGCCGGAACCGTTGCTGGTGTGCACCTGCTCGAGGACCACCGTGCGCTCCCGGACGTAGAACCATCCGCACTCGTCTGGGCACCCGACATGGTCGGCGGCCGCCTACCTCCGAACGAGAGGCGACCGCCGACCATGTCACGGAGGAGCAGTCCGCGTGCTACCGATGGCGCACAGCGGATCCCCGGGTGCGTGGGCGACGCCCTATGCGCCGTACACCGGCGTGGGTGTCTCGGCCTTCGCGAGCAGATCCGTCACGACCGGCGCGAGCTCCTTCGGATCCCAGCGCGCGCCCTTGTCCTGACTCGGGCCGTGCCGCCAGCCTTCGGCGACCGTGATCTTGCCGCCCTCGACCTCGAAGACACGTCCGCTGACGTCCGCCGCCTCGGCAGAGGCGAGCCACACGACGAGCGGCGAGATGTTCTCCGGCGCCATCGAATCGAAGCCGTCGTCGGGTGCGGCCATCGAATCGGCCATCGCGCCGCCCGCGCCGAGCGTCATCCGCGTGCGCGCAGCGGGCGCGATCGCGTTGACCGTGACGCCGTAGTTCTTCAACTCCGCTGCCGCCTGGATCGTGAGCTCCGCGATGCCGGCCTTCGCCGCCGCGTAGTTGCCCTGACCGATCGAACCCTGCAGCCCCGCACCGGAACTCGTGTTGATGATGCGTGCGTCGACAGGTGTGCCCGCCTTGGACTGCGCCCGCCAGTACTCCGCGGCGTGCCGCAGCGTCGCGAAATGCCCCTTGAGGTGCACTCGCACGACCGCGTCCCACTCGGCCTCGCTCATGCCGACGAGCATGCGGTCACGCAGGAAGCCCGCATTGTTGACGAGCACGTCGAGCCGGCCGAAGGTGTCGATCGCGGTACGCACGAGGTTCGCGGCACCGTCCCACGACGCGACGTCGTCGCCGTTGACGACGGCGTCGCCGCCCGCTGCCTTGATCTCGGCGACCACCTGCTCGGCTGGATGTTCCTCGGTCGCCGAGCCGTCGAGGCCCGCGCCGATGTCGTTGACCACGACGCGTGCACCTTCCGCCGCGAACGCGAGTGCGTGCGCGCGGCCGATGCCGCGCCCCGCGCCGGTGACGATGACGACCCGGCCGTCGACCAATCCGCTCATGAAAACGTGCTCCTATGCTCGTGTGTTGCTGGTGCTGATGTCGGGGACGTCCGCATTCGCGGCGTCCAGGAATGCGGGGCGTTCGCCGCCGCCGTGGACCGTCAGGGTCGATCCGCTCACGTATGCGGCCTTGCCGGACGCGAGGAACACGGCGCAGTTGCCGATGTCCTCCGGCACGGCCATGCGGCCGAGCGGCACGGTCGCACCCACCGCCGCGATGCCGTCGTCGTCGCCGTAGTGCATGTGCGCGAGCTCGGTGCGCACGAGACCCACGACGACCGAGTTGACCCGCACCCTGGGGGCCCACTCGACCGCGAGCGATGTCGTGAGATTGTCGATGCCCGCCTTGGCGGCGCCGTACGCGGCGGTGCCCGGCGACGGCCGCGACCCGCTGACGCTCGAGATGTTCACGATCGCGCCGCCCGCGTCCTGCTGTTGCATCACGGCATTCGCGGCCTGCGCGACGAGCAGCGGTGCGAGCAGGTTCAGCTCGACGATCTTCGAGTGGAATCGTGGGCTCGCGTCGGCCGCGAGCGCGAACGGCGCTCCGCCCGCGTTGTTGACCAGCACGTCGAGCCGCCCGTGCCGGGCGACGATGTCGTCGATCATCTGCTGCACCTGGTCGGGATCGCGGATGTCGCACGCGACGAACTCGACCTCGCGGCCGTTCTCGACGATCGGCTCGTCGGCCGGTCGACGGGCGCACGCCACCACGACGGCTCCCTCGCGTAGGAATGCGCGGCTGATGCCGGCTCCCACGCCGCGTACGCCGCCGGTGACCAGCACTACCTGGCCGTCTGTCTCCATCTCGTCTACCTCCGCTGGTGCCGTCTGTCCGCCCGAACGTGCGCCTCGGGCCGGTGACTCGAAGCGCCGCGCGTGCTAACTTACCAAGCAATCGCTTGGTTTGTTAGAGACGACAGGTTCGTACCGACGACAGGAAGGTGCCATGGGCATCACCGCCACGACAGACGACTCCGGTATCACCACCGTGACCGTCGACTACCCCCCGGTGAACGCGATCCCGTCGAAGGGCTGGTTCGAACTCGCCGACGCCGTGCTCGAGGCGGGCAAGGATCCGCGCACGCACGTCGTGATCCTGCGAGCCGAGGGCCGCGGCTTCAATGCGGGCGTCGACATCAAGGAGATGCAGGCCACCGAGGGCTTCGACGCGCTGATCGCCGCGAACCGCGGCTGCGCGGCCGCCTTCGCCGCCGTCTACGACTGCGCCGTGCCGGTCGTCGTCGCGGTGAACGGCTTCTGCGTCGGCGGCGGCATCGGTCTCGTCGGCAATGCCGACGTCATCGTCGCGTCCGACGACGCGGTGTTCGGCCTGCCCGAGGTGGACCGGGGCGCACTCGGCGCCGCGACGCACCTCGCGCGGCTCGTGCCGCAGCACATGATGCGCACGCTGTACTACACGGCGCAGAACGTCGACGCGCAGACTCTCGCGCACTACGGGTCGGTGTACCGCGTCGTACCGCGCAGCGAACTCGACGATGCCGCACGCGAGGTCGCCGCCAAGATCGCCGCGAAGGACCCGCGCATCATCCGCTGCGCGAAGGAAGCGATCAACGGCATCGACCCGGTCGACGTCAAGACCAGTTACCGGCTCGAGCAGGGATTCACATTCGAGCTCAACCTCGCCGGAGTCTCCGACGAGCACCGCGACGAGTTCACCCGCACCGGCAAGGCTCTCGCGAACGAGAAGAAGGACTGAAGTGGTGGCCGAAAAACGGGACAAGACGACAACTCTCGACGCCGCGATCGGCGAGCTGCGCAGCGGCATGACGATCGGCATCGGCGGCTGGGGCTCGCGCCGCAAGCCGATGGCGCTCGTGCGCGCTCTGCTGCGCTCGGACGTCACCGACCTCACGGTCGTCAGCTACGGCGGCCCCGATCTGGGTCTGCTGTGTTCCGCGGGCAAGGTCCGCAAGGCGTACTACGGCTTCGTGTCGCTCGACTCGGCGCCGTTCTACGACCCGTGGTTCGCGCACGCCCGCACGACGGGCTCGATCGAGGCCCGCGAGATGGACGAGGGCATGGTCAAGTGCGGCCTCGAGGCCGCGGCCGCCCGCCTGCCGTTCCTGCCGATCCGCGCCGGTCTCGGCTCGGACGTGCTGTCGTTCTGGGGCGACGAGCTGAAGACCGTCACCTCGCCGTACCCGGGCCCCGGCGGCAAGACGGAAACCCTCGTGGCGATGCCCGCGCTCGAACTCGACGCCGCCCTGGTGCATCTCGACCTCGGGGACCGCCACGGCAATGCCGCGTACACCGGCATCGACCCCTACTTCGACGACCTGTACTGCGCGGCCGCGCACAAGCGCATCGTGTCGGTCGAACGCGTCGTCGACACCGAAGAGCTCGTCAAGACCGTTCCGGTGCAGAACCTGCTGCTCAACCGGATGATGGTCGACACCGTCGTCGAGGCGCCGAACGGAGCACACTTCACGTTCGCCGGTGAGTACGGCCGCGACGAGAAGTTCCAGCGCCACTACGCCGAATCGGCGAAGGACCCCGAGGCATGGAAGGCGTTCGTCGCCACCTACCTGTCGGGCGACGAGAAGGACTACCAGGCCGCAGTCACGGCCTTCGCGGAAGGAAAGCAGGCATGAGCGACGTCACCCGCGCGGAATACTGTGCCGTCGCATGCGCCGAGATCTTCTCGGGCGCAGGCGAGATCATGGCCAGCCCGATGGCCACTCTTCCCCTCATCGGGGCACGGCTCGCACGTCTCACCACCGAACCCGATCTGCTCGTCACCGACGGCGAGGCGCTCCTCTTCGAGGACACTCCCCCGCTCGGCGCGAAGGCCTCGATCGAGGGCTGGATGCCGTTCCGCAAGGTGTTCGACGTCGTCGCGTCGGGCCGCAGGCACGTCGTGATGGGCGCCAACCAGATCGACCGGCACGGCAACCAGAATCTCTCCGCGTTCGGCCCGCTGCAGCACCCGACCCGCCAGATGTTCGGCGTCCGTGGTGCACCGGGCAACACGATCAACCACGCCACGAGTTACTGGGTCGGCAAGCACTCCACGCGGGTGTTCTGCGACAAGGTCGACATCGTGTCCGGCATCGGCTACGACAAGGTCGATCCGGACAACCCGGCCTATCGGTTCTTCGAATTGCCCCGCGTCGTCACCAATCTCGGCGTGTTCGACTTCGAGGGTCCCGACCACACCTTCCGCGCGCGCACACTGCATCCGGGCGTGACGGCCGACGACGTCGCCGCGAACACGTCGTTCGAGGTCGCCGGCCTCGCCGACGCGGGCGTCACGCGCGATCCGTCGGGCGAGGAGCTGCAGCTCATCCGCGAGGTGCTCGACCCGAAGAACCTGCGCGACCGCGAGGTGGCGGCGTGACCGCGGCGCTGCGCACCCCGCTCACCGAACTGGTGGGCATCGAGCATCCCGTCGTCCAGACCGGTATGGGCTGGGTCGCCGGGCCGCGGCTCGTCGCAGGCACGTCCAATGCGGGCGGCCTCGGCATCCTCGCGTCGGCCACCATGACCTACGACGAGCTGGTCGCCGCGATCGCGAAGACCAAGTCGCTCACCGACAAACCGTTCGGCGTCAACATCCGTGCCGACGCGACCGACGCGGGCGAGCGCATCGACCTGCTCATCCGCGAGAAGGTTCGGGTCGCGTCGTTCGCCCTCGCGCCGAAGCAGGAGCTCATCGCGAAGCTCAAGGACAACGGCGTCGTCGTGGTGCCGTCGATCGGCGCCGCGAAGCATGCCGTCAAGGTCGCGTCGTGGGGCGCCGACGCCGTCATCGTGCAGGGCGGCGAGGGCGGCGGCCACACCGGGGCCGTCGCCACGACCCTGCTGCTGCCGTCCGTCCTCGACGCGGTCGACATCCCGGTCGTCGCCGCGGGCGGGTTCTACGACGGCCGCGGCCTCGCCGCCGCACTCGCGTACGGCGCCGCGGGGGTCGCGATGGGCACGCGCTTCCTGTTGACACAGGAGTCGCAGGTACCCGATTCGGTCAAGCAGCAGTACCTTTCGCGGGGACTGCAGGACACGACGGTCTCGCGCAAGGTCGACGGCATGCCGCACCGCGTGCTCAACACCGAGCTCGTCGACTCGCTCGAGAACTCCGGCAACCTGCGCGGCCTCGTCGCCGCGGCGCGCAATGCGTCGAAGTTCAAGGCGATGACCGGTATGAAGTGGTCGACCCTCGTGCGCGACGGCCTCGCTATGAAGAAGTCGAGCGACCGCACGTGGCAGCAGATCATCATGGCTGCCAACACCCCGATGCTGCTCAAGGCCGGCCTGGTCGAGGGGAACACGCAGGCGGGCGTACTGGCGTCGGGACAGGTGGTCGGCATGCTGGACGACCTGCCGACCTGTGCCGAGCTGATCGACGGCGTGGTCACGGACGCCATCAAGCACATCGACGCCTTGGCGGCCTACCGGGCCTGAGTACATACGTGACATCGCCGGCCGCAGCCTCCTCGGGCTGCGGCCGGCGATGTCGTGTACGGGAATCGCTATGCGTGCACGGCTTCCTCGTCGCGCGACGCGCGCTCGTCCTTGCCGTCCTCGTCGCCGGTCGCGCGTGCGGCCGGGATGAAGGTGGCGATCACGAGGGCCGCCAGTGCCACACCGGCACCGATCGCGAGACCGGTCCGGAAGCCGCTCTCGGCGGTCACGTCGACGCCGCCGAGCGACATGGTCATCTGCGCGAGCACCGTGCCGATCACGGCCGCGCCGATCGATGTGCCGAGCGAGCGCATCAGGGTGTTGAAGCCGTTGGCGGCCGCAGTTTCCGAGCGGGGAACCGAGCCCATGATCAGCGCGGGCATGGCCCCGTACGCGAGGCCGACGCCACTGTTGATCACCATGAGCGCGAGCATCAGACCCCACGCGGTGCCGAACAGGGCGAGTGACAGCCCGTAGCCGATCGCGATCACGACGACACCGCACATGAGCGTGAACTTCGGTCCGCGCGCGTCGGTGAGCTTGCCGCCGAGCGGCGAGACGAGCATCATCATGAACCCGCCGGGCAGCATCCACAGGCCTGCGGCGATCATCGACTGGCCGAGACCGAAACCGGTCGCCTCCGGGAACTGCAACACCTGCGGGATGACGAGCATGCTGGCGTACATTCCGACGCCGACGAAGATCGAGGCGACATTCGTGATCAGCACCCGCGGGCGGGCGGTCGTGCGCAGGTCGATCAGCGGCTCACGGGTGCGCAACTCCCACACTCCCCACGCGAGCAGTGCGACGATCGCAAGCGCGGACAGCCCCAGCGTCGTGCCGGACGTCCAGCCCCATTCGGCGCCCTTCGACACCGCGAGCAGGCCACTCACGAGGCCGACACCGAGACCGACGGCGCCGGGCGCGTCGAAACGCTGGCCCTTCGCGGCGGGCGGCACGTCGGGCACGAGGAACCAGACGAGGGCGGCGATCGCCACGGCGAGCACGGCCGACCCCCAGAAGAGCACTCGCCAGTTCGCGTACTCGGCGACTGCGGCCGCGAGTGGCAGGCCGATGCCTCCGCCGATGCCCATCGACGCGCTCACCAGGGCGATCGAGGAGCTCAGCTTGTGCGCCGGGACGGCGTCGCGCAGTAGTGCGATGCCGAGCGGCACCATGCCCATACCGACGCCTTGCAGGCCGCGTCCGAGAATCATCGGCACGACGCTCGACGACAGCGCACACACGATCGAGCCGACCGCGAGCGGTACCGCGCACGCGAGCAGCATGCGCCGCTTGCCGAGCAGGTCGCCCAGGCGACCGGTGACCGGTACGCACACCGCCGCAACGAGCAGCGTGACGGTCACGACCCATGCGGAGTTGGACGGCGTCGTGTCCAGAATCTGCGGTAGTTGCGGCAGCAGCGGCGTCACCAGTGTCTGCATGATCGCAGCGGTGGTGCCGGCGAAGGCGAGCGTGGCCACCACGCCGTTCGACCGATCGGTCGAGTGGCTCGCGCTCATGGCGGACTGATCCATGACGAAATCGGCTCCTTGTGACGTACTTCTCGGAAGGGGTGCCGGGACCGGCGGCGCTGCGGGTCCCGTGACACGTGAGTGGGCCGACTCGATGTGGTCAGCCGACGACTCGACGACGCTACGCCGGACTCGGGCGATAAGTCAACAACTGACGACTTCGGACAAAACGCCCTCGACCAGGCACCTCCGGTGTCCTCTAGACTGGCCGACAGCCGACGAGCGAGTGGAGGATCAGACCGCGATGAGCACCGACGCCGCCCCTCCCGCCCGTCGCCGCAACGCCGCCGCGACGCGTCAGGCACTCCTCGACGCGGCACGCACGCTCATCGCCGACCACGGCGCGGCCGCCACCAGCACCCGCGACATCGCCGCGGCGGCAGGCGTCAATCAAGCGCTGATCAACCGTTATTTCGGCTCGAAGGAGAATCTCTTCGTCGAGGCGGTACGCGTGGGCGATCCCGGAGTGTCCGATGCGATCGAGTCGACACCGCTCGACGACGTCCCGAACGAGGTGCTCCGCCTCGTCCTCGAGATCAGCACCACCGGGCGTAGCACCGTGGGGATGCTCACGGGAGTCGTCAACAACGAGACGATGAGTTCGGTGGTCAAGGACATGGTGGAGACGATCTTCACGTCTCGGCTCGCCGCCCGTCTGGACGGCCCCGACGCCGCGCTCCGCGCCGAACTGCTCAACGCCGTCGTCGTCGGCATTGCGCTCATGCGCGAGAAGATCGGCAGTCCCGCTATCGCGGACGCCGACGTCGACACTCTCGCGGACTACGTCACGCGGATGTGCGCGCCACTACTCGCCGACTCGTGAGCACTCTACGAGTCCAGGTACGCCGAAATCACTCACGGCAGCGACGGCGTCACGGGTGGCCGAAGCACCATTGACCGGTGGTGAGGTCGGCCGCCACCGCCAGGCCCGCACACGTGGGCGGATCGGTGGCGTCGTGGCCGTCGGCGGTGCGGGCGGTGCCACCGGGCCCGGCCACCGCGAAGCCGTTCGCGTCGACGTGCCGGGCCGAGGCCACGGCGTCCGGTCCGACTGCGAGCGCGCTCTGGTGCGCGTCACCGAAGGCATAGCCCTCTGCGTTCCCGCCGAACAGAGCATGCGCGTCGGCTGTTCCGGAAGAGTTCGCGGTACTGATGGATTCGCCTCCCCACGCCGCGGTCGAGAGGCTCGCGCCGTCCACGATGCTTCCGCTGTTCGCCCTGCCACCGAATGCGGCGAACGAGTCCGAGGCCCGGTTGCCGTAACTCCCGGTGCTGATCGCCTCCCCGCCGAGGGCCGCATACGCAGCCGCCGCGCTCCCCTTCATCGAACCGCTGGTGGCCGTGCCGTCGAAAAGCCCGTGTGCGACGGCCGAACTGTCGGCGACCGCATCCGACCTCGCGTCGCCGAACGTGCCGTAGGCGTCGGCGGTCGACCCGGTGTCCGTGGCGGCCGAACACGCCGACGTCTCGGAGCGGTTCACGACCGTCGCGTCCCCCGTGGCATGGCACTGCACGGGATTCGCCGACGCGACGGCGGGCGACAGGAGCCCCACCGCGAGGACGCCGCCGACTCCGGCAAGACACGTCGCTGCCCACTTCACGACCATCGTCGAACCCTCCACTCACACTCGAACGTCCTGATCCGAGTGTGGTCCGCCCGGTGCGACGAGCGCACAGATTTCCGGGAATCGGGCACGTCACGACTCGTGAGCACTCTACGAGTCCAGGTACGCCGAAATCACTCACGGAGGGTGGGCGTTCAGGCGCGCGCGGCCTCGCGGGCCCGCACCTCCGGGCGCCGCAGCGGCGGCACCGACTTCGGCGGCTGCCGACGCGCGGGGAGCGCGTCCAGCAGCCGCGTCGTGGTGGCCGCGACCTCGGCGACCGCGATCTCGAAGGCCTCGCGGTTGGCGTCGGACAGCTTGTGGATTCCGCTCACCTTGCGGACGTACTGACGTGCCGCCGCCGCGATCTCCTCGTCGGTGGCCGCAGGCTCGAGTCCACGCAGTTCGGTGATGTTTCGGCACATATCTCCACGCTAGCCCGCTTGCGCCGCCTCACGCTCGATGCGCGGGAATTCGGCGCCCATCGCCTCCGCGAGCGCATGCGCACCCGACAGTGGGCGCACCATCACGGTGAACCGGTCGATCAGGCCGTTCTCGTCGAAATGCAGGAAGTCGCACCCCTCGACGGCCTTGTCGCCGACGCGCGCCTCGAACACGAGCGCGTGGTCGGCGCCCGATCCGATCTCCCGCACGTAGTGGAAGTCCTCGAACACACGCAGAACGGCCCGCAGGATCGCCGCCGTGATCGCCTTGCCCGGATAGGGCTTGAACGCGATCGGGCTCGTGAACACCACGTCGTCGGCGAGCAGAGCTTCGATCGCCTCGGTGTCGCGGGCCTCGACGGCGCTGCGGAACGGGTTCATGGTGTCTCCCTCTCGTCGCGTTGATCGGCGCACACTGCCACGCGGGTGAGTAGATCAGACCCGCTCGATGATCGTGACGTTCGCGGTGCCGCCACCCTCGCAGATCGTCTGCAGGCCCCAGCGGCCGCCGGTGCGCTCGAGCTCGTTGACGAGTGTCGCCATGAGCTTGGTGCCGGTGGCGCCGAGCGGGTGACCGAGCGCGATCGCGCCGCCGTTGACGTTGACCTTCGCGGGATCGGCACCGATCTCCTTGATCCACGCGAGCACGACGGGCGCGAACGCCTCGTTGATCTCGACCAGGTCGATGTCGTCGATGCTCAGGCCGGTGCGCTCGAGCGCGTGCTGCGTCGCCGGGATCGGCGCGCTGAGCATGAAGATCGGGTCGTCGCCCCGCGCGCTGAGGTGGTGGATGCGGGCCCGCGGCGTGAGACCGTACTTCTCGACGGCGTCGCCCGACGCGAGCATGACGGCACTCGCGCCGTCCGAGATCTGGCTCGCGACGGCAGCGGTGAGTCGCCCACCTTCGACGAGCGGCTGCAGCGCCGCCATCTTCTCGAGGCTCGTCTCGCGCGGGCCCTCGTCGACCGCGCAGTCGCCGACCGGCACGATCTCACGGTCGAACCGGCCCTCCGCGATCGCGGTCTTGGCACGCTCGTGGCTCTGCAATGCCCAGTGCTCGAGGTCCTCGCGACTCAGGTCCCACTTCTCCGCGATCAGCTCGGCACCGCGGAACTGCGACACCTCCTGGTCGCCGTACCGCTCGGTCCAACCGACCGAACCCGATGTGGGCGTGTCGAATCCGTACTCCTTGCCGACGATCATCGCCGCCGAGATGGGAATGCGGCTCATGTTCTGCACGCCGCCGGTCAGGATCACCTCGGCGGTGCCGGACAGGATCGCCTGCGCGCCGAAGTGCACGGCCTGCTGACTCGACCCGCACTGCCGGTCCACCGTCACGCCGGGCACCGCCTCGGGGAAACCGGCTGCGAGCCAGGCCATGCGGGCGATGTTGCCTGCCTGGCCGCCGATCGCGTCGACGCAGCCGAACACGACGTCGTCGACGTTCTCCGGGCTGATACCGGTGCGGCGCACGATCTCCTTGACGACGTGCGCGCCGAGATCGATCGGGTGGATCGGCGACAGGCCGCCGTTCTTCTTGCCGATGGGTGTACGGACGGCGTCGACGATGTAGACCTCGCGGGCCATGTGCTCTCCTCGAGTGTGGGGTGCGCTCGGCCGAGCGCACCGGTGGACGGTCACGGACTGGCGAGTCCGTCGAGAACTATCGAAAGGTATTGCTTGGCAACGGTGTCTGCGGTGAGAGTGCCACCGGGCCGGTACCAACGGACGGCCACCCACACGGTGTCGCGCAGGAAGCGGAACACGAGTTCGACGTCGGTGTCGGCACGGAAGGTGCCGTCGGCGATGCCGCGCGTGAGCACTCCCTCCCACAACGTGCGGAACTCGGTGTTGTACTCGCGCAGGTACGCGAACCGGTCGTTGTCGAGGAGGTGCTTGACCTCGTCCTGGTAGATCGCCACCGCCGCGTGCGACGAATCGATCGCCTCGTACGAACTCGTCACGAGCGCTTCCAGCGTGGTGCGCGCGTCGAGTTCGGACGCGACGATCTCGCGGTACCGCCCGAACAGCTCGCCCAGGAAGCTGCGCAGGATCTCGTCGACCATCGACTCCTTCGAGTCGAAATGGTGGTACAGACTGCCGGACAGGATGCCGGCGGCGTCGGCGATGTCCCGAACGGTGGTGGCGCGCACCCCACGCTCGGCGAACAGCGTCGCCGCGATGGCGAGCAGCTCGGCCCTACGGGCGCCCTTACCTGCGTCTTCGCGAGCTGGAGTCATCAGATGATCCTATCGACCGGGTACACGCGCTCACGCACGCTGCGACGAGATGGACACCACCTCGCCGGTGAGATAAGTCGAGTAGTCGCTCGCGAGCATCGCGATCGTCGCGGCGATCTCCCACACCTCGGCCGCGCGGCCGAATGCCTCGCGCGACGCGAGCTGGTCGAGCAGATCCTCGCTCGTGACCTTCGCCAGGAATGCGTGCCGCGCGATCGACGGCGCGACGGCGTTGATGCGGACGCCGTACTCTGCGGCCTCGATCGCGCTGCACCGGGTGAGTGCCATGACGCCGGCCTTGGCGGCCGCGTAGTGCGCCTGCGAGTGCTGCGCGCGCCACCCGAGCACCGATGCGTTGTTGACGAGGATGCCGCCGTGCCCGGCGTCGCGGAAGTGCCGCAGCGCCGCGCGCGTCGCGCGGAAGGTGCCGTTCAGGGTGATGTCGAGGACGCGATCCCACTCGTCGTCGGTCATGTCGACGAGCGGCGTCTCGCCGCCGAGGCCCGCATTGTTGACGAGCACGTCGATGCGCCCGAGCGCGGCAGCGGCACCGGTGATCAGCTCGTCGACCTGCGCGGTCTTCGATACATCGCACGCGAGTGCCTCGACCTTGCGGTCGGGGAACTCTGCGGCGAGCCTCTCGCGGGTCTCGCCGAGGCGGCGTTCGTGCCAGTCGGAGACGAGGACGTCGGCGCCCTCGAGCAGCGCGCGGCGCGCGGTCGCGTACCCGATGCCCGTGCCTGCCGCTGCGGTGACGACGACCTTCTTGTCGCCCAGCAGGTTGTGGCCGGGGGTTTCCTCGGGCGGGGTGGCCAGCGGGGACAGGTGCGGGGAACTCATGCTTTCGCCTCTCGCGGTAGTCCGAGCACTCGCTCGGAGATGATGTTGCGCTGGATCTCGTTGGATCCGCCGTAGATGGTGTCGGCACGGGTGAAGAGGAACAGCCGCTGCCACTCGTCGAGTTCGAGATGTTCCGGGTCGGTGAGATCGGATGCGGCACCGGCGTGATCGTGCTCGGGAGCAAGCAGTGACGACGCGCCGCGCACGTCGACCGCGAGCTGCCCCAGATCGCGATGCCAGTTGGCCCACAACAGTTTCGCGACGGACGCCTCGCCGCCCGACGCGCCGGCGTCGACCGCGCCGAGGGTGCGCAGCGCGTGCGCGCGGATCACGCGGAGCCCGATGTAGGCGCGCGCGATGCGCTCACGGATCGCGGGATCGCGATCGGTGCCGTGTGCGCGGGCTTGCGCGACGACGCCGTCGAGTTCGCGCGCGAAGCCGATCTGCTGGCCGAGCGTCGAGACGCCGCGCTCGAAGGTCAACAGACCCATCGCGACCTTCCACCCCTCGCCCGGCTCGCCGACCACCAGATCCGCATCGGTGACGGCGTCGTCGAAGAACACCTCGTTGAACTCCGAGGTGCCGGTGAGCTGCTGGATCGGGCGCACCGTGACGCCCGGCTGGTCGAGCGGGACGAGCAGGAAACTCAAGCCCTGATGACGCTTGGACCCCGGCTCGGTGCGGGCGACGACGAAGGCCCACTGCGCGACATGCGCGAGCGAGGTCCAGATCTTCTGCCCGTTGATGATCCACTTGCCGTCCTCGAGCCGCGCCGTCGTGGAGACGTTGGCGAGGTCGGAGCCGGCGCCGGGCTCGGAGTACCCCTGCGCCCACAGTTCGGTGACGTTCTTGATGCCGGGCAGGAAGCGCTGCTTCTGCGCCTCGGTGCCGAACGCGATGAGCGTCGGGCCGAGCAACTCCTCGCCCACGTGACTGACCCGCGCGGGCGCGGCCGCCTTCGCGTACTCCTCGTGGAATGCGACGTGCTGCGCGATCGAGACGCCGCGGCCGCCGTACTGCTCGGGCCACCCGAGGCACGTCCATCCCGCCGCGGCGAGGTGACGGTCCCATTCGAGCCGCTCGTCGAAGAATTCGTGCTCGCTGCCGGGGCCACCCTTGCCCCGCAGGTGTGCGAAACGGCCGGTGAGGTTGCCCTCCAGCCACCCGCGTACCGACTCGGCGAATGCGGTGTCGGTAATCCGTTCGTCTCGGCTCTCGCTCAGATCCACGTTCGTACGATAACCTACCAAGCACTTGCTAGGTAGTAGGGAGCGAAGTGACCGAGAAACCGAGAACCACCCCCGCAGCGCTCGTCCGCGCCGCGGACCTCTACGCCGACCGCATCGCAGTGGCCGACGGCGACACCCGCTTGACCTTCGCACAGTTGCACGCCCGTGCCCGCGATTTCGCGGCCGCCGCGATCGCACGCGGACTCGAGCCGGGCGGGCGCGTCGCGATCTGGTCGCCCAACACGTATCACTGGATCGTCGCGCTGCTCGGCACGCACTACGCCGGTGGCGTCGTCGTGCCGATCAACACGCGCTACACCGGCACGGAGGCGCACGACATCGTCGAACGCGTCGACGCGCAGGTACTCGTCGTGGCCGGCAACTTCCTGCGGGCCGACCGCTACGCGCAGCTGCGCGAGGTCGCACCGGATCTGCACATCCCCACCGTCGTGCGTGTGCCGGTCGACGGTGGCGACGAGCCGACCGAGGGCGTGCTCGACTTCGACGACTTCACCGCGCTCGCCGACGACGACACCCGTGCCCGCGCCGACGAGCGCGCCCGGGCGGTCTCGGCCGAGGACATCGCGGACATCCTGTTCACGTCGGGCACCACGGGACGCAGCAAGGGCGTGCTCACCGCGCAGCGGCAGACCGTCGACATCGCGGACTCGTGGGCCGACTGCGCCGAGGTCGTGTCCGACGACAACTATCTGATCATCAACCCGTTCTTCCACACCTTCGGCTACAAGGCCGGCATCGTGGTGTGCCTGCTGCGTGGCGCCACCGTCGTGCCGATGGCGGTCTTCGACGTGCCGTCGCTCATGTCGCACACCGAGGCCGAGCAGATCAGCATCCTCGCGGGGGCGCCCACGATCTTCCAGTCAATCCTCGACCACCCGGACCGGCCGAACCACGATCTGTCGAGCCTGCGCGTCGCGATCACCGGTGCGGCCGCCGTACCGGTGCGGCTCGTCGAGCGCATGCAGTCCGAACTCGGATTCGACGCCGTCATCACGGCATACGGCCAGACCGAGGCCGTCGTGGTCACGATGTGCCGCACCGACGACGACCCCGTCACGGTGTCGACGTCGTCGGGTCGCGCGACCGCGGGCTTCGAGGTCCGTATCGGCGAGCACGACGAGATCCTGGTTCGCGGCCCCAACGTCATGCTCGGCTACCTCGACGACCCCGAGGCCACCGCGAAGGCGATCGACACCGACGGCTGGTTGCACACCGGCGACGTCGGCACGCTCGACGAGCGCGGCTATCTCGACATCACCGACCGGCTCAAGGACATGTACATCTCCGGCGGGTTCAACGTGTATCCCGCCGAGATCGAGAACGAACTCGCGCGGCTCGACGCGGTCGCCGAATCGGCCGTCATCGGCGTGCCCGACGAACGCATGGGCGAGATGGGCCGGGCGTTCATCGTGGTCAAGCAGGGGCAGGCCGTCACGGAAGAGGACGTCATCGCGTTCTGCCGGCAGCGCCTCGCGAAGTTCAAGGTGCCGAGCTCGGTGCGGTTCGTCGAATCGCTGCCCCGTAATCCGTCCGGAAAAGTACTCAAGAACGTTCTGCGTGAGGAGAAGTCGTGACCATCCCCTACGAGCCCGATGTCGTCACCTACGAGGTGCGCGACTCGGTCGCCGTCGTGACGCTCAACCGTCCCGACTACCGCAACGCGCAGAACTCGGTCATGACGTACGCACTCGACGCCGCATTCGAGCGGGCCGTCGAGGACGACGACGTCAGGGTGATCGTGCTGGCGGCCAACGGAAAACATTTCAGCGCGGGCCACGACATCGGCACACCGGGCCGCGACCACCACGTGCACTACGACAACAAGGCCGTGATGTGGTGGGACCACGTCGACAAGCAGGGCGGCGACCAGCGCTTCGCGCGCGAGATGGAGGTGTACCTCGGGATGTGCCGCCGCTGGCGCGAGATCCCGAAGCCCACGATCGCGATGGTGCAGGGCGCATGCATCGCGGGCGGCCTCATGCTCGCGTGGGTGTGCGACATGATCGTCGCGTCCGACGACGCCTTCTTCTCGGACCCCGTGGTGCGCATGGGCATTCCCGGCGTCGAGTACTTCGCGCACCCGTGGATGGTCGGGCCGCGGTTCGCGAAGGAGATGCTGTTCACGGGCGACCGGTTCGGCGCGCAGCGCGCGTACGAGGTGGGCATGGTCAACCGCGTCGTACCGCGCGACGACCTCGAGAAGGAGACCTTCGAGATCGCCGAGCGCGTCGCGAAGATGCCACGCCTGGGCCTCGCGCTCACCAAGAAGGCCGTCAACCAGTCCGAGGATCTGATGGGTATGCGTTCGGGCATGGACTCGGTGTTCGGCCTGCACCATTTCGCGCACGCACACAATGCCGAGGTCGGTACGGATTCACTGGGTGGCCAGGATGCCAAGTCCATGGCTGCAAGCGGCAAGTCGTCCGCAGAAGGAGCGAAGTAACAGTGGACCTGTCACTGGACGAACATACCCTCGCCTTCCGCGACGAGGTGCGGGCCTTCCTGAAGGAGAACGTGCCCGCCACCCCGCTGCCGTCGATGGACACCGCGGAAGGGTTCGAAGCGCACCGCGAATGGGAGCGCACGCTCGCGGGCGCGAAGCTGTCGGTCGTGTCGTGGCCCGAAGACCTCGGCGGCCGCGACGCGTCGCTACTGCAGTGGGTCGTGTTCGAGGAGGAGTACTACCGGGCGGGTGCCCCGGGACGGGTGAGCCAGAACGGCATCTTCCTGTTGGCGCCCACCCTGTTCGAGCACGCGAACGCCGAGCAGCTCGCCCGCATCATGCCGCGGATGGCACGCGCCGACGACATCTGGGCGCAGGCATGGTCGGAGCCCGAGTCGGGCAGCGACCTCGCGAGCCTGCGCTCGACCGCGAAGCGCGTCGACGGCGGGTGGGTGCTCAACGGGCAGAAGACGTGGAGTTCGCGGGCGAGCTTCGCCGACTGGGGGTTCGGGCTGTTCCGATCCAACCCGGAGGCACCCCGGCACAAGGGCATCACCTACTTCATGTTCGACCTGCGCTCGCCGGGCGTCACGATCCGGCCGATCGACCAGCTCGACGGCGAGCCCGGCTTCGCCGAGATCTTCCTCGAAGACGTGTTCGTGCCGGACGATCCGGCCGAACCGGGGGCATCCGGCGTCATCGGCACGGTCGACGAGGGCTGGCGCGTCGCGATGAGCACCGCGAGCAACGAGCGTGGCCTGTCGCTGCGCAGCCCCGGCCGCTTCCTCGCGACCGTCGACCGACTCGTCGCGGCCTACCGCGAGACCGCGGGCCGCGACGACGAGGTGCGCACCGACACCGCGCTGCGGGCCCGGATCGCCGATGCCTGGATCGGCGCTCGGGCATACCAGCTGAGCACATTCGGCACCGTCACCCGCCTCGCCGACGGCGGGCAGTTGGGCGCCGAGTCGTCGATCAACAAGGTCTTCTGGTCCGAGTGGGACATCGCGACGCACGAGACCGCACTCGACCTGCTCGGTCCCGAGGCCGAGCTCGCCGGACCGTGGACCGACGGCTACCTGTTCTCGTTGTCCGGCCCGATCTATGCAGGCACCAACGAGATCCAGAAGAACGTGATCGCCGAGCGCCTGCTCGGCCTACCGAAGGCGGACCGATGAGATTCACCCTCGACGACGACCATCGCGACTTCGCGGCGAGCATCGACGCCCTGCTCGCGAAGTCCGACCTGCCGGCCGTCGCCCGCGCGTGGGCCGCGGGCGACACCGCCCCCGGGCGGGCGGTGTGGAGCAGGCTCGCCGACACCGGTGTCACCGCACTGTTGATCTCGGAGGAGAACGGCGGAATGGGCGCCGACGCCGTCGACATGGTCGTCGCCGTCGAGCAACTCGGCAGGCACGCGATGCCCGGCCCGGTCGCCGACACCGTCGCGGTCGCACCGGCACTGCTCGCGTCGGCGGCTGCCGACCGGCTCGCCTCGCTCGCGGAAGGCTCCCTCGCGACCGTCGCCGCGCCCCCGCGCGTGCCGTTCGCGGTCGACGCAGACACCGCGGACCTCGTCCTCGTCGCGGGCGACGGCTCCGTGTCGACAGCGTCCTACGGCGCCCCCGAAGCTTCCGTCGACCCTGCGCGGCGGCTGTTCCGCGCGACCGTCGACGCGTCCCTCGGCACGGCCGACACCGACGCGGCGTTCGACCTCGGCGCACTCGCCACCGCCGCGCAGTTGCAGGGCCTCGGCACGCACCTGCTCGAGGCGACCACCGACTATGCGAAACAGCGCAAGCAGTTCGGCAAGGTCATCGGCCAGTTCCAGGCGATCAAGCACCACCTCGCCGAGGTCGCGGTCGCGCTCGAGATGGCCCGCCCGTTGCTGCACGGCGCGGCGCTCGCGGTGCGCGACGGCGACCGCGACGCGTCGCGGGACGTGTCCGCCGCGAAGGTCGCGTGCGGCGACGCCGCGTACCGGGCCGCGCGCGTCGGACTGCAGGTGCACGGCGCGATCGGCTACACCCAGGAGCACGATCTGTCGTTGTGGCTCACCAAGGTTCGCGCCCTCGTCACCGCATGGGGCACGCCCGCATGGCACCGCGAACGCGTCGCCGTGGCGGTCGCGTCGTGAGCGTCGGGACGGCCGAGCGCGCATCGTTCGGCGAAACCGAGGAACAGGCGGCACTGCGCGCCTCGGTCCGGGACCTGCTCACGAAGCACTCCGACTCGGCAGCGGTGCGCCGCGCCACCACCACCGACACCGGCTACGACGCCGACGTGTGGTCGAAGCTGTGCGAGCAGATCGGCGTCGCAGCCCTCGCAGTCCCGGAGGAGTACGACGGCGTCGGGGCAGGAATCGCGGAATTGCACGTCGTGCAGGAGGAGCTCGGCAGGCGGCTCACCCCGTCGCCGATGCTCGGTTCGGCGGTACTCGGCACGTTCGCGCTGTTGTCGTCGGACGACGCCGACGCGTGCGCGCGGCTGTTGCCGTCGGCGGCCGCGGGTACGTCGACCCTCGCCGTGTGCTGGGCCGACGCGCACGGCTGGACCGGATTCGGCGTCGAGAGCAGTGCAGACACGCTGACCGGCACGGCGCACTTCGTGCTGGGCGGCGACGTCGCGGACGTTCTGCTGGTGCTCACCCACGACGGGTTGTACGAGGTCGATCCCACCGCCGAAGGCGTCACCCGCCGACGCGTCCCGTCGATGGATCCGACGCGTGCACTTTCCGAGGTCTCGTTCGCGTCCGTGCCCGGCACGCGGATCGCGGCGCCCGCGGACCTCGCCGACCGGCTGCGCACCCACGCGCTCGTCGCGCTGTCCGCCGAACAGGTGGGTGCCGCGGCAGCACTGCTCGAGCAGACCGTCGACTACACCAAGTCGCGCAAGCAGTTCGGCCGCGTGATCGGGTCGTTCCAGGCGCTCAAGCACCGCATGGCCGACATGTATGCGCTCGTCGAGACCGCACGGTCGATGTCGTACGCGGCGGCGCAATCGGGTAGCGCCGAGGATGCCGCGATCGCGAAGGTGTACTGCTCGGAAGCGTTCGAGCAGGTGGCCGCCGAGGCGGTGCAATTGCACGGTGGCATCGCGATCACCTGGGAGCACGACGCGCAGCTGTACTTCAAGCGTGCCCACGGCAGCGCGCAGCTGTTCGGTGCGCCGAGCACCTACCTGCCGGAGCTCGCGGCGGCAGCAGGGCTGTAGCCGCACCCTCACTTGTCGTCCGCACCCCGATTCGCCCGGCGAGTCGGGGTGCGGACGCGTAATAGGGGTGCGGCTGTCAGCGCGAGGCGACGAGCTGTTCGAGGAAGTGCGCGACGCCGTCGTCGTCGTTCGACGGCAGCATGCGGTGCGCGAGCGCCGCGACCTCCGGCAGCGCGTTGGCGGGCGCGAGCGCGGTGCCCGCCCACTCGAGCATCGGGATGTCGTTGACGGCGTCGCCCGCAGCGGCGACCTGATCCACGCTGATGCCCTTGACGGCGCACAGTTCGGCGAGCGCCGCGGCCTTCGACACACCGCTCGCGGCCATCTCGATGTACGGCGCACCGGAATGCGTGACGGCGATTCCGGGCACCGCGGACGCGAGGACCATGCGGTACAGCTCGGCCGCGGGCACGTCCGGGTGACGCGCGACGATCTTGACCATCGGCTCCGCGATCGACGGCAGCGCGTCGGCCAGATCCATCTCGTGCGGGTGACGGTAGTGGTCGACGAACTCGCACAGCGCCGCATACCGCGGTTCGGCGACGAAGGACGTCGGCCCGACATTGGCGAACACGACGCCCGGCAGCACCTCCCGCACCGCTTTCATCGCCGCCGCGGCGGCCTCGATCTCGATGTCGACCGTGCCGGTGACGACCGGAGTGCCGTCGGCCAGGTCGAGCGCGACGGCCCCGTTCGCGCACACCGCGAGCCCACGGAAGCCGGCCGCGCACGCGAGGTCGCCCACGGAGTGCCGCGCGCGGGCCGTCGCCCACACGATCTCGATGCCTGCGTCACGCGCCGCCGCCATCGCCGCGGCCGTGCGGGACGAGACCGTGTGGTCCGAACGCAGCAGCGTGCCGTCGAGGTCGGTCGCAACGAGCAGGATGTCCTTCACGACCTGCATCGTGCCACGGCCGGCGTTGTCCCCGTTCACGGCGTACGTGAGCGAAACAGGCGTGCGGAGACTCGCAAAGTACTCACGAGGGGGACGTAGTGTCGGAGCATGACCACTCCCACGATCACCCTGAACTCCGGAACCACGATCCCGCAGCTCGGCCTGGGAGTCTGGCAGGCGAGCAACGACGAGACCGAGAATGCGGTGCGTTACGCGCTCGACGACGCCGGCTACCGGCACATCGACACCGCCGCGGCCTACGGCAACGAGGAAGGCGTCGGACGCGGCATCCGCGCATCGTCGGTGCCGCGCGAGGACATCTTCCTGACGACGAAGCTGTGGAACTCCGACCAGGGCTACGAGCGCGCCCTGGCGGCCTTCGACGCGAGCCTGCAGCGACTCGGCACCGACTACGTCGACCTGTACCTGATCCACTGGCCGCTGCAGGACAGCGAACGCCTCCTGCGCACGTGGGACGCGCTCGAGGAGATCGCCGCGTCGGGCCGGGCGAAGGCGATCGGCGTGTGCAACTTCGAACCGCACCATCTGCGCCTGCTGCTCGAGGCGGGCAAGACTGTGCCCGCAGTCGACCAGGTCGAGTTGCATCCGCACCTCCCCCAGCCCGCGATCCGGTCGTACGCCGACGACCACGGCATCCACGTCGAGTCGTGGAGCCCGCTCGGCGGCACCAGCAACTCCGGCTGGGGCAAGGACTCGAAGCCGAACACTCTCCTCGACGACCCGATCATCGCTCGCATCGCCGACCGGCACAGCAAGACGCCCGCCCAGGTGCTCGTCCGGTGGCACCTGCAGAACGGGCTGATCGTCATCCCGAAGTCGGTGCACACCGAACGCATCGCGCAGAACATCGACGTCTTCGACTTCGAACTCGACGAGCTGGACCTGAGCGAGATCGCGACGCTGGACGACGGCACGCGCGTCGGCGCCCACCCCGACGACATGAACCTGGGCGCCCCGGAGTGAGCTGACGCGGCAGCCCGGGCGACACGGTCAACGAGCCGGGAACGGCCTGATCACCCGGCGCAGCCCGCTCGCGCGCGACACGCGGCGCCCGACCCCCGCGCGTACCGCATCCTCCGTACCGAGGATGCGGACGTGGCGGCGGGCGCGCGTGATCGCGGTGTAGAGCAACTCGCGGGTGAGCAGCGACGAGCCTTCCTCGGGCAGCACGATCGACACCGTGTCGTACTGGCTGCCCTGACTGCGGTGAATCGTCATCGCGTACACGGTCTGCACTTCCGACAGCTGGCTCGGATGCAGCAGGTACGCCTCGCGCCCGCGCGGGAACGCCGCCGCGAGGCTGCCGTCGGCTTGCTCGACGACCACACCCGCATCGCCGTTGTAGATGCGGATCTCGTGGTCGTTCGCGGTGACGAGCAGCGGTTGACCGGGATACCACTCATGTGGATCGAGCCGAGTGCCCGCCGCCTCGCCGACCCACTCGACGGCCTGCTGCGCCCACCGCTGCACGCCGTAGGGCCCTTCTCGGTGTGCGCACAGCAGGCGGTGCGCCTCGAGCCCACCGAGCGCGTCGAGCACGCGGCCGTCGCGTGCCGCCTCCGTGACCGCCCGCGACGTCGTGACGACGTCGTGGCGCAGCGAGTCGACGTCGTCGGGCCCGCACCATGAGATCTCGGGCGACTCGCCGCGCAACAACGCGAGCACGTCGTCTTCGCGGCCGTCGCGCACCGCGACCGCGAGCGCGGCGATCGCACCGCCGAACCGGCGGCCGCGGCTGAGCCGGATCACCCCGCCCGCCAGCCGTTCTCGCTCGGACCGCGACAGTGCGGCCTCGGCGGGATCGTCGACCGCGTCGAGATCGGCGCCGACGAGTTCGCCCAACCGCGGATCCGGCGTCGCACGCACCGGCCGGGCGGTGAGGTCCGCGAGCACCGCTCCCGCGTCGACCGACGTCAACTGGTCGGGGTCACCGACGAGCACGAGGCGCGCGTCGTCGCGCATCGCCTCGAGTAGTCGGCACATGAGGGTGAGCGACACCATCGACGTCTCGTCGACCACCACCACGTCGTGTGGAAGCCGGTTGTGCACGTTGTAGCGGAAGCGGGTGCCGCCCCGTTGCCAGCCGAGGAGCCGGTGCAGTGTCATCGCCGCGAGCCCGTCCGGCAGGCCCAGCGCCACCGACTGCTCGTCGACCGCTTCCTGCAACCGTGCCGCTGCCTTGCCCGTGGGGGCCGCGAGACCGATGCGGGGCGGTGCGTCGAACTGCTCGACGAGCAGCGCGAGAATACGTGCGACCGTGTGGGTCTTGCCCGTGCCGGGCCCGCCCGCGATGACGGTGGTCCACCGTGTGGCGGCGAGCGCGGCGGCGATGCGCTGGCGGTCGGGTGCGGCCGACGGTCCACCCGTCGGGTCGGTGAAATGCCGTGTGAGCCCCGCGCGCAGTAGGTCTGCATCGAGCGGCGGCCGCGTGGCCGCCCGCGCGTCGAGGACGTCGCGGATCGTCTGTTCCTGATGGAAGTAGCGGCTCAGGTACAGCAGCTCGCCGCCGGAGTCCTCCCCCGGAGCGGGGTCCGAGTCGGCTAGACACAGCGGCCGCAGCGGTCCGGCGTCGCCGCCCGACACGAGCACGCTCCGCCGCAACTCGGCGACGACCTCGTCGACGTCCGGCCACGGCAGCTCCGCGATGTCGGCCTCGTCGGCGTCCTCGACCGTCACCTCACGCATACGACGCACGTCGAGGCACACCGAGCCCGAACGCACCGCGCGCACCGCGAGGGCAGCCGCGAACAAGACGAGTTCGGACGACTCGCCGCCGAGCTTGCGCAGGCGCTCGGCGACGTGCACGTCGGCGGGCGACAGGACGCCCGCCTCGTCGAAGGTGCGCAGCAGGCCGGTTCCGCGTTGCGCGACGAGCGGCTCGGTCATGGCGTTCCCCCCAGCAGGTCGGACAGTGCGGTGACGAGCGAGGCGGGCGGAGCCCAGTCGAACACACCGCAGCCCTCGGGAGTCTCCGGTCCTGCCATGCCGCGGACGAACAGATAACGGATGCCGCCCAGATGCTTCTCGGGGTCGTACCCGGGCTGTCGCCACCGCAGATACCGGTGCAGCGCCACGGCATACAGCAACGCCTGCAGCGGATAGTGCGAACGCTCCATTTCGCGGGCCATGCGCTCGCGTGTGTAGTGCGCGGTGGTGAGCGCGTCCCGGCCCAGCCGATTCGTCTTGTAGTCGACGACGACATAGCGCGGCCCGGGCAAGCGCAGGACCGCGTCGATGCTGCCCGTGAGATATCCACGCAGCGGCAACGATTCGACCTTCTCGAGCATCGCGGGGTACGACGCCAGCACGTCGTCCGCGGGCAGGTACTCGCGCATGAGCGCCGCGATCCCGGCTATCGTCACGTGCCCGGAAGCCGGAGTGTCTCCGCCGTCGAGCGGCAGCTCGAAGTCGAGCTCGGGCAGCCGGTCGAGAGGCGCGATCGACGCGAGGGTCTCGTCGCCGATCGGCGTGTGCATCACCGGCACCAGCGCGGCGCCGAGCGCATCCGGATCGATCTCCGCGAGATGGGTCGCGACCGCGTCGCGACAGCTCCGTGTGAGCTCGGCCGCCAGATCGGGTACGGCGGTGTCGACGTGTTCGAGGACCTCGTGGACGAGCGTGCCGAACGCGGTGCCACCGGGAAACTCGTCGAGCGGCGACGCAATGCCTTCGTGGTCGGTCTCGTCGGGCGTCTCTGCGAGGACGTCCGGCTCCTCCGGTTCGTCGTCCTTCTGCGGCTCCTCCGGCTCGCTTCCGGTCCCGGCGGCGTGGTCGTGCGCGGCCGCGGTGAGCGCCGAGTACGACGTGCGCCGCCACAACGTGTCGAGTTCGCGGTCGAACCGCGCGGCCACCAGTTCGGCGGGTGCGGCGGCCTTCGCGGTCCACCCGCCCGAGCCGCGGGTGTCGGCGCGAGCCGGCTCGACCGAGATGACGGCGCTCGCACTCGCCGGCCACGCGTCGAAGGACGCGGACATCGGGCCGTCGTCGAGCACCTTGACCGTCTGGTCGGGCTCGCTCAGCCCGTCGCGCCTGCCGAACAGCATGCGGTGCAGTGCCGATCGTGACGTCGATGCCGACGGCGCCCACCACGCGACGACGTGGCACTTCGCGCGCGTGAGTGCGACATACAGCAGCCGCAGTTCCTCGCCCGCCTCTTCCGCATCGGCCACCTTGCGCCGCTCGGCGTACCCGGGGCCGCTGCGGCCGCCGACGTCGAGGACGCGTCTGCCGTCGTCGCCGTGCAACAGAAGAGTCGTCGGGTAGGGGTTGCGCGACGCGTCCCACGCGAACGGCAGATACACGACGGGGAATTCGAGGCCCTTGCTCGCGTGCACCGTGGCGATCTGCACGGCCGCGGCGTCGCTGTCCAGCCTGCGGCTACGGTCGGTGGCGCTGCCCGACGTCGGGTCGTCGAGCCGTTCGGTGAGCCAACGCGTGAGTTCCGCGAGCCCCATCGACTCCTCGGTCGCGACCTTGCCCAGCAACTGCGCGATGTGCCGGATGTCGGTGAGAGTGCGCTCGCCCGAGGGCATCGCGAGCACCCGCTCTTCGAGGCCGGCCACACCGTCGAGCCCCTGTGCGCGCGAGAGCCGCTCGTACACCGCGGCGAAACCCACGCGCTCGAACAACCCGGCCCACTCGCGCAGCACGCTGCCGACGCGGCCCACGATGTCGTCGGACTCGGCGTCGAGTCGTTCGGCGGTCCAGCCGAGGATCGGCGTGAGTGCCGCGAGCCGCACACGGTCGGACCTGTGTGGTTGCCCGAGCGCCTGCAACACCCACAGCCAGTGCGTCGCGCTCTCGGTGGCGAACACGCTCGTGCCCCCAGCGAGCACCGACGGCACGCCGACGCGGTCGAGCGCGTCGCGCACGAGTTCGACCTGGCTGCGCGTGCGGACCAGCACGGCGATGTCGCCGGGCGCCACGGGCCGCTCCCCCGCCGTGCCGTCGTCGAGGGTGATGCCGTCCGACAGCACCCGCACGATGTCGTGTGCGACGTCGGTGGCGACGACCGCGCGCAGCGCGCCGACCGCGGGAAATCCGGTCTTGCCCAGCGGGCCCGCTCCCGTGCGGCTGAGATAGCGCACGCGCAGCGGCACGGTGCCGTGGATGCGTGAGCGTTCGTGACGAGGCGTGACCGGGTGCACCGCGATGTCCGGATGTCCGAGCGCCGCACCGCCGTACAGGTGTGCGAGCGCCTCGATCAGGGGGCCGTCGGTGCGCCAGTTGACCGACAGTTCCTCGTGCGCCTCCGCATGTGCGACGGCGTCGAGGTAGCTCAGGACCTCGGCGCCGCGGAAGGCGTAGATGGCCTGCTTCGGGTCGCCGACGAGGATGAGCGTGCGGTGACCGACGAACACGCGGCGGATGATCTCCCACTGCAACGGGTCGGTGTCCTGGAACTCGTCGACGAGCACGACCCGGTACAGCGCGCGGATGCGAGCACATGCCGCCTCGCCGTGCGCGGGATCGGCGAGCACACCGTGCAGGAGGGCGAGCAGGTCCTCGAAATCTCGGGTGCCCGAGAGCTTCTTACGACGATCGACCTCTGCCCGGGCCGCGCGGGCGAACAACACGCGCTGCCCCGCGACGGTCGCGTCGTCCGGCTCGGGTGCGAGAGCGGACTGCCGGTCGGCCACCGCGCCACGTGCGAGCTGGTGCGCCTCGTCGAGCGAGAACGGCGGCGAGTCCTCGGCGCGTGCGTACGCCCGCAGGTACAGATCCCGTGCGACGTCGGAGGTGAGGTCGTCGACCGACTCGACGAGCGTGACGTCGGGGTCGTTCTCGCCCGCGACGCCGAGGCCGTCGAGCATGCGCTGGCAGAAGCTGTGAGTCGTGACGATCGTGCCCGAGTCGAAATCGGCGAGCGCGCGCACGAGCCGGCGGCGCCGCTGCTCGACCTCGGCGTCGTCGGCGGTGGCGAGATGGGCGACGAGCGGATCGTCCGACGCCCGCGCGGACGCGGGACCGGCCAGCGCCGCGGCCGTCGCCGCGAACCGCTCGCGCGTGCGCTCACGCAACTCCTGCGTGGCGGCACGGCTGAACGTGACCAGCAGCAGCTGCGAGATGTCGGCCTCCCCCTCCGCCACATAGCGCGTGGCCAGCGCGACGATCGTCCAGGTCTTGCCCGTGCCCGCACTGGCCTCGAGCACGGTGGTGCCGTGCGGAAGAGGAGTCGTCACATCGAAACTCACGGCTGACCCACCGTTTCCGCGCCGAGCAGAGGCGACCACAGTTCGACGGCGAGATCACCGAAGCGTGTGGGCTCCACCTCGCCCGCTCCCCCGCTGACCGCCGTGAACGGCGCCTTCGGCCCGTACAGGTACGTCGCGACGCGATTGGTGTGGTCGCCGAAGCGCGACGACCACGAGTTGTCCGCGGCCGCGTACGCCTCGTCGGGGCCGTCGCCACGGACCCGCCGCTCGGCGTACACACCCGATGCGGTCGGGGCGATCGGCAGCGGTTGCCGCAATCCCCGGTCGCGGAGATCGACCAGCCTGCGCAGCACCGCGAGCGCGTCGCCGGGCGCGGTGAGGGTGGACCGCCACGCCGGACGGTGGCCCGACCCTCGACCCGTCGTGGCCGCCGACACCGGCCCGTACCGGCCGTCGGCCGCGACGGCGAGCAGTTGCACCCACGCCGTCATGCGGTGCTTGGGGCCGAGCCGCGAGAACGACGACCGCACGAGGACGCCGTCGCGAATACCCGGCACCGTGCCGGTAATCCTTCTCCCGTCGCCCAGATCGACTGCGACGTAAGCAGTGTGCGCGTCCGGCCGATACAGCGGTGCGCACGCGGCGGCGAGCGCGTCGACCGCGAACTCGACCTCGGCGAGCGCGGCATTGCCGAGCCCGAAGGGCGGCAACGTGCCGCGCCGCCACTCGGCGGCGCGGAAACGGTCGGCCGGTTCGCCGTCGAGCCGCGACTGGAGCATCCGGTCGCCGACATCCCACCGTTCGAGCGCGTCGAGTTGGACGGACAACGAGTCGGCAGGCGTCTCGTCGCGCTCGGGCACTCGGAAGCCGAGGCGCTGGCGCAGGAATCCCTGCGCCGGATCGACGAGGAATGCCACGAGTTCGGTCAGATCGACGTCGCTGCGCGGCGGCGCGCCGAGCACGACGTCGCCGAGCGAGGGAACCGGACGCGGCGGAGCAGCCGACGCGCGTGCGCCCGCGAGCGCGGCGGGATCGAAACCGAACGGCCGCGGCGCGGCGAAATTGCGCGGATCGAAGGGCTGCAACGGGTGACGGCGCACGACCCCCGCCGCGGGCCCCCCGGTCATCGCGTCGAGAACATCCATCAGCCCGCCCAGGGGAATAGCGGGCGGCCGGTCGGTGCCGTTCACCGGGTCGCAGCCGGTGTAGAACACGAGCAGCCGGTCGCTCGCCGACATGATCGCATCGAGCATCAGCTGCCGGTCCTCACTGCGCGGATCGCGTTCGCCCAGAAGCGGATCGCGTGCGGTGAGATCGTCGCCGTCGACACCCGCCGAGCGCGGGAACACGTCGTCGTCGAGGCCGAGGAGCGCGACGACACGGTGCGGCACCGAGCGCATGGGCACCATCGTGCACACCGTGAGCTCGCCGGTGCGGAAGTTCGCGCGGGTGGGCCTGCCCGCGAGCCGCGCCGACAGCATCGCGCGCACGTCGGCCAGCGCGAGTGGCGCGTCGCCGCCGAACTCGGTGCCCTCCGCGAGTTCGCTGCGCGCCTGGACCCCCTGCCACCGCTCGCGCAGCGGCGTGTCGGTGAGCAGATCGAGTGCCCCCGCGAGGATGTCGCCCCACTCACGACCCGCGTGCGGGCCCGCGAGCCGGCGCAGCACGACGTCGAGCCGGTCGACGAACTCGGCGAACCGCCCGGCGAGGTCGATGTCGCTCGAGTCGACGTCGTCGAGCGGCAACGCGAGACCCAGCCAGCCGCCGTCGCTTTCGTCGGCACATGCGCCGAGCAGGATGCGGTCGAGCGCCGTGCCGAAGGTGTTCTGCGGGAACCCGTCGAGCCCGTACTCGGCGCGCTGGCGACCGCTGATTCCCCACCGCGCACCCGATTCGGCTGTCCACTGCCGGATCCTCTCGAGGTCGTCGTCGGCGAATCCGAACCGGCAGCGCACCGGACCCGCCGCCGCGACGTCGAGCACCTCGCTCGCGGTGACCCGCCCCTCGGCGAGACCGAGCAGGGTGGCGAGGACGTCGAGCACCGGATTGGTGCGGCGCAATCCACGGTCGGCGAGCCGCACCCGCAAGCGGTGTGCGGGATGTTCGTGCGCGCCGTCGCCGGGCTGCCCGAACACCGCACGCACCAGCGGCGCGAACGTTTCGACGTCCGGGCACATCACGACGACATCGCGCGGTTCGAGCGTCGGGTCGTCGGCGAACGCGTGCAGCAGCGCGTCGCGCAGCACCTCGACCTGACGCGCGGGACCGTGACACGCGTGCACCTGCACCGAGTCGTCGGCGCCGGCGCGGCTGGGCGCGCGATCGTGCGCGATGTCGTCCTGCAGAGTGCCGAGCAGAGACGCGGCGGGCGGCGGCCCGGCGTGATACCGATCGTCGAGGTCGAGCTCGTCGAGACCCGCTGCGCGGAACTGCAACTCGCGCACGTCCCGCGAAAGGCTCGACAGCAGGGGGTGGCGCACGTCGAGCGCGCTCGTGTCGGTGCCACGCGTCGGTGGTGCCGCGCGATCGCGCAGCACGTCCCACATCGTGGGGCTCGGATGCGGCAGCCACACGTGCACGTCGCGGTGTGCGGAGAGCGCGGCGACCACCGCGAGTTGCTCGGTGGTGAGGCGGGTGGGCCCGAACAACGACACGCGCGGCGGCAGATCGGTGAGCGACGGATCGGCGCGCAGCGCCGCACACGTGTCGGCCAGCCGCTCGGCGCCACTCGGCACACCGAGTTCGGCACGCACCCGCTGCCACACGTGCACCTGCCACGCCGAGTCGTCGGGCACCGCGGAGCCGGCGCCGTCGGTCGCGCGGCCCGCGGCCCAGTCGGTGAGCATGTGCGGCCGCTGGGCGCCGTACGACCGGAACAGCTGAGCGATGTGCAGCGCGGTCGCGAACCGTCTTCGGGTGCGGTACTCGTCGGTGCCGCCGCCCAGATGCCGCGCCAGCGGCGCGCACCACGGCTCCGACAGGCTCGCGTCGACCACGGACAGGACCGTCCACACCAGCCGCGACGGCACCCACGGGTCGCCGTCGGGATCGATGCCCGCGGCGGCCGACGAGACGTCGTCGACAAGACGCGTCGGCGACGGGAACTCGATGTTGGCGGCGACACCGTCTGCGTGTACCCCTCCGGAGGTGCCGAGCGAGGAGGAGAGCCGTTGTGTGAGCCACCGCTCGACGCCCTTCGCCGGCACCGAGACGACCTCGGGCGCGAACGGATCGTCGAGTGGCGTGCGGAGCAGGTGTGCGAGTTCGTCGGCGAGCGTGTCGGTGCGCTCGGCCCGATGCAACCTCAGCACGCGCGCTCCCTCCGGCCGACTCCCGTTCCGTCAGGGATGGTACGGATACCGTCGGACAGCGGGTCAGCAGGCAGCGGCCGACGCGGCCCCGACGATCCCGCCCCACCGCGCGACGTAGTCGCCGATGCGGCCGTCGGTCGTGTACGTCGAATCGATCAGATAGAGGCCCGCGGCGGGCGTCGTTGCACCCAGCTCCACCAGCACCGGCTTGAGCAGCAGATCCGGTGCCATCGCATGCGCAGGACCGGCGCCCAACATCAACGGCACCGCCACCACGTCCTTCAGCCCCTCGCCGGTGGCGAACTGGTCGAGGAACAACTTCAAGACGCCGGTGTACGTCGCCTTGAACGTCGGGCTCGCGAACACCACCAGGTCCGACGACGCGACGGATTCGACCGCGGCCTTGACGTCCTCCCGGCCGTGAACGACCGGGATTCCTACAGCGGCACGATGTGCCCCCTCGGTGGGTTCCTGTTTCACTGGGACTTGCCTTCCGCTACGCGGCAGGACTTACGGTCCCTCCGCAGGCGTTTAACCTCTCCGCACGTCCTGCGGCGAGAATGTTCTTCGCAGCGTTCAGGTCGCGGTCGTGGACCGCACCACACGCTGCACACGTCCACTCTCGAATCGAGAGCGGCTTCGGCCCGTCGACCACTCCACACGCCGAGCAGGTCTGGGACGACGGGAGCCAGCGGTCGATCTTCACGAAGGTCCGCCCATATCGTGCGGCTTTCTCCTCGAGCATCCGGGTGAACATGCCCCACCCGGCGTCGTGCACCGACTTCGCCAACCGAGTGCGCGCCAGCCCCGACACCGCCAGGTCCTCGACATACACCGCTTGGCTGTCGCGGATGATCACCGTGGACTGCTGGTGCACGAAGTTGCGACGCGAATCGGCAACCCGGGCGTGCGCCCGAGCGACCTTCCACCGGGCCTTCGCCCGATTCCTACTGCCCTTCTCCTTGCGAGAAAGGGTCTGCTGCGCCTTGCGGAGCGTGCGCTCCGCACGCCGCAGAAACCTCGGCGACTCGACGACCCTCCCATCCGAGAGCACCGCAAACGTGGTCAGACCCAAGTCGATACCGACCTCGGCATCGACGTCGGGCAGCGGAGCCTGGTCGACCGCGACGACGAACGAGGCGAAATACCGGCCCGCAGAGTCCTCGATGATCGTCACCGACGACGGCACCGACGGCAGATCCCTCGACCACGCCACCTTCAACTCGCCGACCTTCGCGACATACAGCTTCCGGTTGCCGCGGATACCGAAGCCGTTGCGGGTGAGCCGGATCGCCTGCCGATTGTCCTTGCGCGACTTGTATCGCGGCGCCCCGACCTTGCGGCCCTTCCGCTTCCCCGACATCGAGTCGAACCAGTTCCGGTACGCGCGCCGAGCGTCCTGGCACGCCTGCACCAACACCACCGACGCCACCTCGGAAAGCCACACCCGCTCCAGAGTCTTCTTCGCCCCGGTGACCACCCGCTTCTGCACGTCGGTATCCGAGAACGTCACCCCGGCCGCATACGCATCCTGCCGGGCACGCAGCGCATCGTTGAACACCACCCGCGCACACCCGAACGACCGCGCCAGCATGTCCTGCTGGCCCGGCGTCGGATAGACCCGGTACTGGTATCGCAGCTGCACAACAGGACCATAGCCACTACCACCGACATGATTGAGGCACCAACCCGGCCCTGAACGACCGGGCTTGCGCGCTACCTTGTCCGGTCAGTCCTTCCGCATGACGCGCTCGGTGAGCTCTGGCCACGGTGGACGGCGCAGCACCGCGAGCGTGCCGAGCGCGGCAGCGACGAAGCCCGTGAGCACGCCGATCACACCGTGCAGGCTCGCATCCACCGCCGGCTTCCATGTGGCGCCCTGTGCACCCACCACGTAGAGGCCGAGCGGGTGGTCGCGGCCGCGCCAGTCCGTACGCGTGACCGTGACGATCACCGTGCCGTCTCCCACTTCGTACGGTTCGCCGAACACGGGCATGTGCGCCTCCTGGACGTGGTCTTCGGTTGCCGGAGGTCGGGGTCGTGACATCCGACGTGACACCTGTCACGATAGGACGACCGACAGATCAGGATTGCCCATGCGACGGAACAAGTTGATCCAGAACAACTCCCAGAGCCACACGGTCCTCGATCGGGTGGTCACCACCCCCGTGCAGATCCGCCGTGCGACGTCCTTCATGGCCGGCTTTTCGGTACCCACCGCCGCGGTCGACGAGGTCGTCGCCCACACTGGCCTGCGTGCGGCCGCCACGATGCCGGGCCGCACGTGCGCGATGCTCGTGTTCGTCGACTACCTCGACGGCGATCTGGGTCCGTACAACGAGTTCGGTGTCACCTATCTCGTGCGCCACCCCACCGACGGCCGTCGGTTCGGTGTCCTCATCCAGCACCTACCCGTCGACGGCGACTTCACGCTCGCCGCGGGCCGTGGCATCTGGGGGTTCCCCAAGACCCTTGCCGATTTCGACGCCGACCACGCCGCACGCCGAGGAGCGCTCACGGCGCGGGGTGCGACGATCGCCGAACTCACGGTGTCCGCGCCGTTTCCGATGCCCGCCCGATTCGGGCGCACGTCGATCCCCGCCTACTCGCATCTCGACGGCGTCACCCGCCGCACCGAGTGGGCGATGAGCCCGAAGTCGATGCGCGTCGGGCTCGGTGGCGCCCGGTTGAGCCTGGGCGAGCACCCCATCGCCGACGAGTTGCGTGGCCTCGGCCTGCCCAAGCGCGCGCTGTTCGGAGCCGCGATCGACCACCTCGAGATGACCTTCCACGACGCGGAACCCGTGTCGTAACGCCCCCGCCCCGACCCGTCAGAGCCAGGTGTCTTCCGACGCGGTGGTGAGGAAGGCTTCGAGGTCGTCGCGCAGCGGTGCGGGCGCGGTCTTGTCGGGCTCGATGCCGCTGTACTGACCTCGGTAGAACAGCAGTGGCTGTTCGTCGCGCACCTCGCCGAGCGAGTGCACACGGCCGAACACCACGAAGTGATCGCCACCGTCGTGCACGGTCTCGACGGCACAGTCGATGTGCGCGAGCGAGCCGTCGATGACCGCCGAACCCAGCGGGCTCGGTGTCCACGGCACGCCCGCGAACTTGTCGGGCTCACGCGAACCGAACCTCGCGCACACTTCCTGCTGGCTCTCGGCGAGCACGTTGACGCAGAAGTGCCCGGCCTTCTCGATCGCCGCCCACGACCGCGACGCCTTGGTCGGGCAGAACAACACGAGCGGCGGATCGAGCGACAGTGCCGCGAACGACTGGCACGCGAACCCCACCGGCTCCCCGTCGACGACCGTCGTGACGATCGTGACGCCCGTGCAGAACTGCCCGAGCACGTTGCGGAACGTGCGTCCGTCGATCTCTGCGGTGCCGGTCATACCCACTCCTGTTACTCGAAACCCGACTACTTGAGACCCACCGTGAAGTCGTGTCCCCACAGGCTCACGGCGGTGCTCTCGCGGGCGATCCAATCGTCGTCCTCGACTTGCCGTCCTTCGCAGCCGAACTCGACGTCGAAGCCGCCGGGCGTCTTCATGTAGAACGACAGCATGAGGTCGTTGACATGCCGGCCCAGCGTCGCCGACATGGGCACCTTGCGCCGCAGTGCGCGGTCGAGGCACAGGCCGACGTCGTCGGAGTTCTCGACCTCGACCATGAGGTGCACGATGCCGGTGGGATTGGGCAGCGGCAGGAACGCAAGGCTGTGGTGGCGCGGGTTGCAGCCGAAGAAGCGCAGCCACGCCGGCTCTCCGTCGGCGGGCCTGCCGACGGCCTGCGGCGGAAGCCGCATCGAGTCGCGCAGGCGGAAGCCCAGCACGTCGCGGTAGAACAGGAGCGACGCCTGGTCGTCGTCGGTGGTGAGTACGACATGCCCGAGACCCTGCTCGCCCGTGACGAACCGGTGGCCGTACGGACTCACGACGCGACGGTGTTCGAGCGCTGCACCATGGAAGGCTTCGAGCGTGTTGCCGGACGGATCCTGGAAGCTGATCAGCCCGTCGACGCGACGGTCGGCGAGCTCGTCGGCCGTGCCTTCCTTGAAGGCGATGCCGTTGGCGGACAGTCGCTCCCGCACCTCGTCGAGCTCGCCGGCGTTCGCCGTCTCCCAGCCCGACACCGCGAGGCGGTCGTGTTCGCCGGGCACGATGACCAGTCTGGCCGGGAAGTCGTCCATCCGCAGGTAGAGCGCGTCCGGATTCGAGCCCTTGCCCTCGATCATGCCGAGGACCTTGAGCCCGTACTCGCGCCACGCGTCCATGTCGGTCGCTTCGATGCGCATGTAGCCGAGCGAACGGATACCCATCACTTGCCTCCGTCGGTGAGGAACTCGGTTGCGAGCCGGTTGAACTCGTCGAACTTCTCGAGTTGCGCCCAGTGGCCGCAGCCACCGAACACGTGCAGCTGCGCGCGCGGGATCGTCTTGAGTGCGACCAGTGCGCCGTCGAGCGGGTTGACGCGGTCCTCGCGGCCCCACACGAGCAGCACACGCTGGCGGAGCTTGTATGCCTCGCGCCACAACATGCCCTGCTCGAAGTCCGGACCGGAGAAGGACTTGCCCATCGCCTTCATCGCCTCGATCGATTCGGGCGTGCTCGCGTTGGCGAACCGTTCGTCGAGGAGTTCGGGCGTGATGAGCGACTGGTCGTACACCATGACCCGCAGGAACGCTTCGAGCTTGTCGCGGGTGGGCCCCTCCGGCGGTGCGCTGAACCGGCCCAGGTTCTTGACACCTTCCGTCGGATCGGGCGCGAACACGTTGACACTGAGACCACCCGGCCCCATGAGCACGAGACGGCCTGCGCGGTCCGGATGATCGAGCGCGAAGCGCACAGCGGTGCCGCCGCCGAGCGAGTTGCCCAGCAGGTGCACGCGCCCGGTGATGTCGAGCGTGTCGAGCAGATCCTTCAGCGCCGAGGCACTGTGCGTGAAGTACTGCGGATGGTCGGTGGGCTTGTCGGAGCGGCCGAAGCCCGGCTGGTCGACCGCGATCACGTGGAACGTCTCGGCGAGCACCGGAATGTTGCGCGAGAAGTTCGACCACGACGACGCCCCCGGTCCGCCGCCGTGCAACAGGATGATCGTCGTCGAATTCTGCTGGCCCGCTTCGTGGTAGTGCAGCTTCAGGTCCGGCCGCACCTGCGCGTAGCGGGATGTGGTGTCGTAGTCGACGGCAGCGTCGGCGAGTGTCACGAAAGCTCCCCTCAGACCATCGTGTCGGTGACCGGAAGCCCGAACTCCGCGGAGCCGAACATCGTGTACGCGCGCTCGGGATCGTTGGCGGCGTGTACCCGACCGGCGTGCGCGTCGCGCCAGAACCGCTGCAGCGCGGTGCCGTTGTTGAGCGCCGTGGCTCCCGAACTCTCGAACAGCTTGTCGATCGACGTGATGGCCCGGCCGGTGGCTCGCACCTGGTCGCGGCGCGCCTTGAGGCGCAGCTCGAAAGGCACCTCCTCGCCCGCGACGATGTGTGCGTACTCGTCGGCGACATTGCCGATCAGCTGACGCCACGCTGCGTCGATGTCACTCGCGGCCTCCGCGATACGCACCTTCGCGAACGGGTCGTCCTTCGCCTTCTCGCCTGCGAACGCCGCGCGCACGCGCTTGCCCTGGTGCTCGACGTGGGCGTCGTAGGCGCCGTACGCCATGCCCACGATGGGCGCCGAAATGGTGGTGGGATGGATGGTGCCCCACGGCATCCGGTAGACCGGCGCGGTGTTGCGCTCGAGCCCGGGAGCGGTGAGATCGTTCATCGCCTTGAAGCTCAGGACTCGGTGGCGCGGCACGAAGACGTCCTCGACGACGACGGTGTTGGAACCGGTGCCCTTGAGGCCCACGACATTCCAGACGTCGTCGATGCGGTAGTCGGTGCGCGGGATCAGGAAGCTCACGAAGTCGACGGGCTTGCCGTTCTTGATCACCGGGCCGCCGAGTACGGCCCAGTCGGCATGATCGCAGCCCGACGACCAGGCCCACGCTCCGTTGACCTTGTAGCCGCCGTCGACCACCTCGCCTGCACCCATCGGGGCGTACGACGACGAGATCCGCACGTCGGTGTCCTCGCCCCACACGTCTTCCTGCGCCTGCTGCGGGAACAGCGCGAGATGCCAGTTGTGCACGCCGATGATCGACGCCACCCAGCCGGTCGATCCGCACGCGGCCGCGATCGTCCGCACGGCGGAGTAGAACTGCACCGGGTCGGCTTCGTAGCCACCCCACTGCGAGGGCTGGAGCAGGCGGAAGAAGCCTGCCTCCTGCAGCGCCTTGACCGATTCCTCCGGAACCCGACGCGCGTCTTCGGCTTCCTGCGCGCGATCGCGCAGCTGCGGGACCAACGCCTCGAGACGCTTCCTCACCTCGTGACTCTCGTCGTCACCCACCGGACTCTCCTGTCTCGTCGGACGGTATGCGTTTCAACACTAGAACACGTTCTTATTCTTGTCGAGGTCACGACAAACAAGCAGGTCAGTTACGGATAATTTGCCCAGGACTCCACTCGGGACTGGCGCGCGAGGTACGATTTCTATAACGTGTTCTAGCGATACGAACCGTAGAAAGTGAGGGGTCATGGCCGGGATACGCGAGATCGATGTGGGAGCCACGCCGACACGCTTCGCGCGTGGTTGGCACTGCCTCGGCCTCGAAAAGGAGTTCGCCGACGGCAAGCCGCACTCGGTCCAGGCGTTCGGCACCAAGCTCGTCGTCTTCGCCGACAGCGAGGGCAAGATCAACGTGCTCGACGCGTACTGCCGGCACATGGGCGGCGACCTGAGCCAGGGCACCGTCAAGGGCGACTCGGTGGCCTGCCCGTTCCACGATTGGCGCTGGGGCGGCAACGGCAAGTGCACCGACATCCCCTACGCACGCCGCGTGCCCCCGCTTGCGCGCACGCGCTCGTGGACGACGCTGCAGCGCAACGGGCAACTGTTCGTGTGGAACGACCCGGAAGGCAATCCGCCGCCCGACGACATCACCATTCCCGAGATCGAGGGCTACGGCACCGACGAGTGGACCGACTGGGAATGGCACCGTCTCGAGGTCAAGGGCTCGAACTGCCGCGAGATCATCGACAACGTCGTCGACATGGCGCACTTCTTCTACGTGCACTTCGGTTTCCCGAAGTACTTCAAGAACGTCTTCGAGGGTCACGTCGCGACGCAGTACCTGCAGAACCACGGCAGGCCCGACGTCGGCAACATGGGCACGCAGTACGGCGAGTCGGTCCTCGACTCCGAAGCCTCGTACTACGGGCCCTCGTACATGATCAACTGGCTGCACAACGACTACAGCGGCTACAAGGTCGAGAGCGTGCTGATCAACTGCCACTACCCGATCACGCACGACTCGTTCATGCTCATGTACGGCGTGAGCGTCGAGAAGCCCAAGGGCCTCGACGAGAAGTCCACCGACAAGCTCGCCCGCAAGTTCACCGAAGGCGTGGCGATGGGCTTCGAGCAGGACGTCGAGATCTGGAAGAACAAGACCAAGATCGAGAATCCGCTGCTGTGCGAGGAGGACGGCCCGGTCTACCAGCTGCGCCGCTGGTACGAGCAGTTCTACGTCGACGTCGCCGACATCGACCCGAAGATGACTCAGCGCTTCGAGTTCGAGATCGACACCAGCCGCGCCATCGAGTCGTGGGAGGCCGAGGTCGCGGAGAATCTCGCGCGACAGAAGGCCGAGAAGGAGGCCGCGGAGAGCGCCGCGGGCTCCGACGGCGCCAAGGTGTGACAAACCGGGTGTGACAGGAGGACTGGGTCGATGACTGTGGAATGGGCGAAGGCGCCGAACTTCGCCGATCAGCCGGAGCGTCTCGCGGCCGTGCACGCCCAGACCACGGTCGACAAGGCCGAGTACCTCGAATCGGGGCTCGCGGACGTACAGTGCGGCACGTGTGGGGCGTGCGTGCTCGTTCGCAAGAACAGCCCCAAGCACACGAGCATCGAATGGCAGGAGTCACCGGCAAGCCGGTGCCCGGTGTTTCGTGAGCGGCTCGAGGCGGGGCAGCCCTCTGCGGCGCAGCAGGGCTGCCCCCACCTCCGAGCAAGCATCGACTACGCGGTCGCCGAAGGACTCGTGGAGGTCCGAGACCCGTCCGCGTGAGCGGGCAAGGCGCGCAGGCTGATCGACAACCGACCCGCCTGATCTGCCTCAGGCCGGGGCGAGCGCCGCGCTGCGCCCCGCCCGCCTGCCCGCGAAAATGCAGTCGGCGATGGACAATCCGCTGACGTAGGACGTGGCGCACACGCCTGCGGCGGCGCGGCCTGCCGCGTACAGACCGTCGATCGTGGATCCGTCGGTGCGCAACACGGCGCCGCTCGTCTCGTCGACCGTCAACCCGCCGAGCGTGAGCATCGGGCACGGGTTCATCGGATTCGGCTTGACGCCGACGTCGTACAGCGTGAACGGGCCTGTCTCGAGCACGCGCCGGAAGTCGTCGTACTTGTCCATCTCGTCGGGTTTGCCGTCGCGGATCGCGTCGTTGGTGGCGTCGACCGTGCGCCGCAGCCCGTCGGGATCGATGCCCGCGCGGCGCGCGACGTCTTCGATCGTGTCGCCCCGCACCGCGGTGCGCAGCAGTCCGGTCGCCTGGATGCGCTGGAACCACAACGACTGTTTCGGCAGCAGCGCACGCGATTCCGCGTCGAGGGGTGCGTCGACCAGCAACCAGCCGTGCCTGCCCGCCTTGCGGACCAGCGCATCGCCGACCGCGGCGCCGTAGCGGGATTCGTCGACGATACGGTTGCCCGCGCGGTCGACGATCAGCCCGCTGAGGAACCCGCTGGGCGGCGAGATGAACCGCCATGCCGACACCGAATTCATGTGTGCCGTACCGGCGCCCAGTTCGGTGGCCATCGTGATGCCCTTGCCGTCGTCGAGCGCGGTGCCGAGCGGGATGCCGCCCGTGAACTCGGGCGCATGCTCGGCCATGAGCTCGCGCGACGACACGAAACCGCCAGTGGTGAGCACGACCCCGGAGCGCGCCCGCACGACGAGGTCGGTGCCGTGGCGGCGTTCGAGGCGTCGGATCGCGTATTCGAGGGCGGCGCGCAACTGGGGCGCGTAGACACCGGGCTTCGACGACAACTTCGCGAGACGGGCATGAAGCGCACGCACCCGAGCGGGCGCGTCGCGCAGCGTGCGTGCCCGTACTCCGACGACGCGGCCCTCCTCGACCACGAGATCGGTGACCCACGTCTGCAGCAGCACGTCTGCACCCGAGCGCCGGGTAGCGGCGGCGAGCGGCTCGAAGATCATCTTTCCCGACGCACCTCGACCTTTCGCGCGGTGGCCACGCTGCACGGGTGGCGTCACAGCGCGCGCGGCGCCCGACGCCTCGCTGCCCGAGAAGTACAGGTAGTAGTCGTTCGTCGGGAACGACGTCTTGTACGGGCACACCGAGGCGTCGAACGGGACGCCGTGGCCCATGATCCACTCGAGATTGTCGGTGCTCTGGTCGACGAAACGGCGCAGCGTCTCGGGTGCAACGGATTCGCCGACCTCGAACGTCAGGTAGTCGAGCATCTGCGCCGGAGTGTCGGCGATGCCCGCGTCGCGCTGGATCGACGTGCCGCCGCCCGCGTAGTAGATGCCACCCGAGATGGTGGTGGCACCGCCGCCCGTGCGGGCTTCGAGCACGACGACGTCCGCCCCGTTCTCGCGTGCCTCGAGCGCCGTGGCGGCGCCCGCTCCCCCGAACCCCACGACGACGACGTCCGTCACGATCTCGGCCACCGGCCACCCCTCACAGGTTGGAACACGTTGCTGGTCACCTCCGGTCCGGCTACGACCTGCTGTAACACGACAGATCTGGACCACGAGCGGGGCAATTCTATAACGTGTTCTACATGAATGACAGTGCGTACGACGTCGTAGTGGTGGGCAGCGGCGCGGGTGGGATGACGGCGGCACTCACCGCGGCCCGTCACGGCCTGAGCGTCGTCGTCCTCGAGAAGGCCGACCACTACGGTGGTTCGACCGCCCGCTCGGGTGGCGGCGTGTGGATCCCCGGTAACGAAGCTCTCGAAGCCGCGGGAGTGGACGACACCCCCGAGGCGGCACGCGACTACCTCTACTCGATCATCGGCGACGTCGTTCCCAAGGAACGGATCGACGCCTACCTCGAACACGGCCCCGAGATGCTGTCGTTCGTACTCGCGAACAGCCCGCTCGAACTGCAGTGGGTGCCCGGCTACTCCGACTACTACCCCGAAGCCCCCGGCGGACGACTCGGCGGACGGTCCGTCGAACCCACGCCGTTCGACGGACGACGCCTCGGCGACCTGCTCCCCGAACTCGAACCCGACTATGTCAAGGCCCCCACGAACTTCGTCATCACGCAGGCCGACTACCGCTGGCTCAACCTCCTGATGCGCAACCCACGCGGTCCGCTGCGCGCGGCCCGTGTCGGGCTGCGCTTCCTCGCCGCGAAGATGCGCGGCAAGCACCTCCTCGTGCGCGGCCAGGCACTTGCGGCCGGGCTGCGTGCGGGCCTCGCCGACGCCGACGTGCCGGTGCTGCTGGGCACGCCGCTCACCGATCTGATCGTCGACGAGTCCGGTGCGGTCACCGGGGTCACCGCGACCGTCGACGGGCAGCCACGGGAATTCCACGCCCGCCGCGGCGTCGTGATCGCATCGGGCGGATTCGAGCACAACGACGCCGCGCGCAAGACCTACCAGCGCGCCCCGATCGGCACCGAATGGACCGTCGGCGCGAAGGCCAACACCGGCGACGGTATCTGGGCGGGCGAGAAGGCCGGTGGTGCACTCGAGTTCATGGACGACGCGTGGTGGGGCCCGTCGATGCCGCTCACCGGCGGGCCGTGGTTCGCGCTGTCCGAGCGCAGCCTGCCCGGCTGCATCATGGTCAACGACCGCGGCGACCGGTTCGTCAACGAGTCGGCGCCGTACGTCGAGGCGACGCACGCGATGTACGGGGGCCGGTACGGCCAGGGCGACGGCCCGGGCGAGAACATCCCGTGCTGGCTCGTGCTCGACCAGCGCTACCGCAACCGCTACACGTTCGCGGGCATCACGCCGCGGGCGCCTTTCCCGTCGCGCTGGCTGAAGGCAGGCGTCGTCGTCAAGGCCGAGTCGATCGACGCTCTCGCCGAGAAGATGGGCGTGCCCGTCGACGCGCTGCGCACGACCGTCGGCCGGTTCAACGACTTCGCCCGCTCCGGCAAGGACCAGGATTTCGGCCGCGGCGACAGCGGATACGACCACTACTACGGCGATCCGCTCAACAAGCCGAACCCGAGCCTCGGCGTGATCGACAAGGCCCCGTTCTATGCGATCAAGATGGTGCCGGGCGACCTCGGCACGAAGGGCGGCCTGCGCACCGACGAGCACGCGCGGGTGCTGCGCGAGGACGGAACCGTGATCGACCGGCTGTACGCCGCGGGCAATGCGAGCGCACCCGTCATGGGGCATACCTACGCCGGTCCCGGCGCTACGATCGGCCCCGCCATGACGTTCGGCTATCTCGCGGTCCTCGACCTGCTCGAGCCGAGCCCGCAGGCCGAGTCGACGGGACCCGCGACAACGGAGGAGACCAGCGATGCCCATTGATCTGTCGACTGCGCTCGGCGCGGAACTGCCCACCACGGAGTTCGCGTGGACCGCATCGGACGTGCAGACCTATCACCTCGCGCTCGGCGCGGGTGAGCATCCTCTCGACGAGGCCGAGTTGCGCTACCTCGACGACCGCTCGCCGGTGGTACTGCCCGGGTTCGCGACGGTGGCGCCGAGCTTCCACGCCACCGAGCCCCCGGCGGTGTCGTTCCCGGGCATCGAGATCGACCTCGCCAAGGTGGTGCACGGGTCGCAGGCGGTGACGGTGCACCGGCCGATCCCCGCGGAAGGCAAGGCACGCACCACGACGCGTATCGCCGAGGTGTGGGACAAGGGCAAGGCTGCCGTCATCGTGCAGGAGGGGGTCACAACCGACCTGGACGGCGAACCGCTGTGGACCACGCGCTCGTCGATCTTCGCTCGCGGCGAGGGCGGCTTCGGCGGCGAACGCGGCCCGTCCGAATCGGTCGCGTATCCGGATCGTCCCGCCGACGAGACGCTGCGCGTACGCACGCTGCCGCAGCAGGCGCTGCTGTACCGGATGTGCGGAGACCGCAACCCGCTGCATTCGTCGCCCGAGTTCGCCGTCGCAGCAGGTTTTCCCGCGCCGATCCTGCACGGCTTGTGCACGTACGGCATCGTGCAGCGCGCGATCGTCGACGGGCTGCTCTCGGCAGACCCCACCGCGGTCGGCGGCTTCTCCGCGCGGTTCGCGGGCGTCGTGTTCCCGGGCGAGACGCTCGAGGTGTCGTGCTGGCGGGAGGAGGGACGCGTCCTCGCGACCGCGGGTGTCGTCGAACGTGAGGCGCCCGCGCTCGCGGACGTGGTGCTCACGCTCGCGTAGCCGAGCTCGTCGCCACGCCGGCCTCGCCGTTCTCACGAATTGCCCCAAACCACTCATGCACCACTCCGGGCGTCGATAGCCTTTCGATGCCCGGAGTGATGCGCGGGGCTGCAACGGAGCACGCCTGACCGCCACCGGGTCCCTCGTGATCGACCGAAAGGGGTCCACCCGTGGCTCGACGTCTGTCGTACGTTCGCGTTGCGACCACCGCGGCAGCGGCCGCGGTCGCCGCCGGCCTGCTCTGCGGCGGTCCCGCCACCGCGGCGCCCGTCGCCGACAGCGGCAGCAGTTCGGGAAGCTCGTCGGGCTCGGCGTTCGTCCCGATGCCGATTCCCACGCCCACCGGCCTCGCCGCGCTCGCGGCCGCGACGACGCAGACCGGCAAGCCGTACCTGTGGGGCGGCGTCGGTCCCGACGCGTGGGATTGCTCGGCGCTGGTGCAGTGGGCTTTCCGGCAGGCAGGCGTCGACCTCCCCCGCACGACCTGGGAGCAGGCGGAGGTGGGCACGAGCATCCCGCTGTGGGCCCTCGCGCCCGGCGACATCGTGGTGCTGAATCCCGACGCGTCGCACATCGGCATCTACGCGGGCTTCGGCCAGGTGTTCAATGCCTACGGCGTGGGCGTTCCCGTGGGGCTGACGCCGCTGTCGCAGTTCCACGTGTACGACATCCGCCGTTTCTGACCCGGTCCGGTGAATCCAGCCCTGGGGGCGCCGCGGCCGCTCCCCGGTCTGTAGTGCCGCGTACACAACTGCGTCAGCGGCGGAACAAGCCGGGGAGCGGCAGCAAGGTCAGGAGTCGGAGCTGCCTCGGCGACGAGCGAGCACATGCGAGACCGGGAACCGCTGACCGGCATCGGGCCTGCTCAGCGTGCGCCACAGTTCGTCGAAACCCGCGGCCGAGAGCGCCTCGGACACCCGATCGGGATGCCATCGCCATGCAGGCGCGACCGCATGGTCGAATTCCTCGACGGCGCCGGGAGTGTCGGTGGCCTGGCCTGCGATCAGGACCACGCCGCCGGGCTCCATTCGTGCCGCCCAGCCCGCCAGCACGGCCGGCACCTCCCGCGGTGGTAGGTGGATGAGACTGCTGCGCGCCAGCACGCCCGCGAGCGCCCTGCCTTCGACGGCGGTGGCCCCGAGCGCGGCGTCGTCGTGCGCGAAACGCAGCCCGGGATGTTCACGGCGAGCGATGTCCAGCATCCCGCGGCTGGGTTCGACACCGAGAACGTCGAGCCCCCGATCCGCAAGATCTGCGGTGACGTGGCCGATCCCGCAGCCGATGTCGAGCACGAAGCCACCGGAGGCGTGTTCGTACACATGGTCGGCGAACGCGGCGACGACATACTGCTCGAGTGTGCTCTGGTAGGCGGTCGGAAACATCTCGGCGTAGAGAGCTGCTGCGGCGTCGTATCCGGGCTGATTCACCCGTCGATCATCCCCGAATCCGGAGACGAGGCATCCCGTCCACGAAGACGGCGGCCCGGCGGCAGCGTCAGAGCCCGCGGCGCGCGTCGTCGCGCGGGTCGAACGGCAGGTCGAGGACCGAGACGCGGGGATCGGGCACCCGCTTGTCCCACTTCTCCGAGTGTTCGAGCTCGAATCCGCGTGCGAGATAGTTCTTCAGCGCGTGCGGATGGTCGAGGGTCGACGTCACGAGGAACACGCGCGACGTGTCGCCCGGGAGGTCGCGGCCGGGCAGCGTGCGGTCGTAGCGCCACGCGGCCTCGATGCACGCCGACAGGAACGGACCGCCGACGCCGACACCGCGGAACGTCGGGATGAGTCCGAACAACACGATCTCGACGGCCGCGTCGTCGTGGCCGAGCAGCTCGCAGAAGCCTGCGGGTGTGCCGTCGACGGTCGCGATCCACAGTTCGAGCCGCGGGTCGGCCACCCACTCGTGCCATGCGTCGTAGTCCCACGTGCGACGGTCGGTCCAGCACACCGTGACCCCGACCGCGCTGTAGAGGGCATGACTGAGCTCGTACGACGGCACGCGGGCACGCTCGACGCGCAGACCCGGATGCGGCGGCGCGGGATCGTGTCTGGCGCGGGCGCGCATCGTGAGCGTCCATTCGGTGAGGGCGACCTCGCGGTCGCCGTCTCCTACTCCGCCGAGTGGGGGCACCTCACGTTCGACGTGCATGTCTCGTCCCTTTTCCGGTGGTCGGCGACAGATGCCGCTCGAGGACAGGGACCACGGTGCCCAGCACGTGCGCCGAGGTCATCTGCCAATGTGTCGCGTCGACCGGATAGCGATGGATCCGGCCGTCCACGAACGGCTTCCACGACAATGCGGGATCGGGCCGGTCCGGCCCGTGCGCGGTCGCGGTGAAGAACACGAGGTCGCCGCGGAGCACTCCTGGCCGGTGCGCGTCGAGGAGATCGGGCGTCGTACGGAAGGCGCGGGCGATGCGCTCGGTCGTCTCGCGCGACGCGAGGCCGAGCGCGTCGAGTTCGGCGGCGACCTCCTCGAACGACGCACCCCGCACATCGGCGACCGAGCCGAGGACGTCGGTGAGGGTCGTGGGTGCCTTCGCCTCCGCCGCGAGGTCGCGGCGCGCGTAGCTGTCGAGCATGCTCACGTGCGCGACTTCGTCGCCTGCCGCCTCGAGTTGCACCGCGATCTCGTGGGCGAGCACACCGCCGAGCGACCAGCCGAGCAGGTGGTACGGGCCCCGTGGCTGGATCGCGCGGATCTCGGCGACATAGCGCGCCGCGAGTTCGGTGATCGACGACGGCTCCGCACCACCCGACAACGTCGGCAACTGCAGTCCGTACACGGGCCGTTCGGCGTCGAGGTACGGCAGCAGGCCCGCGTAGGACCACGCGACGCCGACGACCGAGTGCACGCAGAACAGCGGGGCACTCCGCCCTTCGGTGCGCAACGGCAGCACGACGTCGAGGCCGTGGGTCTGCGTGGCACCGCCGTCGCCGTCGATCCGCGCGGCGAGTGCCGCGACGGAGGGTGCGGTGAAGATCGCCTGCATCGGAAGATCGACACCGAGTTCCTCGGTGAGCCCGCCGACGAGAGTCGTGGCGCTGAGCGAGTTGCCGCCGAGTTCGAAGAAGCCGTCCTCGACACCGACGAGGTCGACTCCCAGCACACGCGCGAATGCCGCGGCGACCACGCGCTCGGTGTCCGTGCGCGGCGCGACGTACTCCTTGCGCTGCGCGAGATCCGGTTCCGGGAGCGCCCGACGATCGAGCTTGCCCGCCGAGGTGAGCGGAATCGTGTCGAGCACGACGACGGCGTCCGGCACCATGTACGCGGGCAATGCGGCCGCGGCGTGCCGCGTCAACTGGTCCTCGGTGGTTCCGGTGCCGGGAGCGGTGGTTTCGGCGCCCTCGGCGAGGTGCACGTATGCGACGAGCGCGGTGTCGCCGGACGGGGTGCGGCGCCCGTGCGTCGACGCGAAGTCGACAGCCGGGTGCCGGGCGAGCACCGCGTCGATCTCGCCGAGCTCGATACGGAAGCCGCGCACCTTGATCTGGAAGTCGCTGCGGCCCACGTATTCCAGTTCCGGCTCGCCGTCGGATCGGTCGACCCAGCGCACGAGGTCACCCGTGCGGTACATGCGGGCTCCCGGCGTCGTGGGGTCGGCGACGAAACGCTCCGCGGTCAGATCGGGCCTGCCTGCGTAACCGCGGGCGAGCACCGGACCGGCGAGGTACAGCTCCCCCACCACACCGGGCACGACGGGACGCAGCGCGCGATCGAGGACGACGAGTTCGACACCGCGCGTGGCGGATCCGATCGTGACGGGCGCACCGGGCACCATCGGTTCCGACATCGTGTCGCAGATCGTGCCCTCGGACGGGCCGTATCCGTTGATCAGCGTGCGCCCGGCGTGCGTGAACCGTTCCACGAGGTCCGGCGGGCACGCCTCGCCGCCGACGACCACGACGCGCAGGTCACCGAGCGCGTCCGCATCGGTCGACGCCAGGGTCGACGGTGTCAGGAATGCGTGGGTGACGCCGTGCCTGCGGACCAGCTCTTCGAGTTCCCGGCCGCCGTACACGGTCGGCGGGGCGATCACGAGAGTGGCCGAACCCGAGACCGCCATGAACATCTCGAAGAGCGACGCGTCGAAGCTCGGAGACGCGAAGTGCAGCACACGCGCGTCCGCGGTGACGTCGAACGCACGCCGTTCGGTGTCGACGAGGTTCGCGAGCCCGCGGTGCGGCACCATGACGCCCTTGGGCCTGCCGGTCGAGCCGGACGTGTAGATGACGTACGCGAGGTGCTCGGGCGTCACCGGCGGGCCGCCCACGTCGGTCGCCGCGTCGTCGAGGTCCCGGTCGCTCTCGTGCGCCCCCGGCAGGATCCAGTCGACCGAGGAAGGCAGTCGGTCGACGATGTCGGCGGACGTCAGCCCGATCGCCACTCCCGAATCCGCCACCATCGCGTCGATCCGCTCCGCTGGATAGTTCGGGTCGACCGGCATGAACACACCGCCGGCCTTCGCGACGGCCCAGAGGCTCACGACCGACTCGACCGAGCGGGTGAGTGCGACCGCGACGAGGACGTCGGGGCCCACTCCGGCGCCGCGCAGGACGCGGGCGAGGCGGCTCGACGCGTCGTCCAGCTCGCCGTAGCCGACGTGCCGATCCCCTGCGACGACGGCAGTGCGCGTCCGGTCGACGACAGCACCGGTGAGCACCTCGGCGAGCGTGCGTTCGGGGAGTGGCGCGCGTCCACGGACCGGCACGAACCGTGCTCGTTCGTCGCCGGCGAGCAGGTCGAGCGCCGCGATACGGACCGAGGCATCCTCGGCGAAGGCCGTGAGGGCCCGGCCGAGCCGGTCGATCATCGCGTCGGCCGTGCGTGCGGGCACCACGTCGGGCAGTACGTCGAGCCGCATGTGCAGCCGGTCGTTGCGCGACGCGACGAGCGAGACCGGATAGTGGGTCGAGTCGATTCCCTGCACCCGCCGCACCCGCATGCCGGCCAGGTCGGTGTCGTCGCTGAGTCCGTCCTGGTCGATCGGGTACGACTCGAACACCGTGATCGTGTCGAACACACCTGTGGTTCCGGCAATCTCGGCGAGTCCCGCAGCCGACCAGATGTCCGGCAGCCCGAGATAGTGGTGATCGAGCAGCGCGGTCTGGTGTTCCTGCACGCGCGTCAATACATCCGCGAGGGTGTCTTCCGGCCGGAGGTCGACACGGACCGGCAGCGTGTTGATGAACAAGCCGACCATCGTCTCGATGTCCTCGACCTGCGGCGGACGGCCCGACACCGTCGCACCGAATACGACGTCCTCACGGCCGGTGTGTGCGCCGAGCACGAGCGCCCAGGCGACCTGGACGACGGTGTTGAGAGTGACACCGAGCCTGCGGGAGAGCCGGTCCAGTTCCTCGGTGAGCGAGGCGTCGAGCGACAGCTCCCGTCTGCGGGGGTTCTGTGTCGTCGCGGCGGAGGCTGCGTGGCCCGGGGCGACGAGCGTCGGCTCGTCGAGATCCGCCAGTTCGCGCCGCCACGCATCGCGCGAGGCGCCACGGTCCTGGTCCGCGAGCCATTCGAGGAACCGGCGGTAGGGCCGCACCGGCGGCAGGATGCCGGGCGCGCAGTCGGAGGCGTAGCCGACGAGCAGCTCGCGAATCAACAGCGGCGTCGACCAGCCGTCGAGCAGGATGTGATGGTTCGTGAACACGATGAGCGACGCGTCGGGTGCGGTGCGGAGCAACGTCATCCGGATCAGCGGCGGCGTCGCCATGTCGAATCCGGCGGCACGGTCGTCGGCGAGGAGTTCGGCGATCTCGCTGTCCAGATCCCGGGGATCGAGTGCGGTGAGATCGATTTCGGTCCACGGCAGGTCGACGTGCTCGAGCACGACCTGCACGGGCTCGCCGCCGGTACGCGGGAACGCGGTGCGCAGGTTGGCGTGCCGGGCGAGCAGCGCTTCGCCCGCGCGGCGCAGGCGCTCGGCATCGATGTCGCCGGACACGTCGAGCACGATCTGGACGGTGTACGCGTCCACTCCCGTGTCGTGTGCCGCTGCCGTCGCACCCGAGAGCGACGCGTGGAAATGCAGGCCGGCCTGCAACGGTGCGAGCGGCCAGATGTCGGCGAGTCCGAGATACCGGCGTTCGAGGTGCGCGATGCGTTCCTGCGTGAGCGCTGCCGCTCGCCGCCCGGCGAGCAGGTCCAGGTCCGACGGCGTGAGGCCCGCTCCCGGCACGTCGTCGGCGCGCTCGGCGAGCGCCGTCAGCGCCTCCGTCCACAGGTCGGCGAGCCGTCGGACGTCGCCGTGGCCGATGGCGTCCGCCGCATACGTCCACGTCGTGCGCAGTCGCGGGCCGGTGGGTGTGTCGACCATGACCGAGTTGATCTCGACGACCGCACCCAGCGTCATCGCGTCGTCGTGATGTCCACCGAAGTCGCCCGACGCCGAGTCGGGCAGCCACGCGGTCTCGCCGTGTTCGCCTCCGGACACGCGGCCCAGGTAGTTGAAGCTGAGCTGCGGGTCGGGCTCGCCTGCGAGCGCATCACGTCCGGCCTCCGACAGGTGCCGCAGGATGCCGTATCCGATGCCGCGGTCGGGGATCGCCAACAGTTGTTCCTTGACGGTCTTGAGCGCGCCTGCCGCCGCCGGGCCGCCCGCGAACGCGTCGGGAAGGTCGAGCCCGGCCACGTCGAGCCGCGCCGGGAACAGGCTCGTGAACCAGCCGACGGTGCGGGACAGGTCCGCACCGGGGGCCGCTGCCTCCTCGCGGCCGTGGCCCTCGAGGTGGACGTACGCGCCGGACGCCGACTCGCCGCGCTCGTCCCGGTAACGCGCGACCGCGAGTGCGAGCGCGGTGAGCAGCCCGGTGTCGACGCCGGCCCGGACGGACGCGGGAACCGCGGTGAGCAGTGCGTCGCTCACGTCCGTGTCCAGTTCGACGTCGATGCGGCCGGAGCGTGCGAACGTGTCCGCGGTGGGATCGAGGCGGCGGCGCCCGAGGACGGGGTCGTCGCCGCGAGCGATCTCCCGCCACACGTCGAGCTCTCCCCGCCTGCCGTCCGCGCTGTCGGCCAGCGCGTGCGCCCATCGCCGAAAGGACGTGCCGACGGGTGCGAGCGTGACGTCGTTGCCCGAGTGGACCTGCTCCCATGTGGTCGCGAGGTCGGGAACGAGGATGCGCCACGACACGCCGTCGACGGCGAAGTGGTGGATCACGACGAGCAGTCGCCCGTGCCGGTCGTTCGCGGCGGGGTCGAACCACACGAACTGCGCCATCGTTCCCGTCCCGGGGTCGAGACGTGCTGCGGCAGCGGCCAGTTCCAGCCGCACCACGTCCGCGAACTCCGGTGTGCCGGGCACCGCGTCGGTCTCGACGCGATGCAGCAACGACGCCGCGTCGACCGAGCCCGGCCGGGCCACCTCCAGCTGCGGCTCCGGGCCGCGGTGCAGTGTCGCCCGGAGCATGTCGTGGTGATCGATCACCGCGCCGATCACCTGGACGAGCGCGGGACCGGTTGCCTCGGCCGGCGCGACGAGCAGCGCCGACTGCGCGAATCCGTCCGTGTCGCTGCGGTTGTCGAGCAGCCACCGCATGACGGGCGTCGCGGGCAGATCCCCGATGCCGCCACCGTCGAGTTCGTCGAGGCGCGCGGCGGCGCCCGCGATGTCGGTCTGTGCGACGCGTGCCAGGCCCGCGACGGTCTTGCGCTCGAACACGTCGCGCGCGCTGAACACGATGCCCGCGGCCTTCGCACGTGAGACGAGTTGGATGGACACGATGCTGTCGCCGCCGAGCGCGAAGAACGACTCCTCGGCGCCCACCGAGTCGAGCCCGAGCACGTCGGCGAACAGCGCCGCGAGCCGCTCCTCGAGTTCGCCTGCGGGTACGCGGGACGGCTCGTCCCGCTCGTCGCGCGCCGGTTCCGGCAGGGCGTTGCGGTCGAGTTTGCCTGCGGGCGTGAGCGGAAGCGCGTCGATCACGACGAATGCCGACGGGACCATGTAGTCGGGCACCTGCGCCGCCACATGCCGTTCGAGATCGCCGGTGTCGAGCGTGGCGCCGTCCGTCGCGACCAGGTACGCGGCCAGGTAGGCGCCGCGCCCGCCTGCGGAATGCTGCCCCCGCACGAGCACCGTGGCGGACTCGACGCCCGGATGCTGCGTGAGCACCTGCTCGACCTCGCCGGTCTCGATACGCAGACCGCGCACCTTGACCTGGTGGTCGGCCCGGCCGACGAACTCGAGAGTGTGGTTCTCGTTCCACCGCACGAGATCACCCGTGCGGTACATCCGCCGACCCGCGTCGTACGGGTCGGCGACGAACTTGGTCGCGGTGAGACCGAACCGATGATGGTAGCCGCGCGCGACGCCCGGACCCCGCACGTACAGCTCGCCCGCGACGCCCGTGGGAACCGGCTGCAGCCGTCGGTCGAGGACGAGGGTGCCGAAACCTGTGGTGGGCGTACCGATGTTGACGGGCTTGCCGGGAGTCATCGGTGTGCTGCAGGTCGACATGATCGTCGCCTCGGACGGCCCGTACGCGTTGAGCATCACGCGTCTGCTGTCGGGACCGATCCACCGCCCGACGAGATCGGGCGGGCACGCGTCGCCTGCCGTGACGAGCACCCGCAGCGCGTCCAGCCCGCTCGGATCGAGCGACGCGAGGACTGCGGGGGTGATGATCGCGTGGCTCACGCGGTGCGTGCGCATCAGTTCGGCGAGTTCGTCGCCGCCGTACACCTCGGGCGGGGCGACCACGAGGGTGCCCGATGATCCGAATGCCATGAGCCACTCGAAGATCGACGCGTCGAAGCTCGGGGACGCGACGTGCAGCACGCGGGCGTCGGACGTGAGGCGGAAGCGCTCGCGCTGCTCGGCGACGAGGTCGGCCAGCCCCCGATGCGACACGGCGACGCCCTTGGGCCTGCCCGTCGAGCCCGACGTGTAGATCGCGTACGCGAGGTGATCGGTGTGCAGCGGCCGTACCCGGTCGGTGTCGGTGACCGGTGTTCCCGGGAATGCGGGCGGATCTGCGAGATCGAGCGCGAACCAGCGTGGCCCCCGCGGCAGGGCGTCTCGGAACTCCGGCGTCGTGATGCCGACCGCGGCACCCGAGTCGGTGAGCATGTGGGCGATGCGTTCGGCCGGGTAGTGCGGATCGACCGGGAGGAACGCCCCGCCCGCCTTGACGACGGCCCACGCCGCCACCACTGACTCGAGTGAACGTGGAAGCGCGAGTGCGACATACGTGTCCGCTTCCACGCCCGCGTCGAGCAGTGCCCGTGCCCAGCGGTTCGACGTCTCGTCCAGCTCCCGATAGCTGAGCGAGCGCTCCCCCAGAACCACCGCGGTCCGGTCCGGATCGTCCGCCGCGGCCGCCGCGAGGATCTCCGGCGCCAGTCGGGGGCCGACCGAGTCGCCACCGCGGATCGATGTGAGGACACCACGCTCGGCCGGGTCGAGGATGTCGACCTCGGCGACCCGGGTGGCCGGGTTCTCGACGAGTGCGTCCAGAATCCGCTGGAACCGGCCGACGATGCGCTGCGCGCTCGAATACTCGAACAGGTCGGTCGCGAAGGTGAGCGTCGCGTCCATTCCCGCTGGAGTGCCGTCGTCGTACGAGTCCTGGAGGATGAACTGCAGGTCGAATTGGGCGGTGCCGGCGTCGGCTTCGATGCCGTCGACGGTCAGGTCGGGCAGCGCGAAGCGGGCCCGCTCGACGTTCTGCAACGCGAGCAGCACCTGGAACAGCGGCGAGTGCGCCGTCGACCGCGGTGGATCGAGCGCGTCGACCAGCCGTTCGAACGGGACGTCGGTGTGCGCGAACGCATCGAGGTCACCCTCGCGTACGGTACGCAACAGGTCGTCGAATGTGCTGTCCGCCGCCAGCTCGGTGCGCAGCACGACCGTATTGACGAACATGCCGACGACGTCGTCGAGGCCGGCCTGGCCACGACCCGCGACGGGCGTACCGATCGTCACGTCCTCGCTGCCGGACAATCGTGACAGTGTCGCGACGAGCGCGGCGTGCACCACCATGAACGGGGTGATCGACCGCGACCGTGCGAGGGCGTCGATGCTCCCGTGCACCTCCGCGTCGATCGTGAACGGCACCGAGCGTCCCCGCAGCGAACGGGACTGCGGCCGCGGCCGGTCGGTGGGGAGGTCGAGACGGTCCGGCGCGCCCGCGAGGGCATCGCGCCAGAACGCGATCTGCCGGTACGACGCGGACTCGGGATCATCCTCGTCACCCAGCACGGCGCGTTGCCACAGCGCGTAGTCGGCGTACTGCACGGCAAGCGGCGCCCAGTCCGGCGCGCGGCCGTGCGTCCGCGCCGCGTACGCCGCCACGACGTCCCGCGCGAGCGGGGCCATCGACGCACCGTCGGCCGCGATGTGGTGCGCGACGAGCACGAACACGTACTCGCCGGGCCCGGTCTCGAACACCCGGATGCGCACCGGCACGTCGGCGGCGACGTCGAATCCCTGTGCCGCGACCGCCGACACCTGGGCGACGACCTCACCGGCCGGAATCGACATCGGCGTCAGATCGGCACCGACCTGGGCGGCCGACACGACGGCCTGGTACGGCCCGTCGTCGCCTTCGGGGTACATCGTGCGCAGCGTCTCGTGCCGAGAGAGGACGTCGACGACCGCGTCCTGCAGAGCGGGGACGTCGAGCGTGCCGGTGAGCCGGAACGCGAGCGGGATGTTGTATGCGGCCGAGGACGTGTCGTACTGGTTGACGAACCACATCCGCGACTGCGCCGGAGACAGCGGAACGTGTGCCGGGCGCGGGATCGCGCCGAGAACGGGAAGGTTCGCGCGCCGCGTCCTCGACTGCTCGACCCGTGCCGCGAAGTCGGACAGGACCGGTGCGTCGAACAGGTCCCGCACTCCGACCGTGGCACCGCACGCATCGCTCACCCGCGCGACGACCCTCGTCGCGGACAGCGAGTTTCCGCCGAGCCCGAAGAAGTCGTCGTCGCGTCCGACCCGCCGCGCGCCGGTGATCTCCTCGAACACGGCGGCGACGGCGCGCTCGACGTCGGTGCCCGGTGCACGGAAAGGAGCACGCGCGTCGCCGATCTCGGGCGCAGGCAGCGCGGTGCGGTCGAGCTTGCCGGTGCCGCCGAGCGGGAGTCGATCGAGAACGACGATGTGCGCGGGCACCATGTATCCCGGCAGCAGCGCCGCCGCGGCGGCGCGGACGGCGTCCACATCCACTGCGGCCCCCGACGGCACCACGTATCCGACCAGTTGCTGGTCGCCGGGGTGGTCTTCACGCACCAGCGCGACGGCGGCTCCGACGTCGGGGCGGCGCAGCATCGCGGACTCGACCTCGCCCAGTTCGATACGCAGACCACGGAGCTTGACCTGGAAGTCGGTGCGGCCCAGATACTCCACCTCACCGTCCGCGCGCCGACGTACGAGATCGCCTGTGCGGTACATCCGTTCACCACTGCCCGCGGGATCGGCGACGAACCGGTCGGCAGTCAGGTCCGGACGGCCCAGGTACGACTGCGCGAGTTGTGCACCGGACAGGTACAGCTCGCCCGGCACACCCGGGGGCACCGGATGCAGCCGGTCGTCGAGCACGTGCAGCCCGGTGTTCCACACCGGGCGGCCGATCGGCACGCTCGCGGAGTCCGCATCCACGACCTCGTGGTACGACACGTCGACGGCGGCTTCGGTGGGCCCGTACAGATTGTGTACCCGGGTGTCCGGCACGAACTGCCGCATACGCGCGGCTGTTTCGGCAGGCAGCGCTTCACCGCTGCAGAAGACGTGGGTGAGCGACCGGCACTGCCCGGCCGGAGCGGTCGCGAGGAAGGCCGCCAGCATCGACGGCACGAAATGCACCACCGTCACACCGCGCTCCGCGAACAACCCCGCCAGATACACCGGATCCCGATGACCGTCCGGACGCGCCACCACCAACGACGCACCCACCTGCAACGGCCAGAACAACTCCCACACCGACACATCGAACGTCACCGGCGTCTTCTGCGCCACGACGTCCTCACCGGTCAACCCGTACTCCGCCTGCATCCACACCAGACGATTCACGATCGCCCCGTGCGAGACCGCAACCCCCTTCGGCCGACCCGTCGACCCCGACGTGAAAATCACGTACGCCGTGTTCGACGGACGGAGCGGCGCCGCCCGCTCACCGGCCCGCACCGGTGCACCGTCGACATCGGTGAGATCGAGTGCGCGCAGATCGAGGCTGTGGGTGCCCGAAGGCAGCCGAACCGGCGCACCGGAGGTGAGCACGCACACCGGCGTTGCGATGCCGAGGATGTACTCGACCCGCTCGGCCGGATAGTCCGGATCGAGCGGCACGTATGCACCGCCCGCGGCCACGACGGCGTGGATCGCGACGAGCAGGTCGAGCGAGCGCGGCATCGCCACCGCGACCGTGGTCTCGGGCCCGACGCCCTCGTCCAGCAGCCGCCGTGCGAGCCGGTTCACCCGTTCACCGAACTCGCGATATGTCAGCGCTTCTCGCTCGAAGACGACGGCGACCGCGTCGGGCGTCCGCGCGATCTGTGCCGCGGTCAGCTCCGGCAGCGTCGCGGCGGGCACCTCGTGACGGCCGCCGAGGCTCACGTCGAGGACTCGGTCGCCGGCCTCGCCGGCTCCGGTCGTCAGCCAGTCCAGGTCGCCGACCGCCGTGTCGGGTGCGTCCGTGGCCGCGCCCAGCAGCGCGACGAAGCGGCGCGCGAACTGTGCGACCGTGTCGTCGTCGAACAGGTCGGTCGCGTACGTGAACGTGCCGGTCTCGCCTACGAGCGTGAGTTGCAGGTCGAACTGCGCGACGGCGAGATCCGATTCGAGCTCGGCGACGGTGATCCCGGGAAGCGCCACCTCGTGCGACTCGAAGTTCTGGAACGTGAGCATGACCTGGAACAGCGGCGACCGCGCCGTCGAGCGCTCCGGCTCCAGGACGTCCACGAGCCGCTCGAACGGCACGTCGGCGTGCGCGAACGCTTCCGCGTCCAGTCTCCGCACGTCGCCGAGGAGGTCGCGGAAGCTCGCACCCGATTCGACGGGCGTACGGAGCACGAGCGTGTTGACGAACATGCCGACGACGTCGTCGAGCTGGGCGTCGCCGCGGCCCGCGACCGGGGTGCCGATCGAGATGTCGTCGGTCGCGGACAACCGCGCGAGCAGGACTGCGAAAGCCGCGTGCACCACCATGAATTCGGTGGTGCCGCACTCTCGCGCGACGCGTGTGACGGCCTCCCGGACATCGGCGCCGCGTGTGAACGACGTGCGCGCACCGCGCATCGACCGCTGCTTCGGCCGCGGCCGGTCGGCGGGCAGGTCGAGCTGCTGAGGTGCCCCGGCGAGGCGGTCGGTCCAGAACGAGAGTTGCCGAGCGGCCACCGACTCCGGATCGGAGTCCGATCCGAGGAGATCGCGCTGCCACAGCGCGAAGTCCGCGTACTGGACCGGCAGCGGCTCCCAGCCGGGTGCGGCGCCGTGCGTTCGGGCCGCGTACGCCGTCATGAGGTCGCGCGCGAGCGGGGCGATGGATGCGCCGTCGGCGCAGATGTGATGCGCGACGAGCAGCACCACATGACGCTCGGGGTCGTCGGCGTCGTCGAGGAGACGCACGCGAAGCGGACGCTCGACGGAGACGTCGAATCCGCGGGACGCGAGGTCGACGAGCATGCCCGGAATATCGGCGGCCGCGACGCGCGCGGTCTCGAAATCGAGCTCGGTACGGCCGGGATCGGCGATCTCCTGGTACGGCCCGTCGACACTGTTCGGGTAGGTCGTGCGCAACGTCTCGTGCCGCCCGACGACGTCGGCGAGCGCGGCGCGTAGCGCCTCCCGGTCGAGCACGCCGGTCATCTCGAAGGCGGCGGGCAGGTTGTATGCCGCCGACGACGGGTCGTACTGGTTGACGAACCACATGCGGGACTGCGCGGGCGACAACGGAATACGGTCCGGCCGTGGGCCCGCCTCGAGCGGGGGCAGTGTCGACGATTCGGCGTCGGCGACTCGCGCCGCGAGCGCTTCGACGACGGGCGCCTCGAACACGTCGCGCACGGTCACTCGGCCACCGAGCCGCGCTGCGACACGCGCCGCGACCCGTGTCGCGGTGAGCGAGTTGCCACCGAGTGCGAAGAAGTCGTCGTCCGATCCCACTGCAGCGGACTCGGTACCGGCATCGGCGAGGCCGAGGACGTCGGCGAACACGTCGGCCACCACCCGTTCGGTGGGTGTGCGCGGCGCGCGGTACTCGCGCGGGGTGTACTCGGGCGCGGGCAGTGCGCGCCGATCGAGCTTGCCCGACGACCCGAGGGGCAGCGCGCCCAGTTCGACGATTGCGTCGGGAACCATGTACGCGGGCAGGGTGTCCGACAGCGCGCGGGTCAGCGCTGCGCCGTCGTGGGTGTGTGCGTCGCCGGGAACGACGTAGGCGACGAGTTGCTGGTTGCCCGGAACGTCCTCACGGACGATCGCGACCGCCGACTCGACACCGGGCTCGCGCCGGAGTGCGGCTTCGATCTCGCCGAGTTCGATGCGCAGCCCGCGGAGCTTGACCTGGAAGTCGGTGCGACCCAGGTAGTCGAGGCTTCCGTCGGCGCGGCGGCGGACGAGATCACCTGTGCGGTACATCCGTTCGCCGGAACCGCCGGGGTCGGCGACGAAGCGCTCGGCGGTGAGCGCACCGCGCGCGACATAGCCGCGTGCGAGCTGGACGCCGGACAAGTACAGCTCACCCGCGACGCCGCGGGGCACGGGTCGCAGCAGTGCGTCGAGTACATGCAGCCCGGTGTTCCACACCGGACGTCCGATCGGCACCGTCTCGGCATCGGATGCAGCCGTGTCGCTTTCGGTGACCTCGTGGTACGAGACGTCGACGGCGGCTTCGGTGGGCCCGTACAGATTGTGCAGCCGGGCACCCGTCAGCCGCACGAGCTCGCGTGCCGTGCGGGCAGGCAACGCCTCGCCCGACGCGAAGACGGTGCGCAGCGACGAGCACGTCGCCGCCGCGGGTTCGGCGACGAAGGCCGCCAGCATCGACGGCACGAAATGCACCACCGTCACACCGCGCTCCGCGAACAACCCCGCCAGATACACCGGATCCCGATGACCGTCCGGACGCGCCACCACCAACGACGCACCCACCTGCAACGGCCAGAACAACTCCCACACCGACACATCGAACGTCACCGGCGTCTTCTGCACCACGACGTCCTCACCGGTCAACCCGTACTCCGCCTGCATCCACACCAGACGATTCACGATCGCCCCGTGCGAGACCGCAACACCCTTCGGCCGACCCGTCGACCCCGACGTGAAAATCACGTACGCCGTGTTCGACGGGCGCGCTCGTGGTGTCGTGGAACCCGCGCCACGGGCGACGTCGGACGGGGTGAGGTCGAGTGCGGAGATGTCGACCAGGGGCACCGCGCGCCCGCCGGTCTCGAATGCGACGGCAGTGTCCGGGTGACGGGCCGGGCCGGTGAGGACGCACACGGGCTCGGCGGTGTCGAGGACGTAGGCGATGCGTTCGGCCGGGTGGTCGAGGTCGATCGGGAGGTACGCGCCACCCGCTTCGAGGACCGCGTAGATCGCGATCATCATGTCGAGCGAGCGCGGAAGCGCGATGCCGACGATCGACTCGGGCCCCACACCGCGCTCGGCGAGCACCGCCGCGAGAGCCGTTACCCGGTCGGCGAACTCGCGGTACGTGAGCGACTCGCCCTCGAACGCGAGGGCCGTCGCATCCGGCGTGCGCTCGACCTGAGCGTGGAACATGTCCGGCAGCGTCGTGTCGGGGACGTCGGCTGTCGTGGCGTTGGCGCCGGCGACGAGCGCGCGTTCGCTGTCGTCGAGCAGATCGACCCGGCCGAGTTCCCGCTCCGGGTCGGCGAGCAGTGTGCGGAGCACGCGCGACACGACCGCGCCGGCCGAGAGCGCGGTCATCGGGTCGACGGCGGCGGGCAGATAGCGCAGCTGGAGTTCGAGTCGCTCGTCGAGCGTGATGTTGAGCGACATCGGGTAGTGCGTCGCGTCCTCGCCGTGCACGTCCGCGACGTGCATCCCCGCGATGTCGGTCGACGAGTCGACGCCCTCGCGGTCCATGCCCTCGTAGTTCACCGGAAACGACTCGAACACCGTGATGGTGTCGAACACGACGCCGTGCCCCGTGGCCTGCTGGATCTCTCCCAGGCCGACGTAGTGGTGATCGAGCAGTGCGGTCTGCTCGGACTGCACACGCGTCGCCAGCGCCGCGAGGGTTTCGCCGGGCGAGAGCACGACCCTGACCGGCAGGGTGTTGATGAACAGGCCGAGCATCGACTCGATGCCTTCGATCTGCGGCGGCCTTCCGGACACCGTCGCACCGAACACCACGTCGCGACGTCCGGTGACGAGTGACAGCGCGGCCGCCCACGCGACCTGGACGACGGTGTTGACGGTCACGCCCAGTTCCCGGGTGAGCGTCACGAGGCGCGCGGTGGTGTCCTCGTCGAATCGCACGTCCATCCGTTCGGAGGTGACGCCTGCGTACTCACCGGGCGCCGCCACGAGTGTCGGCTCGTCGACGCCGTCCAGCACCCGGCGCCACGCGTCGATCGTCGGCTGCTCGTCCTGCCGGGCGATCCAGCGCAGGTACTCGTCGAAGCCCGGCACGTGCGGGAGCTGCGACGCGTCGCCGTCGGTCGCGTAGAGGACGAGGAGTTCGCGCACGAGCAGGGGCGTCGACCACCCGTCGAGCAGGATGTGATGGTTGGTGACGACGAGCCGGTAGTCGTCTCCGCCCGCATGCACGAGCAGGAAACGCACGAGCGGGGGTGTGCTCATGTCGAAGCCGTCGCGGCGCTCGCGCGCCACCTCGTCGCCGAGTACCTGCAACCAGGTGGCGTCGCTGGTGCGCTCGATCGAGACCGTGCGCCATGGCAATTCGATGTCACCGTGTACGAGCGCGACCGGCTCGCCGTCTTCGGTGACGGTGTATCCGGTGCGCAGGTTCGCGTGCCGGCCGATCAGCACGCCTGCCGCGCGGCGCAGCCGCTCGGCGTCGACGCGGCCGCGCAACTCCAACGTCAACTGCACGGTGTAGACGTCGGCGCCGGGATCGGCGATCTGTGCGTGGAACAGCAGGCCACGCTGCAACGGAGACAGCGACCACACATCCGTCAACGCTGGGTGCGTGCGTGTCCACGCGTCGAGTTCGCGCTGGGTGACCGGCACCAGGTCCACGTCGGACGGTGTGAGACCGCCCGCATCGGGCCCCACCGCATGCGCGGCGAGGGCACGCAGCGCGGTGGCCCAGTGCCCGGCGAGCGCGGACGCCGCATTGCGGTCGACGATGCCGCTCGCGAAGGTGAATCGCGTGCGCAACACCGGCCCGTCCGCCGAGTCGACGGTGACCGCGTTGACGTCGACGACGGCGGCCACCGCCATGTCCGGGTCCTCGCCCGTGGGCAGTACGACCGACTGGTCGGGGGTCCAGTCGGTGCCTGCCTCGAACTCGCCCGCGGACAGTCGGCCGAGATAGTTGAAGCTGATTTCAGGGCGCCGCCCGCGCACGTCGATCCGGTGGACGAGATCGCGCAGAACGCCGAATTCGATGCCGTGGAAGTCGATCTCGGCGAGCGATTCCTTGATCGACCGAACGGCGCGACCGGCATGGGGGCCACCTGCAAGCGCGTCGGCGAGGTCCACGCCCGCGAGGTCGGTGCGCACCGGGTGCACGGTGGTGAACCAGCCGACCGTGCGCGAGAGGTCGGCTCCGGGCACGTAGTCCTCTTCGCGCCCGTGCCCTTCGAGGGTCAGCACCCCGGTCGGGGCGTCGACGGCGCGATCCGCATGCCACGCCGCGAGCGCGAGCGCGAGCGCGGTGAGCAGACCCGTGTCGACGCCCGTGCGGTACACGTCGGGGAGCTCGGCGAGCAGCATCGCGGTGACGTCGGCCGGTACGTCGATCTCGACCGTGCCGGTGGTCGCGACGGTGTCGATCGTGGGGTCGAGCGGGCGCGAGCCGAGCGCGGGGGCGTCGGTGCCGAGCACGTCCGCCCAGTAGTCGACGGCAGCGCTCGGGGCGGCGACACCGGCGTCGGCGAGCGCATGGGTCCAGCGCCGCAGCGACGTGCCGACCGGTTGCAGCGACGGCGCGACGCCCGCGCCGATCGCCGCGGCCGCAGCCGCGAGGTCGGGAACGAGGATGCGCCACGACACGCCGTCGACCGCGAGATGATGCACGGTGAGCAACAGACGCCGCGCACCGGCGTGCGGCGCGTCGATCACGACGGCCTGCACCATTGTTCCGGCGGACGGATCGAGTCGCACTGTCGCGTCGTGTGTTTCACGCTCGGCCGGATAGCCGGGTTCGCCGGGACCGGCGTCGGCCACGACGACGCGCACGAGCTCCTCGGCCCGCACGGTGCCGCGTCGGCGCACGTCCATGCGAACCTCGTCCGTGCCGGTGTCCGCCTCGAGCCGCAGCCGCAGCGCGTCGTGCGTGTCGATCACGAGCTGCAGGGCCGCGGTGAGGTCGGCGACCGCGAGGTCGTCGGGCAGCACGAGCAGCAGCGACTGCGCGAACCGGTCGACTCCGCCGCGGCGCAGCAACTCGTGCACGATCGGGGCCGGAACGACGTCGCCGACCCCGCCACCGGGCAGTTCGTCGAGAGTCGGCGGCGTGTCGGTGCCGTCGCGGGCCTCGAGCAGTCGCGCGAGCGCAGCCACCGTGCGATGCTCGAACACCTCGCGCGGAGTGAGCCGCAGGCCGGCCGACTTCGCCCGGGCGACGAGTTGGATCGATACGATGCTGTCGCCGCCCAGGGCGAAGAACGACTCGTCGGCACCGACCGCATCGAGCCCCAGCACCTGCGCGAAGAGCGCCGCCACGGCACGTTCCGTCTCGGTCGCCGGCGGCCGCGAGCGGACGGCTGCCTGCGCCTCCGGAACAGGCAGCGCCGCGCGGTCGAGCTTGCCGATCGTGGTCAGTGGCAGCCGATCCAGCACCGCGATCGCGGTGGGCACCATGTACTCCGGCAGGCGCTCGGCCGCGACGCTCCGCAGCGCCTCGGTGCTCACGTGCGCGCCCGGCGCGGGCACGACGTACGCCGCGAGGTACTGCGCTCCCGGCCCGTCGTCGCGCGCGACGACGGCGGCCTGCGCGACCTCGGCGCGGCCCGCGAGGACGGCTTCGATCTCGCCGGTCTCGATCCGCAGGCCGCGAATCTTGACCTGGAAGTCACTGCGGCCGATGTACTCGAATTCGCGTGTCCCGTGCGGGGTGCGACGCGGCCGTACGACATCGCCCGTGCGGTACATCCGGGCGCCCGGCGCGCCGAAGGGGTCGGGCACGAACCGCCCCGACGTCAGTGCGGGCCGGGCGACGTAGCCTCGTGCGACCTGCGGGCCGCCGAGGTACAGCTCGCCCGTGACGCCGTCGGGCACCGGGTGCAGGCGCTCGTCGAGCACGTACCCAGGTGTGTTCCAGACGGTTTCGCCGATCGGGACGATCGCCTCCTCGTCCGGCGTGCATTCGTGGAAGGTCGCCGTGATCGCGGTCTCGGTGGGGCCGTACAGATTGTGCAGGCGTGCCGTTGTCACGTTGCGGAATCGTTCGGCGGTCTCGGCGGACAGCGCTTCCCCACCCGCGAACACGTGCCGCAGCGTCGGCGGCAAGTCGAGATCGGGGTCGACCGTCATCGCGCCTAGCATCGACGGCACGAAGCCGGTGAGCGTGACGTTCTCGGCGTGCATGACCTCTGCGAGGTACGCGGGATCGCGGTGCCCGCCCGGCTTCGCGAGCACAAGGGTCGCACCGACTCCGAGTGGTACGAAGATCTCCCACACCGACACGTCGAAGGTGAACGGGGCCTTCTGCAGCACGGCGTCGTGTTCGCCCATGTCGTAGTGCTCGCCCATCCACTGCATCTGGCCGACGACAGCGGCGTGGGTGACCGCGACACCCTTGGGCCGTCCGGTCGAGCCCGACGTGAAGATCAGGTAGGCAGTGTTCGACGGGCGGACCGGCGCGGTGCGATCGCCATCGGTGAGCGGGTGCCCCGGCCACCCGCGCAGATCCAGTTCGTCGACCGCGACGACCGCAGCATCGGGCGCCGCACCACCGGACCCGACGGCCTCGAAGTGCACGTCCGAGAGATGCTCGGTCGAAGTGAGCACGAGCGTGGGAGATGCCGTGTCCAGCACGTACTCACGGCGTTCGGCCGGATCGGACGGATCGAGCGGAAGGTAGGCTCCGCCCGCCTGCAGCACGGCGAGCGCGGAGAACACCATGTCGGGGGTGCGGTCGAGTGCGACCGCGACGACCGTTTCCGGGCCGACGCCGCGCGACACGAGGTAGCGCGCGAGCCGGTTGACGCGGTCGCCGAGTTCGGCGTAGGTCCACGACAAGTCCTCGAACGCGAGCGCACGCGCGTGCGGCGTACGCGTGACCTGCCGGGTCGCGAAGTCGCCGAGAGTCGTGGCCGGAATGTCGACGTACGTGGTGCCACCGTCGAGGACCTGCCGCTCGTGCGGTTCGAGCACGTCGACGTCGCCGACGGCGGCGTCGGGGTCCGCGACGACGGCATCGATCAGCCGGGTGAATCGGCGGACGATCGCGTGCGCCGTCGACTCGTCGAACAGGTCGGCTGCGTACTCGAGGACACCGGTCAGCTCACCCGGCGAGCCGTCGACGTCGTGATGCTCGGTGAGCGTGAGCGTGAGGTCGAATTGCGCGGTGCCCGTGTCGATGTCGATCTGCTCGACACTCAGGCCGGGCAGCTCGAGGGTGACCGGATCCAGATTCTGGAACGACAGCATCACCTGGAACAGCGGGGTGCTGTCGACTTCTCGGGGCGCCCCGACTCTGTCGACGACCCGCTCGAACGGGACGTCGGCGTGCGCGAACGCCCCGAGATCGCGTTCGCGGGCGTGTGTCACCAGGTCTCGGAAACTCGCACCCGGCTCGATCGCGGTGCGCAGCACGAGCGTGTTGACGAACATGCCGACGACGTCGTCGAGCGCCGCGTCGCCGCGCCCCGCGGTGGGCGTGCCGATCGTGATGTCGGCGCTGCCGGACAGTCGCGCGAGCAGAGCCGCGAAGGCCGCGTGCACGACCATGAACAGCGTCGCGTCCTCGCGCCGGGCGAGCGCGGCGAGCGCGCGATGGGTTTCCGCGGGCAGCGTGAGCGGGGCGGTGCCACCGCGCGTCGAGCGCGCGGTGCGGGGCCGGTCGAACGGCAGGTCGATGCGGTCGGGAACACCTGCGAGAGTGTCGCTCCAGTACCGCAACTGTGCGGCGATCTCGCTGTCGTCGTCGTCCTCGCTGCCGAGCGTGTCGCGTTGCCACAGCGCGTAGTCGGCGTACTGCACCGGCAGTTCCTGCCACAGCGGCGTCGTCCCGGTCGACCGCGCGGCGTAGGCGGTCATGACGTCGCGCGCGAGGGGCGCCATCGACATGCCGTCGCCCGCGATGTGGTGCAGCGCGACGGCGAGGACGTGTTCGTCGGGTGCCACCCGGTACAGCGCGGTGCGCAGCGGGACGTCGGCGGAGACGTCGAAACCCGCTGTCGCGAGGGCGGTGATTCGCGTGGTCGCCTCCTCGGCGCCTGCCACCGGCACGACGGGCAGCGCCACGTGTTCCTGCACTGCCGGGTGGACGACCTGAGCGGGTTCGGCGCCCGGTGCGGTGGGGACCGGATAGACGGTGCGCAGAGTCTCGTGCCGAGCCACGACGTCCGCGAGTGCGTGCCGCAGCGCGTCGACGTCGAGTGCGCCGGTGAGCCGGACGCCGAAGGCGATGTTGTAGGCGGCCGAGGTCGTGTCGTACTGGTTGACGAACCACATGCGCTGTTGCGCGAGCGACAGCGGGATCTCGTCGGGGCGTGCCCGCGGCGTGAGCGTGCTCCGGCCGCCCAGCGTTGCAGTCTCCGCGAGGTGGTCCGCGAGCTCTCCGACGGTGGGCGCGTCGAACAGCGCGCGTACCCCGAGGTCGACGTCCAGAGCCGCGCCGATCCGCGCGACGACTTTGGTCGCGACGAGGGAGTTGCCGCCGAGGTCGAAGAAGTGGTCGTGCAGACCGACCGGCGAGCGGCCCAGCACCTCCTCGAAGACCTTCGCGATCGCGCGCTCGAGCGCCGTGCCCGGTGGCACGAAGCTGCGGGCGGCGGCGAAGACCGGCTCGGGCAGCGCGCGGTGGTCGAGCTTGCCGTTGCGAGTGAGCGGCAGCGCCTGCAGCACGACGAATGCGGACGGCACCATGTGCCGTGGAAGGAACTCGCCGACGAAGGCGGCAAGCTCCGTACCGTCGAGATCGGCTGCTGCCGTGGGGACGACGTACGCCGCGACACGATCGTCGCCCGCGTCGTCGGTGCGGATCAGGGCGACCGCCGACGCGACGGACTCGCTTCGGGTCAGGGCGGCCTCGATCTCACCGAGCTCGACGCGCTGGCCGTGCAGCTTGACCTGCGTGTCGGCGCGTCCGAGGTACTCCACGTCGAGATCGCCGGTCCATCGCGCGAGGTCGCCTGTGCGATAGAGCCGTTCGCCGGGGGTGCCGTACGGATTCGCGACGAACCGTTCGGACGTGAGGCCTGGCTTGCGATGGTAGCCCCGGGCGAGCCCGGGCCCCGCGAGGTACAACTCGCCCGCCACGCCGCGCGGGACCGGGTGCATTCGCGCGTCGAGGATCGTTGCCGTCATGCCCCGGATCGGCCCGCCGATCGTGACGGGTGCGCCCGGCCGCAGCGGCTCCGAGATGTTCGTCATGATCGTCGTCTCGGTGGGCCCGTACCCGTTGTACAGCGCACGGCCGGGCGCCCACTGCGCGACGAGCGCGGGCGGGCTCGACTCACCGCCGGCCACGACGACCGCGAGGTCGTCGAGTCCCGCCGGGTCGATCGTCGCCAGTACCGACGGCGTGAGGAATGCATGGGTGACTCGTTGGCGTGCGAGCAGCGCACGCAACGGCTCGTCGGCGTACACCGACGGCGGCGCGATCACCAGCTCGGATCCCGCGGAGACCGCGAACAACACGTCGAGCACCGAGGCGTCGAAGCTGGGCGAGGCGACGTGCAGTGGTCGCGACGACGCCGAGAGCGCATACCGGTCGCGCTGCTCGTCGGCGAATCCCGACAGCCCGCGGTGGGTCACCACGACACCCTTCGGCACGCCCGTCGAGCCCGACGTGTAGGTGAGATAGGCCGGGTGGTCGGGCAGGGGCACGGTCGGCGCGGGGAGGTCGCCGCAGGCGGCCGCGTCGTCGAACTCGTCGGCGCGTGTGTCGATCTCGATCCAGTCGAGTGCATCCGGCAGTCCGGGCCGGAGCGTCGACCACGTCACGCCCGTGACGGCCCCGGAGTCGCGCACCATGTGCTCGATGCGCTCGGATGGATAGTCGGGGTCGACGGGGAGGAACGCCGCCCCCGTGTAGGCGGCCGCCCACACGCTCGTCACCGAGTCGATCGACCGGGGCAAGCCGACGACGACGACCGTGTCCGGGCGTGCACCTGCGGACCGCAACACCTGCGCGAGTCGCCGCGCGCGGGTGTCGAGGGTGCGGTAGTCGAGACGCTCGTCCTCGTACCGTACGGCGGGTGCGGACGGGTCGAGATCGACTGCATGCGTGAGAAGTTCGGGAAGTGTGCGCACCGGCGCAGCGGGCGGGCCCGCGACCGGCGCGAGCTGCGCACGCTCGCGCTCGGTGAGCAGGTCGACATCGCCGATCGCGAGGGCGGCGCCCTCGGCGGTGACGGCGTCCAGTATCGCGAGGTAGCGGTCCGCGAAGCCGACGACGGTGTCGCGGTCGAACAGGTCTTCCGCGAATGTGAAGTACGCGTCTCGCGGTCGCGATCCCGGTCGCCCACCGGGCTCCTGCCCGCCGGCCGGATTCGGGACGGTCAGCTGCAGATCGAATTTGACGAGGCCCGGGTCGATCTCGTACGTCGCGACGTCGAGGCCCGCGAGCGAGAACTCACTGTCGGCGAGGTTCTCCATCGAGAACATCACCTGGAACAGTGGGTGCCTGCCGGGGAGTCGTTCCGGTTGCAGTTCGTCGACGAGACGCTCGAACGGGATGTCGGCGTGGTCGAGTGCTGCCAGGTCACGGTCGCGGGTGTGCGCGAGCACGTCGTGGAAGGTCGCGGACGCGTCGATCCGGGTGCGCAGCACGATCGTGTTGACGAACATTCCCACCAGGTCGTCGAGCGCCGCGTCGCCGCGGCCCGCGACGGGAGTGCCGACGACGATGTCGTCGCCTGCCCCGTGGCGTGCGAGGAGCACCGCGAGGGCGGCGTGCAGCACCATGAATTCGCTCACCTGGCGGTCGGCGGCGAGGGTCCGGATCCGCTCGTATGTCGACTCCGGGATGGTGAAGCCGACGCGGCCGGCGCGGAAGCTCTGGTCGGCCGGCCGGGGGCGGTCGAGCGGCAGGGGCAGCTCGGGGGCGAGATCTGCCAATTCGTCGCGCCAGAACGCGAGTTGCCGTGCAGCGGCCGAGTTCTCGTCGGCGTCGTCGCCGAGCGCGTCGCGCTGCCACAGCGCGTAGTCGGCGTACTGGACCGGGAGCGGTGCCCAGTCCGGCACCGTCCCGGCGGAGCGTGCGGCGTAGGCGGCCATGACGTCGCGTGCGAGCGGGCCCATCGACCATCCGTCGGCGGCGATGTGGTGCACCACGATCGCGAGCACGTATCGGTCCGGAGCGGTACGCAGCAGCCGCGCCCGCAGCGGGACGTCGCGCGTGAGATCGAAACCCCGCGACGCGAACGCGCGCAGCTGTGCGGCGCATTCGTCGTCCGCGAGGTCGACGGGCTCGAGCACGGGTGCCGCGGCGTCGACGGCGACGATGTGCTGGCGCGGCCCGTCGACCGAGTCGGGGAACACCGTACGCAGCGCCTCGTGGCGTTCGACGACATCGTGCAGGGCGTCGTCCAGGGCGGAAGGATCGACGTCGCCGCGCATGTCGACCGCGAACGGCAGGTTGTACGCGGCCGAGTCGGCGTCGAAGCGATTGAGGAACCACAGCCGCTGTTGCGCGAGGGAGAGCGGGACGACCTCGGGCCTCGCGCGGGCCACGAGCGGCGCCCGGTCGGCACCCAGCCCTGCGGTGTCGATACGGGCCGCGAACTCGCCGACGGTGGGCGCCTCGAACAGTTCACGCACACCGAGCGACAGACCGAGCCGACTGCTCAGGCGAGACACCACTCGCGTCGCGACGAGCGAGTTCCCGCCGAGGTCGAAGAAGCCGTCGTCGAGGCCCGCGCGTTCGAGGCCGAGCACGTCCGCGAACGTCTCGGCGACGATCTCCTCGGTGTGTGTGACCGGCGCGCGGTACTCGTGCCGCTCGGACAGGAACACCGGTGGCGGCAGGGCCGCGCGGTCGAGCTTGCCCGTACTGGTGAGGGGAACCGTCGCCAGCACCGTGATCGCGGAGGGCACCATGTACCTCGGCAGGAAACGCGCGGCGTAGTCGGCGATCTCGGCGGGCTCGACCACGGAACCCGCGTGCGGGTACACGTACGCGACGAGGCTTTCGATGCCCGTCACGGGATCGGTGTAGCCGAGTGTCGCGACGTAGTCGAGGTCGTCGTGTGCGCCGATCACCGCGTCGATCTCGCCCAGTTCGATGCGGAAACCACGCACCTTGACCTGGAAGTCGGTGCGGCCCAGGTAGTCGAGCTCCCCGTCGATGTTCCAGCGGACCACATCGCCCGTGCGGTACATGCGGCTGCCCGGCGGGCCGTACGGGTCGGGGACGAACCGCTCGGAGGTGAGCGCGCGGCGAGCGTGGTAGCCGAGCGCGACACCCGCACCGCCGATGTACAACTCGCCGTCGGCGCCGGGTGGCACCGGCCGCAGGTGCTCGTCGAGCACGACGACGTGCGTGCCACGGACCGGCCTGCCGATCGGAACACCGTGCCCGGCCGCGAGTTCCGCCTCGGTCGCGATCACGGTCGCCTCGGTGGGCCCGTACGAGTTCACCATCCGCCGGCCCGGCGCCCATCGCGCGACCAGCTCGGGCGAACTCGCCTCGCCACCCACCGCGATCGTCTCGAGGTCGGGCAGGTCGCGCTCGTCGAGCGACGACAGCGCGGCGGGCGTCACGAATGCGTACGCGATGCGTTCGCGGCGCAGCAGATCGGTGAGCTCGTCGCCGCCGTACACGCTGGTGGGGACGACGACCATCGTGGCGCTCGCACCGAGCATCAACGTGTAGTCGCCGATCGACGCGTCGAAGCTCGGCGACGAGAAGTGCAGGGTCCGCCAGCCTTGTCGCGCCCCGACCTGTTCGCAGTGCTGGGTCACGAAATCACGCAGCCCACGGTGCGGTACGACGACACCCTTCGGCAGACCCGTGGTGCCCGACGTGTAGATGACGTACGCGGGATGATCGACCGTGAGGCGACCACGACGCTCGTTCTCTGTCAGTGGGCCGTCGTCGTCGATCCAGGCGTCGTCGACCCAGGTGCCGCCGTCGAGCGACAGCCACCGCAGGCGCGAACGGAGGTCGTCGAGCAGCCGCTGTTGCGGGCCCGCGTACAGCCCCACCGCGGGCGCGGAGTCGGCGAGCATGTGCTCGATACGCTCGGCGGGCAATCGCGGGTCGATCGGGAGGAATGCCGCGCCGCTCTTGGCGACCGCCCACACCCCGAGCACCGATTCGATCGACCGTCCGGCAAGGAGCGGGACGATGTCGCCGACGCCGACGCCCTCCGCGACGAGCGTGCGGGCGAGCCGGTTCGAGCGGGCATCGAGTTCGCGGTAGGTGAGCGTGCGCTCGCCCTCGACGAGCGCGACCCGGTCGGGTGCGCGCCGCGCGGCGTCCGCCATGAGCGTGGGAAGGAGCGACGGCTGCTGCTGCGCCGCCCCACGCGCAGGGGCGTACCGGGCGAGTTCGTCGTCACTCAGGAGCGGGAGGCCGAGGACGGGTTCGTCGGCGCCCGAGCGCAGGAACCGCTCGACGAAGCGCACGAACCGCGCGTGGTGCGCGTCCAGGACTTCCTGCGGATACAGATGTGGGTTGCCCTCGAAGTCGATGTCGATCGAGTTGCCCACGCGGCCCGGGTACACGTTGACGGACAGGTCCTCGACCGGACCGGTCGACAGCACGACCAGGCGACCGGACGCGTCGCCGAACGAGATACGCCCGTGGAACATCATGATGTTCGTGGACGGGCCGAAGAAGCCCCGCTGCTCCGACGACGAGCCGATGTCGCGCCGCATGTCCTCGTGGCGGTAGCGCTGACGGCGCAATGCGCCGGTCAGCTCGAGTTGCACCGCGCGGGTGAGCTCGCCGATCGTCGTGCCGGGCTCCAGGCGCACGCGCAGCGGGACGACATTCGACACCATGCCACCCGAGCGGCGCAGCGGCGCCGTCGTGCGCGCGGAGACGGGCAGACCGAGCACCACATCGTCCGTCGCGGTCATGAGCGCCATGAACGTGGCGAACGCAGCGAGCACGTTCGGCGCCGTGGTCGCCGACATGCCGTCACCGCCCGACTGCGCGAGCAGATCGGTCGCGGTTTCCGACAGCGCACCGGAGGACACGGTGGCGTGGGCCTCGACCTGTGCCTCCCTGCCCGCGAGCCGCGGCGCCTGCGGAAGGTCCGCGACACGCTCGCGCCAGTACTCGGCGTCCGTCTCGAAGCGGGTGCTCGCGCGGTATGCGATATCGTCCTCGTAGATCTCGACGAGATCGCGGAGCTTCGCAGCTGCAGGTTCGGTACCGGAGGTGGCGGCGTCGTAGCGCTCGGCAGTGCGTGTCGTGAGACCCATCGCACCGAATCCGTCGAGCGCGATGTGGTGGATCCTGGTGTACCAGAACCAGCGCCGCTCACCCACCCGGAGGATCGCGGACAGCACGAGCGAATCCCGCAGCAGATCGACGGGTCTCGCGTACTCCGCGCGCATCCAGGCCAACGCGGCTGCGGGTGGGTCGTCGTGTTCGCGGAAGTCGAGCACCGGCATCGAGATGTCCTGCGTCTCGTCGATCGCCTGGTGCGGCTCGCCGTCTACCATCACGATGCGCAGGTACGGGGAGCCGAACTCCCGGGAGGCGGCGACGCCGGCGTCGGACAGCCGGGCAGGGTCGAGATTGCCACTGCCGTTCGGAGATTCGATGTCGACGTACTGCGCGATCGTCAGCGGCGTGTCGCCCGCGAGTTGCTGCGCGAACCACATGCCGCGCTGGGCGGTCGACAGCGGGAACACGCGCGTGTCCGGGTCGGCGAGCAGGTCCGACGACGTGCGGGGCGTGCGCATCGGCATGTCCGTCGTGCTCCGCCCACTGCTCTGGGCGTCAGGAGACACTGCGGACACGGCCCTCCAGATCGGTTGCCACGCGTGTACCTCCCGGCCGACAGTCGCACTTCGACGTACTCTGCAGCCGTGTCTACCAAAGCGACAAACCGTGCTCAACTGAACGATTGACCAGGTAACACCCGAAAAACGCTGGTACAAACCGGTTTTCGTACCATGTCACAAAACGGTAGCGGCATGAAGGTTCAACCCTGGAAATGCCGAGCAACTGGCGATTCGCCTCCGCGAGTCGTCCATGTCGCGTTGCCGAGGACGGCGCCGGTGCGCATGCAACCGCGCATCCTGTGCCGAGCGGTTCCCCTCCGTAGCGGTTCCGAAACATGATTGTTCTGACACTCACAGTCGCTGCGACGCGCGGCGCGGCCGTCGCAGACGGTTCACTCCACCGGGACGTGTGGCACGGCCGACGCGAGACGCGCCGCTTCCCGATCGGCGCGGGTGTTGAGCTTGCCGAGGCGCGAGCCACCGAGCTTCGCAGCAATGTGCTCGCGCACCGTGACCGGGTCGTACGGCCGCCCGGCGGCGGGCGGGCACGTGGGCAGTGGAGCGATCACGGCGTCGGCGTTGCCGTCGTGGAAGAACGCTGCCGACCGTCTCCGCACGATCGTGCCGTCGACGAGCGGCGGCTTCACACGGTGCAGCGTCGACATCCAGCGGTCGTTGGTGAGCCGGGCGGTGAGATCGCCGAGGTTGACCAGCAGCGCCCCGGGAGCGGGCGCGACGTCGTGCCACTCGCCGTCGCTGCCGAGGACCTGCAGACCGGCGACGCGATCGGCCCACAGAACCGTGACGATGCCGAAGTCGGTGTGCTCCCCCATTCCGGTGAGATCAGCACCCGGTACGACGGTGCCGGGCGGCAGCGCGTAGTTGTTCATCCGCAGCACGTCGATCGAGTGGCCGGTGAGGTCGTCGAAGAACTCGACAGGCACTCCGAGGGCATCGGCGAAGATGGTGGTCAGGGTGCGGGCAACCCGCGCGGCCTCGGCGAAGTACGTCTCGACCGGGTCCCGGAACGCTGCGCCCGCCTCGTCCGGCCACACGTTGCGGCCGTAGTCGGCCTCGTCCAGCTCGAGGTGCGTGAACGAGCGCGCCTCGACACCGACGTTGAACGCCTCGAAGAAGTCGTTCATGCGGGCGGGTGCGTCGATGCCCGCGCTCAGGCTCAGGGCCTCGCTCTTCGGCGGGCTGTACCCCCGGTTGGCTCCCTCCACGCGGTAGCGAGCCTTGACCTCCGGGGCGAGCGCGAAGAAGTGGTCGAGCGCCGCCGCGAGAGCATCGGTGACGACTTCCGGGATGCCGTGCCCGGTCACCTGCACGAAGCCGACGGTGCGGCACGCGTCGTCCATGCTGCGCGCGGCCATCGCACGCTCGGCAGCATCGCCGCCCGTCACGTAGGGGGCGATATCGACTGTCGGAACCGAGAACACGGGAGCAGACATGCGGGCCAGTATCGCGGCGTCACTTTGCGCCTCGACGTCGCCGACGTTACGAGTCCGTGTCGCCCGGTGAGAGCGGGCCCACACTGGTCGACAGGCCGAAACACGCACCCTCTGCCAAGATCGAACGGTGACATCGCTCCGCCTTCCGCCCGCCGCGCACCAGCGCATCGACGCGCTGCTGACCCCCGTCGACGACGCGCTCGCCCGGCACTTTCCCGGCGACCGACCACACGGGCAACCGCTGCACACGGTGTACGTGAGCGCAGCCGACGCGTCGGCCAGCACCCCCTCGCGGTGGCGCGAGGACGCGCTCGAACTGCTCGAGCGGCACGTCGACGCGCTCGGCGAGATCAGCACCCCCGCGTCCGTCGACCTCGCGCGCGGAACCCTCACCCGGCGTCCGATCGCGGACCTGCGCATCGATTTCGAGGACGGCTACGGAGTCCGCGGCGACGACGTCGAGGACGCACACGCAGCGCGGGCAGGCCGCACGCTCGCCTCGCTCGCGGCCGATCCGCACGGACCGCCGTCCCTCGGTATCCGGGCCAAGGGTCTCGCGCCGCACGAGCGTGCACGAGGTATCCGCACCCTCGAACTCGTCCTCGACGCGGCAGGGGGCGTGCCCGCCGGATTCGTGTTCACGGTGCCGAAATTACGTTCCGCACAACAGGTTCCCGCGGTCGTCGCGCTGTGCGACGAGCTCGAGCGCGCACACGGACTGCCTGCCCGCGCGCTGCGGTTCGAGCTGCAGATCGAGAGCCCGCAGGCCGTGGTCGGTCCCGACGGCAGCGCGACACTCGCGCAGGCGATCCATCTCGCCGACGGCCGCTGCACCGGCCTGCACTACGGCACGTACGACTACAGCGCGGCGTGCGGTATCGCACCGCAGTTCCAGTCACTCGACCATCCGGTCGCCGACCACGCGAAAGCCGTCATGCTCGCGGCGGCCGCGCAGACCGGTGTGTGGGTGTGCGACGGCTCGACACAGGTCGTACCCGTCGGCTCCGAAGACGACGTGCGCGCAGCACTCGCACGGCACCATCGACTCGTCGCGCGGGCGCTCGGCCGCGGCTACTACCAGGGCTGGGACATGCACCCGGGGCACCTGGTGACACGTCTGCTCGCGAACTACGACTTCTTCCGCGGCGCGCTCGCCGCGGCGGCGCCGCGCCTGCAGAGCTATCTCGCCCGGATCGGCGGCAGCGTCGTCGACGAACCGGCGACGGCGCAGGCGCTCGCGACGGTCGTGCGGCGCGGTCTCGCGGTCGGCGCGTTCGCGCACGCCGATGTACTCGCGCTCGCCCCGTCGTGCACCACCGACGCGCTCGACGCACTCGTCACTCGCACACACAGTCCGTAACACACTCGCCGTCCGTCTCTTTCGCGACCGTCTCCAGGAGAATCGAACACCACCGTGACCATGCCCAGCTTCCGGAATCTGCCCGATCTCGCCGTGCGCACGCTCGGCGGCGCCGTCGTGTGGGCGAACGACGAGTTGTTCGCCGAACGCGAGAACCTCGTCCGCCCCACCGCCGCAGCACATCAGGCGGCCACGTTCGGCCACAAAGGCCAGGTGTACGACGGCTGGGAGACGCGCAGGCGCCGCACCGCAGGTGTCGACGAGGCAATCGTGCGGCTGGGCGTGCCCGGTGTCGTGCGGGGCGTCGTCGTCGACACCGCGTGGTTCACCGGCAACTATCCACCCGAGATCTCGATCGAGGCGGCGGCCGTCGACGGCTTTCCCTCGGTCGACGACGTCCGCGCGGCGGAGTGGACGACGATCGTGCCGCGCACCGCCGTGCAGGGCGACACCGAGAACCCGTTCGCGATCGACGCGAACCTCCCCGGAGCCGAGTCTCGCTGGACCCACGTCAAACTCACCATGTACCCGGACGGCGGCGTCGCGCGACTGCGCGTGCACGGAGAAGGGCGCCCCGATCCCCGATTCCTCACCGCGGGCCCCGTCGATCTCGCCGCGCTCGAGAACGGCGCCCGCGTCGCGTCGTGCTCGAACATGTTCTACGGCTCACCCGCCAACATGCTGCTGCCGGGCCTCGCCCGGGTGATGGGCGACGGCTGGGAGACGTCCAGGCGACGCGACGACGGCAACGACTGGGTCGAGATCGGCCTCGCCGCGGAAGGTGTCCCGGCACTCGTGGAATTGGACACGTCGTACTTCCTCGGCAACGCACCGGGCGCGGCGAGTGTGCGCGGCAGGCTCGGCGACGGCGACTGGTTCACCCTCCTCCCCCGCACCCCGCTGCAACCCGACACGAGACACCGCTTCGTGCTCGACGACGCGCGGCCCGTCACCGACGCGCGGCTCGACATCTTCCCGGACGGCGGCATGGCACGGTTCCGGCTGTGGGGATCGTTGACCGACATCGGATCGAGCGCTGTACGGGCGGGATTCGCGGCGGGGCAGGTGCGTCCGTGAACGACTACCCGCGCGACATGGTCGGCTACGGACGTCACGCCCCCGACCCCCGATGGCCGAACGACGCGAAGATCGCGGTGCAGTTCGTCCTCAACTACGAGGAGGGCGCCGAACGCAACGTCCTCGACGGAGACGCACACTCCGAGACCTTCCTGTCCGAGATGACGCCCGCGGATCCGTTCCCCGACCGGCACATGAGCATGGAGTCGCTGTACGAATACGGCTCACGCGCGGGGCTGTGGCGAGTGCTACGGGTGTTCGAGCGACGCGGTCTTCCACTCACGATCTTCGCGGTCGCGCAGGCGATGGAACGCAATCCCGAGGCCGCCGCGGCCTTCGGCGAGCTCGGCCACGAGATCGCCTGCCACGGGCTGCGTTGGCTCAACTACCAACTCGTCGACGAGCGCATCGAACGCGAGCACATGGCCCGTGCCGTCGAGGTACTCACCGGGCTCACCGGTTCCGCACCGCTCGGCTGGTACACCGGACGCGACTCGCCGAACACCCGTGCGCTCGTCGTCGAGCACGGCGGATTCCTTTACGACTCCGACAGTTACGCCGACGATCTCCCGTACTGGGTGCAGGTGCCGCACGCAGGCGGCGAAGGCGCGACCGATCATCTCGTCGTGCCCTACGCGCTCGACACGAACGACATGCGTTTCGCGTCGCCCGCCGGATTCCCCAGCGGAGACCAGTTCTTCGCGTTCCTGCGCGACGCCTTCGACACGCTGTACGCGGAGGGTGCCGCCGGTGCACCGAAGATGCTGTCGGTGGGCCTGCACTGCCGCATCGCCGGACGCCCCGCACGTACCGCGTCGCTCGAGCGCTTCCTCGACCACGTGCAGTCGCACGACGACGTGTGGATCACCCGGCGCGTCGACATCGCTCGGCACTGGCGATCGGTGCATCCTGCACCGGTCACCACGTGACGGGCAGCTCGTGCACGCCGTAGATGACGGCATCGTGTTTGAACGGGATGTCGTCGAGGTCGACGGCCGCGCGCAGGGTCGGAATGCGCCGGAACAACGTCGGGTACACCACCTGCAGCTCCATGCGTGCGAGTGGTTGCCCCACGCAATGGTGTGTGCCCGCCCCGAACGCGAGATGTGCACGGGCATCCCGCCCGACATCGAACACGTCCGGGTCGGCGAAGACGTCGGGGTCGCGGTTCGCGAGTTCGCCGAGCAGCACCACGCCGTCGCCCGCGCGGATCGTCCGATCCCCGATCTCGATGTCGTCGAGCGCGGTACGCCGCCTGCCGAGGTGCACGATCGACAGGTAACGCAGCAGTTCCTCGATCGCCGCGCGCAGCACCTTCGGGTCGTCGGTGTCGCGCACGATCGCCAACTGCTCGGGGTGTTCGAGCAGGAGCAGCGTACCGAGTGTGATCATGTTCGCCGTCGTCTCGTGCCCACCGAGAAGTAGCAACACGCCCATCGCCGACGCCTCCCGGCGCGTCAGCTCACCGCGGTCGACGCGGTCGGCGAGCGCGGACAGCAGGTCGTCGCCCGGCGCAGATGCCTTGCGGCCCACGAGATCGTCGAGATAGTCGGCGAGCGCCCCGTGCGCGGCCCTGCGCTCGTCGCCCGTGGCGACCGACGACACGATCGTCTTGCTGTTGGTCTGGAAGAACTCGTGGTCGTCGTACGGCACCCCGAGCAACTCCGAGATCACGAGCGACGGAATGGGCAGCGCGAACTCCTGCACCAGATCGGCCGGTTTCGGACCGGCGAGCATGCGGTCGACGAACTCGTCCGCCATCGCCTGCACACGCGGCCGCATGGCTTCGATCCGCTTGATCGTGAAGACCCCGCTGATCATGCGGCGCAGCCGCGCGTGCTCGGGGTCGTCCATCCCGACGCAGCTCATGTCGTTGTGGCCGCCGCCTGCCGTCGCCGGGTCGACCGGGCTCGGAAACCCCGGGCGAGAGAAGTCCGCGCTCAGCCGCGGATCGCCCAGCAACTGCTTCTGTTCGGCGTGCCGCGTGACCACCCAGGGAGTGCTGTCGCCCCACGACCGCACCTGAGCCACCGGGCCGAGGTCGACCAATTCCCGCATGCCCGTCGACAATCCGAACGGGCAGCCCGCCGCGCGAGGATGCGGGAACTCGGGCGCATCGACGGCGCTCACGCGTCGTCGCCGATGCTGATGGCGGCAGCCGGGCACACGTCTGCGGACTCACGCGCCGCGTCATGGTGGTCCGCGTCCGGCGACTCGTCGAGCAGGACGACGATGCCGTCCTCGTCGCGCTGGTCGAACACCTCGGGTGCGATCATGACACATTGCCCTGCGCCACAGCACTTCACCTGGTCGACGCTGATCTTCATACTCGTTCTCCTGTCCTCTTTCCTGCCGCGTTCACCACGTGACCGGCAACTCGCGCAACGGGGCGGTGAGCAGTCCTTCGTGCGCACGCAGCTCCGACGGTTCGACGGCGAGGTCGAGAGTCGGCAACCGCCGCAGCAGCACTGTGAGAGCTGTCTGCAGTTCGGTGCGCGCCAGGGGCTGTCCGAGGCACGAGTGCGGTCCCGCACCGAAGGTGAGGTGCGCGTTGGGGGTACGACCGACGTTCATCTCGTCGGCATCGGCCCACGTGCCCGTGTCGCGATTGGCCGACGCCATACTGCACACGACCGTCGTGCCCGCGGACAGGACGCCGCCGGACAGCTCGGTGTCCTCGAGCACGTAGCGCAGCATGCCGAAGTTCGCACCGTTGGGATCGAAACGCAGGCTCTCCTCGACGGCGAGGCGCACGAGGGCCGGGTCCTCGACCAACCGCTGCCAACGGCTGCGCTCGGACAGCAGGTGCGCGACCATCAGCGCGAGATAGCCTGCCGTCGTCTCGTGTCCGGCCAGCAGCAACGCCTGACCGGTCGCGATCAGCGCGTCGTTCGGCATCGGTTCCTCGGTGCCGCCGGCGCCGGTCATGAGCAGGCTCAGCAGGTCGTCGCCGGGCGCCTCCCGCCTGGCGTCGATCAAGCGCGTCATGTAGGCCGCGAACTCCTCGTGCGCGGCGTCCATTTCCGCGGCACTGTAGCGAGTCGTGTTCAGCGTGATGTCGGACCACGCCTTGAACTCGTCGCGGTCGGCTTCCGGGACACCCAGCATGCGGCAGATGACATAGACCGGCAACGGAAATGCCAGATCGCTCACCAGATCTGCAGGCCTGCCGCGCTCGATCATCCCGTCGACGAGTCGGTCCGTCATCGCCTCGATGTCGGGGCGCAGCGCCGTCATCCGCTTGGCGGTGAACCACTTCCCGACCATGCGCCGCCAGCGTTCGTGTCCCTGCGCGTTGAGCGTGCGCGCGGTCGAATTGTCGAACGCGCCGGCGTCGCCCGCGGTCACCCGCGCGGCGTCCGGGCGGGTCAGGGCCTCGCGACTGAAGCGGGGGTCGGACAGCGCGGTGCGCACGTCGTCGTAGCGGCTGAGCAATGCCGCGCCGTCGCCGCTGGGCAGGGTCACGTGCGCAATCGGGCATTCCCGGCGCAGTCGTTGCCATTCGGGCGAAGGCTTCAGCGCCTCAGGCGACTTCAACGGATAGTCGAATACGGAGGTCGAGGACTCCCGGGCTGCTGCATCGGTCACGCGCGCGTCCTTCCCACGACTTGCGGTCGGCAGTCGGTCGGTGCTGCTGGGCTGCGTCGGTCCACGAGCCGTAGTCAACGCTGCGGCGACTTTTAAGTCAACCGACTGATACCAGTTTTCTCCGCATGCGGCAACACGATCTACACGCCGAGGCAGCACACCGGCAACATCCGAGCCATAGCTTCGCGCGTATCCCGATCGGAACCCGGCCCGACACCGCGACAGGAGCCCCACGATGACCGACACCCTCCCGTCGCCGGACGATTCCGCGATCGACGCACGTGCCGACTACCACCCGCGACTGACCAACGACGACCTCGCGCCGCTGAAGAACCAGAACTGGTCGTCGTACAACATTTTCGCGTTCTGGATGTCCGACGTGCACAGCGTCGGCGGCTACGTCACAGCAGGCAGCCTGTTCGCTCTCGGGCTCACCAGCTGGCAGGTACTCGTCGCACTCGTCGTCGGCATCGTGATCGTCAATGTCTTCGCCAACCTCGTCGCGAAACCCAGCCAGCTCACCGGCGTGCCCTATCCGGTCATCTGCCGCGCGTCGTTCGGTGTCCTCGGGGCCAACATTCCCGCGATCATCCGCGGTGTCATCGCCGTCGCGTGGTACGGGATACAGACCTATCTCGCGTCGCACGCATTCGTCGTGCTCGGCCTGAAACTGTGGCCCTCGCTCGCCCCGTACGCCGACGTCGACCAGCACGGCTTCCTGGGTCTGTCGGCCCTCGGGTGGGCCGGATTCCTCGCGATGTGGGTGCTGCAGGCGCTCGTGTTCTGGCGTGGCATGGATTCGATCCGCAAGTTCATCGACTTCTGCGGTCCCGCGGTGTACGTCGTGATGCTCGTGCTCGCCGTATACCTGATCGGCAAGGCCGGATGGTCGAACGTGAGCCTGACCCTCGGCAGCGTCGACCACACCGGGTGGAGCGCACTCCCCGTCGTTCTCGGGGCGATCGCGCTCGTCGTGTCGTACTTCTCCGGGCCGATGCTCAACTTCGGTGACTTCTCCCGCTACGGCCGCACCTACTCCGCGGTCGAGCGTGGAAACTTCCTCGGTCTGCCGGTCAACTTCTTGTTCTTCTCGATCCTCACCGTCGTCACGGCTTCGGCCACCCTGCCCGTGTACGGCCGGCTCATCACCGACCCGGTCGAGACGGTCGCCGAGATGGACAGCGTGTTCGCGGTGGCGCTCGGACTGCTCACCTTCATCGTCGCGACCATCGGCATCAACATCGTCGCCAACTTCGTCTCGCCCGCATTCGACTTCTCGCACGTCGCACCGCAGAAGATCAGCTGGCGGATGGGCGGCATGATCGCCGCGATCGCATCGGTGCTCATCACACCGTGGAATCTGTACAACAATCCGGAGGTCATCCACTACACGCTCGAAACTCTCGGCGCGTTCATCGGCCCGCTGTTCGGGGTCCTCATCGCCGACTACTATCTCGTCCGGCGCCAGCACGTCGACGTCGACGACCTGTTCACGATGTCCGAGAACGGACGCTACTGGTACCGAAGGGGCTATCACCCCGCCGCGGTCGCCGCGACCGTCTCCGGGGCCCTGTTCGCAGTGATACCGGTAGTGCTGCAGGGCAACCCGTTCGGTGTGCACGTGTGGGGCATGACCGGCGCCGCCCAGTACTCGTGGTTCATCGGTGTCGGCGTCGCCGCAGTGGCCTACCTCGCACTCACGACGCGCGAGCGCTCCGTCGTCGCAGGAGCCTGAGCGTTGCACATCCGGCTGATCAACCCGAACACCACCGAGTCGATGACCACGGCGATCGCCGACTGCGCGCGCACCGTCGCCGCCGACGGCACCGTCGTCGACGCGGTCACGCCCACGACGGGCCCGACGTCGATCGAGAGTCACTACGACGAAGCGCTCGCGGTACCCGGCCTGCTGGCCGAGATCGCGCGCGGCGAAGCCGAATCCGTGGACGGCTACGTCATCGCATGTTTCGGCGACCCTGGCCTCGACGCCGCGCGCGAGCTCGCGTCCGGGCCCGTCGTCGGCATCGCCGAAGCGGCGATGCGCACGGCATGCCATCTCGGCCGCGGATTCAGTGTCGTGACGACACTCGCCCGCACGCGCGGACGGGCCTGGGACCTCGCGGAGCGGTACGGCACCCTGCGGTTCTGCCGCGGCGTGCACGCGTGTGAGATTCCGGTACTCGATCTCGACACCGATCCGCGCGCCCTCGCACTGGTCACCGCGGCATGCCGTGACGCGGTCGAGGTCGACGACTCGGACGCGATCGTGCTGGGCTGCGCGGGCATGGCGGACATGTGCCGCCGCATCTCCGCCGACATCGGCGTGCCCGTCGTCGACGGCGTCGCGGCCGCGACTCTCACGGTGCAGTCCCTCGTGACGCAGGGTCTGCGCACCGGGAGTCGCGGCGAGTTCGCGCCGCCGCCGAGCAAGGCGTACACCGGCATGCTGGAGCAGTTCGCACGGTGACCACTCGCTCCACCCACCCTCGATCCACACCTGGTCGGTCGCAATGTCACATTCTGCGCGCTCGATGCACGGTGTGTGACATCGTGACCACCGGGTGGAGTGTTCGCGCCCGCGAATGCGCGGTGCCCGCGCCCGGAAGATCGCCCGCAACAGGAGGAATCACCTCACGATGTCGACCACACTCAGCACTCACGTCCTGGACGCGACGCTCGGCGGGCCTGCGGTGGGGGTCACGGTGCGCCTCGAGGACTCCACGGGTGCCGCGCTCGCGACGCATCGCACCGACGACGACGGGCGCATCGGATCGTTCGTCGCGGACCCTCTCACCGAAGGCACCTACCGACTGGTGTTCGACTCGGGCGGGTTCTTCTCGGCGCAGGGCCGGGAACACTTCTACCCCGAGGTCGTCGTCGTCTTCCGGGTCGACGGATCCGGCCGCGGATACCACGTGCCGATCCTGTTGTCGCCGTTCGCCTACACCACCTACCGAGGGAGCTGACGTGGCACGTGAGTTGACCGGCCAGATCGTGCTCGCGGGACACCAGTACGGCAAGGCCGAAAATCGCGTCGTGCGGATCGTGCGCGACTCGCCGCGCCACGAGATCCGCGATCTCAACGTGTCGACCTGTCTGCGAGGCGATTTCGCAGACGCCTATCTCGCAGGCGACCAGAGCAAAGTCCTGCCCACCGATTCGCAGAAGAACACCGCCTTCGCGTACGCGAAGGAAGTGGGGGTGTCGTCCATCGAGGAGTACGGGCTGGCGCTCGCTCGGCACTTCGTCGACGGCGTCGCCCCGGTGACCGGTGCCCGCGTCGACGTGCAGGAGTACGCCTGGGAGCGCGTGTACGTCGGCGGCTCGGCACACGATCACACCTGGGTGCGGCGGGGACAGGAGACCCGCACCGCGGCCGTCACGGTCGACGCCCGCGGTGCGTGGGTACTCGGCGGGTTCGACGATCTCGTGATCCTCAAGTCCACGGGCAGCGAGTTCCACGGCTTCCTCGAGGACGAGTACACGACCTTGCAGCCCACGCGCGACCGCGTGATGGCGACCTCGCTCGTCGCGCGGTGGCGCTACACGGACACGATCGGCATCGACTGGAACGAGACCTATCACGCGGTCCGGGACACGGCCACTGCAACATTCGCGACAGTACATTCGTTCGCATTGCAGCAGACTCTGTTCGAGATCGGCAAAGCCGTACTCGAACGCTTTCCGTTCATCGCGGAGATGCGACTGTCGGCCCCCAACAAACACCACGTCGACTACGACCTGGGCCGGTTCGGCGTCACGAACGAGCGCGAGGTCTACCACGCCGACGATCGACCGTACGGCCTGATCCAGGCGACCGTCGCTCGCAGCGACGCACCCGACGCGGGGCCTGCGTGGGATCCGTTCACCGGCTGGCTCGCATGAGCATCGTCGTCGAGGGTGCGTACATCGCGACGATGGACGCCGCGGGCACCGAGTATCCGAACGGCCACGTCGTGCTCGACGGCAATCGCATCGTCGCGGTGGGCGCGGGCCAGGCACCGCGTTCCGAGGACGCCCGGATAAGCGGTGGACACGAGGTGGTCGACGGCCGGGGCTGCCTGCTGACCCCCGGCCTCGTGAACACGCATCACCATCTGTACCAATGGATCACGCGCGGACTCGCCGCCGATTCGACGCTGTTCGAGTGGCTCACAACCCTCTACCCCGTGTGGGCCGGCATCGACGAGGACTCCGTGCGCGTCGCCGCGACCGGCGGACTGGCGTGGCTCGCCCGCACCGGATGCACCCTCACCACCGACCACCATTACGTCGTGCCCCGCGGCGGAGGCGATGTGTTCGCCGCCGAGATCGACGCCGCACGCGCAGTGGGTCTACGGTTCCATCCGACGCGCGGGTCGATGGATCTGGGGCACAGCCGCGGCGGGCTGCCACCGGACTCGGTCGTCGAGACACTCGACGACGCGCTGCGCGGCACCGCCGACGTCGTCGACCGCTGGCACGATCCGTCCCCCGACTCGATGCTGCGGATCGGTGTCGCGCCGTGCTCGCCGTTCTCCGTCACAACCGACCTGTTGCGCGAAGCGGCGTCGCTTGCACGCGCGAAAGACGTTCGCCTGCACACACATCTTGCCGAAACCCTCGACGAGGAGCAGTACTGCCTCGATCGGTTCGGATGCACGCCGATCGAGTACATGGAGAGCGTCGGCTGGACGGGCCCGGACGTGTGGTTCGCGCACGCCGTACACCTCGACGACAGCGCGATCGACGTCCTGGCGACGACGGGAACCGGTGCGGCGCACTGCCCGACGTCGAACGCGCGTCTCGGCGCGGGCATCGCGCGCGCAGCCGACCTGCATGCCGCGGGCGTGTCACTGGGCCTGGGCGTCGACGGCGCCGCGAGCAACGAGGCGTGCAGCCTGCGCGACGAAGCGCACCACGCGACCCTGTTCGCGCGGGCACGCGGCGGACCTCGCGCGATGACGGTCCGCACCGCCCTCGAACTCGCGACGATCGGCGGTGCGCGCGTACTCGGCCGCGCGGGCGAGCTCGGGTCGATCGAGCCAGGCAAGCTCGCCGACCTCGCGCTGTGGCGCGTCGACGGGCTCGCCCACGCGGATATCGCCGACCCCGTCGCCGCACTCGTCCTGGGCGGCACCCCGCCTCTCGAGCGTCTGATCGTGGACGGTCGCACCGTCGTCGACGGTGATCGCGTCGTCACCGTCGACGAGGACGCGGTGGCCACCGACGTCGCCTGCGCCCACGACCGGCTCGTCGCCAAGGCCGGGTGACGGGCGGCCCCGCAGACGCACTCGATTTCTGCAGAAGCACTCGGAATTGCCGAGCGAGTCGGAGTGCGTCTGCCCATTCGGGGTGCGGCTGCGTGGCCCGGTGTCCCGATGCATCCGCCCACCGACGCCGCGGAGGAAGCACTGGCGGTGGTGCGCCGTGTGCGCGCGACGGCGCTCGACCTACTGGGACACGTCGGCGCCGCGATGTTCGACCTCGCTCCCGACGATCCGGCGATCTCGACGCTGTCCCGATACGCGCTCGCGACGATCGACGGCACGATCCTCGCGCAGCGCGCCGACGGTATCGCCGTCGAGGAAATCCTGACTCATCTGCCGACCGCGCTCGTCGCTGTGCACGCGTCTCTGACTCACTCCTGATCCGCCCGGTCGGAAGAAATCCACCAAGAAGAAAACCGACCGGTCCCGATCGGCATGTTCCGTATGTCGGCCTCGAACCCCTGTGTTATAGATTTGTTATGCAGGCAACCGCATCAGAACCGACGACAAGCGCCGAGGACGCGCACCTCACCGACTCGCACCTCAAGCGGGCGATGGAGGGCGCCGACACGGCCGAGGCACTCATCACGGAATCGACGTCATCGCCCGTCGCCGCCGCCGCGGGCGCACTCCGTGTCTACGAGTTCGTACTGCGCGAGCAGCGCGCAGGCCGCACACCCGCCGACACGGACATCCACGACTTCCTGCGCCGCGCGGGCTTCCCCATCGCGGCCTGACGCGTCGACCACTCGCGTGCTCCGAGGGTTCACCCACGGAGGACGAGTCGCACGATCGCCTCGGCGCTGCCCCACGACAGCGACACTCCGGCGCCGCCGTGCCCATAACACGCGTAGACGTCGTCACCGACCCGGCCGAGCCGGATACCGTCGCGCGACGGGCGAGCACCGGCGCCGCGCGAGACGATCGGCAGTCCGGCCACCGCCGGGACGACTTTCGCGGCGCGGTCGAGGATCGCGTGCTCGGCGGCGGGGTCGACGTCGGTGTTCCAGTCCCCTTCGTCGGCCGTGCCGCCGCACACGACGTCGTCGAGCCTCGGGATCACGTACACCATGCCGTCCGGGTGGTGCTCGTCGATGTACCAGTCGGTGAGGCCGGCATTGCGGACGCGCACCACCTGCCCGCGCGTCGGAAACGGCGGTGAGTCGTCGGATACCAGTGCCGCCGAGCGCAACCCGGCCGCCACCACGACGGGACCGCGGAGCGCTGCCACCGATTCGGCATCGAGTCGCTCGACCCGGAAGCCGACGCCTCTGCCGACGCACCGCTCGCGCAACCACGCGAGATAGCGCGGCATGTCGACCACCGGCAGCACGGCTTGGAAGGCGCTGCGCGCCCCCGACGGCAGATTGCCCGCCGCGACCTCCGTGTAGCCGGGCAGGTCGATGCACCACGAGCGGTCGGCGTCGGGTACGCGCTCGACATACGTGCCACGCCTGCAGACGACACCCGTGCCGGGGACGTCCGCGAGTTCTTCGAGGCGCGCTCGCGTGCGCTGCGACCACGCAAGCGTGTCGGGATCGAGGCCGACGCCGTACGGGAACCACACCGCGCCCGCGAGCGGCGACGCGTCGAGCGGATCCGGCGGCGCGTGCACCACCGTGACGTCGTGGCCCGCGTCCGCGAACTCGTGCGCCACCGACAGTCCGACGACGCCCGCACCGATCACCGTCACCGCTGCCACTGCACTCCCCTTCCTCGAGTTTTCGGCGCGCGTGCGCCCCGGCCGTGTGCGACACTTCTGCCCATCATGACCGTCCACCGCCGTGTCGCGCTCGGGAGCGATGCATGGCCGCAAGGCTGCATCGCCCACGGAAACTAGGCGAAGCCAGCGCTTCGCCCGTCCCCCGCCGCCCGCACTCCCTGCAGGACACCCCATGGATCTGTCGTTCGTCGACGCACTCGTCCTCCCCCGCACCCGCGCGGAGTTGCCCGCGCCTGCCCCCGACACCGCCTATCTCGCGGGCGGCACGTGGCTGTACTCGCAACCGCAGCCCCACGTGCGCCGCATCGTCGACCTCGCCGGCTTCGGCTGGCCCGCGCTGACCGTCACCGCGGACGGCCTCGACATCGCCGCCACGTGCACGATCGAACAGCTCGTCACGGCAACCTACCCGACCGAGTGGACCGCGACGCCGCTGTTCCGCCGATGCGCCGACGCGCTCGTGGCGTCGTGGAAGATCTGGCACACCGCGACCGTGGGCGGCAACCTCGCGTCGAGTCTGCCCGCAGGCGCGATCACCGCGGCGATGTGCGCGCTGGACGGCGAGCTCACGATCTGGCAGCCGGACGGCGGCGAACGCACCGAGCCGGCAAGCACATTCGTGACCGGCGACGGAACCAACACGCTTGCGCCCGGCGAGATCGTGCGGTCGATCAGGATCCCCGACGCGGCGCTGCGCGCGGTCGTCGCGGCACGCAAGATCGCATACTCGGCGCGCGGCCGGTCGGGCGCGCTCGTGCTCGGCCGCCGGGGCACGGACGGTCTGACGCTCACCGTGAGCGCGGCAACGGTGCGCCCGCACGTCGTGCACTTCGATCGCGTGCCGTCGGCACGCGAACTCGCCGACGCACTGCCGGCGCGCGGGTGGCTCCTCGATCCGCACGGCACGCCGGACTGGCGCCGCCACGTGACGGGCGTTCTGGCCGAACAGGTGCGCGGACAGCTCGAAAGCGGTGATGTGCAATGAAACTCACGGTGGACGGTCGCGCCGTCGACGCACCCGCACGGCCGGGCCAGTGCCTGCGGACGTACCTCCGCGAGCAGGGCACCTTCGCGGTCAAGAAGGGGTGCGACGCGGGCGACTGCGGTGCGTGCAGCGTCCTGCTGGACGACCGCCCGGTGCACTCGTGCGTCGTGCCCGCACACCGCGCCGACGGCGCCCGGGTCACCACGGCGTCCGGACTCGGCACGCCGGGCGACCTCGACCCGACGCAACGCGCGTTCGCCGAGGCGGGCAGCTTCCAATGCGGATTCTGCACGGCGGGCATGGTCGTCACGGCGTCGGCGCTCAGCGATGCTCAGCGGTCCGACCTGCCCGGTGCGCTTGCCGGAAACCTCTGCCGCTGTACGGGTTACCGGTCGATCCGGGACGCGATCGCGGGCACCGCGACGCTCGACGACGATGCGGCGGGCGCGTCGTGCGGGCGGTCGGTTCCGCCGCCCGCGACCGAACGGGTCGTCACCGGCACCGAGCCGTACACGCTCGACACGACGATGCCGGGGCTGCTGCACGTCGCGGTGCTGCCGAGTCCGCACGCGCACGCCCGTATCGTGTCGATCGACACCACCGCCGCAGAAGCCGCCGACGGCGTGCACGCCGTGCTCACCTACCGCGACAGCCCGGACGTGCACTTCTCGACGGCGAGGCACGAGGACCGCAGCGACGACCCCGACGACACCGTCGTCTTCGACAGCACGCTCCGCTTCCGCGGTCAGCGCGTCGCGGCCGTCGTCGCCGACACTCTCGACCAGGCACGCCGTGCCCTCGCGTTGCTCGTCGTCGAATACGAGCCGCTGCCAGCGGTATTCGACCCGGACGAGGCCCTCGCCCCGGGGGCGCCGCAGCTGCACGGCGACAAACCTGCGAGCGCCCGCATCGCGGATCCTTCTCGCAACCTCGTCGCCGAACTGCACGGCACCGTCGGCGATGTCGAGGCCGGGCTCGCTGCCGCACGCGCCGACGGTGCCGTCGTCGACGGTGTGTGGCAGACGGCGCGCGTGCAACACGTGCATCTCGAGACGCACAGTGCCATCGCGTGGGTCGACGACGGGCGCTTCACAGTCCGGTCGAGTACGCAGGTGCCGTTCCTCGTGCGCGACGAACTCGCGCACGTGTTCGGCCGGGATCGCGACAGCGTGCGGGTGTTCGCGCGACGCGTCGGCGGCGGGTTCGGTGCGAAGCAGGAGATGCTCGTCGAGGACGTCGCCGCGCTCGCGGCGCTGCGCACGGGCCGGCCCGTGCAGTACGAGTTCACACGATCGGACCAGTTCACCGTCGCGCCGTGCCGGCACCCGATGCGGGTCGCCATACGCGTCGGTGCCCGCCCCGACGGGGTTCTCACCGCCCTCGCGATCGACGTGCTGTCGGACGCGGGCGCGTACGGCAACCACTCGCCGGGCGTCATGTTTCACGCGTGCGGCGAGTCGGTGGCGCTGTACCGGTGTGCGGCGAAGAAGGTCGATGCACGCGCCGTCTACACCAACAACCTGCCGTCGGGCGCGTTTCGCGGCTACGGCCTCGGCCAGGTGATCTTCGCGATCGAGTCGGCCCTCGACGAGCTCGCGCGCGAACTCGGGATCGACCCGTTCGAGCTGCGCCGCCGCAATGTGGTGGTCCCGGGCGACGATTTCGTGGACGCCGAGATCCAGCACGGCGACCTCACTTTCGGCAGCTACGGCCTCGATCAGTGTCTCGATCTCGCCGAGAAGGCACTGCGGCGTGGCAACCGCGCGCCGGTGCCGGACGGTCCTGCTTGGCGCGTCGGCGAGGGGATGGCGGCGTCGATGATCGCGACGGTGCCCCCGCGTGGGCATTTCGCCGACGCGTCGTGCACGCTCACCTCCGACGGCCGCTACGAGGTGCGCGTCGGCACCGCCGAATTCGGCAACGGCACGACGACGGTGCACGCGCAGCTCGCGGCGTCGGCGCTCGGCACGACGGTCGACAACGTCACGATCCTGCAGTCCGACACCGACGTCACGGGACACGACACCGGGGCGTTCGGGTCGGCGGGCACTGTGGTGGCGGGTAAGGCGGTGCTCGCCGCGGCGCGGCGGCTCGCGGACCAGATGGTCGCCGCCGCACGGCTCGTGACGAGCGACCCCGACGACACGGCGCGGGTCGTGGAGGACGGCGTCCGCGTCGGCGACAGGACGGTGTCGTTCGCGGAACTCACCGCCGGGGGCCCACTGCGCGGCGACGGCGACAACGGCGGCAGCCCACGCTCGGTGGCTTTCAACGTCCAGGCATTCCGGGTCGCTGTCGACACGACGACCGGGGAGGTGCGCATCCTCCAGTCGATCCAGACTGCCGACGCGGGCACGGTGCTCAACCCGCAGCAGTGCCGTGGCCAGATCGAGGGCGGTGTCGCGCAGGCGATCGGGTCTGCGCTGTACGAGGAGATCCTGCTCGACGGGGCGGGGACCGTCGTCAACCCGCAGCTGCGCGGCTACCACGTGCCGCAACTGTCCGACGTGCCCGACACCGAGGTGTATTTCGCCGACACCTACGACGAGCTGGGCCCGCACGGCGCGAAGTCGATGAGCGAGGCTCCGTACAACCCGGTTGCTCCCGCCCTCGCGAACGCGATCGCCGACGCCACCGGTCTCCGCCTACGCAGCCTGCCGATGACGCCCGCCAAGATCTGGCAGACGCTGGCGAGCGGCAGGTAGCCACGCAACGATGTGCGAGTGAGCGCTCCCGTAGGTGACATCACGCAAGGAGTGAATCTCCCTGGTGCTCACCCGCAGCAGCTGTCCAGACGGCGCTGCGCGCACATACCATCGCGGTGCCATCATCGAAGACATGCCGTGGACCGAGGAACCGATGAACCCTGACGATCCCGGGGTCCGCCGGATCTACTGGGCGACGATCGGAGAACCCTCGCCCGAGGACGCCGCACACCTCGCGCGGCTCGCCGACCGCCACGCCCGCGAGCAGCCGCGCCGGGCGCAACGCCGCGACGTACCAGCATTCCGCAAGCCACCACGGCGCGAGTCCCCATTCACGAAACAGCCGGCCCCATTCAGTTCGTTTTCGACACCGAATACACGACCCGGTTCGAACTCGTCCGCCTGCGTCGATACACCACCGGTATCGCATTCGACCTCGTCGCACGGGACGCTCGACCACACCACTCGCCGCTCGGTGACCGCGTGAACGTCAGCCACCTCGCCAAGGCCGCCCACATCGGCAGGGTCTACCTCGGGATCGTGCTACCCAGCGGCCCGGCCGCCGAAATGGACGAAACGCCAGTTGATCGACGGCATCCGGTGCCCGACGCGACGGCGGCGGGCACGTCCAGAGACTCGGCGGCCTCGACACCGAACCTGATGATCACCCGTTGGGTCTCCGATCGTGCGTACAGCAGCGCTGCCGATCGCGCCTACCCGCCGTCGCGGTGTCCGGGCGACGATCCCGATCAAGAGCGACCAGGCCGCCAACCGACAGAAGAAGGGTAGCGCTGGCGGCCGATCCCTTGCCTGAGATGCCGAGCACTACAAGCAACGCCACGCCGCCGATTCCGGAATCAAACTGCTCGAGCAGAAACGGGCTGCCGCAACGTGATACGACAAGCAATCCGTCCGCTATACCGCCACGGTCCGCATCGCGGCGATCAACCAGTGAATACGCGTTCCGGGCCTTCGAAACACGGCCTAACGGCCCGGACGCCGCAGTTCCAGCCAATATCGAGTCAGCCAGGGCATCTCGCCTGGCCCTGACGGCGGATAGCTGGACGACCGCCCGCCAACGACGCGCCTGTATGCGCAAATATCACGTAGTGCCCATTTCGTCTGGTTGACTCGGATCAAGTGGAGGATTCCGGTCCAGCCGCTGCGTTGATCCCGTTCATTCTCAGGATGTTAGAAGGGTTTGCATGCTGAAGCGCACTACACTCGCGGTGGCGACCTTCACTGCCGCTAGGACTGACAGCCCTGTTGACGCCGCCAGCTGTCGCGGAACCGGCGAATGCGGTCGTCGAGTACGCAGAGCAGAACCCACGTGACTTTGTGGGTATCAACGCGTTGGCCGAGAAGGAGTTCGGGACTTCGATCCAGTTCTCCGTCTCGAATGTCGATGGCCCCGTCGATGCTGCCACCGCGGATATGCTCAGCAATCAGAAGACGCTCCCGCCGGGCACAATCGAGCCCTCCGCGGTACCGATCGATGCCTTCGGTGTCGTTGGCTACTGGCTGCCGACGGCTGGCCGCGCCGCAACATACATGGGGACATGGGACTTCCGTGACGATTACGTCAACGGCTCCGAACCCGACGATTTCGCTTCGATCATGTTCGACTGGTCTTCGAGCTGCCTGGCCATGACGTCGACGACATACAACTCCTACTACTACGACGGCACCCGCACCACCGATTCCACGATGTACCTCAAGGACGGCGGCATCAGCGGAGCGCCGATTACAGGCCTGCGTGACGCGGTCGACGGTTTCCAACTGAACGTCGACCACGGCCACATGAGCGCCACTGTCACACGGAAGCTCGGATGCGACGCACAACCCTTCGGTGCACAGTTCGCATACGAGCACAATCAGGACGGGGGGAGCGTCCTCAGCGTGTCGGCATCGTTCCTCGGCGGCCTGTCGATCAGCTACGGTGGCGCTCCCTCAACGCTACAGAAGAGCAACTCGCCGACCTACATCTCGTTCTAGGCCGACGAAACCACCTCGCTGAACAGGGACATTCATGAACCGATACTCGAGTGCGGCGATCGGCCTCTACCTGATCGCGGTCATCGCGCAAGCGCTGACGTGGGCCGACTTGAGTAGCGACGAGCGCAGTTCGCGCATCGTGCTCCTCCTACTGGCCGGCGCCCTGCTTGCCGCGATCCTTGGCTCAGGCTCCGGCAAGGATTGAACGTCTCAGCGCTCACAAGCCTCGATGCGAGACCGACCAGTGCGCAGGACACCGCAGTCGCGGGCGAGCACTACACCCCGAAATCGCTACGAAGAAGCGGCCGCCGCTGCCCACTCAACTCGTTGACACGGACGAGAACGTTGCCCCGGACGGCGGAATCCCGAACTCCGGGTACGCGAGAACCAGCGAAATCTGTCCGGATCGCGGGTGATGCGTCAGAAAGTAGTCGGACCACGAGTTGATGCAGGTCACAGCGCGAGGACGGTAGTCTGACTGAAGTGACCTGCCGTCGGAACGGTTCTTCTCACTGACCGTGTCCGGTACACGTGGCAGGATCGGAGCCGTGACGACCAGCAGCTCGCCGCGCCTCGACGACCTCGCCCGCCTGCGCCGCGTGCGCGATCGGATAGACCGGGAGTACGCGCAGCCGCTCGACGTCGAGGCGCTCGCGCGTGGAGTCCACATGTCGGCCGGGCACCTGAGCCGGCAGTTCCGCGCCGCGTACGGAGAATCGCCCTACGCCTACCTCATGACCCGGCGCATCGAGAGGGCCATGGCGCTGCTGCGGCGCGGCGACCTCAGCGTCACCGACGTGTGCTTCACCGTCGGGTGCTCGTCGCTCGGCACCTTCAGCACCCGGTTCACCGAGCTCGTCGGGGTTTCGCCGCGGGCGTACCGGCGTGCGGCAACGCAGACCGACGGCATGCCGTCGTGCGTCTCGAAACAGGTCACGAGACCGGTCAGGAATCGAGAAGTTTCGCAGGGGCCGCGCGCATAGCGTGATCGCCATGGACATCACCATTCACAACGCCTTCCTCCCCCACCTCGACCGCGATGCGACACTCGCGTTCTACCGCGACCTGCTCGGCTTCGAGGTCCGCAAGGAGGTCGGCTACAACGACATGTACTGGATCACCGTCGGCCATCCGGATCAGCCCGGGGTGTCCCTCGTGCTGCATCCGCCTGCCGCCGACCCGGGCGTCACCGAGGACGAGAGGCGCACCGTCACCGAGATGATGGCCAAGGGCACCTACGCGATCCTCACCCTCGCGACCCCGGACCTCACCGCGACCTTCGAAAAGCTCGAGTCCGGCGGCGCCGAGATCGTGCAGGAACCGATCGACCAGCCGTACGGCATCCGCGACTGCGCCGTCCGCGATCCCGCGGGCAACCTCCTGCGCATCAACGAGGTGCGTTGACATGGGCGCCACGAATGTGTCGTCGGTGATCCTGGACGCGGCCGACCCCGACACCGCCACGCAGTTCTACCGCGAACTCGGGGTCGGGCCCCGTATCGGGGTCCGCGCAGGCAACGAGCCGTCGAGTGGGTTCCGCGGGTACACGCTCTCGCTGGTGGTGTCCCAGCCGAATATCGTCGACCTGTACGTCGACGCCGCGACGGCGGGCGGCGCCGCGGTGCTGAAGGCGCCGCAGAAGAGCCTGTGGGGCTACGGGGGTGCGTTCGCCGCACCGGACGGCGCGATCTGGACGATCGCCAGCTCGTCGAAGAAGAACAGCGGCCCGGCGACGCGCACGTTCGACGAGCTCGTGTTGCTGCTCGGCGTGGCGGACGTCAAGGCGAGCAAGCAGTTCTACGTCGAGCACGGCCTCGAAGTGGAAAAGAGCTTCGGCCGCAAGTACGTTCAGTTCGCCGGCTCACCGGACGGCATCACCCTGGCCCTCAACGGGCGACGCGCGCTGGCCAAGAACGCGGGCGTGTCCGCCGAGGGATCGGGGGCACACCGCATCACGATCGAATCCGGCGCCGGAGAATTCACCGATCCGGACGGATTCGCCTGGGGCACTCCGTGACGAAGGGACAACCGATGAGCAGGGACAACGGATGAGCAGGACCGACGACGGCACTTCGACGGCGGCCGACAACCACGACCGCATCCGGGTGCACGGGGCGCGCGTCAACAACCTGAAGGACGTGAGCATCGACCTGCCCAAGCGGCGGCTCACCGTGTTCACCGGCGTCTCGGGTTCGGGCAAGAGCTCGCTGGTGTTCGGCACCGTCGCGGCCGAATCGCAACGCCTCATCAACGAGACCTACAGCGCTTTCGTGCAGGGCTTCATGCCCACGCTCGCCCGGCCCGACGTCGACGTTCTCGAAGGTCTCACCACCGCGATCATCGTCGACCAGGAGCGGATGGGCGCAAACCCGCGGTCGACGGTCGGCACCGCGACCGACGCCAACGCGATGCTGCGGATCCTGTTCAGCCGTCTCGGCAATCCGCACATCGGTTCGCCGCAGGCCTTCTCGTTCAATGTCGCCTCGATCAGCGGAGCGGGCGCGGTCACCGTCGAAAAGGGTGGCCGCACGATCAAGGAGCGACGCAGCTTCAGCATCACCGGCGGCATGTGCCCGCGCTGCGAAGGCATGGGCAAGGTTTCGGACTTCGACCTCACCGCCCTCTACGACGACACGAAATCGCTCAACGAGGGCGCGCTCACGATTCCGGGTTACAGCATGGACGGCTGGTACGGGCGCATCTTCCGTGGGTGCGGATTCTTCGACCCGGACAAGCCGATCGCGGAGTTCACCAAGAAGCAGTTGAACGACCTGCTCTACAAGGAGCCGACGAAGGTCAAGGTCGAAGGGGTCAACGTCACCTACGAAGGGCTGATCCCGAAGATCCAGAAGTCGATGCTGTCGAAGGACCGCGAGGCGATGCAGCCGCACATCCGGGCCTTCGTCGACCGCGCGATCACCTTCCAGACGTGCCCCGAGTGCCACGGCACCCGGCTCAGCGAGGAAGCCCGCTCGTCGACGATCGACGGCAAGAGCATCGCCGACGTGTGCGCGATGCAGATCAGCGATCTCGCCGAGTGGGTGCGTGCGCTCGACGAGCCGTCGGTGGCTCCGCTGCTGAAGTCGCTCGGCGACACGCTCGACTCGTTCGTCGACATCGGCCTCGGCTACCTGTCGCTCGAACGTCCGGCAGGCACGCTGTCGGGGGGTGAAGCGCAGCGCACCAAGCTGATCCGGCACCTCGGATCGTCACTCACGGATATCACCTACGTGTTCGACGAGCCGACGATCGGACTGCACCCGCACGACATCGCCCGCATGAACGACCTGCTGCTGCAGTTGCGCGACAAGGGCAACACGGTGCTCGTCGTCGAACACAAGCCCGAGGCCATCGCGATCGCCGACCACGTCGTCGACATCGGTCCCGGTGCCGGCACCGCGGGCGGCGAGATCGTGTTCGAGGGCACGGTCGACGGGCTCCGCCGTTCCGACACGCTCACCGGCAGGCATCTCGACGACCGCGCGAAGCTCAGGCCGGACGTGCGCACGGCGACGGGTGCGCTCGAAGTGCGCGGCGCCGACGAGCACAACCTGCGCGATGTCGACGTCGACATCCCCCTCGGGGTGCTCGTCGTCCTCACCGGCGTCGCCGGCTCGGGCAAGAGTTCGCTGATCGACGGCTCGGTGGCGGGGCGCGACGGTGTCGTCTCGATCGACCAGGGCGCGATCAAGGGCTCGCGGCGCAGCAATCCCGCGACGTACACGGGGCTTCTCGATCCGATCCGCAAGGCGTTCGCGAAGGCGAACGGCGTCAAACCGGGCCTGTTCAGCGCGAACTCGGAAGGCGCGTGCCCCAACTGCAATGGTGCGGGTGTCGTCTACTCGGATCTCGCGATGATGGCGGGCGTCGCCACGACCTGTGAAGTGTGCGAAGGCAAACGCTTCCAGTCCGAGGTGCTCGACTACACGTTCGGCGGCAAGGACATCAGTGAAGTGCTCGGCATGTCGGTCGCCGAAGCCGAGGAGTTCTTCCGCGACGGCGACGCGAAGATCCCGGCAGCCCACAAGATCCTGCATCGTCTCGCCGACGTCGGCCTCGGCTACGTCAAACTCGGCCAGCCGCTCACCACGCTCTCCGGTGGCGAACGTCAGCGGCTCAAGCTCGCGGCGCACATGGGCGAGAAGGGCGAGGTGTACGTGCTCGACGAGCCCACCACCGGCCTGCACCTCGCGGACGTCGAGAACCTGCTCGGTCTGCTCGACCGGCTCGTCGACTCAGGCAAGTCGGTCGTCGTGATCGAGCATCACCAGGCGGTCATGGCGCACGCCGACTGGATCATCGACCTCGGCCCGGGCGCAGGCCACGACGGCGGGCGAGTCGTATTCGAAGGAACGCCACACGATCTGGTTGCCGACCGCTCGACGCTCACCGGCCGCCACCTCGCGGAGTACGTCGGCGTGTGACGGCAGGACGGGGAGTGGCCGCCCGCGCGGGCGGCCACTCCGTCACGTCAGTCCGAGAATTTCGCGAGCAGTTTGTCCCGCTGCTGGCTGCCGAGGCCGCCGAGCCGGCGGGTCGCGGGGATGCCGACTTCCTCGACGATCGAGGCCGCGGTGGTCTTGCCCACCTTGGGCAGCGACTCGAGCACGTACAGCACCTTCGTCTTCGCGATCGTCTCGTCCTCGTCGGCGAGCGTGAACACCTCGGCCAGGTTCGTCTTGCCGCTCTTGAGGTCCTCCCGCAGCTTGGCCCGCGCGGTGCGCGCGAGCGCGGCCTTCTCGAGTGCCGCCTTGCGCTGTTCCGGAGTCAGGGACGGTAGTGCCATTTCGGATCTCCTCATCTCACCGGGCGTGTCTGCCAGTGCCGCGTGCGGCGGCAGAGGCTTCGACCGTACCGGCAACCAGCGACACCGGGCGCGTTTCGACACGACGCGAACAGCCACCCGCTGCCGTGAGTCAGCGGCTGACGGCCTTCTTGTAGCGCCAGATCGCGAAGGGGACGAAGACGGCGAGCAGCGCCGCCGACCAGATGAGCGACGTGATTTCGGCATTGCGCAGCGGCCATGCCTCGGGCGGCGGAACCGCCGGATTGGTGTTGCCGAACAGGTCGCGCGCCGCCTGGGTGACGGCCGAGACCGGGTTCCATTCGGCCACCACCCGCAGCGGGCCGGGCAGCGACGACGGGTCGACGAACGTGTTCGCGACGAACGACAGCGGAAAGATGACGATGAAGCTCGCGTTGTTGAACACCTCGGGAGTGCGGATCCACAGTCCGACGACGGCCATGACCCACGACAGTGAGTACGCGAACAGCAGTAACAGCAGGTACGCGGCGAGCGCGCGCAGCGGGTCGGTGTGGATGCGCCACCCGACGATCAGGCCGGTGAGCGACATGACGACCAGGCTGATGACGTTGATGAGCACGTCCGACGTGGTGCGCCCGGTGAGCACCGCGGACGACGCCATGGGCAGTGACCGGAACCGGTCGACGATGCCCTTCTGCAGATCTTCCGCCATGCCCAGGCCCGTCCACGTGGATCCGAAGATGACGGTCTGCGTGAAGATGCCCGCTATGAGGAACTCGCGGTAGGACATGCCGGGGATGTCGATCGCACCGCCGAACACGTACGCGAAGAGCAGCACGAACATGATGGGCGAGAGCGTGGTGAACACCAGCAGGTCGGGAACGCGCTTGATCTTGATGAGGTTGCGTTTGGCGATGGTGATGCCGTCGCTCACCGCATACGAGAGTGCACTCATCGGGTCGCTCCCGTCTCGCGCGTGGTCTCCGCGGAATCCGCCTCCGCCGCGGCGCCGTCGGTGTCGGCTTCGTGCCCGGTGAGGATGAGGAAGACCTCGTCCATCGTGGGTCTGCGCAGCCCGACGTCGAACACCGCGATGTCGCGCTCGGCGAGCCGCCCGAGCGCGTCGACGAGGGAAGCCGTGCCTTCCGCGACCGGGAAGGTGACCCGCCTGGCCTTCTCGTTGACGTCGACGTCGCCCGTCGCGACCTGCTGCAGTACGTCGCGGGCGTGTTCGAGGTCGCTGCCGTCCTCGACGCTCAGTTCGATGCGCTCGCCACCGACGCGTTCCTTGAGCGAATCGGCGGTGCCGCGCGCGATGACCGCACCGTGGTCGACGACGACGATGTCGTCGGCGAGACGTTCGGCCTCGTCCATGTACTGCGTGGTGAGCAGCAACGTGGTGCCCCGGGAGACGAGGTCGTCGATGACGTCCCACAGCCCGAGCCTGGCCCGAGGATCGAGCCCCGTGGTGGGCTCGTCGAGGAACAACACCTCGGGCTCGGCGACGAGTGCACCGGCGAGGTCGAGGCGTCTGCGCATGCCACCGGAGTAACCCTTGACGGGCCGATCACCCGCCTCGACCAGATCGAACTGGCGCAGGAGTTCGCGCGAACGTTCGCGCGCTCGCTTGGCCCCCAGGTGGTACAGCCGACCGACCATCTCGAGGTTCTCGAACCCGGTGAGGTACTCGTCGACCGCTGCGTACTGGCCCGACGCGCCGATCCGCGAACGCAACTCCTGGGCGTCGCGGACCACGTCGAGACCGAGCACCCGCGCCGAACCGGCATCCGGCGTGATCAGCGTGGTGAGTACCCGCACCGCCGTGGTCTTGCCTGCCCCGTTGGGGCCGAGCAGTGCGGTGACGGTACCCCGCGGCACGACGAGATCGATGCCGTCGAGTGCGCGCAGGGCCCCGTACTTCTTGACCAGCCCTTCGACCACGATGGCCGCATCCGTCATCTTCGTCTCCGTCCGTCGACCCCGACAGCGCGATGAAGCTACTGAACCAGTGTGACCGGAGGAACCGACAGAAGTCACCGGAAGACGGATCTCGCCGGTGGCGCGCGTGAGGTCAGCCGGTGACGCGCGCCGCGTTGCCCGCGTCGACCGGGACCACGATGCCCGACAGGTGAGCGCTCGCCTCCTCCGCGAGGAACAGCACGACCCGCGTGACCTCGAACGCCTCGAGCCACGGCACGGGCTGGGCGTGCAGCGACTCGAACACCGGGGCGACGTCGTCGGATGTGGGCTGGGCGAGGTCCGGACGCATCATCGAGTACAGGGCGTCGTTGTGGATCATGGGCGTCGAGATGTTTCCGGGCGCGACCGCGTTGACGGTGATGCCGTGCTTCGCGAGGTCGAGCGCCGCGCTCTTGGTGAGGCCGATGACACCCCACTTGGACGCGGAGTACGCGACCATGTTGGTGTTGCCTGCGCGGCCAAGCATCGACGACACCGTGACGATGCGACCGTAGCCGCGCTCGATCATGCCGGGCGACACTGCCGACACGGTGTTGAAGACACCGGTCAGGTTCGAGTTGATCGCCTCGTTCCACTGCTCGCTCGTCATCGACTGCACCGGCGATGCGATCGAGACGCCGGCGTTGGCGACCGCGATGTCGATGCGGCCGAGCTCGTTCTCGGCCTGCGCGACGAGCGCGTCCATCGCGGCGCGGTCGGCGGTGTCGGCCTTGACGGCAAGGCACCGCCGGCCCGTCGCCTCCACCAGTCGCTTCGTCTCGTCGAGGTCGGCCTGGGTGGCCAGCGGGTAGAACACCGCGGGCGAATCCTCCAGCCGGTCGCAGATCACGACGTCGGCGCCGCGTTCGGCGAAGGCGACCGCGTGCGAACGTCCCTGACCCCGCGCTCCGCCCGTGACGAATGCGACCTTGCCTTCGAAGTTGTCCATGTCGATGATGCCCTTCCTCTGCCGCCCGTGTCCTGTCGCTGTACGTCCTATCCGATCGTGGCGCACGGCGAGGGCGTGTGTCCCGGTTGGCGAGAAATGGGCGTGCGCGCGCTCAGCGGGTGAGCACGAGCCCCGACGTCGGGACGCCCGTCCCGGCGGTGACGAGCACGGTGTCGACGTCCGCGACCTGGTTCACGGCGTCGCCGCGCAACTGCCGCACACCTTCGGCGATGCCGTTCATACCGTGGATGTAGGCCTCGCCGAGCTGGCCGCCGTGCGGGTTGAGCGGCATCCGGCCGTCGAGATCGAGTGCGCCGCTCGCGACGAAGTCCTTGGCCTCGCCGCGACCGCAGAAGCCGAGTTCCTCGAGCTGCATCAGGACATACGGCGTGAAGTGGTCGTAGAGCACCGCGCAGTCGACGTCGTCGGGGGAAAGCCCACTGTGGCGCCACAACTGGTCGCCGACGAGCTTCATCTCGGGCAGGCCCGCGAGATCGTCTCGGTAGTAGCTCGTCATGATGAACTGGTCCTGCGCGCTGCCCTGCGCGGCCGCGGCGATGGTGACAGGCGGACGCTTCAGGTCACGCGCACGCTCGGGCGAGGTCACGACGATCGCGACACCGCCGTCGGATTCCTGGCAGCAGTCGAGCAGGTGCAGCGGCTCGGCGATGAACCGCGAGTTCTGGTGGTCTTCGAGAGTGATCGGCTTGCCGTGGAAGAAGGCCGCCGGATTCGTCGCGGCACGGGCCCGGTCGAGGACCGCGACCGCACCGAAATCCTCACTCGTCGCACCGTATTCGTGCATGTACCGCTGCGCGACCATCGCGACGAATGCGGCGGGGGTCGACAATCCGTGCGGATACGAGAACGCATTGTCGGTGCCCGACGAGTTGACCTGTTGCACGAGACCGGTGTTCACCTGCCCGTACCGCTGCCCCGATCGCTCGTTGAACGCCCGGTACGCCACGACGACGTCCGCTGCTCTGGTGGCGACGGCCATCGCAGCCTGGTGCACCGTGGCCGCGGCCGCGCCACCGCCGTAGTGGATCCTGCTGAAGAACGTGAGATTCGGAATGCCCACGGCCCGCGCGACGGCGACCTCGATGTTGGTGTCCATCGTGAACGAGGTGAGGCCGTCGACGTCCGACGGCGACAGGCCCGCGTCGTCGAGGGCGGCGGTGACGGCCTCGGCGGCGAGCCGCAACTCGCTGCGGCCCGAGTCCTTCGAGAAGTCGGTGGCCCCGATGCCCGCGATCGCGGCACGGCCGGACAACGCACTCACAGCTCGGCTCCTGTCGTGAGGGTCACGGTCGAGGTGATGTGGTCTCCCAGAGAATTCCGCCCGACGACGGCGACTGTGACGACATCGTCGTCGACCGACGTGACCTCGCCGCTGAGGGTGAGCGTGTCGTACGCGTACCACGGCACGCCGAGGCGCAGGCTGATCGACTTGACGACGGCCGACGGGCCTGCCCAGTCGGTGACGAACCGTTGCACGAGGCCCGTGTCGGTGAGGATGTTGACGAAGATGTCCTTCGAGCCCCGGGATTGCGCGAGATCGCGGTCGTGGTGCACGTCCTGGAAGTCGCGCGTCGCGAGCGCGGTGGCGACCACGAAGGTCGGACTCGCATGGATCGCGAGTTCGGGCAGCGCCCGGCCCACGTCCACCTGCAGTGTCGAGGTCACGACCGTGCTCCTCTCGGTTGCCACGCGTACAAGGTCCAGGGCTGCCCACCGGTGTCCTCGTCGCCGTCGAAATCGAGGAAGACCGCCTCGACGGGCATACCGACGTGCACGTCCGCAGCGTCGACTCCGCGCAGTTCACCGAGCATGCGCACCCCCTCGTCCAATTCGACGAGCGCGACGACGAACGGCACGCGCCTGCCGGGAACCTTCGGCGCGTGGTGGACCACGAAGCTGAACACCGTGCCGGTGCCCGCCGCGATCACGTAGTCGGTGGTCTCGTCCTTCGCCTTCCACAGCGCGGGAACCGGTGGATGACAGAGCCTTCCGTCCGGTCGCTGCTGGATGCGCAACTCGTGCTGCGCGACGCCGTCCCAGAAGAACTGGGTGTCGAGCGAGACGCTCGGACGCATCATCCGGGCCGGCTCGAGGCCGTCGTGATCGACCGGTTCCGGCGAAGGCTCCTGTCGCGGCGGAGCGAATTTCAGGATACGGAACCGCATCTCGGCAACGACCTCGTCGCCTGCCTCCGTCGGCACCGTCCAGTAGTTGCGCGTCGTGAAGAACCAGCCCTCGCCGAGCGCCGTTTTCTTCGGCCCTACGAGGTCCTCGAGCTCGGACGTGATGCTCACGTGTTCGCCGGGGCGCACGTACCGGTGGTAGGTCTGGTCGCAGTTGGTCGCGACGACCGAGGTGTATCCGGCCGCGTCGAGGATGTCGGTCATGACGCCGAGCGGGTCGTCGGCTTCGCGTTCGGCGCCGAGCCCGCGCATCGTCCACACCTGCGCCATCGCGGGCGGCGCGACCGGGCCACCGTGCCCCGCGGCGCGAGCGGCGGCCTCGTCGACGTAGATCGGGTTCTCGTCGCCGATCGCCTCGACCCAGTTGTTGATCATCGGCTGATTGACGGGGTCGCGTCCGGCGCGAGGCGCACTGCGGCCCCGTGCGCGCAGTGCCTCGGCCGCGTCGGTGATCCCGGCCGAACCGGCGCCCCGGTTCCGCTCGGTCGCGGCGGCATCCATCGTGTCTCCTCTTCGTCGTCCGACCGTCGCTCTAGCGCGGCACCCGTGGCAGCCCGAGGCCCACGGTCGCGATCAGCTCGCGCATCACCTCGTTGACTCCGCCACCGAAGGTGATGACGAGATTGCGCTTGACCTGGACATCGAGCCACTGCAGCAGATCCGAGGTAGCGGGATCGGCGAGATCGCCGTGCCGCCCGACGATGTCCTCGGCAATCCGGCCGACGCGCTGGATGCGTTCGGTGGCGAACACCTTCGTGGCCGACGCGTCGGCGATGTCCACGGCCGACGAGGCGCTCGCCGCCACCTGCCAGTTGAGCAGTTCGTTGAGCCGGAACAACGCGTGGATCTCACCGAGGCCGCGCCGCACATCCGGCTCGCCGAGCAGGTTCTTCTCGGCCGCCCACGACTTCACGTGGTCGTAGATGCCGCCGATCCGGCCGGCCGGGCCGAGCATGACGCGTTCGTGATTGAGCTGGGTCGTGATGAGCTTCCAGCCCTTGTTCTCCTCACCGACGAGCATCGAGGCCGGGACACGGACGTCGCTGTAGTACGTCGCGTTGACGTGATGCGCACCGTCGGGCGTGATGATCGGTGTCCAGCTGTAGCCCGGATCTCGGGTGTCGACGATCAGGATCGAGATGCCCCGGTGCCGCGACTCGGTGTCGCCGGTGCGCACCGCGAGCCAGATGTAGTCGGCGTCGTGGCCGCCGGTCGTGAAGATCTTCTGCCCGTTGACCACGTACTCGTCGCCGTCGCGTACCGCGGTGGTGCGTAGCGACGCGAGATCGGTGCCCGCTTCCGGCTCGGTGTAGCCGATCGCGAAATGCACGTCGCCGGACAGGATCGCCGGCAGGAACTTCCGCTTCTGTTCGTCCGTTCCGTACACCTGGAGCGTCGGGCCCACCGTCTGCAAGGTGACCGAGGGCAACGGGACGTCCGCGCGCACAGCCTCGTTCGCGAAGATCTGCTGTTCGATGTCGCCGAAGCCTCTGCCACCGAACTCGATCGGCCAGCCGACACCGAGCCAGCCGTCCTTGCCCATGCGGCGGACCACCTCGCGGTACGCCGGGCCGTGCCGCTGTGTGCGCATCTGCTCGGCTTCGGCGGGTGTGACGAGACCCGCGAAGTACCGGCGCAGTTCGTCCTGCAGCGCGCGCTGATCGTCGGTCAGTTCGATGAACACCGTTCCCCCAGAAGGTCGAGTCGGTAGTCGGCACCGCCCACGAGACGCGCCAGGTCCTTCGCCGTCGACGAGTAGCGGTGCAGCGGGTATGTGACGTCCACACCGAGCCCGCCGTGCAGATGGTGCAATGTCCGCATCGTCTGCGGCATCTCGGCGGCCAGCCAGTACGCCGCCACGTCCAGATCGTCGGTCGCGTCCAGCCCCTCGCCGAGCCGCCACGCCGCCGACGCCGCGGCGAGGTGCAGTGTGCGTGCGACGACATAGGCGTCGGCGATCTGTTGCGACACGGCCTGGAAGGTCGCGAGCGGCTTGCCGAACTGCTGCCGATCGCGAATGTGCGCCGCGGTGAGATCGGTTGCACCCGCGACGAGCCCGTCGGCGACCGACGCGACAGCCGCGGTGACGAGCTGCGCGTATTCGGCGAGCGCCTGCGTCCCACGCGCGACGAGCACGCCGTCGGCGCCGTCGAGCGCGATCGCGGCCTCGGGGGTGCCCGCGGCATTGGCGACCGTGGTGAGAGTGAGCGCCGCGTCGTCGGTGCGCACGGCGGCGACACCGAGATCCGTGGGCACGAGTACGCGCGCGGCCTCGGCGCCGTAGGGCACTGCCTGCACCCGCCCGTGCACCACGACACGTCCGGAACCGCTTTCCCGCGCGGTGGTTTCGGGAGTATCGGGAAGCGGACGGCCCGGCTCGCCGAGCGCACCCGTCACGATCGACCCGGCTGCGATCTCGCCGAGGATCTCGTGTACCGCGTCGTCGCACTCGCGGCCCTGCCAGTGCCGCAGCGGCAGGACGGCGAGCCCGAGCGTCGCAAGCGCGGGCGACGGCGCCGCCGCGCGGCCCACTTCCCGCAGCAGGCTGCACACGTCGGCCACACCGAGGCCGTCGCCGCCGAGTGATTCGGGCAGCGCCGCGGCCACGAGGCCCGCGTCGACGAACGCCGACCACTGCCCGTCGGTGTCGAGGTCGCGGCCGAAGACGCCGGTGGCGACCTCCGACAACGCCTCGGCGGTGTCACTCTTCGTGAAATCCACTGGCTACCTCGCCTTCCCGGCCGTACCGGCCCTGTCGTCGTGAGTGCGCGCAGTCACCCGCGCGGCAAGCCGAGAACCCGTTCCGCGGCGACGGTCTCGAGGATCTGCGTCGTGCCGCCCGCGATCGACAGGCACCGAGTGTTCAGGAACTCGCGTGTGCGCGGGCTCTCTTCCGTAGCGCCGGCGAGACGCATCGCGAGCTCGGCGACCTCCTGCCGCTGCCGCACACCGACGAGCTTGCGCACGCTCGACCCGGCGCCCGGGTCCTGACCCGCGAGCCGCGCGAGCGTGTTGCGCACGTCGAGTACCGACGCGACGACGGCGGACGCGGTGAGCCGACCCAACTCGTCGTCGGTCACGGGATCCTCGTCGGGCGCGAGCTCGTACAGCTGCTCGACGGCCGAGCCGACCGACGACCCACCGCTCATCGCGACACGCTCGTTCGCGAGCGTGGTGCGTGCGAGCCGCCAGCCCGCGTCGGGCGCACCGACGAGCATGTCGTCGGGCACGAACACGTCGTCGAGGAACACCTCGTTGAACAGCGCGTCGCCGGTGATCTCGCGCAGCGGCGAGACGGTGATGCCGGGACTGGTCATGTCGACGAGGAAGTAACCGATGCCCTTGTGCTTGGGCACATCCCGGTCCGTGCGCGCCAGGCAGATCGCCCAGTCGGCTTCGTGCGCCTTGGACGTCCACACTTTCTGCCCGCGCAGCGTCCATCCGCCGTCGACGCGTTCGGCGACGGTGCGCAGCGACGCGAGGTCCGAGCCGGCGCCGGGTTCGCTGAACAGCTGGCACCACACGATCTCGCCGCGCAGTGTGGGCGAGACGAAACGCTCGATCTGCTCGTTGCTTCCGTGCTCGAGGATCGTGGGCACGGCCCACCAGCCGATCACCAGATCGGGTCTCTCGACGCCCGCCGCGTCGAGTTCCTCGTCTATCAGCAACTGCTGACGCGGCGACGCGGCCCGCCCGTAGGGCGCGGGCCAGTGCGGCGCGAGCATGCCCGATTCGGCGAGCGCGGCACGCTGTTCGGCGTCGCTCCGGGACGCGACGGCGGCGACCTCGGCGCGCACGTGTTCGCGTTCGCTCGCGACGTCGCCGAGATCGATCGACAGGTGCCGACGCGCGCCCTTGCGGGTGAGTGCGGCGACGCGCGCCCGCCACCGCGGCGTGTCGCCGTAGGAGGCGCGCAGGGCGGTGGCGCGGCGCAGGTAGAAATGCGCGTCGTGTTCCCACGTGAATCCGATACCGCCGAGTACCTGGATGCAGTCCTTCGCGTTCTCGACGGCGTGGTCGAACACGACGGCGGCAGCGACCGCGGCGGCGATCGGGAGTTCACCGTCGTCGGCGGCCGCCGTCGCGCAGTCCCACGCCGCCGCCGCGGCTTCCTCACTGCGGCACAGCATGCGCGCACAGAGGGCCTTGACCGCCTGGAACGAACCGATGGGCTTGCCGAACTGCTCGCGCACCTTGGCGTACTCGACGGCGGTGTGCAGGCACCACGACGCGACGCCGGACGCCTCGGCCGCGCCGAGGGTGACGGCCAGATCGAGCACCCGCGCGGGGTCCGTGTCGCCCGCGATGCGATCGGGGGTGACGGTGACGGCCTCGCACGACACACGCGCGGAAGGACGACTGTGGTCGAGTGCGGCGACGGGCTCGACGGTCACGCCGGCCGTCGCGTCGTCGAGAAGGCACCACACGACGGCCGATTCGGTGCGCACCGGGACGAGGACCGCGATGCCCGCACCTGCGCCCGGCACGATGCCTGCGTCGCCCGACACGCTCAGCTCCCCGGAGGGGCCTGCGCTGTCGGCAGCGAGTGGAACACAGTCGAAGGCGACCGCACAGGGGAGCGAACCCGTTCCTGTCCGGGCCGCCGTCGTCGGGTCGGACGCGATGAGGGACGCGAGTGCCGTGCCGAGGACCGGGCCCGGCGTGAGCGCGGCCGCGGCGGCCTCGAGCATCGCCGCGAGATCGGCCACCGACGCGCCGGAGCCGCCGACGCTCTCGGGTTGCGCCGCGGAGAAGACGCCCAGTTCCGACAGTCCTTCCCATAGAGTGCTGCGGGTGTCGTCGGACGGTGCCCGCACCGCCGCGACGGGCTCCGTGGACTGCGCCCAGTCGCCGACCATCTCGGCCGCCGCGCGCTGGTCTTCGGTCGTGGGCAGGGTCACTGTGGCGTCCCTCTCGTGAATGACAGATCCATCTAGAACGTGTTCTAATATGACACCTGGCCGCTCGTCAAGGCGCGAAGGAATCGGACATCTATGACCAGCTCTTCTCGGACCCGACCCGCACCGGTCGTCACCAGCGCACTCGGTGAGGAGGATCTCGGCTCACAGGCGCAGAAGGACCGCCGCAAACGGCTTCTCGACGCGACACTCGCGCTCGCGTCGAAAGGCGGGTACGAGGCGGTGCAGATGCGTGCCGTCGCGGACCGGGCCGACGTCGCGGTAGGCACGCTGTACCGCTACTTCCCGTCGAAGGTGCATCTGCTCGTGTCGGCGCTCGCGCGCGAGTTCGAACGCATCGACTCGCGCGGCAAGACACCACCCGGGCGCGATCCACACGAACGCATGCGGCTGATCCTCGGGCAGATCACGCGCGCGATGCAGCGCGATCCCCTGCTCACCGAGGCCATGACCCGCGCGTTCATGTTCGCCGACGCGTCGGCGGCCGCGGAGGTCGACCGCGTCGGCAAGCTCATGGACCGGTTGTTCGCGCGCGCCATCACCGAGGGCGAGCCCACCCCCGACGAAATCGCCGTCGCCCGCGTCATCTCGGACGTGTGGATGTCGAATCTCGTGGCATGGCTCACACGCCGGTCGTCGGCCACCGACGTCGCCGAGCGGCTGGAACTCACGGTTGAGCTGCTGCTGGGTGACGGCAGCCGGCTGCCGGGCTGACAGCACAACGCCCGGCCGCGTCACCCAGCGCGTGCCGATCGCCTAGATTTGAGGGTGTGAGCGCGCAAGACCTCCCGATCGAAGTCCGCCGAGCGCTGTCGACCCTGGCGCGGACGCCGCGCCTGCTGGTGGCGTCCGACTACGACGGTGTGCTGGCGCCCATCGTGTCGGATCCAGACAAGGCGTACCCCGACGGCGAGTCCGTGCGGGCGCTGCGTTCGCTCGCGATCCTGCCGTTCACCGCGGCGGCCGTCGTCTCCGGTCGTGCGCTCAAAGATCTCGCGGTGCTCTCGCGCCTGCCCGCCGAGGTGCAACTCGTGGGCAGTCACGGCTCCGAGTTCGACGCCGGTTTCGTGCATCCCATCGACGACCGCGCGCGCGAGCTGCTCGCCCGAATCGTCACGTCGCTCGGCGACGTCGTGTCCCGTCATCCCGGCACCACGGTCGAGGCCAAGCCCGCCTCCGCGGCTCTGCACGTGCGCAATGCGTCCCCCGAGGACGCCGAGCAGGCCCTCGACGCGGTACGCGGCGACGCGGCCACCTGGGACGGCGTCCAGGTCACCGAAGGCAAGGCGGTCATCGAGCTCGCGGTCATCCCCACCGACAAGGGCGCCGCGCTCGACGTCATGCGGCACCAGCAGGCTGCGACGGCCGCGCTCTACATCGGCGACGACGTCACGGACGAGAAGGCGTTCGTTCGGCTGCAGGGCCCGGACGTCGGCATCAAGGTCGGGGACGGCGTCACCGCCGCGGAATACCGCATCGACACCACCGACGACGTCGCGGCCGCGCTCGCGTTCCTGCTCGACGAGCGGCGCACGTGGCTCTCCGGCGCCGACGCCCCGCGCATCGAGCGGCTCACGATGCTCGCGAGCCCGCGGACCGTCGCGCTCCTCACGCCCGACGCGACCGTCACATGGCTGTGCCATCCCGAGCCCGATTCGGCCGCCGTCTTCGCGCACCTGCTCGGCGGCGACGCCGCAGGTCATTTCAGCGTCCGGCCACGCGAGAGCAAGCTGCCGCTCAGCCAGCGCTACATCGACGGCACGATGACCGTGCAGACACGCTGGGCCCGGCTGTCCGTGCTCGACTACCTGCCGCACGACGTGGGTGTCGGCCGCACAGATCTGACCCGCGTGATCAGTGGCACCGTGCCCGCCGTCGTCACCTTCGCCCCGCGGCCCGAGTTCGGACAGAGTCAGGTGTCGCTCGAGGTCACCGAGGACGGGCTGCGCGTGCACGGCACCAACGAGCCGTACGTGCTGCGGTCGCCGGGCGTCGAGTGGACGGTCACCAGCGACGGGAACCAGGAGACCGCCACGGCGGTGGTGGACCCGTCACAGGGCGAGGTCGTCCTCGAATTGCGGTGCGGCACCGAAGACATCGACCCGTCGACAATGCCCGAGATCGACCGCCGCGCGCAGTCGGAATCGTACTGGAGCGACTGGGTCGCGGACCTGACGCTGCCGAAGGTCAAGCCGGACCTGATGAAGCGGTCGGCGCTCACCCTGCGCGGGCTCGTGCACGCGGACTCGGGGTCGATCATGGCGGCGGCCACGACGTCGCTGCCCGAGGAGATCGGCGGCGTCCGCAACTGGGACTACCGCTACTGCTGGCTGCGCGACGCGGCACTCACCGCGTCCGCACTCGTGCGGCTCGGCTCGCTCGGCGAGGCCGAGGACTACCTCGACTGGGTACACGTCGTCCTCGAGACACTGCCGGGCCCGGAGCGGCTGCACCCGCTCTACACGCTGTGGGGCACGAGCCTGCCCACCGAGGCCGTGATCGACACCCTGCCCGGGTACGCGGGTTCGCGTCCGGTGCGCGTCGGCAACGCCGCGAACCAGCAGGTGCAGCTCGACGTGTTCGGCCCGATCGTCGAGCTGATCTCGGATCTCGCACACGCCCGCGAGGCCAAGGGGTTCGACGCGGCGGTCGCCCTGAACGACCGCGACTGGGAACTCGTACAGGCGATGGTCGAGGCCGTCGAACGCCGGTGGTTCGAGCCCGACCACGGCATCTGGGAAATCCGCGACAACCCGCGCCACCACGTGTACTCGAAGGTGATGGGCTGGGTCACGGTCGATCGCGCACTCGCGCTGTCCGAGCACTTCGGGCGCCCTGCCGCCGCGGGCTGGAAGTCGCTGCGCGAGGAGATTCGCGACGAGGTGCTCGAGAAGGGCTGGAACGACGAGGTCCGCTCGTTCACCGCCGCCTACGACGGCACCGATCTCGACGCGGCGTCGCTGCACATCGGCCTGTCGGGGCTGATCAGCCCGGAGGACGAGAGGTTCCGCGCCACGGTCCTCGCGACCGAGGCGGGCCTGCGCACCGGGTCGACGGTGTACCGCTATCACCACGACGACGGACTGCCCGGCACCGAGGGCGGATTCCATCTCTGCGCGGCGTGGCTGGTCGAGGCGTACCTGCTGGTGGGTGCGCGAGAACCCGCCGAAGCGCTGTTCACTCAGCTCGTGGACGTCGCGGGCCCGACGGGCCTGCTGAGCGAGGAGTTCGACCCGGTCGCCGAACGCTCGCTCGGCAACCATCCGCAGGCCTACAGCCACATCGGCCTGCTGCGCTGCGCCCAACTGCTCGCCGCGGATTCCACGCGCTGACGGCAGCTCGAAAGCACGGGTTCGCGGGACACGGCTGCACCACTCCTGCCAGCATGAGCTGACGGTCCGACCTGCCCGGTTGCGGGCAGGCGCGGGGTCGTGAGCTATTCTCATTTGGCAATGGTTTCCAATAGCGATAAGACCGGGAGACACCCGTGCGACTGACCCCGTCTCTGCGCGCCGTCACCGCCGTCGTCGGAACGACACTCGCGGCGGCGTTCACGCTCACCGCATGCGGCTCCGACTCCGGCGGCCCAGGCGGGTCGAACGGCGACCAGCCGAACATCGTGGCGTCGACCAATGTGTGGGCGAGCGTCGCGGAAGCGGTCGCGGGCCCGGACGTCACGGTCACGTCGATCATCGACGAACCGTCCGCCGACCCGCACTCGTACGAGGCGAGCCCCACCGACGCGGCCGAACTCACCGACGCGTCGCTCGTCGTCTACAACGGCGGCGGCTACGACCAGTTCGTCGACGACGTCGTCGGCGGGGAATCGAGCGGCGACCAGCTCACCGTCAACGCGTTCGACCTGTTCGAAGGTGGCGCACACGCGGGCGAGTCGCACGAGCACGGGTCCGAGGCGGGCCACGAGGGTCACGACCACGGCTCGGTCAACGAGCACGTCTGGTACGACCTCCCGACCGTCGAGCAGGTCGCCCGGGCGATCGCGGACAAGCTCGCACAACTCGATCCGGACAACGCGGAGAAGTACTCCGCGAACGCCGACGAGTTCTCGTCGCAACTCGCGTCCGTCACCGCGATCACCGATGCGATCGCCGCGGCCCACGCGGGCACGCCCGTCGCACAGACGGAGCCCACCGCGCACTACCTTCTCGAGGCCGCGCAACTCACCGACGCCACGCCCGCCGAGTTCACCGAGGCCGTCGAGAACGAGACCGACCCGTCGCCGGCGTCGATCGCGAAGACGCGAGAACTGCTGCAGAACAAGCAGGTTCAAGCGCTCGTCTACAACGTGCAGACCGAGGATCGCGTGACCCAGGACATGCGCAAGACCGCGGAGGGAGCCTCGGTGCCCGTCGTCGAGGTGACGGAAACCCTGCCCGAGGACGAGGACTACATCCAGTGGCAGACCGGCATCGCGCAGTCGCTGAGCGACGCGCTCGGCTGAGCCCGCTCCCCGCAACTCCCCGACAGGCAGCCACCCAGACAGGACCACCCCGTGACCAGCAGCCCCGAGCCGACACCGAGCGCGCCACGCGACGCTGCAGCGGTCGAGCTACGCGACGCACGGCTCGCGTTCGGCGAACGCGTGCTGTGGGACGGCCTCGACCTCGCGGTCGAACCGGGCGAGTTCGTCGCGGTGCTCGGGCCGAACGGGTCGGGCAAGACGTCATTGCTCAAGGTGCTGCTCGGTCAGCTCGCGCTCAGCGCAGGCACGGCCGACGTCGTCGGCATGCCTGCCCGCTCGGCGAACACACACGTCGGCTACATCCCGCAACAGAAGTCGATCGACGAGGGCCTGCCGCTGCGCGGGCGCGATCTCGTCGCCCTCGGGTACGACGGCCATCGCTGGGGCACCGGGATCCGGCGTCGCCGCAAGCGCCGCGAGGTCGTCGACGCCGCGATCGCCGAAGTGGGGGCGCAGGCCTACGCCGATGCACCGATCGGGTCGATGTCGGGCGGCGAACAGCAGCGGCTCCGGGTAGCGCAGGCCCTCGTGGGCGACCCGCAGGTCCTGCTGTGCGACGAACCACTGCTGAGCCTCGATCTCGCGAACCAGCAGCGCGTGTCGACGCTCATCGACCGGCGCCGCCGCAGCCACGACACCGCCGTCCTGTTCGTCACGCACGAACTCAATCCGATCCTGCCGATGGTCGACCGCGTGCTCTACCTCGTCGACGGCAAGTTCCGCATCGGCGCCCCGCACGAGGTCATGACGTCGTCGGTGCTGTCCGAGCTCTACGACACCGACGTCGAGGTGCTGCACGTGCGTGGCCGGCTCGTCGTGGTCGGCACGGGCGACGCGATCGACGCGCTCGGCAGCGCAGGTGGGCTGCGCCCCGGTGAGGGCGTGCACCACCATCACGACGGAGAGGACGACCATTGAGCAGCAAGTTCACCGACGCCATGTCGCGCTTGTTCGACGTGTCGGCGACGAGTGACCTGCTGCGGTACGACTTCGTGCAGCAGGCCCTGATCGCGGGTGCGATCCTCGGACTCCTCGCGGGTGTCATCGGACCGCTCATCGTCAGCAGGCAGATGTCGTTCGCGGTGCACGGCACGAGCGAACTGTCGCTGACCGGCGCCTCCGCGGCACTGCTGCTCGGTGTCAGCGTCGGCGCCGGGGCCATCGTCGGTTCGGTGATCGCAGCCGTCCTGTTCGGCCTGCTCGGCACACGTGCCCGCGACCGCGACTCCGTCATCGGCGTCATCATGGCGTTCGGGCTCGGCCTGTCGGTGCTGTTCATCTGGTCCTACGACGGCCGCACCGGCACGAGCTTCTCGCTGCTGATCGGCCAGATCGTCGCGCCCGGCGGCACCGGCATCACATTGCTCGCGGTATGCGCGGCGATCGTGATCGCGGTCCTCGCCGTCATCGCACGTCCGCTGCTGTTCGCGAGCACCGATCCCGCCGTCGCGGCGGCCCGCGGCGTGCCGGTGCGGACGCTGTCGATCGTGTTCGCAGTCCTCGTCGGCATCACCGCGGCACTCGGCGTGCAGATCGTCGGCGCGCTGCTCGTCATGTCGCTGCTCATCACGCCCGCGGCTGCCGCCTTCCAGCTCACCGCAGACCCGATCAAAGCCACCGTGCTGTCGGTCGTGTTCGCGCTCGTCGCGTCCGTCGGCGGCATCCTGCTCTCGCTCGCCCCCGGCATCCCGGTATCGAGCTTCGTCACCACGATTTCGTTCGTGATCTACCTCGTGTGCCGCATCGTCGGACGCACCAAGCGCGGCAATGCGGGCCGCGTCGCCGTCGGGATGTCGCACGCTCACTGACCCACACCCTCACTGATCCGAACGTTCACTGACCCGCGTGCGCACCGACTCGTGCGTGCACGAGCCGCGAGACGGGTGGGCGCACTACTGATTCCACGCGCGCGAAGCGGTGAAGTGGATCCATGTCCACCACTCCGCCACCGACCACCTCGCCCGATCGCTCACGGCCTACGTCCACCGCGACGGCGACCCGGCTGCGCGGCATCCGCTGGTTCCTCGCGCTCACCTTCGGATGCTCGTGGATCCCGTGGGTGCTTGTCCGGGCAGCGGGCTACTCGCTCGACGACCCTGCCGTCCAGTTGCTGACCGCCGCATTCGTCCCGGCGCTCGCCGCGATCGTCACCCGCGGCTGGATCACCCGCGAAGGCTTCGACGACGCCGGGCTGCGCCCGCGCATCCGGCAGTCGTGGCCGTCCTACGCGATCGCACTCGTGCTGCCGGGCGGCGTCTTCGTGCTCGCGGCCGCGGTCGCGGCGGCGACCGGACTGTGGAACGCCGACCTGCACCTCACCCGTCAGGACGTGCTGTTCGCCGCCGTCGCACTGGTGATTCCCGTCGTCGCCGCCCCGATCTTCTGGGGCGAGGAGTTCGGATGGACCGCATACCTGCGGGATCGACTGGTCCCGGGACGGCCCGTCGCCACCACCTTCGCAACCGGGCTGATCTGGGGGCTGTGGCACTGGCCGTTGCCGTGGGTGGGGTACTTCGGTGGCGGCGGCACCGCGGTCGACGCGATCGTCGCGATGTTGCTGTGGCTGCCGCTCTCGGTGCTGCTCGAGTTCGTGATCGGCTGGTTGTGGGCACGCAGCGGATCGGTGTGGCCGTCGGCGATCGTGCACGGCGGAAGCAATCTCGTCGTCGCACTCGGGCTCGAGCACCTCGTCGATTCCGGGGCACACGCGGTGACGCTGCTCATGTGCGTTGCTTACGTGCCTGTCGTCGCGTGCATCGTCGTGGCGCAGTGGCGGGGACGCGCGGGCGCAGTCAGGACAGCACCCGCGCGAGAGTTCGCCAGCGGCGATGGCGGTGACGGAACATGATCTCGGCAAACAGCCGGACGGGGGCTCCGCGTACGCCGTCCTCGAGCTCGATCTCGTCGGTGTAGCGGCACGTGTGCTCGTCGATCGGCTCGAAGACGAGCCGATGGTTCCACACTCGCACCGGGCCGCCCCGCTCACGCGAGCGGATCTCCGTGCCGGAGAGCCGGACGACGGTGAGCCGATGCGTCCACGCCGGAATCACCCCGAACCACCACAGCCGCGCCGACGCTTCGGTGCCCTCGCCGATCCGGTCCGGCACGCGCAGACCTCGCAGCTGCAGGATCGGGCTCATGACGTACTGCATCAGTGCGGGCTTGCGCGCCAGGGCCGCCGCGGACTCGGCGGGCAGCGGCAACTCGCTCGTCCGGGTGACGGTCGTCATGCGTGGATGATGCGCCGGTCGCCCGGCGCCGTCAACGGCGTCGGCTGCGTGCGATGTCGGCGAGAACGACGCCCGCAGCGACGGACGCGTTGAGCGATTCGACCGGACCCGCCATCGGGATGCTCAGGATCGAGTCGCAGGTCTCGCGCACCAGACGCGAGAGGCCCTTGCCTTCCGAGCCCACGACCACGACGACCGGCGTGCTGCCGTCGAAGTCGTCGAGCGACGTGTCGCCGCCGGCATCGAGACCCACGACCTGCACTCCCTCGGCAGCCCAGGCCTTGAGGGTGCGGGTGAGATTGGTGGCGCGTGCGATGGGCAACCGGGCGGCCGCACCGGCGCTCGTCCGCCACGCAACCGCGGTGACCGCGGCACTGCGTCGCTCCGGAATGAGCACGCCGTGACCGCCGAATGCAGCGACCGAACGCACGACGGCGCCGAGATTGCGCGGATCGGTGACGTGATCGAGCGCGACGATGAGCGGTTGTTCGTGGTTCTCGCGCGCGCGGGCGATCAGGTCGTCGGGATGCGAGTACCGGAACGGCGGCACCTGCAGCGCGACGCCCTGGTGCAAGCCGTTGGCGCTCAACCGGTCCAGATCCGTGCGCGGCACCTCGAGAATCGCGATGCCCGTGTCCGCCGCGATCTGCACACTCTCGGAGAGGCGATCGTCGTTCTCGGTGCCGAGCGCGACGTACAACGCCGTCGCGGGCACACCCGCACGCAGGCACTCGAGGACCGGGTTGCGGCCGAGGACGTTCTCGGGCCCGTCGACCTGCTTGCGACCGGCCGCCGAACGGCCGCGCTGACGCTGCTGTTCGGTCGACTTGGCGGCACGTGCCGCACGCTTGGCCGCGGGATGCTTGGTGCGGGCCTCAGCGGGTGGCGTGGCGCCCCGGCCTTCCAGTCCCTTGCGGCGTTTACCGCCGGACCCGACGACCTGCCCCTTCTTGGTGCCGGACTTGCGGACCGCGCCGCGCCGGCTCGAGTTGCCTGCCATTACTTCTTGTCCTCCAGAGACCACGAGGGTCCGTCAGGGGTGTCGGTGACCGCGATACCGGCCTGTGCGAGACGGTCGCGCACCGCGTCGGCCACCGCCCAGTCCTTGTCCGCGCGCGCCTGCTGGCGCCGGTCGAGTTCGGCACGGATCAGGACGTCGAGCGCGGCATGGGCCGCCTCGTCGTCGCCGCCGCCGCGAGTCCAGTGCGGGTCGAGCGGATCGACACCGAGGATCGCGGTCATCGCCCGCACCTGGCCCGCGACGGTCAGCGCCGCGTCGAGATCGCCGCGCTCGAGCGCCGTGTTGCCCTCGCGCACGCGACCGTGGATCTCCGCGAGCGCCGCCGGCACACCCAGATCGTCGTCGAGCGCGGCGGCGAATGCATCGGTCCACGAACCGATCGGCACGTCCCCTGCGCGTTCGACGGTGCGCGCCACGAATGCCTCGATCCGCCGGTACGCCGCCGCACCTTCGGCGAGTGCCGCATCCGAGTACTCGAGCATCGACCGGTAGTGCGCCGACCCCAGATAGTAGCGAAGCTCCTGCGGTCGAACGTTTTTCAGGACATTGGGCACCGAGAGCACGTTGCCGAGGGATTTCGACATCTTCTCGCCGCCCATCGTCACCCACCCGTTGTGCAGCCAGTACCGCGCGAACTCGTCGCCTGCGCACTTGGCCTGCGCGATCTCGTTCTCGTGGTGCGGGAACACCAGATCGAGACCGCCGCAATGGATGTCGAACGACGCGCCCAGATAGAACTCCGCCATCGCCGAGCATTCGAGATGCCAGCCCGGCCGGCCCGCACCCCACGGCGTCGGCCACGACGGCTCGCCGGGTTTACGTGCCTTCCACAACGTGAAGTCGCGCGGATCGCGTTTGCCCACGCCCGCGCTCTCACCCTGGTGGACGTCGTCGAGTTTGTGACCGGACAGGCTCCCGTAGTCGGGATAGCTGCGGACGTCGAAGTACACATTGCCGTCGGCCGCGTACGCATGCCCGTTCACGATCAGCCGGTCGATCATGTCGATCATCTGCGTGACATGGCCCGTCGCGCGGGGTTCGACCGACGGCGGCAGCACGCCCAGCTGGTCGTACGCCCACGTGAACGCGCGCTCGTAGGTCGCGGCCCATTCCCACCAAGGCCGGCCCGCATCGCCTGCCTTGACGAGGATCTTGTCGTCGATGTCGGTGACATTGCGGACGAAGGCGACATCGGAGCCGTGCGCCGCAAGCCACCGACGCAGGACGTCGAAGGCGACACCGCTGCGCACGTGTCCGATGTGCGGCTCGCCCTGCACCGTGGCGCCACACAGGTAGATCGACGCGTGGCCAGGGGTCTGCGGGACGAAGTCACGCACAGCCCGGGTTGCGGTGTCGAATAGGCGCAGAGTCACGACATGCCATCCTACCTGGCGGTATCGGCACTCTCGTCGGCGGCGGCGACGATCAGCGCCGTGGCCGTCGCGGCGATGCCCTCGCCGCGTCCGGTGAGCCCGAGGCCGTCCGTCGTGGTGGCCGACACCGACACCGGCGCGCGCACGATCTCGCCGAGCACCTGTTCTGCTTCGCGTCGACGCGGCCCGATCTTCGGACGGTTCCCGATCACCTGGACCGCCGCATTGCCCACCTTCCAGCCGTCCGCCGCGAGCAACGACACGACCTCGGTGAGCATGCGGGCACCGCTCACGTCGGTCCACTCCGGCCGGCCGGTGCCGAACACCGACCCGAGATCGCCGAGGCCGGCCGCCGACAGCAGCGCGTCGCACAGCGCGTGGCACGCGACGTCGCCGTCCGAATGGCCTGCGCATCCGTCCGCGTCGTCGAACAACAGACCGGCCATCCAGCACGGCCTGCCCTTCTCGATCGGATGGACGTCGGTGCCGATGCCTACGCGCACGTGCTCGCCTTTCGTGCTCGCACTCATTCGCCGGGCGCCACGAGGGCGCGCGCGAGAACGAGATCGAGCGGTGTCGTGATCTTGAACGCCAAGGGGTGGCCGTCGATGCACGTGACCTTCTCACCCAGCCGTTCCACGAGCCCTGCGTCGTCGGTCGCGATGCCCTCCGCGGCGTCGTACGCGGTGCGCAGCAGTGCGGCGTCGAAGCCTTGCGGGGTCTGGACCGCACGCAGGCCCGACCGGTCGGGGGTGTGGGTGACGCACCCGGCCGCGTCGACGGCCTTGACGGTGTCGGTGACCGGGACGACCGGAACGACCGCACCGGCGCCGTCGCGCAGTGCGGCGACGACGGCCGCCACGGACTGCGGCGGGGTGAGTGCACGCGCGGCGTCGTGCACGAGGACGTATCGGGCGTCGCCCGCGGCCGCCAGCCCGGCGCGCACGGAGTCCGTGCGCTCGGAACCACCGGCCACGACGTCGACCTCTTCCGGGACGAGCGACGCGGTGTGTTCCACGAGTTCGGCGGGCACGACGACGACAACGCGGTCGACGGCCCCCGATTCGAGGAGACCGTCGACCGCGCGTACGAGCATCGGTGCACCGCCCAGTTCGACGAAGGCCTTGGGCAGGTTCTCGCCCAGCCGTACTCCCCGTCCTGCGGCTGGTACCAGTGCAACCACCCGGCCCGCGTGTGCGGCGCCGTTCATCGTGCGGCTCAGGAGGCCGCGGCCAGGACTTCGTCGAGGATCGTCTCGGCCTTGTCGTTGTCGGTGCCTTCGGCGAGTGCAAGCTCGCCCACCAGGATCTGCCGCGCCTTCGCGAGCATGCGCTTCTCGCCTGCCGAGAGACCGCGATCCTGTTCGCGGCGCCACAGGTCGCGCACGACCTCCGCCACCTTGTTGACGTCGCCGGAAGCCAGCTTCTCGAGGTTGGCCTTGTATCGGCGCGACCAGTTGGTGGGTTCTTCGGTATGCGGTGCCCGAAGGACTTCGAACACCTTGTCGAGGCCTTCCTGGCCGACGACATCGCGAACACCGACGTACTCTGCGTTCTCAGCGGGAACCCGCACCGTGAGATCGCCTTGCGCGACCTTCAGGACCAGGTATTCCTTCTGCTCACCCTTGATGGTGCGCGTTTCGATAGCTTCGATGAGCGCCGCACCGTGATGGGGGTATACGACGGTATCTCCGACCTTGAAAATCATCTGTCCCGTGCCCCTTTCGATCTACCGAGTTTAACACGTGTTCTGGACGACGTCGCATCAACACTGCAGGTCAGGGGCTTCCTGGACTGATCCGAGGCCTTGACACAACCGACGATTCGTGCATCTGTCCAGGCTCGCACACCCACCCGACACCACCGTTCCGGGCGGTCGACGCGCGTTTCCGGCGACCCTGTGAGCGGTGACGCCCTTGCGCCTACTACGCTGCCTAGTTGGGCCTACTACGCTTCCCTGGAGGACACCTCGTGACTGCTCTCGACAAGCCGACTCGACGAGTCGCCACCACCGTCGCCCTCGCCGCGGGTGCCGCCATCGCGCTGTCGGCATGCAGTGCGGGTCAGATCAGCCAGACCGCGACACAGGCCGCGGCCATCAACGGCAACTCGGCCGAGGCAGGTGCGCTCGCGCTGCGCAATGTGCACGTCGTCTACCCCGCCGACGAGGAGTACAGCATCGAGCCGGGCGGCACCGCACAGCTCGCGTTCTCCATCGTCAACACCAGCGCCGAGCAGGCCGACCGGCTCACCTCGATCTCGACCGACTACGCGTCGTCCGTGGTGCTCGGCGAGCGTGCAGGCGCACTTGAGATCCCCAGCCAGAGCACGCTTGCGTCCTACCCCGCCGAGTCGGGCGTCGCGAGCGAGGACGTCCTGATCGACGACACCACCGGCTCGGAGACCGACGAGGGCGCCGACCTGCCCGCCGACGTCACCGAGGTTCGCCTCGTCGGACTGCAGGAGGGCGTGCGCCCCGGTCTCACCTTCCCGGTCACGTTCAGCTTCGAGAACGCAGGGGACGTCACGGTCGAGGTGCCGGTCGACGCGGGCCACTCGCTCGAACGCCAGGTGTCCGAGAAGAGCGGCGCCGAGGCGAGCGGCGGCCACTGACCCACACACCGATGCCACGACGGCGGGGGCGGAACCGACAGGGTTCCGCCCCCGCCGTCGTCTGCGCGAGTCGTCGTGTCCGTGCGTGTCGGCGGCGGACTCTACGCTGACCGCCGTGGCCAAACCGAAGTCGAACTTCCGCTGCAGTGAGTGCCAGTGCACGGTGCCCAAATGGGTCGGCCGGTGCCCCGAGTGCAACGCGTGGGGGTCGATGACCGAGAGCCAGGTGCTCACCGCGGTCGTCGCGCGGCCCGGCACGTCCAACGCGAAGGTCGGCGCCGGCGCAGTCCTGCCCACCACCGCGGCCACCCCGATCACCCAGATCGACGGCCGGGTCACGCGCGCCAAACCCACCGGAATCGACGAACTCGACCGCGTGCTGGGCGGCGGCGTCGTACCGGGCTCGGTGGTGTTGCTCGCAGGCGAACCGGGTGTCGGCAAGTCGACGCTGCTGCTCGAGGTGGTGCACCGATGGGCCCGACAGTCGACCGACGAGCGCGCGCTGTACGTCACGGGCGAGGAATCCGCCGGGCAGGTGCGGTTGCGTGCCGACCGCACGGGAGCGGTGCACGAACGCGTGTTCCTCGCCGCGGAATCCGACCTCGCCACCATCCTCGGCCACGTCGAGCAGGTGCGGCCGTCGCTGCTCATCGTCGACTCGGTGCAGACCATGATCGCGGCGGACGTCGACGGCGTGTCGGGCGGCGTCACACAGGTCAAGGCGGTCACGAGCGCCCTCACGTCGCTCGCGAAGGCGAGCGGTGTGCCGGTGCTGCTCATCGGGCACGTCACCAAGGACGGCGCGGTGGCCGGTCCGCGTTCGCTCGAGCATCTCGTCGACGTCGTGCTGCACTTCGAAGGCGACAAGCACTCGACGCTCCGCATGGTGCGTGGCGTCAAGAACCGGTTCGGCGCAGCGGACGAGGTCGGATGCTTCGAGTTGCGTGAGGACGGCATCGAGGAGGTCCGCGACCCGTCGGGGCTGTTCCTGCAGAACCGAAGCGAGGTGGTCCCGGGCACGGCCGTCACGGTCACGATGGACGGCAAGCGCCCGCTGCTGGGCGAGGTACAGGCCCTCGTCGCCTCGACGCACATGCCAGCCCCCCGCCGTGCGGTGAGCGGGCTCGACAGCGCGCGCGTCGCGATGGTGCTCGCGGTGGTCGAGCGGCGCGGCGGCGTCGGGCTGTCGAAGCACGACGTCTATGCGGCCACGGTCGGGGGCATGCGGATGACCGAGCCGTCGGCCGATCTGGCCCTCGCGATGGCGGTCGCGTCGGCCGCGCGTGACCGGCCGATCGCCGAGGGCACGGTCGTCGTCGGCGAGGTGGGTCTCGCGGGCGAGGTGCGCCGCGTCCCGGGCATCGGGCGGCGGTTGTCCGAGGCGGCGCGACTCGGGTTCCGGCACGCAGTCGTTCCGCTCGATTCGGGAGCCGCCCCCGCAGGCATGCGGGTCACCGAGGTGGCCACCCTCCGCGACGCGATCCGCGCGCTCGCCCTGCGCACTGTGCGCGCCGTGTGACAAGCGACCCGCGTGCCGTGTGACCTGGCGGTACACGATGCGCCCAAATCGGTTATGGACACCTGTCTGAATTTCTGTCTAGCCTGAGTCGCAGGCAATCCGCCACCCATCCGTTCCGCGGCCCGCGTCGCGGACGACGACGAGAGCAGGTGTGGGCGATGAAGACCAAAGGTGCACTGATCTGGAATTTCGACGAACCGTGGTCGGTCGAGGAGATCGAGATCGGCGAGCCACGCAAAGGCGAAGTCAAGATCCAGATGGAAGCGTCGGGGATGTGCCACTCCGACCACCATCTGGTGACGGGCGGGATTCCGATGGGCGGCTTCCCGGTGCTGGGCGGACACGAAGGCGCGGGCATCGTCACCGAGATCGGAGAGGGCGTCGAGGACTTCGCGCCGGGCGATCACGTCGTGTTGTCGTTCATCCCCTCGTGCGGCAAGTGCCCGTCGTGTCAGGCGGGGCTGCGCAATCTGTGCGACCTGGGCGCGCTGCTGCTGAACGGCGCGTCGGTGAGCGACGGCTCGTTCCGCGTCCAGGCACGTGGACAGAACGTCTACCCGATGACGCTGCTCGGCACGTTCTCGCCGTACATGGTGGTGCACGAAAGCTCGGTGGTGAAGATCGACCCGTCGATTCCGTTCGAGGTCGCGTGCCTCGTCGGCTGCGGTGTGACCACGGGCTACGGGTCGGCGACGCACACGGCGCAGGTGCAGTCCGGCGAGGACGTCGCGATCGTCGGGCTCGGCGGCGTCGGCATCTCGGCGCTGCAGGGCGCCGTCAACTCGGGCGCCCGGTACGTCTTCGCCATCGACCCCGTCGAGTGGAAACGCGAGCAGGCGTTGAAGTTCGGTGCCACACATGCGTTTCCGAGCGTCGAGGAGTCCATGGGTCCGGTCGCGGAGATCACCGCGGGCGGCATGGCGAAGAAGACCATCGTCACGGTCGGCGAAGTGCACGGCGACGACGTCGACCTGTGGATGGGCATCACCGCCAAGGCAGGCACGGTCGTGCTCACCGCGATGGGCAGCCTCGTCGAGAACAAGGTGACACTCAATCTCGCGATGCTCACCCTGCTGCAGAAGAACCTGCAGGGCACCATCTTCGGCGGCGGAAACCCGCAACACGACATCCCGCTGCTGCTGTCGATGTACCGCGCCGGCAAGCTCGACCTCGACGACATGGTCACGCGGCAGTACCGACTCGAACAGATCAACGACGGCTACCGGGACATGCTCGAGGGCCGCAACATCCGGGGCGTCATCCGCTACACCGACGCCGACCGCTGACCATCCCACCCGAGAGACAGGAGAACAGACGATGACCGTTTCACGAGATGCGGTGCGCGCCACCGTCGAGGCGTACGTCAAGGCCGTCGCGAGCGGCACCACGGACGACGTCCTCGCGCTGTACGCGGACGGTGCGGTGGTCGAGGACCCGGTGGGCTCGGAACCGCGCACCACACGCGAGTCCCTGCGCGAGTTCTACGCCGTGCTCGAACCCCTCGAACAGGAGGGCGAACTGCTGACGCTGCGCATCGCGGAGAACACCGCGGCCTTCCACTTCCGGCTGGTCACCAAGGCAGGAGACCAGCGCATCGAGCTGTCGCCGATCGACATCATGGAGTTCGACGACGACGGCAAGATCGTGAGCATGCGCGCGGTGTGGTCGCAGGAGGACATGCTCGCCTCCTGATCCCCCGCCCCCGGTGAGCGCTACCACCTCTCCGTGAGCACTTTGCGAGTCCCAGGGACTCGCAAAGTGCTCACGGTGGACTGCTGCTCGGCGACGGGATCCGGCCGCAGGCGCGACAAGGCTAAGGCGATGTGATGAGCGCCGGATGCGTCGGCGCACCGTCGACGTACTTCTTGACGTGCTCGAAGTGCGCTGCGTCGATCTTGACGAACAGTGCGCGAGAGGTCCCCACCACGACGTCGGGGTCCGCGTCCGGGCCCTCGACGATGCGAGCGTCGGCGCTCGTGTACACCTTGCGGCGCAGTGTGCCGTCGATCTGTGCGTGGATCTCGAGCACCGAGCCGAGCGGGATGGGCCGCGCGAAGTCGATCTCGAGGTGGCCCGTCACGACACCCGACCCCAGGGACAGACACGCCATGCCCTGTGCCTCGTCGAACGCGGTGGAGAGAATGCCGCCGTGGATGACGCCCGGGCCGCCCTGATACTTCTTGTCGACGTACAGGCGCCCGGTCACCTCGGCGCCCTCGCCTGCCACGAAACTCATCCGCATGCCGGCGGGCTGATCGTCGCCACAGCCGAAGCACTTCGCCCAGTGTTGCGGAAGCGGCTGACCCACCTGAGGGAAGTTCTCGCCGCGAACCGCAGGCTCGAGGTCGTCAGGCAAGGTCCAGCTACTACTCATGACCAGTTAACCTAATCCGGGGCCGAGACGGCTCGCGAGCCAGGACCCACCGAAAGTGACCTCGACCTCACCAGGAGTTTCGCAATGGAAGACGCGCGAGGGACGTCCACATTGCGCGACACGATCGCCCGGCTCGCCCCCGGCACGGCGCTGCGCGACGGTCTCGAACGCATCCTGCGCGGGCGCACCGGTGCACTCATCGTCCTCGGTCACGACGCCGCGATGGAGGAACTGTGCGACGGCGGGTTCGTCCTCGACGTCGAGTTCGCGCCCACGCGACTGCGCGAGCTGTCGAAGATGGACGGTGCCGTCGTCCTGTCCACCGACGGCACCCGCATCGTGCGCGCCAACGTGCAGTTGGTGCCCGATCACACGATCCCCACAGTGGAGTCCGGCACGCGCCACCGCGCCGCCGAACGCACCGCGATGCAGACCGGATTTCCCGTCGTCTCGGTCAGCCAGTCCACGCGCATCGTGAGCGTCTACACGGAAGGCCGCAGGCTCGTCCTCGACGGATCGGACACGATCCTGTCGCGCGCCAACCAGGCCGTCGCAACCCTCGAGCGGTACAAGACACGACTCGACGAGGTCACGCGCCAGCTGTCGGTCGTCGAGATCGAGGATTTCGTGACGCTGCGCGACGCGCTCATCGTCGTGCAGCGGCTCGAAATGGTGCGACGCGTGTCGGAGGAGATCGAGCGGTACGTCCTCGAACTCGGCACCGACGGCCGCCAGCTCGCGCTGCAACTCGAAGACCTGGTCGGCGACAACCGCGTGGCGCGTGAGTTGATCGTGCGCGACTACCTGTCCGGGAGCGGGCCGGTCGACGAGGAGGCCGTCGGGAAGGCGCTCGACGCGCTGGGCCGCATCAGCGACAACGACCTGCTCGACCTCACCGCCCTCGCACGCACGCTCGGCTACTCGACGTCGGTCGAAGCCCTCGACTCGCCGATGAGCCCACGCGGCTACCGCCTCCTCAACCGTGTTCCGCGTCTGCGGTTCGACCAGATCCACCGGCTGGTGGGTGCGTTCGGCACGCTGCAGACGCTGCTCGCCGCCACGGCGGCCGACCTCGAGTCGATCGACGGCATCGGCGGCTCGTGGGCCCGGCACATCCGCGAAGGCCTCTCGCGACTCGCCGAGTCGGCGATCACCAATCCGTACGACTAGTCACCTGCGCCTGCACGATCCACTCACGCGAGGTTGAACGGCTCCGGCGCCGACCGCAGCGCGCCCAGTTGGCCCACCACCGAGTACGCGCCCGCGCTCACCGCATCGCGCTGCGGGTCCTGCTCGGTCGCGCACTCGGGCGTCGACGTCTTACCGGACCACTTGACGGTGAACGCCGCCTGCTGGCCCGGATCGAGCTTGCGAATGTCGGGGTCGGCCTGCGGGAAACAGTCGGTGCTCGACCACAGGCGCTGCGCGCCGTCCAGCGACGACACCACGACCTGCTGGAATCCGCCCGCGAGGTCGCGCTCGCATGCCGTCGAACCGATGTTGGTGACGACCGTCGTGAACTCCGGCTCTTCGTCGGCGCCGTAGGTCGGCTTCGACGGCGAGACCTTGATTGCCAGCGACTGATCGGCGCACTGCCCCGGCGCGACCGGTGCCGCGCTCCCCGACGTGGACGTGGTCGCGGTGGCCGACGAGTTCTCCGGCGATTCCCCCGCCGGCTCGCTGCCGCCACCGGAACCGCCCGAGGCGCCCGACGCGCCCGAGCTGTCGGCGCTCGTCGTCGCGGTGGCCGACATCGTGGGCACCGCCGAGCTCTCCGCCGCAGCCGTCTCGGGGTCGGCCGAGCCGCCGCGGATCGACGACACCAGCCACACCAGCAGGATCAGGACGACGACGATCACGCCGATCGCGAGCGCGCGTCGTCGCCAGTAGATCTCGGGAGGCAACGGACCCTGCGGTTCCAACACACTCACAACGGTAGTTCTCGGAGGTCCAGCCGTCGTTCAACAGGCTCGGCGTGTCGCCGACCCGGACGTCGCGGAAAGGTCAGTCGACCGTCTCGCCCACGTCGCCGACGACGCTGCGCAGCTGTGCGCGGCCGTCCGCGAGCTTGTAGGTGACACCGACGATCGCGAGGCGGCCGTCCTTGATCCGCTCGGCGATGATCTGCGAGCGCTCGGTGAGCAGCTTCGCGGTGACATTGACGTGCCGGACACCGAGTTCGTCGGCCGAGGTCAGCCCGTCGTTGCGGCCCATCAGGATGGACGGCGTGACACGTTCGACGACGTCGCGGATGAAGCCGCCGGGCACCGTGCCGTGATCGAGTGCGTCGAGCGTGGCACGCACCGCGCCACAGCTGTCGTGCCCGAGGACGACGATCAGCGGCACGTTGAGCACCTCGACGGCGTATTCGATCGAGCCGAGCACCGAACCGTCGACCACGTGGCCCGCGGTGCGCACGACGAACATGTCGCCCAGGCCCTGATCGAAGATGATCTCGGCGGCCACGCGCGAGTCGCCGCATCCGAACAGCGCCGCGGTGGGGTGCTGTGCGGACACGAGCTTCGCGCGGTCGGCCACGCCCTGGCTCGGATGCACGGCTGTATCCGTGACGAAACGCTCGTTACCCTGACGCAGGGCCTTCCACGCGGAGATCGGATTCGAGTTCGGCATACCAGTCATTGTGCACCCAGGCCCCGGGCGGGGCCCGGCCGGATCCGTGAGCGTCGACACACCCCGCCCGCAAGGCAGCACGCACCACGAGCAGCACGAACCACGAAACAGGAGACCATGAGCACGCCCGCGACACGGACCGGCCTCGACGCGAGCGCACTGATCCGCTGGTACGAACGCGAGCAGCGCGACCTGCCGTGGCGCCGCGACGATGCGAGCGCGTGGCACATCCTGATGAGCGAGATCATGCTCCAGCAGACGCCGGTCGCCCGCGTCGCCCCCGTATGGGAGGAGTGGGTGCGGCGCTGGCCCGTGCCGTCCGCGATGGCGGCCGCGTCGCAGGCCGACGTGCTGCGGGCGTGGGGCCGGCTCGGCTACCCGCGGCGCGCGCTGCGCCTGCACGAGTGCGCGGGAGTGCTCGCGGAACGCCACGGCGACGTCGTACCCGACGACGTCGACACCCTGCTCGCGTTACCGGGCATCGGTGCGTACACGGCCCGCGCGGTCGCGTGCTTCGCCTACGGCAAGCGCGTTCCGGTCGTCGATACCAATGTCCGACGCGTCGTCGCGCGCGCGGTCCACGGCGCCGCCGAACCCGGCAATCCCTCCACGACACGCGATCTCGCCGACGTCGAGGCGCTCCTCCCCCGCACCCGCGCCCGCGCCGCGGTGTTCTCGGCCGCGCTGATGGAACTCGGCGCCGTGGTCTGCACCGCCCGCAAGCCGGACTGCGCGAGTTGCCCACTGCCGCACTGCGCGTGGAATGCCGCCGGCAGGCCTGCCCACACCGGTGAGCCGAAGCGTATCCAGAAGTTCGCGGGTACCGACCGGCAGGTACGCGGAAAGCTCATGGCGGTACTCCGCGAGAGTCACGGGCCGGTCGAACGCGCCGCGCTCGACCTCGTGTGGCTCACCGATCCGACTCAGCGCGATCGCGCATTGCACTCACTGCTCGTCGACGGCCTCGTCGAGCAGACCCGCGACGGACTGTTCGCTCTCGCGGGCGAGGGCGAGTGACGCTGCACCCGAATCGTTCTCGCTCTCTGCCAGAAAGCTCGACACGATCTCGCGGTAGCGCTCGGGGCGGTCGTCGTGCACCAGGTGACCCGCCCCGCCGACGCGGACGTAGCGGCTTCCGGGCCGTTCTGCCATTCGCCGCATCTGCCCTTCGGGGGTGATCGTGTACTCGCCCTCGATCACGAGAGCGGGCGCCTCGACGGCGTGCCATTCGCGCCAGAAGTGCCGGGCGCCCCACTCCTCCGAGATGTCCCGGAACGTGCCGACGTCCCCGTGCAGATACCAACCGTCGTCGCGACGGTCGAACGAATCCAGGAAATACTGCCCCGCGACAGGTCCGAAATAGTCGATCACCTTCTGCTCCGACGGGAACGGCTGCGGCCAGTTCTCGATCATCGCGGCCCAGTCGCGGGCAGTGCGGCCCCGGAAATCGGGCGCCATGTCCTCGACGACCAGCGCCCGCACGCGTTCGGGATGGGCGGCCGCGTACATCCAGCCGTGCAGTGCACCCATCGAGTGGCCGACGACGATCATGCGCTCGCCGTCCAGACCCGCCCGCTCGACGTGCGCCGCGAGGTCCGCGACGAACGCTTCGGTGGTGAGCTCGGCAGGCGCGGGGCGGCCGTGCCCGGCGGCGTCGAACGTGTGGACGTGCCCGAACGCGCGCAGCCACGGCACGTGTCTGCGCCACGTCGCGCCACGGCCCATCAGTCCGTGCAACAGCAGGATCGGGGTGCCCTCGCCGCCCTCGTCGTGCAGCGGTGCGTCGTGTGAGCGTCCCTGCGCGGTGTCCCTCATCGACGTCACGCTAGCGGAGTACCCTCGCGGCATGGCAGTGGTGAAGATCAACGCAATCGACGTTCCCGAAGGCGCGGGCCCCGAGCTCGAGAAGCGGTTCGCGAATCGCGCGCACACCGTCGAGAACTCCCCCGGCTTCCTCGGCTTCCAGCTTCTGCGCCCCACCGCGGGCGAGACGCGCTACTTCGTCGTCACCGAATGGGAGACCGAAGAGGCTTTCGCCGCGTGGCGCGACGGCTCGGCGAAGGCCGCGCACGCAGGCAGCGAGGGCAAGAAGCCCGTCGCGAGCGGCGCGTCGCTGCTCGAGTTCGAGGTGGTCCTGGACGTCAAGGCTTCCGCGTAGCCGCACGACCTCAGCCGGGCACAGCCCGGAATGCCCTGATTGACACCGGCACTCGCCGGTGCCACTATTCGCTCGACCCTGCGACGGCTCGACAGGAATCCGGTGCAACTCCGGAACGGTCGCGCCACTGTGATTCGCCGGTACTCCTTCGGGTGTGACGGCGACAGTCAGACACTGTTGCCGTCGCCTCACCTTGTATGGGACGCGAGATCCCGTGAAGGAGTTGCCATGGCACTGGTCCATTCGCCCGACGCATCGATCGATGCGAAGCGGCTGGCGGCCGTCTCGTTCGTGATCGTGTTGCTCGCGATGCTCGCGCTCTACGTGGTCGGCTTCGACCAGGGCGCCGTCTCGCGCACCGGCATGTACATGCACGAACTCATGCACGACGGCCGTCACCTGCTGGGCCTCCCGTGTCACTGACCGCACCCGCTCCCGCCCGCGTCACCGAGTCCCTCGGCACGCTCGTCGTACGCGGCCTGCTCGCCGGCATCGTCGCGGGCCTGCTCGCAGGCGCTGTCGCATTCGTCGTCGGCGAACCACACATCGACAGCGCGATCGCGATCGAGGAAGCCGCGGCCGAACCGGCCGAACATTCCCACGAAGCTGCCGAAACTGCGGGGCACACTCACGGCGACGAGGACGAACCGCTCGTCACCCGCGACGGCCAGCGCGCCGGCCTGTTCCTCGCGACCGGACTCGCGGGCGCCGCGCTCGGCGCGGTGTTCGCAGTGGCGACGTACTACGCGCGTCGGTCTTCGTCGCTGTCGCCGCCTGTCCTCGCCCTGGTGACCGCCGCACTCGGATGGCTCGCGATCGAAGCGGTGCCGTTCGCGAAGTACCCGGCCAATCCGCCCGCGGTCGGCGATCCGGACACGATCGATCAGCGCACGCTGCTGTGGCTCGCGGCCGTCGTCCTCGGCCTCGCGGCAGTCGGGATCGCGGGCGTCGTACTGCGAGCACTGCGCGCACGCGCCACTCCGATGACCCGCATCGTGGTGACCGTCGCAACGTTCGTCGTGGTCGTCGTTGCCGGGTATCTGATGCTTCCCACGATCGACGAGGTGAGCGACGACTTCCCCGCGACGCTGCTGTGGCAGTTCCGGGTGTCGTCGCTCGCCGTGCAGGCCACCCTGTGGCTCGTGCTGGGTCTTGCCTTCGCGTGGCTCACCGAACGTGCGTCACGAAGCGAGTCCCGAACCACCGCAGCGTAGTTCGCACCGGCGGAGTTCGGCCGACCGCGCAGCAGACCGCCTGTTCAGCGGTGGCGGTGCGGCTCGATCCCCCGCATCGGGTCGAGCCGGTGCGGGTCCTCCTCGAGCAGCTCGCGGTCCCACTTCGCGAGTTCGGCCTCGGCCTCGTAAGTCGACTGGAAGAACTCGAGCGCGGCCGCGTCGGGGTCCGCCGCGGCGCGCGCCTTCTCGTACGGCAGCAGGAACTCCTCGATGTCGGTGCTCCAGTAGGCGCCCGCGGGCCCGACGGGCCACGTGTCGAACCCGTCGGGCTGCGGGTACGCGTAGGCGTAGAACGCGCCCTCGTCGCCCCCACCGGGCCAGAACCCGATCGACGACAACTCGCGCGAGTAGCCCTCGACCATCACCCAGTCGGCGCAGTTCGGCGCACCGCCGGGATGCACAGGGGCCCGACGGCCCGAGAAGCGCGTGCATGCCATGTCGAACGAACCCCAGAAGAAGTGCACGGGGCTGTTCTTGCCCACGAACCGTGCACGGAACCTTTTCATCACCCGCTCGACCTGCACGAGCTGACCATGGAACTGTCGGACGGCGCCCGCGTCGTAGGACGAGTGCTCGGTGTCGACCGGGAACGGGATCGCAGCGGCGACCTCGTTGGGGGTCGTCGAGATCCGGGTCTCGAAGCCGAGCTCACGCAGCACCGACATCGTCTCGTCGTAGAACGACGCGACCGTCCGGGGTTCGAGTGCGACGGTCCGCGTCTCGCCGCGGCTCGAACGGACGACGAGTCGGTCCGCGAGGAAGTCGAACTCGATGTCGAAGGACGCGTTGCCGTACGGGATGTTCGACGTCGTCAGCCCCCGCGGAGTGACGTACAGGGCGACCTCCCACCAGTGGTTGACCAGCGGCGAGTTCGCGAGCCGCACCTTGCCGACGATCTGGGTCCACATGTGCAGGGTGTCCCTCGTCGCGGTCCAGTCGTCGACCCTCAGGCCCGGCCACGTCTGCTCACTCACTTCGCACTCCCGCCGTCCAGAGATCCACCGGTCTGCCGTGTCCAGTGTGTCCCACCGTGGACGGTCACCGGGCGAATTCCGCGGGCGGAGTGCGTCAGTCGTGCGTCTCGGCCTGCGAGAGCAACTGCACGAACACGTCCTCGGGCTGCGCACCCGACACCGCGAGCCGGCCGTTCGCAATGAAGAACGGCACGCCCGTGATCTGCAACTGCCGTGCTGCCGCAAGATCGTCGCGCACCTCGTCGGCGCCCTCGCCCGCATCGAGACGAGACTTGACGTCGTCGGCGTCGAGGCCCTCGCTCGCCGCGATGTCGACCAGCACGTCGCGGTCGTCGACCGCCCGCCCCTCGACGAAGTGTGCGCGGAACAATGCATCGACGACGCCGTCGGCGCGGTCGCCTGCGAGCTGCACCAGCCGGTGCGCGTCGAACGTGTTGGCGGCGATCGCGCGGTCGAAGTCGAGTTCGAGACCGACCGACTGCGCATTGCGGACCACCTGCGCGAACATCTGGCGCACCTGCTCCTCGCTCATGCCCTTCATCTCGACGAGCGCATCGATCTCCCGCCTGCCCGCACCGACCGGGGCGGTCGGATCGAGCTGGTACGCGTGCCACCGGACGCGGACCCGGTCACGGCCGTCGAAGCTGCGCAGCGCCGCCGCGAATCGGTGCTTGCCGATGTAGCACCATGGGCAGGCGATGTCGGAGAAGACATCGACCGTGATGTCCCGGTCGATGTCGGAGGCGGAAGTCGGGGCGTCGTGGTTCACGTCTCGATGCAACCACGACGCCACCCGCATTGTTCCGTCGATCAGCCGTCGAGCTGGGCGTCCAGGGTGATGTCGACACCGGTCAGGGCCTTACTCACCGGGCACGACTCCTTCGCCGCCTGTGCGGCCTTCGCGAATCCGTCGGCGTCGAGCCCGGTGACCTCGGCGCGCACGGTGAGGGCGATGCCGGTGAGCTTGAACCCGGGATCGTCCGGGCCGAGCGACACGTCGGCCTTGACCTCGATGCTCTGCGGCGTGCCGCCCGCTTCACCGATCAGCGCCGACAGCTGCATCGCGTAGCACGACGAATGCGCCGCGGCGATCAACTCTTCGGGGCTGGTGAACCCGCCGGCGTCGTCGGCCGCGCGCTTCGGGAACGACACCTCGAACGTCGCGAGCCCCGAACTCGTGAGCTCGACCTGGCCGCTGCCGTCCTGCAGTCCGCCGTTCCATGCGGTGCGCGCTGTGCGAGTGGGCATGTGGAACTCCTTCGTCGGTCGTTCGGACTGGGTGGCCCGGCCGCGCCGGGCCCTCTTCCGCAACGTACCGCAGGGGCGGCGGACCCGTAGGCCGGTAGGTACGACCGGGGCCGCGGACAGCACGACACCCCCGCACATGCGTGCACGGGGGTGTCGTGAGCCTGCCGGACTACCGGGAAGCGCGTCCGGCTATTCGTCGCCTGCCGCGGACTTCGCGAAGTCCTCGGGCACCTCGTCGGGCACCGTGACCGGCTTTTCCTCGCCACGGAACGTGAACTTGGCGTCCTCGCCCGAGCCTTCGCCGTCCCAGCCTTCGACGTCGACGTGGACGATCTCGCCGGCACCGACCTCGCCGAACAGAATCTTCTCGGACAGCTGGTCTTCGATCTCGCGCTGGATGGTGCGACGCAGCGGGCGCGCACCGAGCACCGGATCGAAGCCACGCTTCGCGAGGAGGTTCTTGGCCAGCGGGCTGACCTCGATGTCCATGTCCTTGTTCTTGAGCGCCTGCTCGACGCGGCCGATCATCAGGTCCACCATCTCGACGATCTGCTCGGTGGTGAGCTGGTGGAACACGACGATGTCGTCGATTCGGTTGAGGAACTCCGGGCGGAAGTGCTTCTTCAGCTCGTCGTGGACCTTGAGCTTCATCCGCTCGTAGTTCGACTGGTCGCCGTTGCCCTGGGTGAAGCCAAGGCCGACGGCCTTGGAGATGTCCGAGGTACCGAGGTTCGAGGTGAAGATCAGCACGGTGTTTTTGAAGTCGACCGTGCGGCCCTGACCGTCCGTGAGGCGGCCGTCCTCGAGGACCTGCAGGAGCGTGTTGTAGATCTCCTGATGGGCCTTCTCGATCTCGTCGAACAGCACCACGGAGAACGGCTTGCGGCGCACCTTCTCGGTGAGCTGGCCGCCCTCTTCGTAACCGACGTATCCGGGAGGGGCACCGAACAGACGCGACGCGGTGAACCGGTCGTGGAACTCGCCCATGTCGATCTGGATGAGCGCGTCGTCCTCGCCGAACAGGAAGTTCGCGAGCGCCTTGGACAGCTCGGTCTTACCGACACCCGACGGGCCCGCGAAGATGAACGAGCCGGACGGACGCTTCGGGTCCTTGAGCCCCGCGCGGGTACGACGGATCGCCTTGGCGACTGCCTTGACGGCGTCCTCCTGGCCGATGATCCGCTTGTGCAGCTCGTCCTCCATACGGAGCAGACGCGTGGTCTCCTCCTCGGTGAGCTTGAACACGGGGATGCCGGTCCAGTTGCCCAGAACCTCGGCGATCTGCTCGTCGTCGACTTCGGCGATGACGTCGAGGTCGCCGCTGCGCCACTGCTTCTCACGCTCGGCGCGCTGCGCGACGAGCTGCTTCTCCTTGTCGCGCAGGCTCGCGGCCTTCTCGAAGTCCTGCGCGTCGATCGCCGATTCCTTCTCGCGGCGGGCATCGGCGATCTTGTCGTCGAACTCGCGCAGGTCCGGCGGCGCGGTCATCCGGCGGATGCGCATCCGCGCGCCCGCCTCGTCGATGAGGTCGATCGCCTTGTCCGGCAGGAAGCGGTCGTTGATGTAGCGGTCCGCGAGCGTCGCGGCCGCGACGAGCGCACCGTCGGTGATCGAGACCCGGTGGTGCGCCTCGTAACGATCGCGCAGGCCCTTGAGGATCTCGATGGTGTGCTCGACCGTCGGCTCGCCGACCTGAACCGGCTGGAAACGACGCTCGAGCGCCGCGTCCTTCTCGATGTACTTGCGGTACTCGTCGAGCGTGGTGGCACCGATGGTCTGCAGCTCGCCACGAGCCAGCTTCGGCTTGAGGATCGAGGCCGCGTCGATGGCACCCTCGGCCGCACCGGCACCCACGAGGGTGTGCAGCTCGTCGATGAACAGGATGATGTCGCCGCGGGTGTTGATCTCCTTGAGGACCTTCTTGAGGCGTTCCTCGAAGTCACCGCGGTAACGGCTACCCGCGACCAGGGAGCCCAGGTCGAGGGTGTAGAGCTGCTTGTCCTTGAGCGTCTCGGGCACCTCGCCGTTGACGATCGCCTGCGCGAGGCCCTCGACGACGGCGGTCTTGCCGACGCCCGGCTCGCCGATGAGGACGGGGTTGTTCTTGGTGCGGCGGCTCAGCACCTGCATGACGCGCTCGATCTCCTTCGAGCGGCCGATGACCGGGTCGAGCTTGCCTTCCAGCGCGGCCTGCGTCAGATTGCGGCCGAACTGGTCGAGCACGAGAGACGTCGACGGCGTGCCGGCCTCGCTGCGCGACGCACCGGCTTCCTGCGGCTCCTTGCCCTGGTAGCCCGACAGCAGTTGGATGACCTGCTGACGGACACGGTTGAGATCGGCACCGAGCTTGACCAGAACCTGCGCGGCGACGCCTTCGCCCTCACGGATGAGGCCGAGCAGGATGTGCTCCGTACCGATGTAGTTGTGGCCGAGCTGCAGCGCTTCGCGCAGGCTCAGCTCGAGGACCTTCTTGGCGCGCGGCGTGAAGGGAATGTGACCGGACGGGGCCTGCTGACCCTGACCGATGATCTCTTCGACCTGGCTGCGCACTCCTTCGAGGGAGATACCCAACGACTCCAGCGACTTCGCCGCAACACCCTCGCCCTCGTGGATGAGACCGAGGAGGATGTGCTCCGTGCCGATGTAGTTGTGGTTGAGCATCCTGGCCTCTTCTTGAGCCAGGACAACAACGCGCCGTGCGCGGTCGGTGAACCTCTCGAACATCGCTCTCCCTCACACTCTCCGGCAGTCAGGGACGAGACCGGGTGTCTCGTCGGTGCTTGCCGTGGTTCGCTCCGGCACTACCGGCAGATCGCAGGAACCGACGATCACGATGCGATGCGTTCAGATTCCACGACCCCACTCAACACTCTAGTTGGGCATCGATCTGCCTGTCGCCACTCCACCTGGTTCGGCGCAGTCGCAGGCCTGCATGAACTGTCCAACGTCGCAGGTCGCGGGATCGTTTCCCGATCGCTGTACGCCGAGGGCGAACAACACGTCGGCCGTTGCCGAGGCGCAGGGCACGTGCGGGTCAACCCACCACACTCGTGCACACGACTTCGAGTTCCGTGAGAGCAGTGTCGAGAGGTTCGGGACTGCGTCGCGCCTGGGACAGCATGAGAGCGCCTTCGAGGCTTGCCAACACGAGAGCGGCGACGGACGCGGCGCGGTCCGCGGGCGCGCCCTCGGCGCGGAGCTTGTCGGCGATCACGTCGCGCCACTCGTCGAATGCGGCCGCAGCCACGACGCGGGCACCGTCCTCGGTGCCGAGGGCGGCAGCCGCCATCGGACAGCCGGCGCGGTAGTCGCTCTTCTCGAGTCCTCGACGCCACAGCGCGACCAGCGCTCGCAGCGCCCCGACCGTGTCGTCCGCGTCGAGAATGCGGCGCACGCCACGACCGAGAGTGTCCGCGGCCGAGCGCGTCGCATCCTCCACCAACTGACCCTTGCCACCGGGAAAGTGGTGGTAGATCGATCCGCGCGGTGCGCCGCTGTGCGCGAGGACGTCGGCGAACGACGTCCCGGCCACACCACGCTCGCGGACGAGCGCCACGGTGCTGTCGATCATCGACGCGCGCGTGCCGGTCGCCGGATCCTGCTTCTTCGCCACGGTCGCCCCTTCCCGGTGTCGCGGCTATTCTATGTATGCCGTCATACTTAGAGCAATCCGGCCCGCAGCGGGCCGAACCGAACCGCCAGAGGAGCCGCCGTGACCGAGCCCGTCACCACCGTCACCCACCCCTTCGACGCCGCCGTCGAGCTCGACTACACGGGCGACGGCCGATTCACCGGCCACACCTCACCGGCCTACAACAACATGGTCGGCCCGTTCGGCGGCGCCACGGCGGCGACCCTCCTGCACGCCGTCGAACTGCATCCGGACCGCCTCGGCGCACCGCTGTCCATCACGGTCAACTTCGCGGGGCCGATCACGGACGGACCGTTCGACATCACTGCGCGAGCGGTGCGCACCAACCGCACGAACCAGCACTGGTCGCTCGAACTGACCCAGGACGGAGTCGTCGCCACCACGGCGACCGCGGTGTTCGGCCTGCGCCGCGACACGTGGACGGACACCGAGGACGAGCGCCCCACCACTCCACAGCCCGCCGACCTCGAGCGCACCGACTTCCCTGAATTCATCATGTGGCCGCGCAACTACGACATGCGCTTCGTCGAGGGCGACGTGCCCGGCGAGGGTGCGTCCGAGTCACCGAGCTCGACGTCGACACTGTGGCTGCGCGACGAACCGGCACGCCCGCTGGACTACGCGGCCCTCACCTCGATGTGTGACGCGTTCTACCCACGCGTGTTCCTGCGCAAGGGCCAGTACGTGCCCGCGGGCACGGTGTCGTTCACGGTCTACTTCCATGCCGACGACGCGGAGATCGCCGCTCAGGGCACCGACCACGTGCTCGCGACCGCGCATACGGCGCGGTTCGGGCGCGGGTATTTCGACCAGCACGCACAGTTGTGGGGAACCGACGGCACGCTCCTCGCGACCAGCCAGCAGATCGTCTACTTCAAGTAGCCGGAAGGCACGACGCGCCGCAGGCCGCGCACGGATCGGTCGCACTGTCGCATCGTGCGCGGCCTGCGCACGATGCGACAGTGCGACCGTCTACCCACCGGCGATGCGGTGCTCAGTGCGCCGAATTGTAGGCGTCCACGACGTCGGCGGAAATGCGGCCACGCGCGGACACCTTCATGCCGTTCTTGCGTGCCCATTCGCGAATGGCAGCGCTCTGCTCGCGGTCGACGGACGCGCGCGGCTTCGCCGACGAGGACGCCGACTTGGTGCGCTTGCGGCCCGTGACGCGACGCGCGTGCGACACCCACACCGCCAACTGCTCACGCAGCTTTTCGGCGTTTTCCGACGACAGATCGATTTCGTACTGGACGCCGTCCAGACCGAACTCGACCGTTTCGTCGGCCGCAGCGTCCTGATCGACGTCGTCGATGAGCGTTACCGTGACTTTCTTGGCCATGAACGAAAAATCCTCTCGGTCGCACTCGGATCGAACAATCGGTTATCCGGTATTAATCGGTACCCTACCCGATAATTCGATTCGAAATGTGCGACCGCGCCGACCCGCATTCACGCGCCCGTGATCGCGACGGAATTGGTCAGTGCCCGGCGGGGCGAACGAGGGGGAAAAGAATGGTCTCGCGAATTCCGAGGCCCGTGAGCGCCATGAGCAGACGATCGATTCCCATACCGGTGCCGGTGGTGGGCGGCATGCCCTGTTCCATCGCGGCCAGGAACTCCTCGTCGAGCATCATCGCCTCGTCGTCTCCGCCCGCCGCGAGCCGCGCCTGGTCGACGAACCGCTCGCGCTGGATCACCGGGTCGACCAGTTCCGAGTATCCGGTGGCGAGTTCGAATCCGCGCACATAGAGGTCCCACTTCTCGGTGACGCCCGGCGTGTCGCGGTGGTCGCGGGTGAGCGGCGACGTCTCGACCGGGAAATCACGCACGAATGTGGGTTCGTACAGCTGGTCACCGCACATGTGCTCCCACAATTCCTCGACGAGCTTGCCGTGGCCGTATCCCTTGTCCTTCGGCACTTCGAGCCCGACCTTCTCGGCGAGCGACAACAATTCGGCGACGGTCGTGTCGGGCGTGACGTCGACGCCGATCGCGTCGGACAGCGACGGATACATCTCGAGCGTCTTCCACTCGCCACCGAAGTCGTACTCGCTGCCGTCGGCGAGAGTGATGAGCGTGCTGCCGAATGCACCGCGCGCGACTTCCTGCACGAGTTCGCGGATCATGATCGCAGAATCGTCGTACGTGCCGTACGCCTCGTAGGTCTCGAGCATCGCGAATTCGGGCGAATGCGTCGAGTCCACACCTTCGTTGCGGAAATTGCGATTGATCTCGAAGACCTTCTCGATACCGCCGACGACGCATCTCTTGAGGAACAACTCGGGCGCGATCCGCAGATACAGATCGATGTCGAGTGCGTTCGAGTGCGTGACGAACGGCCGCGCCGCCGCGCCGCCGTGCAGGGTCTGCAGCATCGGCGTCTCGACCTCGAGGAAGCCGCGGCGTTCGAGGGCTGCCCGCAGCTCACGCACGACGGTGACGCGCTTACGTGCGGTTTCGCGCGCCTCGGGGCGCACGATCAGGTCGACGTACCGCTGCCGCACGCGGGACTCTTCGCTCATCTCCTTGTGTGCGACGGGCAGCGGACGCAGCGACTTCGACGCGATCTGCCAGGACGACGCCATGACGCTGAGCTCGCCGCGGCGCGAGCTGATGACCTCGCCGCGCACGAACACGTAGTCGCCGAGATCGACGTCGGACTTCCACTCGGCGAGCGACTCGTCGCCCACGTTGGCGAGGCTGATCATCGCCTGCAGCTTGGTGCCGTCGCCTTCCTGCAGCGTCGCGAAGCACAACTTGCCGGTGTTGCGGAGGAAGATGACGCGGCCGACGACGCCGACGACCTCCCCCGTCGCCGTGTCCGGCTCGAGGTCCGGGTGCGCTGCACGGACCTGCGCGAGCGAGTGGGTGCGTGGCACCGACACCGGATACGCCTGCTTGCCCTGTTCGAGTAGACGCGCCCGCTTCTCGTGGCGGATGCGGATCTGCTCCGGGGTGTCGTCGTCGTGTGTCTGGGGTGCGTCACTCACGGGTTACCAGGGTAATCGACGTGCCCGCGGCGTCGTGTCGCGGCGCTTCAGTGCGACGCGACGGTCGCGAGTTCACGGACGCAGTGCCGGGCTCCGATGACCGAGCCGACGAGGCCGGCCGCCTTGATCGCCTGATATCCGCCCGCGATGTCGGTGGCGCGGTGGAGGCCGAGATCCTGCAGCGCAGCAGCAGCGAGGCTCGACGTGTATCCCTCGGAGCACACGACTATCCATTCGACGTCGTGATCGACGGCGAGGGCGAGGCGCGCACCGCTCAGCGGGTCGCAGCGCCACTCGAGCACGTTCCGCTCGATCGCGAGTGCGCCGGGCAGGGTGCCTTCGCGGTCGCGCTGCGCTTGCGGCCGGATGTCGACCACGATCGCACCGCGCGCGACGGCGACGGGCAGGTCGGTGGCGTCCATGCGCTCGATGCGGGCGCGCGCGCCCTCCAGCATCTGTTCGATCGTGATGCTCATGCGGGTGCCCCTTCGGGGAGGTCGGTGAGTTCGCTGCGGGTGCGGCGCAGGGTGCCGCGGTCGGTGACTTCGTAGTAGGACATCGCGGTGAGCGGTGGCGAGTACGCGTGCACGCTCAGCGTCGGGCCCGATCTCGGTTCACCCGGTGGATCGATTGCCCGCGTGACGTCGTGCACCCAGCCGAGCGGGAAGGCTGCCTGGTCGCCGGTGCCGAGCACTCGATGCGCGAGTTCCTCTCCTGTCCAACGGAATTCGGAGAGCGAACCACTCAGGACCGTGAGCGCGCCGAGCGAGCCTGCGTGATCGTGCAACTCGGTGGACCGGTCGGGCACCCAACTGATGAGCCACACGTCGACGTCGTCGTCGGCGTGGATGCGCGTGGACCAGCGCTCGGCGGTGGGCCACACGGCGGGAAGCAGGGCGTCGTGGCTGCCGTCGAGCACCTCGGCTGCGGCACGATCAGCGATGTGCAGCAGATCCGCCGAACGCAGCGGCGTGGGAGAGATCGAGACGGCAGGAGAGATGACAGAAGTATTCGTGTGCGACACGAGAGGGACTCCAGGAATGTGTGATGGGTCGAGGCAGCAGTCAGCCTCGACAACACTCCTGAGCGCTCATCGTCGTATGCACGGAACAGAGTGTGCCACAGCTCCGGGCGTCTGGAAAGCATCGGCCGCACAGTCGTGACGACGACCACCTGCACTCCCTTCGCGGCGCCGGCCCGAGAGTCGCAACGACGCCCGGACCGTTGCTAGTGTGCAGCCGGATATTCGGGGAACGGATATTCGGGGAAGGGGGGCCGACCGTTGGTTGACCACGGCCGTGAACAGCGCAGGGCCGACAACGACGCACTGAACGCACAGGTCGAGTCGATGCTCGCGGCGTTCGAGGATCAGACCAGACAGCTGGCGGGACTCCGAGAGTCGTTGGGAGCAATCGAGGCGGAAGGCTGGTCCACGGACCGGCACGTCCGAGTGACCGCAAACGCCGGGGGTATCCCGATCGACGTCTGGATCGCCGACGACGCGTTCCACCGATCCACACCGCGTGGGCTTGCAGCCTCGGTTGCCGAAGCCGCGCAGGCCGCAGCCCGAAATGCGCAGCAGCAAGCCGCTGCGGCCGTCGCACCGATCACGGACGCCGCCGGCGCCATGCCCGACCTCTCCGAGCTGACTCCCGGCGCGCCGAGCCTGCACGAGATCTTCGACTCGTTCATTCCACCACTGGACGAGCGGGTGCCCGGACAGGGTGCGCCGACCGAACCGAACGACGTCGCACGAGACGACGACGGGCGGCCGGCGAGCTGGCTCAAGGATCGATGGTGACGCGATGAGCGACCGCCTGAGAGTCGATCTCGAGCAGTTCCGTGCCTTGGTTCCCGAATTCGACGACCTCGAATCACACACCACTTCGGTCCGGTCTGCGCTCACGCAGGGCCTCGACGGCGAGGGTGAGTGCTGGGGCGCCGACGAAGTGGGCGCCGCGTTTGCCGCGAAGTACGTCGCCCCGGCGGAGGACACGATCGAAGCCGTCACGTTGTTGGCCCGGATCTTCAGTTTGATCGGCGACAAGGTCGATCGCACTGCAGACTCGTTCGCGCACACCGACGCCCGAACCGGGGACACGCTCGGCTGGATCGATCCGGGCGTCGGGGGCTGACACATGGGTATCGAAATCCCGGGCTACCTGCGCTGGGTGTCCGACAAGGTTCTCGGCACCGATTGGCCGGACGCCGACGAGACCGCGATGCAACGGTGCGCCGACTATTGGGACAGCGCAGCGTCTTCGGTGTCTCATCTCAACGACCTCGGCGACGACACTGTTCGGCAGCTGCTCGACTCGATCGAGGGCGACGTCAACGACGCGATCGCCGACATGTGGAGACAGATCGGCGGCGACGCCGGCGCGATGCGCGAGTTGATGCAGGCGTGCGACGAACTCGCCGGAATGATCGACGGCGCAGCACAAGACGTGCGGCGGGCGAAGCTCGCCATCATCGCGAATCTCGCTACGCCGGCCGCCTCTCTGGTTGCGGCAGCCGCAACGGTCTGGGCGTTCGGCGCCGGCGCCGCAGCCGGTGCCGCAGCGACTTTCGCCGCTCGCACGTCGATCCAGATGATCATCCGGCAGCTGATCCAGCAGATGCTTCAGAGATTCGCTATGGCGAGCCTGGGCCAGCTCTCGCGAGCAATCGGTAAGAACATCGCCGTCAGCGCATTGACCGGGGCAGGTATCGAGGGCGGCATCGAGGGCGGATTGCAAGTCTGGGAAAAGCGCGAAGGGCTACGCGACGACTACGACTACGGCGACATCGCTCAAGCCTCAGGACACGGTGCCGTCAAGGGCGGCGTCCAAGGCGCATTCAAGATCGGCGTTCGTGGCGAGCTACCCCAAGACGTTGGTCTTTTCACTACCGACAAGGCCAAGCAGATTGCCTCCGACCAAGTGAAGCCGGACCACATTGCAGGCGGCATGCTCGGCAAGGACATCGCCGATGCAACCGTCGGCAAGCCAGACGGCAGTGTAGGGGAACGCCTCAAGGACGTGTCCGAAGCGTCGAGCCTCGATATACCGCCTGATACTTTCACCGGTCCCCCGTCTCGATCGGAGTCCCCCAACCATGACTGAACAAGCTCGCTCCCTCTCACCACTCGATGCCGCAGAGTTCGTTGTTAAACGACCCGACCTGGAAGGCCTCTACAAAAAACTGGCCATCGAATCCACCCGTGGGACTCCACTCGGCATCGCACAGGTCGCAGGCAACAAGGCGCTGCTCATGCTGAACTGGTTCACGAGCGACTGGCTCTTCCCAGCGCGACCGTGGGAAGTGCTGGACAAGGACGGACTGCCGATCCTGTGGATCGAGTTCGGGGGGCTCGTGCGGCCGGTCGTCCTCACTGTCCGGCGGCCGGACCGCAGTCTCATAGGTCGCCTGATCGGCCAGACTTGGCTGACAACCTGGAGAAACAAAGGCTTCTGGGTGGAGATAGATGGCCAGCGGACGGGTGAGATCCTCGCCGACAAGAGCGAGTACCGGTTCGTTGATTCCGCCAGATCCGAACTCGGTCGCGCCGAGAAGAAGCCAGGTCGCGCGCCGTACACGATAAGGTATGCGCGCACCACCTTCCGGGCCGAGCAGCCTTTGTCCGAAGCACATGCTGGCCTAGCGCTGGCAGCTGCAATCCTCAGACACATCGTATGAGCGCAGAGACGGACATCCTCGAACAGCCGCAATCCGCCCTTCTCACGGTCGCTGAGCTTACCGTCGCGAAGAAGCGGGGCACCTTCTTCAACGAGCTGACCATCACAGGACCGCAGGGGGAGCAACTCGGATCGGCGCGTGAGGCCGGCAACGTACTCCTGCGGCTGGTCAACGTCCTCTCGGACAGCCTTCTTTTTCCGTCGAGGCCGTCCGTGGTGCGGGATGCGCAAGCACGTGCCGTGCTGCGAATTCAGCGGAGAGGCATTCTGCGCCGCCACACTTCCATCGTCCGTCGGCCGGATCGCACGCTGATCGGCAAAGTCGTGGGCAAGACATGGGCGTCCGGATTTCGCCATACCGGTTACTGGATCGAGGTCGACGGTCAGCGAGTTGGGGAACTCGTGTTCGAAAAGCCCGCGTACCGAATATTGGACAACGCGGGTGTCGAACTCGCAGAAGTAGCGAGGCTAGGCGAGTCCCGCACTCACGTCACGTATGTCCACACGCGCCTACGAGCCCACCAACCCCTGTCCGAGTCGATTGCCGCTCTCGCCATCGCTGCGATGATCATCAGAAACGAGGGCGGGTGAAGCGGACTCCCTGCGTCGGTTCACCATCCAGGACGACCGGCACGTGCCCTGCATCCACAGATGTCTGCGCGCACCACTTTCCGCTCCGAGCAACGCCTCTCCGAACCACATGCCGCCCTTGCCCTGGCAGCGACAATCCTCAGACACATCGTGTGAGGACGCGGTGCATCCTCACACCTACAGGGTGAGAGAATCGCCGCATGACCACGATTCGGGTAGCGGCGTGCGCCGCAGCACTGCTGGCGGTTGCGTTGGGGGCCACAGGATGCAGCGAAAGCGGCGAGACCGATACACCGACGACGTCGACAGTGGCGCAACCTTGGGATCCGTGCACGATCTCCGACGAGGCACTGCGCCGGGCGACGCTCGACCCCGCGACCGAGGGACCAGGCCTGACCGCCGACCCACCGGACCAGAAGAGCTGTGGTTGGGAAAACAATGACATCGACGTGATCGTGACTTCCTTCGCTTCGGCGACGCCAGACCAGTTCCACGAAAGCCTCGACAACATCGATTTCCAGAACGTCATCGTCGGCGGTCGGCAATCGGTGACCTTCCGGCAGGCGAGCGATGAGCCGGGCAGGTTCTGCCATTTGGCGATACCGTTCCAAGATGGTGGGCTCGCGTTGATGCAGGTCGCGAGGTCAGCATTCGCTATCGACAGAAACAGGTCGATGTGCGACTGGGCAGTGCAGGTCGGCGAGGGGCTGGTTGCCGAGCTGCCCCGCTGACGAATAGCATTCGTTCCGTTTCTATGACAGCAGGGGGAGGGCCAGTCGGATGACTGATGAAGCATCGGGGGTGGACGTCTTGATGTCCTTGGCGGGCGAGGCAAAGGCGGGCGAGCTCGTACTCGACCCTGACGTCGCACACGACTGTGCGAAAGCAGCAAGGGATGCGATTAAGTCCTTGCAGGCTGTCCAGTCGCGGATGAGCCAGCAAACCGTCCGGCTCCCGCTGGGCGACTTCGATTGCGGACACCAGCTGGCGGGGATGCTGCAGGAGACGACCCAGCAGTTCATCGACCGCCTCGACGAGCACATCACCTGCTTGAGAGCGATTCACGACATGGTAGGGGCGCAAGTGACGGCGACAGTGACCACCGACGACGAGACGTCGCAGGCAGTGGCACGCATGAACAGCCGGATCGAGGCCTGAACCCATGACACCGCAACCACAACCACAGATCCCCGGCATGGACAAGGTCATGACCGAGCTGAACAGCGTCCCCACGGTCACCGGCCGCCCGGAGCAGTTCATCGGCCCAGCCGGTTCCACGCCTCCGGGGCTCGAAACTGCGCCCCAATACGCCGATCTCGAGATGCAGTCCCGAACCGTGGTGTGCACGAACTTCGAGGCGTTCGACCACAGCGCGCTGGTGACGAACGTCGAACCCATTCAGACCGCATCGGTCGACGCATTCAGGCAGGAATGGGCGAACGGCACGAACACCGTCACCGACACCTTCGCGACATTCGCTTCCTCGATCGGCCGCGCAATATCCGAAAAGTGGCAGGGCGCTTCGGGCGAAGCGGCGTCCACGGCGATTCTCGGCTACGCGAAAAATTCGGCACGCATGGCAGATGCAACGAATCTGATTGCGCGCCAAGTAGGATTGCTCGGCGACTCTCTCGGCCAGACCAAGAGCAATCTGCCTGGCGAGCCCGCGGCAACCTTCCCGGGAAAGATCGCAGGCTTTTTCGGCGCCGACGGCTGGGACGACGAGCGGCGGGAGAATGCGAAGCGGCAAGCCGTCCAACTCCTCAACAACGTCTACTACGGCAACGGGATCTCCCCGACGGCTGAAGCTCTGCCGAAGTTTCCCGACGTTCGCTCGCCGATCAACAGCGCGCCCGGAGCGACCGGTGGCCAACCCAGCGGCGGCACATCGACGCCCGGCGGTGGCGGCGAGCCGCCGACCGGTCGGGACGGCGAACAGCAAGCCGGCGCACCCACAGGCGGAGGCGAAGGCGATGTCGGCACGTCGCCCACCGACCCCGGCTCGGCACAGGCCGGCACCGAATCGGGTTCCAGGGACGGCCTGGGATCGCCGGACTCGTCGGCGCAGACGGTCGCCGCCAGCGCACAGCCGAGCGGTATCCCGGGCATGGGCGCAGGCGGACTCGGAGCAGGAGGCGGCGGAGGCAGTGCCGGTGGTCTCAGTGCAGGCGGCGTCGGCGGCGGAGCCGGAGCGGGCGGACTGACCGCGGTACCTCCCGGCGGCGGTGTCGTCGCAGGGCCGGGCGGGGCCGGTGGAATGCGGCCCGCCGCCGCCGCGGCGGCCGGTCGAGCGGGCATGGGCGGCATGGGCATGGCACCCATGGGCGGAGCCCGCGGCGGTGGCCGCGGTGAGGGCGACAACGAGCACAAGACGCCCGACTACTTGCAGAACGACGAACTGCGCCAGTGGATCGACGAGCAAGCCGACCGCGGCTACGCGCCGGTGATCGGAGCCCCACGGCCCGCGCCTGGGGACGGCAACGGCGGATCCGGGCAGCAGTGAACGCCTGGACATTCGACCCCCTGACCTACCAGGTCGCATGGCGCTCGTTCGGCGTCGATCAGCCGCACTACCCGTTCCAGTATCGGCCGACGAGCGGCACCATGGACGAGTACGAACGCGAATGCCTCATGGCGGCAAGGCGTTTCCAAGGGCAGCTCGACGAGGATCTGTACTGGGCATTTGCCACCATGCTCGCCCCCGAAGCGCGCGTGTACCTCTGCGGGTTCGCCGGCCCGGAAGACTCGCAGAAGGTTCGGGCCTTTGCCGCCGTACGCGGAATGCATGCGACGGTCATGCGCCAAGACCCCGGTCCGGATCACCGCTGCGGTGGCACCGTCCACGTGACGCGGATTCCGTTCGGCAGCTGCGGCTCGTCGATCGCGCGCACGCTCCCGACCACTGATCCGGGGCGCCGACCGCGGCTCGACGTCGACCGCCGCGACCTCGAGGACGAGCAGGACGACTACGGCTCCGCGACGTCGTGGCTGCACGCCCCCAGCTCGCGGGCGACACCGAAACAGGAGTTCGAACGTCTTCTCGGCCTGCCGCGCGAGGGAGCCGGACGCATCGAGGTGTACTCCGGCGCGACGATCGGCGAGCGCGCCACGGGCCGTGTGCGGGAAGTGCGCTGGGTCGACCTCGTCGACGACGGCCGCTATCTCGTCGTTCCGGGCTCACGCACCGTCACGATGGCGCCGGGCCACAGCGACGCGCTTGCACAGCACGTCCAGAAGCTGCTCGCCGCCGCGACCGAGGACAGCCGCCTCGAACTTCAGCGCTGATCGGCACCCGCTTTGCGGGCCCGCCGCGCCTGTTGGCGCTCGAACACGAGGCGCAGACCGTCGAGGGTCAGATTCGGCTCCCACCGCTCGACTGTGGTGGACTCGGGCACGATCAGCGGAGCCGTGCTGCCCGTCGCGACGACGGTGACCTCGCGGCCGAGAGTGTCACTCATCTCGTCTAGTGCGCGGGTCACGAGACCGTCGACGAGGCCCGCGAAGCCGAACACGGAGCCGGCCTGCATGCACTCGACCGTGTTCTTGCCGACGACCGAACGGGGACGCACCAGTTCGACGCGCCGCAGCGCCGCCGACTGCGACGCGAGCGCGTCGCTCGAGATCTCGACACCAGGGGCGATCGCGCCGCCCAGGAACTCCCCCTTCGCCGACACCACGTCGACGACGGTGGACGTGCCGAAGTCGACCACGACGACCGCTGTGCCGAACATGTGGAAGGCGGAGAGCGCGTTGACGATCCGGTCGGCGCCGACCTCCTTGGGGTTGTCGACCAACAGCGGCACCCCGGTACGCACACCGGGCTCGACGACGACGTGCGGCAGGCCCGACCAGTAACGCGCAACCATCACGCGCAACTCCCGCAGCACCGACGGCACCGTGGACAGCGCGGACACACCGGTGATCGACTCCGCGTGACCGCCGAGCAGGCCGCGGAAGGTGAGCGCCAATTCGTCGGCCGTGACGCCCGGTTCGGTGCGGATACGCCAGTCGCGCACCAGCTTCGCGTGATCACCCGCCCCGGTGAACAACCCAAGCACGATGTGGTTGTTGCGGACGTCGATGGTGAGGAGCATGGTCAGCCGCGCTGGGCGGCGAGCTCGCGCGGATCCCGCAGACCCGAGTCGGCGGGCACTCGAGCCGGATCCGACCCGAGTTCGACGGGGCGGTTCTCGCCGTCCACGAACACGACTCGCGGCGCGTACTCGCGGAGCTCGGCCTCGTCCATGATGCCGTACGCGATCAGAATGACGAGATCGCCGGGATGGACGAGATGCGCTGCCGCACCGTTGATCCCGATGACGCCGCTCCCCCGTTCACCCGCGATGACGTAGGTCTCGAGGCGGGCGCCGTTGTCGATGTCGACGATGCAGACCTGCTCACCCTCCAGCAGGTCTGCGGCGTCCATGAGGTCCTGGTCGACGGTGACCGAACCGACATAGTGCAGGTCGGCCTGCGTGACGGTGGCACGATGGATCTTCGACTTCATCATGGTGCGAAACATCAAAGCATTCCTAGTTTTTCGGTGGCGGGGTGGAAGTTGACAGGTATCGGACTCAGCCGGCCGCGGCGGACGCGTCGCGTTCGAGGAAGCCGGTGCCGACGGCGACACCGACGTTGTCGATCAGTCTCGTGGCGCCGACGCGCGCCGCGACGAGCAACCGGCCGTCGCCGCGCTCGGGCGCGGGTCCGAGGTCGGCGCCGCGCACCTCGAGATAGTCGACGTCGATCTCGGGTGACGCGGCGAGCACCTCGCGCGCTGTCGCGACGATCGCGTCGGCGCCCCCCGCTGCGGCGTGGGCGCCTGCGAGGAGTGCCGCGGACAGCGTGGTCGCCGCCGACCGCTGCGCCTCGTCGAGGTAGCGGTTGCGCGACGACAATGCGAGTCCGTCGTGTTCGCGCACCGTCGGCACACCGATGATGCGCACGTCGACGTTGAGATCGGTGACCATCTGCTGGATGAGCACGAGTTGCTGATAGTCCTTCTCACCGAAGTACGCCTTGTCGGGCGCCACGATCTGCAGGAGCTTCGCGACGACGGTGAGCATGCCGGCGAAGTGACCGGGCCTGCTGGCCCCCTCCAATTCCTCGCCGAGCGGGCCCGGGTGGACCGTCGTGCGCGGGCCCGACGGGTACATGACAGCGGGGGTCGGCGCGAACACCAACTCGACGCCCTCGCCGCGGAGGAGCTCGAGATCGGCGTCGAGCGTGCGTGGGTACGCGTCGAGATCCTCGCCCGCACCGAACTGCAGCGGGTTGACGAAGATCGACACGACGACGGTCGATCCGTCGAGCTTGGCCTGTCGCACGAGCTCGAGGTGCCCGCTGTGCAGTGCCCCCATCGTGGGGACGAGTGCGACGCGCCGACCGGCGCCGCGCAGTGCTTTGGTGACTCGGGTGAGCACCGCCGGATCGTGGTGCACCGTCAACTGGCCGCGCACGTATCCGCCGCGCAGGTCGTGGTCGTTCACTGTCGCCCCGTTCCTTCGAGCATCTCGATCATGTCCTTCCGAGCGCCGGACTGCTGCGCCGTGCGCAGCGACAGCGCGCGATAGCCCTCTGCAAGTGCCGGGTCCACCTTCGCGAGCACCTCGAGATGCTTCGCGACCGCCGCGACGTCGCCGCGCGCGACAGGGCCCGTGAGCGCCGCGGGACCGCGGCGCAGCGCATTGTCGAGCGCCGCCGACAACAACGGCGCCAGGACGCGTTCGGCGACACCGCCGGGATCGCCGTCGACCAGTTGCTGACCGAGTAGTTCGTCTCCGGCGAGAGCCTCCCGCAGTGCGGCGACGGCGTCGACGACGAGCGTGACCAGGTGATTGCTGCCGTGGGCGAGCGCCGCGTGGTACAGCGCCCGCTTGTCCTCCGCGACTCGCACCGGCTCGCCACCGATCTCGAGGACGAGCGACTGGGCGACGGCATACCCGATTTCGTCGGCGGCGGTGACACCGAAGCAGCACGACGACAAGCGCGCGGTGTCCTCGTCCTGGCCGGAGAACGTCATGGCCGGGTGGATCGCGAGCGGGACGACGCCCTGTTCGGCGAGCGGTGCGAGCACGTCGACGCCGTTCGCACCCGACGTGTGGACGACGATGGTGCGGGGCGACACGGCACGCGTCTCGGCCAGGCCGCGGACGAGGCCGGGCAACTCGGTGTCGGGAACCGCGAGCACCAGCAGCTCGGAGCGGGCGGCGACATCGGGAACCGGCAGGATCTCGCTGTCGGGGAGGCGCGTACGTGCGCGGTGGAGTGATCTGTCGGACACCGCGGACACGGCGCCCACGACGTGCCCGACGCGTTCGAGTGCGGCGCCGACGGCCGTACCGACCCTGCCTGCCGAGACGATGCCCACCGTCAGTCGTGCAGGTGCGGGGCCGTTAGTGATCCCGAAGGAAGTCACTGCAGTCCTCTCGTTCGTTCCAGTCCCGCCGAGCGGGTACCGGACGTTCTGCGGCGAGGATAGCGCGCGTCCATGCGACGCCGCCAACAGGTGCCGTCGGCACGACGATCAGTCGGCGCGACGGCGGCGGCCTCCACTGCGCTGCTCCGAGGACGCTCGGGCGAGGATTTCCGCGACCGTGAGTCCGTTCGCGTGCGCACCGCTCGGCCCGTCGTCGTCCTCGTCCCTGCGCCTGCGACGGCCGCCCTCACGTGCGGGGGCGTCCGTCGTGGGCTCGGCTGCGGTGGCGGCCGCGTCGAGGTCGACCGGACCTTCCTGGTCGGCGACAGCCTCCTCGCCCGACGCCTCGGCCGACTCCTCGAAGGTCTCCGTCTCGTCGACGGTCTCGACCTCCTCTGGCTCGGTGTCGTCCGATGCGCGGTCTTCCGGCTCGGCGGACCGGGGCCGCACCGGTTCGTTCCCGCGCGGCGGTGCGTACCCGGCGCTCGCATAGTCGGCGGGCACGATCGTGGTCTCCGCCGTGACGGGTGCGTCGTCCGGCGAGGCGAACCCGGCGGAGCGAGCCGTGACGGCGCCGTTGCGGACCCGTGCGTCGTGTCCGCCCCGAGCTGTTCCGCCCTGGACCGGGTTGTACCCGCCGCTGTGACCGCCCCGGCCGACGAGTTCCTGGATGCGGGTCGAGTCTGCGCGCAGTGCGACGCGCTCGGCGGGCAGCGGCCCGTCGAACAACACCTCGAGGTTCTTGCGCAGGGCCGCGAGTTCTGCGCGCAGGGCCGCCATCTCCTGCGCGTCCGCCCCGACCTCTTCGCGCACGCGCTTCTCGACAGTGAGCTCGTACTCGCGGCGGGCGGTGACCTCGCGTTCGAGTTGCAGCTCGTACACCTTCTGCAAGTCTTCGGTCTTCGCGCGGTCGAGCGCAGCCTCACGCTGGTACTTGTCGAGTGCGATGGCGCCGAGCAGCGCTGCCCACGCGGCAACGACGACGCCCACCCGGAGCACAACCACGCTGTCACTGAAGACGAGGAACAGCGACGCGACGACGGCCAACGCGAGCATCCCGGCGACGATCAGCTGACCGGACCTGCGCGAGAACCGGCGCGCAGTCTTGCCTCGACCGGGATTCGTCATGACACCAGGGTACGTGGCGACCGGCCCGGAGCCCTGCTCCGATTCAGTCGGGTCGGCTGTCGGTGGGATCGTGCGGTGCGCGGCAGCAGTGTTCGAGCCACAACGCGGCGGCGAGCAGAACGAGTGCGCCGCCGAGCCCGACCCACGCGCCCGGTGTGTCGGACGCCGCCGCCTGCAATGTCGACCGTTGCGGGATCAGGTAGACGAGGAAACCGATCCACACGCCGCCCGCGGCGGCGCCGAGGAGCGCGGAAGCCTTGGCCAGCGCGGCAACTCGTGCGGCGATGATGGGATGCAGATCGTGCAGACCTGCGCCCACCTTCCGCTTCTCGATGCGGGCCCGGATCATGAATGCGAGGACGACTTCGATCGCCGCGACCGGATAGAGAGACGCACCCGCGAGCAGCGGGATCGGCGGGAACGAGCCGTAGAAGACGCGCACGAGGATCCAGGTTGCGACGAGCGCCACAACCCCGATCGTGACGAGATCCCAGATCCTGGTCGGTTTCACGTGCCCACCGGCCCGTCCGCTCGCACGCCGTCGCGCTCGTCGGCGTCGAGCAGTGCGAGCGCCGCGTCGACCCGTACCGCGCGGCCGTCGACGACCAGTTCGGCGTCCGGCTCGACCTCGAGCCACGGCACGAGCACGAACGCCCGCTCGTGGGCACGCGGGTGCGGGAGTGTCAGTTCGGGGTCGTCGCTGCGGACGTCGACGCCGTCGGCGTCGCGGCACACGACGATGTCGACGTCGAGTGTCCGCGGGCCCCACCGGACGTCACGCACCCGTTCGGCATCGCGCTCGAGTTGCTGCGCCCGGCCCAGCCAACCTCGGCAGTCCGTGGCCGGGTCGTCGACCACGACGATCGCATTGAGGAAATCCTGCTGGTCGACGCCGCCCCACGGGGCTGTGCGATACGCCGACGACACTGCCACGACGTGCGGTGCGAGCCCGGTGAGTACCGACGCCAGGTGTGCCCGGCTGTCGCCGATGTTCGAACCGATCGACAGCACGGCGCGCGTCACCGCTCCGCCCTCCCCCGATCGGCGGTTCCGTCCCGCGCGGCTACCCGGTCCACGACGACCGCGACGTCGTCGAACGCCAGCGGTATCGGCGCCGACGGCTTGTGCACGGTCGCCTCGACGCGGTCGATGCGCGCGTCGTAGGCGAGGACGGCATCGGCGATCTCGCCCGCGACCGTCTCGATCAGGTCCCGGCTCGGCCCGCTCACGACGGCCGCCGCGAGTTCGGCGAGCTCGCCGTAGTGCAGCGTGTCGGCCAGATCGTCGGACCGCGCCGCGGCGGCGAGCGAAGCCCACACCGTCAGATCGACCACGAAGTCCTGGCCGTCGCGCTTCTCGTGCGCGAAGACGCCGTGGTTGCCGCGGACCCGGAGCCCGCGCAGTGCGATGCGGTCAGGCACGCCCACGCTCCCAGGCATCCGCGACGGCGATCGCGTCGAGCGAGCCCCGCACGTCGTGCACGCGCACACCCCACGTGCCGTGTGTGGCCGCGAGCGCCGAGACCGTCGCCGTGGCCGTGTCGCGCTCGACGGGCGGCGGCGGCACGCCGTCGGCACCCGCGAGACGAGCACCGAGGAAACGCTTGCGCGACGCCCCGATCAAGACCGGATAGCCGAGCGCGTTGAACTGTGGGAGCGCATGCAGCAGCGCCCAGTTGTGGTCGGCGTTCTTCGCGAATCCGAGGCCCGGATCGAGGACGATCGCCTCCGGCGCGACTCCTGCCGCGAGCGCGAGGTCGACCTGTTCGAGGAGTTCGCGCGTGACGTCGGCGACGACGTCGTCGTAGTGGTCGGCGGTTCCGCGATGCACGTAGTCCGCGGCCGACCGCCAGTGCATCAGGATCCACGGCACGCCCGCATCGGCCACGACGGCCGCCATGTCGGCATCGGCGCGACCGCCGGACACGTCGTTGATGATGTGCGCACCCGCGTCGAGTGCCGCGGCGGCGACCGACGCGCGCATCGTGTCGACGCTGACGCAGATACCCTCGGCCACGAGGTCGCGCACCACAGGCGCGACGCGTGCGGCCTCGACATCCGGATCGACGCGATCGGCCCCGGGACGGGTGGACTCGCCGCCGACGTCGACGACGTCGACACCGAGTCGCGCGAGGCCGAGCGCGTGCGCGAGGGCGGCGTCGCGATCGAGATAGCGGCCGCCGTCGGAGAAGGAGTCGCTCGTGACGTTGAGAATGCCCATGACGGCCGTGCGGCCGGGATTCGGCAACAACGGGTGCACGGCGGTCACTTGCGCCGGATCAGGTCGAGAGCTTCGGCGCGCGACACCGCGCTCGACTGGAGGATGCCGCGCACGGCGGACGTCGTGGTGGTGGCGCCTGCCTTGCGGATGCCGCGCATCGCCATGCACAGGTGTTCGGCCTCGACGACCACGATGACGCCGCGCGGATCGAGCTTGCGCATCATCGCGTCCGCGATCTGGCTGGTGAGCCGCTCCTGTACCTGCGGACGCTTCGCATACAGATCGACGACGCGGGCGAGCTTGGAGAGGCCGGTGACCCGTCCCGTCGCGCCGGGGATGTACCCGACGTGCGCGACGCCGTGGAAAGACACGAGGTGGTGCTCGCACGTCGAGTACATCGGGATGTCGCGTACGAGTACGAGCTCCTGATGTCCCTCGTCGAAGGTTGTGTCGAGCACGTGATCGGGGTCGGTGTACAGGCCGGCGAACACCTCACGGTAGGCGCGGGCGACTCGAGCGGGAGTGTCGAGCAGCCCCGGTCGATCGGGGTCCTCTCCCACGGCGACGAGGAGCTCACGCACGGCGGCCTCGGCCCGCGCCTGATCGAAGACACGGCCGGTCGCCGTCGCCTCCGGTTCGTCCGGGCTCACCTCGCCTGGGAGCACGGGCTCCACCTCCACTGATTCGCGCGTCTGCTGCACGTGTCGTCACCCTACTTCCGGGCCCGGGACGGGCTACGCGCAGGCCGAACCCGGCGCGGTGGACGGTCAGCGGTTTCCGCTACCCCACTGCTGGGTGGGCGCGTTGCCGCCGCCTGCCCCGTTGCCAGGGCCTCCGGCACCGTTGCCACTGCCTCCGGCACCGTTGCCACTGCCGCCTTCGCCGTTGCCGTCGCTGCTGTGCCTGCCGGAACCGTCGGGCTCGATACCGGGCGGATTCCAGCCTGCCCCCTGTTCCCGGGGCGGCCAGCCCGGAGCGGACCAGCCCGCAGGCGCACCGTAGTCGGGTCCCTGGTTCTGCCCCGGCGCTGGCGGTTGGTACTGGCCCGGCTGGTAGCCCTGGCCCGAGTACGCACCCTGCGGGGCAGGCTGGTACTGGCCGGGCTGCGGATACTGCTGCCCGGGCTGCTGGTACTGGCCGGGTTGCGGGTAGGTGTTGCCGTTCTCGTGGCGCACGCCCGGGCGACCGTTGGGGTCGGCCTGACCTCCGTTGTTCACCCCACCGTTGGGCACGCCGGGGGTGCCCGCCATGGCCGGTTCGGGCGGCCACGGCTCGCCGCGTTCGGCCGCGAGCTCGCGGGGCGTCTTGATCGGCGGCTTGTCGGACGGAGTGCGCTCGCCGAAGTCGTTGAACAGCGTGATCCGCGGACGCTTCTCGACGGACGTGAAGATCCGCTCGAGATCCTTGCGGGTGAGCGTCTCGTGTTCGAGCAGCTCGCCTGCGAGGGTGTCGAGGACGTCGCGGTACTCATCGAGGATCGCCCACGCTTCGGTGTGCGCGGCCTCGATGAGGTTGCGAACCTCTTCGTCGATCTCGCGGGCGATCTCGTGCGAGTAGTCGGACTGCTGGCCCATCGACCGGCCGAGGAACGGATCGCCGCCCTCCTGGCCGTACCGCACCGCACCGAGCTTGGCGCTCATGCCGTACTCGGTGACCATCGCCCGGGCGATCTTCGTCGCCATGTCGATGTCCGACGACGCGCCCGTCGTCGGTTCGTGGAACACGAGTTCCTCGGCCGCACGGCCACCCATCGCCATGACGAGTCGCGCGATCATCTCGGACCGGGTCATGAGGCCCTTGTCGTCCTCGGGGACCGTCATCGCGTGGCCACCGGTGCGCCCACGCGCCAGGATCGTGACCTTGTAGACGGGTTCGATGTCGGGCATCGCCCACGCCGCGAGGGTGTGGCCGCCCTCGTGGTAGGCCGTGACCTTCTTCTCCTGTTCGGAGATGATGCGGCTCTTGCGTCGCGGACCGCCGACGACACGGTCGACGGATTCCTCGAGCGCGGCCTCGGTGATGACGTTGCCGTTCTCGCGCGCGGTGAGCAGCGCGGCCTCGTTGACGACATTGGCGAGGTCGGCACCGGACATGCCGACGGTGCGCTTGGCGAGGCCCTCGAGATCCGCATTCGGGTCGATCGGCTTGCCCTGCGAGTGCACCTTCAGGATCGCGCGACGGCCGGCCAGGTCGGGGGCACCGACCGGGATCTGCCGGTCGAAGCGACCGGGGCGCAGCAGCGCGGGATCGAGAATGTCGGGGCGGTTGGTGGCGGCGATGAGGATGATGCCCTGCCGGTCGCCGAAGCCGTCCATCTCGACGAGCAGCTGGTTGAGCGTCTGCTCGCGCTCGTCGTGGCCGCCGCCGAGACCGGCGCCGCGCTGACGGCCGACCGCGTCGATCTCGTCGACGAAGATGATGCACGGGCTGTTCTGCTTCGCCTGCTCGAACAGGTCGCGTACTCGGCTCGCGCCCACACCGACGAACATCTCGACGAAGTCGGACCCGGAGATCGTGAAGAACGGCACGCCTGCCTCGCCTGCGACGGCGCGCGCGAGGAGGGTCTTGCCGGTGCCGGGCGGGCCGTACAGCAGCACGCCCTTCGGGATCTTCGCGCCCAGAGCCTGGTAGCGCGCCGGATTCTGCAGGAAGTCCTTGATTTCGTAGAGCTCTTCGACGGCCTCGTCGGCACCCGCGACGTCGGAGAACGTGGTCTTGGGCATGTCCTTCGACAGCTGCTTGGCCTTGGACTTGCCGAAGCCCATGACGCCGCCGCGGCCGCCGCCCTGCATGCGACTCATGATGAAGAAGAACAGGCCGAGGAGGATGACCATCGGCAGCACGAACAGCAGGATCGAGGTGAACCAGCTCTCCTGCGTGACCGTCGTGCTGTAGCTCGTGAGGTTCTTGTCCCGCACCGTGTCGAAGATCTGCTCGGACGCCGACGCCGGGTACTTGGCGATGATCTGCGTCTCGCCCTCGGTCGCGTCGTTGCCGCCGTTCAGCCACAGGCGCACCTGCTGCTCGCGGTCGTCGATCTGGGCCTTCTCGACGTTGTTCTCGTCGAGCTGGGCGATCGCGACCGACGTGTCGACTTCCTTGAACCCGCGTGTGTCGTTACCGAAGTAACTGAACAGGTAGATCACCAGCAAGATGCCGGCGACTATCGCCAGATTGCGGATCACAGTCTTTCGGTTCATACAGGTCGACCGAGGTGGCCGGTCCTTTCGAGAGTGCGGGCTTTGCGTGCAGATCTTGCGTTGTCAACCGGACAAACCAGGTTACCGCGCGTCGTAGCCCCCACGTTCGGGGGCGCACACGCGGACGCCCGACACCGACCGACGTCTTTCTTGCCAACGCGCACGACGCCGCGATGGTTCCCGGCACCGCGAAGCCCGTGTTCGCGCGCGTGCGCGCCGCCCGAGCCGCGGAACGACTCCGCTCGGGATCAGCCGCCGTAGACCTTGGGGTCGAGGGTGCCGATGTACGGCAGGTCGCGGTAGCGCTCGGCGTAGTCGAGGCCGTAGCCGACGACGAACTCGTTCGGGATGTCGAAGCCGACATGGGCGACGTCGACGTCGACCTTGGTGGCCTCGGGCTTGCGCAGCAGCGTGACGACCTCGAGCGAGGCCGGATTACGCGTCGACAGGTTCTTCATGAGCCACGACAGCGTGAGACCCGAGTCGATGATGTCCTCGACGATGAGCACGTGCCGCCCGGCGATGTCCTTGTCGAGGTCCTTGAGGATGCGCACGACGCCCGACGAGGACGTGGACGACCCGTACGAGCTGACGGCCATGAACTCCATCTGCGCCGGGATGGGGAGGGCACGCGCGAAGTCGGTCATGAAGAAGATCGCGCCTTTGAGAACGCCGACGAGGAGCAGGTCGCCTTCGGGGCCGCCTTCGGGATACCGCTTCGCGACTTCCTCGGCCAGCTCGGCGGTGCGTCTGCGGATGTCCGCTTCCGAGATCAGCTCCGATGCGATATCGCCCTCGTACACGCCGTCAAACCCTTCCTCGGTCTTCGAATGCGGTGTTCAGAGTGCCACGTCGCCGAGACACGACCAACCTCGCCTCCGGGGTGCCCCCGCCGATCGCGACCGAACCCTGGCCGTGCCAGCGGGCCACCAGGTCGTCGACGGCACGCAGCGTGCGATCGGTGAGTCCCGTTGCACCCGAGCCGATCAGCCACGAACGCAGGACGCGGCGGCGGACCGCAGGCGGGTGCTGCGCGAGCGCGGACGCGTCGACGCCGTCGGCGGTGACGGTGCGGGATGCCACACGTGCGGCGTCGGCGTCGAGCACCTCCCCGTCCTCCCGCAGGTGTACCGCGGTGCGGGCGAGAGCGGGTGCGACGCCGCCGCCGAGCACCTCGTCGAGCAACGGAAGAACCTCGTGCCGGAGTCGCACACGGGTGAACTCGGCGCTCGTGTTGTGCGGGTCGTCGTGCGGCTCGACCGCGAGTTCGCTGCACGCGGCACGCGTCGTGCTGCGACGTACCGCGAGCAACGGCCTGCCCCACGGCGGGTCGAACGCCGCCATGCCGCGGAGCGAGCGCCCGCCCGAGCCGCGTGCGAGGCCGAGGAGCACCGTCTCGGCCTGGTCGTCGAGGGTGTGCGCGAGCAGCACGGGACGCCCGTCGCGACGGTCGTCGAGTGCCGCATAGCGTGCGCGCCGGGCGGCGGCTTCCATCCCGCCGTCGCCGTGCACGTCGACCTCCACGACGCGCGCACTCACGCACCCCCACGCCTTGGCCTGCGCGGCGGCCCGGCGCGCGACGGCATCGGACCCGTCCTGCAGTCGGTGATCGACGACGACCGCGTGCACGGAGTCCGCTTCGACGACCGCCGCGGCGGTCAGCGCGAGGGAATCGGCGCCGCCCGACAGCCCGACCGTGACGTCGCGTGTCGCGGCGTCGGCCAGCCACGCCCGCACCGCGTGCCGGATCTCGAGGATCGCGGGCTGCTCGGGTGGGATCAGCCGAGGACGCGTGCGATCCATGCGTCCGGGTCGTCGATCTCGTCGTAGCGAGGGAGCGTGCTCGCGTCGGTCCACACGACGTTGAAGCGTTCCATCCCGACCTTCGCGACCACCGCGTCGACGAAGGCCTTGCCCCGCACGTACTGCGCCATCTTCGCGTCCATCCCGAGGAGTGCACGGATGAGCCGCTGCACCGGATTGGCGGGCCTGCGGCGCCTGCGGTCGAACGCCGCGCGAATGGTCCCGACGGTCGGCACGACGGCCGGGCCGACGGCGTCCATCACGTGGTCGGCGTGCCCTTCGAGCAGGGTGCCGAGCACGAGGAGCCGGTCCAGTGCGTCGCGTTGCGCGGGGGCCTGCGATTCGCGCAGCAGCCCGACGAGTCCGCCCGGACCGGTGCGCGGAGCGTTCTCGCGCCGAGCGCGGACGGCCGCCGACAGTCGCGCGATCATGTCGGTGAGTGGCTCGTCGTCCCCCCCGCCGAGAGTGTCGACGGCCGACTTCATGTGGTCGGCGAGCCACGGCGACGACGAGAACTGCACGCGGTGGGTGACCTCGTGCAGACACACCCACATGCGGAAATCGTGCGGTTGCACGCGGAGCGCGCGTTCGACCGCCACCACATTGGGCGCGACGAGCAGCAGCGTGCCGTCGTCGGTGAACGGGTCGTACTGGCCGAGGATCGCCGACGACAGGTACGCGAGCATGACGCCCACCTGCAGCCCTGCGGGTTTGCCGACGACGAGCCCGCGGGCGGCGTCGTCGCTGCCGGTCAGCTCCGCCATCGACGACGTGGCCGCGCTGATCCAGCCGGGCCGGTCGAGGACGCGCGCCGCGGGAATCGGCAGGCCGTCTGCGAGACCGGTGACCTCGCGCACCGGCGATTCGGCGCGAACCGCGGCGGCGACGAGTTCGGCGGTGACGGCGTCGTGGGTGTAACGCGACATCGCGGGGCCCGGCCGCGCGAGCCGAGCTCCGGTGCGTGCGGCGAGGTTCCAGTCGACGGATCCGGAGAACAGGCCCGATTCGGCGTTCTCCGTGCCGGTGGCGTCGTCGCCGCGCGACGTCATGGGCACCCGCACGTGCGGAGGGTCGCGGCGACGGTGTCGAGTGCGGGCCTGCTGACCTCGGGCGGGCGTCCGTTCGAGAGCAGCGCGAACGTGAGCGCACGGCCGTCCTGATCCACGACGTATCCGGCGAGGCCGCTCGCCTCGGACAGCGTGCCGGTCTTCGCTCGCACCCACCCGGCGCCGACGCGATTGCCCGACGCGTAGCGGTCGGAGAGACTGCCGGTGGACCCGGCGACGGGCAGGTAGTCGAGCAGCGCGCGCAAGCGGGGATCGCCGTTGCCTGCGGCGGCCGTGAGGACGTCGTCGAGGGCGCGGGCCGTGACACGGTCGTCGACCGAGAGGCCGCTGGTGTCGTGCAACACGACGCCGGTCATGTCGAAACCGGCGTCCGACAGGGCACCGACGACGGCCGACGCGGCGCCGTCGAACGTGACCGGCTTTCCACGGCTCACGGCGACCTCCCGTCCGACGGCTTCGGCGAGCACATTGTCCGAGTGTTCCATCATCTGGCGCAGCCGGTCACGCAGTGGAGCCGATCGCACCGTCGCGACGGCCGTCGCGTCCACGGGAGCCGCGGCCGCCGTGACGGCCGCGGGATCGAGCCCGAGTGCCGACGCGAGCGCCTTGCCCGCGTCGAGTGCGGGGGTGGCGCTGCGCGGCGATTCGTCGACTCGCGGGTCGGCGCGACCGCCGTCGATCATGACCGGTTCCGTGGGCGTGATGTAACCGGCGCCGATGTCCTCGGGGAACCACCCGGTCGCCATGTTCGGCCCGCCGTAGATGCTCGCGTCCACCGCGACGGACTGCACGTCGGTGCCCGACGCGCGGACCTGGTCGACGAGGTCGGACAGGTGCGCCGCCCCCGGGTAGTACCCCGTCTGCCCGACGGGCAGGGACGTGAGCGTGGGGTCGCCGGCCGCGACGAGGACGATCTGGCCGGGCTGTGTCCCGGCGACGACCTTGGTCTCGAGCCGCTGGTCGGCAGGCAGGGTGAGCAGTGCGGCCGCGGCGGTGAGCACCTTCGTGGTGGACGCGGGTGTCATCGGCGTGGACTCGCCCGCGCTCCACAACACGTCGCCGGTGAGCGCGTCGCGCACGCTTCCGGTGAACGCGCCGAGCGCGGGATCGGCGACGGCGGGACCGAGCGCGGCGGCCACGCCGCCCGGCAGTGGCGCGTCGGACGCGAGGGGAACGACGCGCGGCTGCGGGTCGACGAGTTCGGGCGCGGGTGCGACGCGGGCGTCCTCCGAGTTGCGTGAAACCTGCACCGCCACGACGACGGCCGCGACGGCGACCGCCAGCACGAGCACGGTGACGATCAGGATGCGCATGTTGCGGCGGTGCCGCACCTCGAGAGTGCCCGACTTGCCCGCCACTGGACCTCCGCCCGTTCCGATCTCGACCCCTCGCGCGCCCGCGCCGAACGCACCATGCTTCCCACTGCGCTCATCGGCAACGGGCGACGACACAACCCTAGCGGTGAACCGATATCCTTCCCGACGAAACGTCAGCGACGAGCGAAGTGAGGAACCGGCGTGGAGTTCGACGTCACCATCGAGATCCCCAAGGGTCAACGGAACAAGTACGAGGTTGACCACGAGACGGGGCGCGTCAAGCTCGACCGCTACCTCTACACGGCGTTCGGCTACCCCGCCGACTACGGCTACATCGAGAACACGCTCGGCGAGGACGGCGACCCGCTGGACGCGATGGTTCTGCTGCCCGAGTCGGTGTTTCCCGGCGTCCTCGTCGAGGCCCGTCCGGTCGGCATGTTCAAGATGGTCGACGAGGCCGGCGGCGACGACAAGATCCTGTGCGTTCCGGCCGGCGACACCCGGTGGGATCACATCCAGGACATCGGCGACGTGTCGCAGTTCGAGCTCGACGCGATCAAGCACTTCTTCGTGCACTACAAGGATCTCGAGCCGGGCAAGCATGTCGAGGCCGCCGACTGGGTCGGGCGCGCCGAGGCCGAGGCCGAGATCGAGGCGTCGTTCGCACGGTTGAAGGCCGACGGGGGCCACTGACCGGACGGCGGTCGGGATTCGACTGCCGTGACCGCGGTACCAGACGACACAGGGCGGATGTTCCGAGAACATCCGCCCTGTGTCGTCGTATGCGAGGTCAGGCGCCCTTGAAGTCGGGCGTGCGCTTCTGGAAGACCGCCGTGACCGCCTCGGTCAGGTCCTCCGACGGCAGGAATGCGGCATTCCAGGCCGCGACGTAGCGCAGGCTGTCGTCGACGTCCGCCGAGCGCGTGTGGTCGAGCACGTTCTTGACGCCCTGCACCACGAGCGGCGGATTGCCCGCGATCTCGGCGGCGGTGGCGTGTGCGGCAGCGAGGAGCGCATCGGCGTCGTCGAACACCTCGTTGACCAGACCGATGCGCTCGGCGCGCTCGGCGGTGATGTCCTTGCCGGTGAGCGCCAACTCACGCAGATGTCCGTCGCCGATGATGCGCGGGAGCCGCGCCAGCGTGCCGACGTCGGCGACCATCGCGACCTTGACCTCACGCACGGAGAACTTGGCGTCCGCCGATGCGTAGCGGATGTCCGCCGCGGTGATCAGATCGACGCCGCCGCCGATGCACCAACCCTGGACGGCAGCGACGACCGGCTTGCTGCAGTCGGCCACCGCGGTGATGGCGGCCTGCATGCGCCGGATCGTGGCGTGGAACTCGGTGCGCGCCTTCGCTTTCGCGCCGTCGGCAAGCACCGGGCCGAGGTCGCCGCCCATGGCCTGCAGGTCGAGGCCGTAGGAGAAGTTCTTGCCGGAGCCCGCGAGCACGACGGCGCGCACGTCCGCGTCGGCGTCGAGGTCCGCGAAGATCTGCGGGAGTTCGGACCAGAAGTCCGGCCCCATCGCATTGCCCTTGCCGGGGCCGACGAGCGTCACGCGCGCGACGTGGTCCACCGTCTCGACGGTGAACGCCTTCCAGGTCTGCTGTTCGGTCATTACCCGAGAGTAGCGATGCACCGCGCCCGCCATAGCCGGTGGCCTCGAATACCGTGCCGGCAGTGTCTGTATATTTCGGTCACACTAAATGGAGCTGCCGAGGGGGATTTCCGCATGGACGTACTGCCGTACGCAGGCGCCGCGACGCGCAACGCATGGAAGCTGACACTCGGCGGCGGCATCCGCCGAGAGGTCCGGACCCCGCGCACACTCGTGCGCGCCGGCCACCACCGCGACCTGTACACCTTCGGCCGCCCCGGCGCCCGCGTCGACGCCGCACGCCGACCGGTACTGCTCGTTCCACCGCTCGCAGCGCCCGCGACGTGCTTCGACCTGCGCCCCGGCCAGAGCCTCGCGGCGCACCTCGTCGATTCGGGGGCACCCACCTATCTCGTCGACTACGGCACCATGACCCGCTCGGACGGCGACCTCGGGTTCGAGTCGTGGGTGCACGACATCCTCCCCGACGCGATCGACCTCGTGGCCGGGCGACACGACGGCGCACCCGTCGACGTCATCGGCTGGAGCCTCGGCGGAACCCTGTCCCTGCTGACCGCTGCGGCACATCCGTCACTGCCGATCGGGTCTCTCACGGCCCTCGCGACACCCGTCGACTACAGCCGCATCCCCACGATCGCACCACTGCAACTGATCGGACGGGTCGTCACCGAGCGCCCCCTGACGGCAGCGACCGACCTGCTCGGCGGCCTCCCCGCGCCGATCGTGCAGGCAAGCTACCGGTTCACGGCACTACCCCGCGAGATCCGGCGCCCGATGTTCGTCGCGCGCAACATCCTTCGGCCGGACGCACTCGCCCACATGCAGTCGATCGACCGCTTCATGGGCGACATGCCGGGCTACCCCGCGCGGTTCTTCGCGCAGATGTGCGCGCAACTGATCCTCGGAAACTCGTTGGCGGAGGGAGTATTCACCCTCGACGACAAGGAGGTCCGACTCTCCGACGTCGAGGTCCCGGTTCTCGCGATCGGCGGCGACTCGGACGTCATCGCACCCGTCGCGTCGGCGGAGGCGGTGCGGACCGTCCTCACCGGCGCACCCTCGGTTCGATTCGAGACCGTCGGCGGCAGCCACCTCGGCGTCGTCGCCGGCGCTGCGGCTCGCACGACCACATGGCGACACCTCGACCGATTCCTCACCGGGCAGGCGGCACCCGTGGCGTGACACGCGCCACGCGCCTACCGATCAGTAGCCTTCTACGCTGTCTCCCATGTCGAGGCAACTGCACCGGAACGCCGCCCACGTCGCCGCCACGCTCATTTCCCGTGGCCACCACGGCGTGATCGTCACGCAGTCCGATTCGACCCGCACCGCGGCCGACGCCGCCGACGCGTTGGGTGTCGGCGTCGGCGCCATCACGAAGTCGCTGGTCTTCCTCCTCGACGACGACCCCGTGCTGCTCCTGGTGTCGGGCGCCCACGAAGTCGACCTCGAACGCACCGGCAAGAGGCTGCAGGGCGAACTCACTCGCGCGCCGCTCGACACCGTCCGCGAAGTGACCGGCCAGCCGATCGGCGGAGTCGCCCCCGTGGGGCATCCGACCAACCTGCCCACCTACATCGACAACGCGCTGGCCGACCATCCCGAACTCTGGGCAGCCGCTGGACACCCGAACACTGTGTTCCGCACCACATTCAGCGAACTCGTCCGTATCACCGCGGGCCTCGCGATCGACGTCGACTGAGCCCTACGACACGGCCCCGGTCGCACCATTCGGACGGGGCCCGGCAATCCGGTGGACCTTACGACGCGAGAGCGGCGCCCCGCGCGAGCGTGCGCGCGGCAGCACGCACCGACTCCACCGCGTCCACCCGTACGCGCGCACCCCGGTCGCCCAACCACGCCAGTGTCTCGTCCAGCACACGATCGACGACGCCGTCGGCGGGCAACGGCAACACCGTGACACCGTCGGCCACTCCCGCGGCCACGATGTCGTCGATCAGGCCACCGAGACCACTCGGTGTACCGACGTACCGCAATGTCGCATCGGCTGCCGGACGCAGCGACGCACCCAGAGCCGCGAACTCGCGGCGGGCACGGCGCGCGTCCGGCGCCACCACCACCTCGACGTCCACGAGCACCGTCACACCGTCCGGATCACGCCCCTCGACGACCGCGTCCGCGCGCACCTGCTCGCGGGTGGCCTGCGCGTCCCGCAGATCCAGCGACCGGATACGCACGATGTTCGCGCCACACTCCGCGCCGTCCGCGGCCGTCACGGCGGTCCACGCCGCGTCGCCGGGCACCGAGCCGAGCCCGGTGAGGTCGATTCCGACCGGTATCGATCGCGTGTTCGTCATGGCGGCACCTCGGTCCTCGTCGGTGCGGTGGCAGTCGGCCGGCGACGCACCACCAGCGGGCGCTCCGACACTATTCCCGCACCCCCACCCCCGCGCATCCCCATCCCGCAGAGTGAAACCAGCTGCCCGCGGAGGGTCCCGCTAGCTGCCCGCCGCGATCTCGGCGACCGCCGCCACCAGCCGGTCGATGTCGTCCGAGCCGGTGCAGAGGCCGAGGCTCGCGCGCACCGCGCCACCGGGCAGGCCGAGCCGTTCGAGGAGCGGATGCGCGCAGAACCGGCCGTCGCGGACCCCGATGCCGTACCCGGTGGACAAGCGCGCCGCGACGTCGGACGGTGCGAGGCCGTCGACCGTGAAGGTGACGATGCCGAGCACGTCCGCCGCGTCGTCGAACAGCCGAAGCAGCCGGACGCCGCCGGTCGCCGACAGCCCGGCGACCAGACGCCCGGTGAGCTCCCGTTCGTGGGCCACCACCGCACCCCACCCGATCTCCGTCAGCGCGCGGCACGCCGCGGCGAGCGCGCACGCGCCGAACAGGTTGGGCGTACCCGCCTCGTGACGCGCGGGCGACGGCAGCCAATCAGTATGCTGCACAGTCACATTGCGCACTGCGCCGCCGCCTGCACGATGGGGTGCACCCGCGTCGAGCCAGTCGCGGCGACCGACGAGCGCTCCCGCCCCGAACGGGGCGTACAACTTGTGACCCGACAGGGCGACGTAGTCGACACCGGTGGCCACGAGATCGACACCCCGGTGCGGGGCGAGCTGCGCCGCGTCGACCGCGATGCGCGCTCCGCACGCATGCGCGATCTCGGCGAGCCGCGCGATCGGAAGCACCTCGCCGGTGACATTGGAGGCGCCCGTGACAGCCAGCAACGCGGCAGGCCGCGAGCACAGCTCCGCCACGAGCCGCGTGATCGTCTCCGATACGGTGTCGGCGGCTTCGACGACACGAGTGCCACTCCACGCCAACAGGTTCGCGTGATGCTCGATGTCGAGCACGACGGTGTCGCCGGGTACGCAACCGGCGAGAAGCGACAGCGCGTCGGTCGTGTTGGCGGTGAACACCACGACGTCGTCGTCACGTGCACCGACGAACCGCGCGACGTCGAAGCGCGCCGCTTCGTACGCATCCGTCGACACCTGCGACGCATGGCCCGCGCCGCGATGCACGCTCGCATATGTCGGCAGCAGCGCCTCGACCTGCCGGTAGACGCACTCGAGAGCGGGTGCGCTGGCAGCCAGATCGAAGTTCGCGTACGTGCATTCGGAGCCATCGGCGAGCGGGACCCGCAGATCGCACCCGACGGTGCGGGCGAGTGCGTGAACCGTTCCGGCAGAGCATGTTTCGACGTTCTCTCGGCCGTCGACAATGAGTGCAGTCATGACAAGATCCCTCGTGTACAGGGACTCCTGGATGAGCATCCGCTCGGGAGTCCGCGCTTGCCGGACTCTGTTGAGCCGCGGCCCGGTCGTCACCCGGAGCACCCCACCGCGGAGGAGGGTTGCCGACCAGCTAGCCGGGGCTTGACGCTGGTACTCGTGACCTGATTCGAAACGATGACAGACCGGCAACGGATCTGTCAACCCCCACGCACCGAACCGGTCGCGGCCCCACACTCGAAACATGCGGCTGCTCTTGGCGATCGCGACCGCGACGGTACTGACATCCGTCGCGGCGACACCGGCGTCGACCTCTCCCGCGGCGCCCGCGCCCGGACTCGCGTCGACCACGAGTCACTATGTGTCCATGGGCGATTCGTACACAGCGGGCGCAACGATCCTGCCGGTCGATCTGCGGTACCCGTTGTGTCATCCGTCGCTCGTCAACTATCCGCACCTGCTCGCCGAGCACATCTCCACGGTTCCCGATTCGGCGCTCTCGTCGTTCGACGACATGTCGTGCGCGGGCAACACCACCGCGGATCTCGCGGGTGGGCTCACCCCGCAGTACCGGGCACTGCGGCCCGACACGGACCTCGTGACCCTCGGGATCGGCGGCAACGACATCGGACTGCTGGGCTACGCGGTGGCGTGTCTCGTACACCTGTGTCCGGACGATCCGGGCACAGGTGGCCCGGCCCCCGAGGCCACCCCCGCACCCGAGGACATGGCGGACCGGTACGCCGGGATCGTGCGCGACGTCCGCGACCGGTCGCCGCACGCGCGCGTCGTCCTCGTCGGCTACCCGACGACGATCCGCGCGGGAGGCTGCCCGGGCGTGCAACCGGTCGGCTCCGCGGCGGCCGATCGCATCCGGGATCGGGTGACGCGGCTGAACGACGCCATGCGCTCCGCGGCCGAACACACAGGCGCCGAGTTCGCAGATCTCGAGGGCCCCTCGCACGGGCACGACGCGTGCGCACCGCCCGAGACGCGATGGGTCGAGGGCGTCGTGCCCACCGGCGGTTCGGCGCCATTGCACCCGACGCGGCTCGGGCATGCTGCGTTCGCCGAGCAGATTGCGGCTCTGCTGGAGTGACGACGCGCACGTGCAGCGCCACACGCGGGCGGAATGTCCCCGAAGCGACGCTCGACGGCCGACAATGGACCGGCCGACGGTGCGCTCTCCCCGAGCGGGCCACGAGCCGAGAAGGAACGAGTCGAGTCCAGTGCACGCCCCGATCGACAGCGAGTCCCCCGCCCGCATCCCCGAGCCCTACCTTCGGAACGGCTTCGCGCCGCCGGCACGGACGTTGCTCGACATCCTCGACGACACCGTCCGTACGTTCCCCGACGCCGACGCGATCGACGACGGCACCGTCACCCTCACCTACGAGGAGTTACGCCACGAGGTGGACCAGGGAGTCCGGACGCTTGCCGCTGCCGGCGTCGCAGCGGGCGACAAGGTCGGCATCCGGATGCCGTCGGGCTCGTACCGCCTCTACACGGGCATCCTGTCGATTCTCGCCGCGGGCGCCGCGTACGTCCCGGTCGACGCCGACGACCCGGACGAGCGGGCGCGCCTCGTGTTCGGCGAAGCGGACGTCGCCGCAGTCCTCACCGCACGCGGCATCGAACCCCCGGCGGGCACCGAGAGACGCGGCAGCGCGACGGACGCGTCGCCGCGTGCACCCGAACCGCACGACGACGCGTGGGTCATCTTCACGTCGGGGTCGACCGGAACCCCCAAGGGTGTCGCGGTCACGCACCGCAGCGCGGCCGCATTCGTCGACGCCGAGGCACGCATGTTCCTGCGCGACACCCCACTCGGCCCGGGAGACCGCGTTCTCGCCGGTCTGTCCGTTGCCTTCGACGCGTCGTGCGAAGAGATGTGGCTCGCGTGGCGCAGCGGAGCGTGTCTCGTGCCCGCTCCGCGTGCCCTGGTTCGCTCGGGTGTCGACCTCGGGCCGTGGCTCGTCACGCGCGACGTCACGGTGGTGTCGACGGTGCCCACACTCGCGTCCTTGTGGCCGGTCGAAGCGCTCGACTCGGTGCGGCTGTTGATCTTCGGTGGCGAGGCGTGCCCGCCCGAGCTCGTGTCGCGCGTCGTCTCGAAGGACCGTGAAGTGTGGAACACGTACGGCCCCACCGAGAGTACGGTCGTCGCGTGCGCTTCGCTGCTCGACGGCAGGTCGCCTGTCGGCATCGGCTTGCCGCTCGACGGGTGGGACCTCGCGGTCGTCGACTCCGACGGCGTACCGGTCGGGCTCGACGACGTGGGCGAACTGGTGATCGGCGGCGTCGGCTTGGCGCGCTACCTCGATCCGGCGAAGGACGCCGAGAAGTACGCTCCCATGCCGACTCTCGGATGGCACCGCGCCTATCGCAGCGGCGATCTGGTGCAACTCGGCGCGGACGGGCTGTACTTCCGCGGTCGCGCGGACGACCAGGTCAAGATCGGGGGTCGCCGCATCGAGCTCGGCGAAGTCGACGCAGCCCTTCAGGGGCTCCCGGGCGTGCGCGGCGGCGCGGCCGCGGTGCGCAGGACCGCGTCGGGCAACGCACTGCTCGTCGGATATGTCGCCGTCGACGCGGACTCGTTCGACGTCGCCGCCGCGCATTCGCTTCTCGCTCGTGATCTTCCGGCAGCCATCGTGCCGCGGCTCGCCGTCGTCGACGAACTGCCGACCCGCACGTCGGGAAAGGTCGACCGGGACGCGCTGCCGTGGCCGCTGCCCGGCGCGGGCGAGCAGACCGAGGCAGGGCTCGGCGCCACCGCGGCGTGGATCGCGCGGCAGTGGACCGCGGTGCTCGGCTCGAGTGTCAGCGGCGAGGACGACGACTTCTTCGAACTCGGCGGCGGCTCGCTGTCCGCGGCCCAGCTCGTGACGGCCCTGCGCGAGCGTCACCCGCAGGTCACCGTCGCCGACGTGTACGACCACCCGAGGCTGGGGTCGCTCGCCGAGTACCTCGACGGCCTCGCGCCGACCGAGGACGTCACCGCGCGGACCGTCTCTCCCACACCGGCGCGGAGCCGTCTCCTGCAGATCGCGGCGACGGTGCCCCTCACCACGATCACCGCATTGCAGTGGGTCACGTGGCTCGGCGTCACCGCGAACATCGCCACCGCAGCAGGCATCTCGTGGCTGCCGACGATGTCGTGGTGGTGGGTGGCGGCGCTGTTCGTGGTCGTCATCACGCCTCCCGGGCGCATGGCGATCACGGTCGCCGGTGCGCGCCTCCTCCTGCGCGACGTCACGCCCGGCAGTCACCCACGCGGCGGCAGCGTGCACATGCGGTTGTGGGCGGTCTCGCGGCTGGCCGAATCGAGTGGTGCCGCGAACCTGTCCGGCGCGCCGTGGATGGTCTACTACGCCCGCGCGCTCGGTGCGACCGTCGGCAACGGCGTCGACCTCCACACACTTCCCCCGGTCACCGGGCTGCTCGAACTCGGCGACGGCTGCTCGATCGAGCCGGAAGTAGACCTCACGGGCCACTGGATCGACGGCGACGTCGTCCACGTCGGCCGTGTCCGGGTCGGCGCAGGCGCCACGGTCGGCGCGCGGTCGGTACTCGCGCCCGGTGCGGTCGTCGGGGCGGGCGCACAGGTCGAACCAGGATCGGCGGTACTCGGCAAGGTCAAGGCAGGGCAACTGTGGGCCGGCTCGCCCGCGGTCAAGATCGGCAAGGCGAAGCACCCGTGGCCCGCCGAGACACCGCGCCGCGCCCGCTACTGGGTGCCGATCTTCGGGCTCACCGCACTGGCGCTCGCGGCACTTCCGCTCGCCGCCATCGCTGCTGGGCTCGCACTGATCGGCTTCGCGGTGCGCGACACCGGCACGCTGTCGGCTGCGCTCGCACCCGCGTTCGCGCTACTCGTGCCCGCGACCCTCGTCGCACTCGCGGTGTTCGCCGCGGCGACGGTCGTCGCGGTCCGGCTGCTGTCGATCGGGCTGCGTGAGGGCTACCACCCCGTGCGCAGCCGGATCGGGTGGCAGGTATGGGCTACCGAGCGACTCATGGACTCGGCCCGCACGTTCCTGTTCCCGCTGTACGCGAGCCTGCTCACGCCGGTGTGGTTGCGCCTGCTCGGCGCGAAGGTCGGGGCTCGCGTCGAGGCATCGACCGTGCTGCTGATTCCCAGGTTCACGACCGTCGCCGACGGCGCCTTCCTCGCCGACGACACGATGATCGCGAGCTACGAACTCGGCGGCGGGTGGATGCACATCGCTCGCGCCAAGGTCGGCAAACGCGGCTTCCTCGGCAACTCCGGTATGACGGCACCCGGTCGCCGGGTACCGAAGAACGGCCTCGTCGCGGTGCTGTCCGCGGCGCCGTCCAAAGCGAAGCGGGGGTCGTCGTGGCTCGGCAGTCCGCCGGTCCGGTTGCGGCGCACGGCCGACGACGCGGATGCGTCGCGCACGTTCGATCCACCGCGTCGTGTCGTCGTGGCACGCGGCGCGGTCGAGACGTGTCGGCTCGTGCCGGTCGTCGCGACTTTCGGCATCGGTCTGTCGGTGTTGTTCGCCTTGTGCGCGCTCGCATCGGTCGGATACTGGCTCGCGGCGGTGTGCGGCGGTCTGGTCCTGCTGACAGCGGGCGCCGTCGCCGGTGCGCTCACCGTCGCGGCCAAGTGGCTCGTCGTCGGACGCATCGGTACCACGACGCACCCACTCTGGAGCTCGTTCGTGTGGCGCAACGAGGTGTCGGACGCGTTCGTCGAAACCGTCGCGGCGCCGTGGTTCGCACGCGCTGCGACGGGCACCGAGGTGCTCAACGTGTTCCTCCGCGGCCTCGGGGCACACATCGGTTGCGGCGTGTGGTGCGAGTCGTACTGGCTGCCCGAGGCCGACTTGGTGACGCTCGCCGACGGCGCGACCGTCGAACGCGGCTGCGTCGTGCAGACACACCTGTTTCATGATCGGATCATGGCCATGGACACCGTGACCCTCGGTGCGGGCGCCACCCTCGGACCTCACTGTGTCGCGCTCCCGGCGTCGAGCATCGGTGCGGGCGCGACGGTCGGTCCCGCGTCACTCGTGATGCGCGGCGATTCCGTACCGGCGTCCACACGATGGCAGGGCAACCCGATCGGACCGTGGTCAGCGCGTGGCCGGGGCGGTGCGTCGTGACCCGCACCGACGTGCCCCTCGACCCCTACCTGCCACAGTGCGGCAACACCGGATACCGCGTGTCGCAATACGATCTCGACCTCACGTACAAGGTCGTCGGCAACCGCCTGTCGGGCACCGCGACCATCGCGCTCACCGTCACCGACGACCGCGACCGATTCGCATTCGACCTCGGCGACACGCTGCACGTCGCGAAAGTGTCGGTGGAGCACGGCCCGGACGAACGGAGCACGAAACCCGTGCGTGCGCGCCGTAAAGCCAAGTTCACGCATCGCGCAGGCAAACTCGTCGTCACGCTACCCGGCGCGGTCGACGCGGGCACCGCCCTGCGGGTCGCCGTGCACTACGCGGGTCGTCCGCGCCCCATTCGTTCACGCTGGGGCGAGGTCGGCTGGGAAGAACTCACGGGGGGCTCGATCGTCGCGAGTCAGCCGAACGGCGCCTCGTCGTGGTTCCCGTGCAACGACCATCCGAGTTCGAAAGCGCCCTACCGGATGTCGATCACCACCGACTCTCCGTTCACCGCCGTTGCCAACGGCACTCTCGTCGGGCGCACCACCCGTGCGAGTCGCACCACGTGGGTCTACGAACAGCCGCAACCGATGGCGAGCTATCTCGCCACGATCCAGATCGGGCACTACGACGCGATGCGCGCCGCCTCGGATCCCGTTCCGATCACGGTGTTCCACCCTGCGCGGCTCCGCCGCGAGGCAGCGCACGATTTCGACCGTCAGTCGCGCATGCTCGCGATCTTCGGTGAATTGTTCGGCGAGTACCCGTTTCCCGCGTACTCGGTCGTCGTCACCGACGACGAGCTCGAAATTCCCGTCGAGGCACAGGGGTTGTCGATCTTCGGCAGCAATCACTGCGACGGCAGGCGCGGTTCCGAACGGCTCGTCGCGCACGAACTCGCGCACCAGTGGTTCGGCAACAGCGTCACTCTCGGGCAGTGGCGGGACATCTGGTTGCACGAAGGCTTCGCGTGCTACGCGGAATGGTTGTGGTCGGAGAACTCCCGCGGTGCGTCCGCCGCGGTCCACGCGTCGCACGCACACGCGCGGCTCACCCGGCTGCCCCAGGACATCGTCGTGGGCGATCCCGGGCCCGACGCGATGTTCGACGATCGTGTGTACAAGCGCGGTGCGCTCGCGTTGCACGCGCTGCGAGCCGCGACGGGCGACGACGCGTTCTTCGGACTGCTGCGGGCCTGGACGAGCGAGAACCGCTACGGCACAGTCGACACCGACGGCTTCGTCGCCCTCGCCCAGCAGCGGACGGACACACCGATCCGGCCGCTCGTGGACGCATGGCTCTACTCGGCCCCGCTGCCGTCACTGTGAGTATCGACGGTGTGCGTCGCGCGGCCGGGCAGGTGCGACGTCCATTTGACGACCACCAGCACCACACACGCCGTCGCAGCCAGCGCACCGAACCCGAACATCATGGGGTAGGTGACGGCGGGGAATGCCTCGGACAGTGAAGCCATGACCGCGGGCGTCGCGAAGCCGAGGTAGGTCAGCGAGTAGAACACCGCGGTGAGCCCCGCGAGGTCGTCCGGGCCCGCGATGCGCTGCACCTCCTGCAGCCCGGACACGAGCGCCATGCCGTAGCCGCACCCGAGGACGACCGACGCGGCGATCGCGATCGGTACGGTCAACTGGTGCGCGGCGATCGCGGCGGCGATCATGCCCGCGACGACGAACAGCAGCGCGACGAGTACCGCCCGCGAGTTGCGCGGCGCGTCGATCTTGCGCCCGAGCGACTGGATGAGGAATCCCGCACCGAGCCCGACAACGCACATCAGCGCGCTGAACGCGAGCGGCAACTCGGTCCGGCTCGTCATCACCGCGGGTAGCACCGCGTACGCCGCGGCGGCCGAACCGAACACCCACGGTGCGAGCGGCGCGACGACGAACAGGAACCGCCGGTGTCCGGCAGCGGGGATCCGGAGATCGGCGATCAACGGCCTGCGGTCGCTCTTCTGCTGCGCCGGCCTGGTTTCCGGCACGCGGAGCAGCGCGAGCATCGCGCCCACCGAGATCGCGATGTGGAGCGCGTACGACAACCCGCTCGGCCACGGCGCCCACTGGGCGAGCGCACCCGCAACGCCCGCTCCGAGGCCGAAGCCCGCGGTCAGGCTCATCGCCGCACGCCGCGCACCGGCGCCGGGCCGCGCGGTGCGATCCCACCGCGTCAGTTCGGAGAGCCAACTGCCACCGACCGCCATTGCCAGGCCGAGCGCGACGCCGCACAGGATCCGGCCCACGACGATCGCGACCGCGGAGTCCGCGCCGGCCGCGAGCACGGCCGAACCGGCGATCGTGAGCAGCGGCGCGGGCAGCAGCACAGGACGACGACCCAGCCGGTCCGACAGCGGACCACCGAGCAGCAGCCCGGGCACGATCCCGAACACGTACGCGAACAGGAACACGTCGACCACGACAGGCGAGAACCCGTGGTCACTGCGGTACATCACCAGCAACGGCGTGAACTCGTTACCGCCCCAGGCCACCACGAACATGGTCGCGGCCACCGCGAGCCACATCCGGTGGGTACGCACCGGGTCGGCGGGGATCGCGTCGGGCTCGGCGTCGAGATGCGAGGTGCTCATTGCTGCGCCCCCTTCGGATTGAGCGCGTGGACCTGCTCCATGTGCATGCGCAGTGCGACGTCGAAACCGTCCACCTCGCCCCGCTCGACCAGATCGGCGAGCCGGGCGTGGTCGTCGATGATGCGGGGCAGCTGATGAGGATCGCGAGCGAGCGAGCGCGCCGTCATGCGCCGCTGCCGTTCGCGCAGACTCACGTAGAAGGCATCGAGCAACGGATTGTCGCCTGCCGCGACCACGAGCGTGTGGAAGTCGGCGTCGGCGGCGCTGAACGCCGCGACGTCTCCGCTTCGTGCGATCTCGTGCTGTTCGTCGAGGCTCTCGCGCAGGCGTGCCACGAGTTGCTCACGGACGCGCGGCTGCAGCGCGACCTGCGCGACGGCATGCGTCTCGACGAGACGGCGCGCATCGGCGATGTGCTGTGCCTCGCCCTCCGCGACGGGCACGACGAGCGCCCCGCGCTTCGGATACAAGCGCATCCACCCCTCGGTCTCGAGCTTGAGGAAGGCCTCACGCACCGGAGTGCGGCTGACACCGAGGCGGCCCGCGATCTCGCCCTCACTGATGAGTTCGCCACCGGGCAGGACACCGGACAGGATTCGCTCCTTGACATCCCGGTAGACGTGCTCGGCAGCCGACTGACGACCATCCGCATGCAACATAGACACAAGATGTATTTATACGCTTGCCCTCGGACACGCGGAGAGCCGGGCCACACGAATGTGGCCCGGCTCTCCTTTCGAGTCTGCAGCTACTCGGCGGCGAGCACCGCCTTGAGGAAGCGGCTCGTGCGCTCGTGTTCGGGGGCGGTGAAGATCTGCTCGGGATCCCCTTCCTCGACGATCCGACCCGCATCGAACATCAGCACCCGATTCGAGACATCGCGCGCGAACTTCATCTCGTGCGTGACGATCAACATCGTGATGTCGGTGGTGCGCGCGATGTCGCGGAGCACGTCGAGCACGTCGGCGACGAGCTCGGGGTCGAGCGCCGAGGTGACCTCGTCGAGCAACAGGATGTCGGGATCCATCGCCAGCGCTCGGGCGATCGCGACGCGCTGTTGCTGGCCGCCGGACAGCTGAGTGGGGTGCGCCGACTCCTTGTCCGTCAGGCCGACCATCTCGAGCAACTCGCGTGCCCGCGCCACCGCCGCGTCCTTGTCCATGCCGAGGACGTGGATGGGCGCCTCGGTGATGTTCTCCATCACGTTCATGTTGGGGAACAGGTTGAACTGCTGGAACACCATGCCGATACGTTTGCGCATGCGGCGCAGATACTTCTCGGACGCGGGCACGAGCTTGTCGCCCTTGCGCTCGTGCGAGAGCGGGTCTCCCTCGACCCAGATGACACCGTCGTTGATCTTTTCGAGCGTCATGAGCAGTCGCAGAATGGTGGTCTTGCCCGATCCGCTCGGACCGATCAGCGTCACGCGATCTCCGCGCGCGACCTCGAAATCGAGATGATCGAGAACGACATGGTCGCCGTACTGCTTGACGACCTTGTCGAATTTGATCATCGGGCCGCTGGTCGCGGTCTCGGCGGGGGCGCTTGCGTCACTGCTGGACAAGACGCTTCTCCAATCGTCTGATCAGGAGCGACGTCGGGTAGCTCGCGACGAGGAAGATCACGCCTGCGAGGGTCAGCGGCTCCAGGTACTGGAAATTGCGGGCACCGAACTGCTGCGCCGCCGTGACCATCTCGACAACGGTGATCGCGAACAGGAACGGCGTGTCCTTGAAGAGGGACACCGCATAGTTGCCGAGGGCGGGGATCACGCGGCGGATCGCCTGCGGCAGGATGACGGCCCGCCACATGCGTGCCGGCGAGATCGACAGCGCACGCGCCGCCTCCCATTGGCCGCGCGGCACCGCTTCGATGCCGGCACGGTAGACCTCGGCCATGTAGGTCGAATAGTGGATTCCGAGCACCACGACGCCGATCTGGAGCGCCGAGAAACTCGAGAACGTGTAGTAGACGAACAGCAACTGCACGACGAGTGGCGTAAGCCGGATGAACTCGGCGACCGCACGCACGGGCGCGCTGACCCACCGGGGGAAGGTCTGCCGGATGACCGCGATGACCAGCCCGAGCACCGCAGCGATGACGAATCCCAGCACCGTCGCCAGGAGCGTGATCTTGAATCCGTCGAGCAGCACCGGAAGCGCGTCGGCCGCGCGTTCCCACCTCCACTGTGCGTTCACGCGGGATCACCCGTCCTTCCGCTCGGATCACTCTGAGCAAGCCGGAAGACCTGCTTGAGCGACGGGCCGGCCCCGAGGCGATTCTTCGCGCGCACCTCGACTGCATTCATGAGCAGCGTCAGGATGTAGCCGACGACGAAGTAGATGACCAGGCCGACACCGAACGCGAACAGGGTGTCGCCGGTCGTCTTGCGGAGGTTGCCGATCTCGAAGGTGAGGTCCTGCAACAGGATGTAGCTCGCGAGGGCAGTGCCCTTGAGTAGCTGGATCAGCAGGTTGGTGAGCGGCGGGATCATCTCGGCCCACGCTTGCGGGAAGATGACCCGCCGCATCTTCTGCCAACTGCTGAAATTGAGCGCGGTGGCCGCCTCCCACTGCGGCTTCGGCACTGCATTGATCGACCCGCGCACCACCTCGGCGCCGTACGCACCGTAGTTGAGCGCGAGCGCCACGATGCCGCACACGAGCGGTTCGATCAGATAGCCGAACAGCGGCACGACGTAGAACAGCCAGAACAGCTGCACGAGCAGTGATGTGCCACGGAAGAACTCGATGATCACGCGTGCGACACCGCGCACGACGATATTGCGCGCTCGCGAGAGCAATCCGAGCACGACCGCGACGAGAAGCGCGAAGAACGCGCCACCGATGGTCAGTTCGAGTGTGATGAGGATGCCGTGCTGGATGCGCGGCCACGCATCCAGCAGGGCACCGATGTTGCCGTCCACGGGTTACCTCGGTCAGTTCTGTCCTTCGCAGAGCTGTTCCGTGGTCAGATTCGGGTCGGGCAACTCCGCCTCCGTGAACCCGTACGGCCCGACGATCTCGAGGTACTTCTGCGGATCGGACGTGATCTTCTGCAACTCTTCGTTGTATGCGTCACGGAGCTCTGCGTCCTCCTTGCGGAAGACGGTGGCACCCGCGCCCACTTGCGGCACACCGTCGATGACGGCCACGAACGACGGCGTGACGTCGATCGGCGCGTCGGGGTTGTTCTTCTTCATCCAGTTGAGCGAGATGCCGGTGAGCGCGAACACGTCGGCGCGGCCGTTGACGACGGCGTCCATGCCGTCCTGCGGCGTCGCGACCTCGGTCGCGGCGATACCGAGATCCCGCGCGTAGTCGGCCTCGATCGCCCCGGTCATCACGGCCAGGCGGACACCACTGTCCTTGACGGACTGAATGTCGGTGAGGTTGCCGGGATTTCCGGTAGGCACCATGAGCGCCGTGGTGTAGTTGAACTCGGGATCGGAGAACAGCGCCTGCTCACATCGCTGCGGCAGGATCGACATGCCGGCGCTCACGACGTCGAATCGGCCCGCCTGCAGGCCGGGGATGAGGGCACCGAACTCGGTGTTCACGCCGTCGACCTCGCCGACACCGAGCTGCCCGAAGATCTCGCGGTGCAGCGCGACCGTCGCACCCGTCAACTCGCCGTTCTCTTCGAAGCTGTACGGCGCCTCGCCGGCGAACCCGGCGGTGACCTTGCCGTCGTCCTGCAGCTTCTGCAGAGTCGGTTCGTCACTGTTCGTGCTCGTCTTGGAGCAGCCGGCGGCCATGCCGGCAGTAACTGCAACCCCCATCAGTACTGCCACCGTCTTGGTGACTGGGCCTCGTGCGATCAACGTCGACGTCACTGTCTTCCCCTTCGTCATCTTCGAGACGATCCAGTAGAAGCGCACCGCGCAGGCACGATCCCAGAGGATCTGCGCGAATGACATTACTGTCGAAACCGGTCGTCCGCTTGGTAACGAACGGCCGACCGAAGGGAAACCGCAGGTAAGCACACGGAAAAGAGATATCGCCCGATCGGCGTGTGACCGGCGAAAACACGAAATGGTGGTGAAACGCCGTGAGCCCCCGACATCCAAAAATGTCAGGGGCTC
>NZ_JAASAE010000029.1 GCF_012726205.1 Rhodococcus sp. HNM0569 | reverse complement strand
GAGGTTTCTGCGGCGTGCGGAGCGCACGCTCCGCAAGGCGCAGCAGACCCTGTCCCGCAAGGAGAAGGGGTCGAGCAACCGGGCCAAGGCGCGTCTGCGTGTCGCCAAGGCGCACGCCAAGGTGGCCGATTCGCGTCGCAACTTCGTGCACCAGCAGTCCACGGCGATCATCCGCGACAGCCAAGCGGTGTTCGTCGAGGACCTGGCGGTGTCGGGGTTGGCGCGCACTCGGTTGGCGAAGTCGGTGCACGACGTCGGGTGGGGCATGTTCATCCGGATGCTCGAGGAGAAAGCCGCNTGCTCGGCGTGTGGAGTGGTCGACGGGCCGAAGCCGCTCTCGATTCGAGTGTGGACGTGTGCAGCGTGTGGTGCGGTCCACGACCGCGACCTGAACGCTGCAATCAACATCCTCGCCGCAGGACGTGCGGAGAGGTTAAACGCCTGTGGAGGGACCGTAAGTCCTGCCGCGTAGCGGAAGGCAGGTCCCGGTGAAACAGGAACCCACCGCAGCGGCACGACGTGCCGCTGTAGGAATCCTGGTCGTTCACGACCGGGAGGACGTCAAGTACTTCCTGTGTGACATGAGCGATCCCGGCATCGAGATCCGGCCGCTCCGGCAGATCACCGGGGAGGCCGAGTTCAACGAGGTGTTCCTCACCGGTGTGCGGATCTCCGACACCGAACGCCTCGGCGAGCCCGGCCAGGGCTGGAAGGTCGCGACCACGACGCTCAACAACGAGCGTGTCGCGATCGGCTCGGGGGCTCCGCGTGAAGGCGGCATGATCGGGAAGGTCGCGCACACGTGGCGGACGCGTCCCGAGGTCCGTGTGCCCGCGATGCACGACGATCTGATGCGGTTGTGGACCGAGTCCGAGGTCGCTCGGTTGTCGGGTGTGCGCCTGCGGCAGCAACTCGCGGTGGGCCAGCCCGGCCCGGAGGGCTCGGGTGCGAAGCTCGCGTTCGCACGCCTCGCGCAGGCGATCTCCGGATTCGAGCTCGAACTCGCGGGCGACGACGGCCTGCGCTACGACGACTGGTCGATGCGGCGACCCGACACGGTCGACTTCACCGGTCGTGAACCGGGATACCGCTACCTGCGCGCGAAGGGCAACTCGATCGAGGGTGGGACGTCCGAGATCCTCCGGAATGTCGTCGCCGAGCGGGTGCTCGGACTGCCGCCGGAACATCGTGTCGACAAGGACATCGCCTGGAAGGATCTGCCCCGATGACGGTCACGGCCGAGCAGAACAGCGAAGCGAACCTCCTCTACACCGACACCGAGACCGCACTGCGGTCCAGTGTGCGCGCACTTCTCGAACGACGCTGTGTGCCGGCGGACGTGGCGTCGGTCTACGACGCCGGCCCGCAGGACTTCACGCCGCTGTGGCATACTCTCGCGGCCGACATGGGCCTCGCCGGGTTGCTCGTTCCCGAGGCGCTCGGCGGCGCGGGTGCGGGCCCACGAGAAGCGGCGGTCGTGCTCGAAGAACTCGGCCGCGCCGTCGCACCCGTGCCGTTCCTGACCAGCGCGGTGCTCGCGACGCTCGCACTGCGCGGTGCGGGCGACACCGATCTGCTGCCCGCGCTCGCCTCGGGCGAGTCGACCGCGGCGCTCGTCGTCTCCCTCTCCACACCGTCCTTCACGGCCCCGGCCGGTGTGCGGGTGGTGGACGGCGCACTCACCGGTGCCGTTCGCTCCGTCGCGGGCGCCGCGCAGGCGGACGTGCTGGTGGTGCCTGCGGCAGGCCCGGACGGGCTCGAATTGCATCGCGTCGCACGTGACGCGCCCGGTGTCACCGTCGACCCGGTGCTTGCGCTCGACATGACGCGGCCGATCGCCGACGTGCGACTCGACACGCGTGAGTCGGTGCGCGTCGGCTCCGGCGGAGCCGACGCGGCGGTGCACGACGCGCTCCGCACCGCAGCGGCGCTCCTCGCATCCGAGCAGTTCGGGGTGGCACAGTGGTGCTTCGACACCACGCTCGGATATCTGAAGGAGCGCAGGCAGTTCGGCCGAGTCCTCGGCTCGTACCAGGCGCTCAAGCACCGTCTCGCGGATCTGTGGCTCGACGTGGGCGCGGCGGGAGCCGCGGCCCGCAGCGCCGCCGACGCCTGCGATCGGGACGACGACGCCGACACCGCGACGGCCGTCGCACAGGCGTACTGCAGCCCGCTCGCGGTGCGCGCTGCGGAGGAGTGCATCCAGCTGCACGGTGGAATCGGGATGACCTGGGAGTATCCCGCGCATCTGTACCTCAAGCGCGCCAAGAGCAGTCAACTCGCGTTCGGCACCGAATACGCGTATCGCGCCCGGCTCGGCGAACTCGTCGACCTGCCGTCTGCGTGAAGACGATTCACCGCACCTTTCAACATCAGCATCTGCAGGAAAGAGGAACACTCGATGAAGGCATGGCGCGTCGCCGCGAACGGCGAACCCGAGGACGTCCTGACGCTCGACGAGATCGACGACCCCACCGCGGGCCCGGGGCAGCTCGTCGTCCGGGTTCTCGCGGCGCCCGCCAACTTCCCCGACGTCCTGCTGTGCCGCGGGCAGTACCAGATCACGCCGCCGCTGCCGTTCACTCCCGGCGTCGAGTTGTGCGGCGAGGTCGTGCAGGTCGGTGACGGAGTCACCGGGTTCGCGGTCGGCGACCGCGTGGTCGGCAGTCCCGAACTGCCCGGCGGCAGCTTCGCCGAGTACGCCGTCATGGACGTGGACAACGCCTTTCCCGCGCCTTCCGCGCTCGACGACGCGGAGGCGTCCGCGCTCACGATCGGCTATCAGACGAGTTGGTTCGCGCTGCATCGCCGCACCACGATCCGGCCCGGCGAGGTGCTGCTCGTGCACGCTGCGGCCGGTGGCGTCGGCAGCACCGCGGTGCAACTCGGCAAGGCTGCGGGCGCCACGGTGATCGGGGTGGTCGGCGGCGAACAGAAAGCGCAGTACTGCCGCGATCTCGGTGCCGACCTGGTGATCGACCGGCACACCGACGATTTCGTGCCGATCGTGAAGGAGTACACGAACGGCCACGGCGCGGACGTCGTGTACGACCCTGTCGGCGGCGACTCCTACACGCGCTCGACGAAATGCATCGCCTTCGAGGGGCGCATCCTGGTGATCGGCTTCGCGGGAGGCACGATCCCGACACCGGGCCTCAACCATGCCCTCATCAAGAACTACTCGATCATCGGACTGCACTGGGGCCTGTACAAGCAGTACAACCGGCAGGCGATCACCGACTGCCACACGGAACTGACGCGGCTCGCGAACGAGGGCAAGGTGAAACCACTCGTCAGCGAACGACTCTCGCTCGGCGACGTCGCCGACGGTCTCGGCCGTCTCGGCTCGGGTAGCACGGTCGGGCGCCTGGTGTTCGTGCCGTGACCACGCCGTCCGTGCTGGTCGCCAATCGCGGCGAGATCGCGCTGCGCGTCGTGCGTACGGCGGCCGAGTGCGGTATGCGCACGGTCGCCGTGTATGCGCGCGACGACGCCGACAGCCCGCACGTGCGCGCCGCCGATCGTGCGATCGCACTCGACGGCGAGGGGCCGTCGGTCTATCTCGATCACACGGCGATCGTGAAGGCAGCGCTCGACGCCGATGCGACCCTCGTACACCCGGGATACGGATTCCTCAGCGAGAACGCCGAGTTCGCGCGTGCATGCCACGACGCAGGGCTCGTCTTCGTCGGACCGTCGCCCGACGTGCTGGACATTTTCGGCGACAAGGCGTCGGCGCGGGCGGCCGCGGTCGCGGCCGGAGTGCCCGTGCTCGACGCGACCGGCTCCGGGGCGGCGCCGGAGGACATGGCCGAGCTGTTGCGGCGCAGCCCCGGCGGCATCATGGTCAAAGCAGTCTCGGGCGGCGGTGGTCGCGGGATACGCCCCGTCCGTGCCGAATCCGAGCTCGCCGACGCGCATCGGGTGTGCGCGTCGGAGGCCGAGCTCGGATTCGGCGATCCCGCACTGTTCGCCGAAGCGCTCGCGGTCGACGTCCGGCACATCGAAGTACAGGTGCTCGCGACGGACACCGGGGGCATGACACACGCGGTCGCGCTCGGCGACCGCGACTGCAGCGTGCAACGTCGGCACCAGAAACTCGTCGAGATCGCACCTGCGCAGCGACTGGACGACGCGCTCCGCCGCGGACTGCACGATGCCGCGGTTCGGTTGTGCGTATCGGTCGGCTACCGCGGTCTCGCGACGGTCGAGTTCCTCGTCGGTTCGTCGGTCGGCCCACAGGGATTCGTGTTCCTCGAGGTCAACCCGCGTCTGCAGGTCGAGCACACCGTGACGGAAGAGGTGACCGGCCTCGACCTCGTCGAGCTGCAACTGCAGGTCGCGCAGGGCACGCAGCTCGCCGACCTCGCGCTGCCCGACGCGGTCGCGGCGCGCGGTGACGCGAGCAGCGGGGAGCCGATCGACGCACGCGGCATCGCGATGCAGTGTCGCGTCAACATGGAGACCGTGACCGCCGACGGCACCGCCGTGCCGGAAAGCGGGACCCTCGCCACGTTCTCGGTGCCCTCCGGCCCAGGCGTGCGCGTCGACACCTACGGCTTTCCCGGTCTGACCCCGAGCACGCGATACGACTCGCTGCTCGCGAAGGTGATCGTGCACGTACGTGGCACCGACTTCGCGGCAGCGGTGCGCAAGGCGGACGCAGCGCTCGCCGAGTTCGCGGTCGACGGTGTCCGCACCAACCGCGACATGCTGCGCGCGGTGGTCACCACCCCCGAGTTCGTGACCGGGGCGGTCACGACGGAATTCTTCGGCGACAACCTCGCGCGGTTCGCAGGCGACGCGAATACCGCAGCAGCACAGGATATATCGGTGGCCTCGGGAGAGGAGGCGCTGCACGCACCGCTCACGGGCACCGTCGTCGCGGTCGCGGACGCCGGCACCACCGCCGGTGCGGGAGAGCCGGTGGTCGTGCTCGAGGCGATGAAGATGGAACACGTCGTCACCGCCCCCGCAGGCGCGGTCGTCACCCGGGTCCTCGTCGCCCCCGGCGACACGGTGGGCGCGGGAGCTGCGGTCGCGGTCGTGTCGGGGCGACGCGGCGACGCCGTCACCGCCGGCTCCGCCGCGCTCGACCTCGATCGCGCGCGCGACGACCTGGACGAGATCGTGCGCAGGCACGAGGTCACGCTCGACGCTGCGCGGCCGGCCGCGGTCGCCAAGAGGCACCGCCTCGCACGCCGCACCGCGCGGGAGAACATCACCGACCTGGTCGACGACGGCAGCTTCGTCGAATACGGGCCGCTCGTACTCGCGGCGCAACGGAGCAGGCGGAGCGAGGAAGACCTGATCGCGCACACTCCCGCCGACGGCCTCGTCGGTGGCATCGCGACGATCGGGGCCGAGATCTTCGGTGCCGACCGCGCGCAGGCTGTCGTCGTGTCGTACGACTACTCGGTGCTCGCAGGCACGCAGGGAAAACGCAATCACGACAAGACCGACCGGCTGATCGACGTCGCGGCGCGCCGTCGTGTTCCGCTCGTGCTGTTCGCGGAGGGCGGCGGTGGTCGACCGGGTGATACCGACGCGGGTGCGGCGAGCGGCCTCGACGTCGGGACCTTCCGCTCGCTCGCCGGTCTCAACGGTCGCGTTCCGCTGGTGTCGATCGTGTCCGGACGATGCTTCGCGGGCAATGCCGCGCTGGCAGGCGTATGCGACGTCGTGATCGCGACACCCGAAGCGAACATCGGGATGGGTGGACCCGCGATGATCGAAGGCGGTGGGCTCGGTACGCACCGAGCGGAGGACATCGGGCCGATCGACGTCCAGCGGCGCAACGGCGTCGTCGACCTGGTCGCGGACGACGAAGCGCATGCCGTCGCGCTCGCGAAGCAGTACCTGTCGTACTTCCAGGGCCCGGTCACCGAGTGGCAGGCACCCGACCCGCGGGTCGCGCGGCACGTCGTTCCCGAGAACCGCCTGCGCGCGTACGACATCCGGGCCGCGATCGATGCGATCGCCGACGTCGGCTCGGTGCTCGAGCTGCAGCGGGACTGGGGCGCAGGCGCGGTCACCGCGTTCGTGCGCGTCGAGGGCGTCGCATACGGGGTGGTCGCGAACCAGGGCCTGCACCTCGGCGGCGCCGTCGACGCCGTCGCGGCCGACAAGCTCACCGCCTTCCTCGAGCTGTGCAACACCTTCGCGATTCCTGTGGTGTCGCTGTGCGACACACCGGGTTTCATGGTCGGTCCCGAATCCGAACGCGACGCCACCGTGCGGCGCTTCGGCCGGCTGTTCGTCGCAGGCGCACGGATGACCGTGCCGTTCGGCACGATCGTGCTGCGCAAGGGTTACGGCCTGGGCGCGATGGCGATGGCGGGCGGCTCGTTCCGCGCCCCCGACTTCACGATCGCGTGGCCCACCGGCGAGATCGGGCCGATGGGCCTCGAAGGCGCGGTACGGCTGGGTTTCCGTAAGGAACTCGACGCCGCACCCGACGATGCCGCACGCACCGTGCTCTTCGACCAACTCGTCGCCGCCGCGTACGCGCAGGGCAAGGCTCTCACCGCCGCCACCGCATTCGAGCTGGACGACGTGATCGACCCCGCCGACACGCGTGCATGGATTCGCACCCTCGGCGCGGGGAGCAGAGTGGGTGCGTGAGGGTCCGGATGTGCACCGCCCCGCGAAGTGGAGTAGCCATGTAGGCATGGTTACCGCTGCAGCACGCTCCGTGTCCGGCCCCGAGGCGTCGTTCGAGAAGAGCACGCTCGCCCGCCGCGAACTCGGCCCGCGCGACGTCCTGATCGACGTCGCGTTCGCCGGCATCTGCCACTCCGACATCCACACCGCGCGCGGCGAGTGGGGTCGCACGCACTACCCGCTCGTTCCCGGGCACGAGATCGCAGGCGTCGTCGCGGCGGTGGGTGCAGACGTCACCGCATTCGCTGTCGGCGACCGTGTCGGCGTCGGTTGCTTCGTCGACTCGTGCGGGAAGTGCGACGCGTGCGTCGCGGACGAAGAGCAGTACTGCGCCGAGGGCGTCGTGGGCACGTACAACGCGAAAGGCGCCGACGGCGAGTGGACCCAGGGCGGCTACTCGACACACATCGTCGTCACCGAACACTTCGTCGTGCGCATCCCGGACGCGCTCGCACTCGACGTCGCTGCACCCTTGCTGTGCGCCGGCATCACCCTGTATTCGCCTCTCGCACACTGGAATGCGGGACCCGGCACGAAGGTCGCAATCATCGGTATGGGCGGTCTCGGTCACGTCGGCGTCAAGATCGCGCACGCGATGGGCGCGGACGTGACGGTGCTCAGCCGGACGCTGTCGAAGCAGGACGACGGCGCACGGCTCGGCGCCGACCACTACTACGCGACCGAGGATCCCGAGACCTTCCGCACGCTGCGCGGCAGGTTCGATCTGATCCTCAACACCGTGTCGGTCAACCTCGATCTCGACGCCTACCTCTCGATGCTCGCGATCAACGGCACCCTCGTCGAGCTGGGCCTGCCGAGCAAGCCGCTCGAGGCCCGCGCGTTCAGTCTGACGAAGAACCGCCGCAGCCTCGCCGGCTCGATGGTGGGTGGCATCGCGCAGACCCAGGAGATGCTCGACTTCTGCGCCGAGCACGGCATCGGCGCCGACATCGAGACGATCTCGGCCGACGACATAGACGGCGCGTACGACCGGGTGGTCGCGGGAGACGTGCGCTACCGCTTCGTGATCGACGCCGCCACGATCTGAGGGAGGCCGTCCGCGTGGGCGCTCACGCGTCGCCGAGCTGACGGCGCAGCTGGGCCAGTGTTTTCGTCAGCAGCCGGGACACGTGCATCTGCGAGATGCCGACGTGCTCGGCGATCTGCGTCTGCGTCATGTTGCCGAAGAAGCGAAGCATGACGATCGACCGTTCGCGTTCCGGCAGCGCTTCGAGCAGCGGACGCAGGGTCTCGTGGTTCTCGACGTTTTCGAGTGCCGCGTCGTAGTCGCCGAGCGTGTCGATCATCGACAGCTCGCCCGAGCGTTCCGAGGGCTTCGTGTCGACCGACAGCGTCTGGTACGCATTGCCTGCCACGAGGCCCTGTGCGACCTCCTCGGGGTCGAGATCGAGTGCGCGCGCGATCTCGCTGACGGTGGGCGCGTGCCCCAGGGTCTGCGACAGCTCGCCCACGGCCTGTCCGATCGCGAGATGCAGTTCCTTCATGCGACGCGGCACGCGCACGGCCCAGCCGGTGTCGCGGAAGTGCCTGCGCACCTCGCCCATGATCGTGGGCACCGCGAACGACACGAAGTCGGATCCGCGAGTCACGTCGAACCGGTCGATCGCATTGACCAGGCCCACCCGCGCGACCTGGACGAGGTCGTCGTGGCTCTCGCCGCGGCCGTCGAACCGGCGCGCGATGTGCTCGGCGAGGGGTAGACAGCGTTCGACCAGGTGGTCGCGCAGTTCCGCGTGTGCTGCCTCGCCGCGTTCGAGGGTGTCGAGCCGCTCGAATGTTTCCTTGACGTCGTGATACTCGTCCGGCCACCGTGTCTGGCGGGCCTGCTCGTTCACGGCATCTGTCACGAAGGTATGCCGTTCGTCCGGGTGAAGGCCATCGTGGTGAGATAGCCGCCCGAGTCGGGGTCGGGGGACTGCTGCAGGTCGACCCAGTCGGTGAGCGACTGCAGCACGTGCCAGCCGAACGAGCGCTGGTTCGCGTCGTCGGGAGTCTCGGTGACCGTGGACACCTCCACCCGCAGGCAGCTGTCGAGGTACTGGAGCCGACACACCAGCACCGCATCCGGTGCGGCGCGCACGATGAGGTACGTGCAGATCTCGTCCATCGCGAGCTTGATGTCGGCGATCGAGTCGAGGTCGAAGTCTTCGTGAACGGCGATGGCTGCAGCCAACGCGCGCAGCACCGGGAGCTGGTCCGGGGTGGCACGTATCCGCAACTCGACGACAGGATGGGCCTGCTCCTGGTCGGGTTGAATTGTCTTGGCGTCAGCCATGAGACCTCCGGATCCGGCGAACAAGGCGATTGCTGGTGGTGAGCCACCAGGGCAACGGTCGGGTCAGCACACGCACTGGATACCGCGTGAAGGCTTTGGTCAAACACGATCGATGCCGAACTGTGTCGCGGGTAATGTTGGCAAAAGAGTCGCGGTTCCACAACGTTCGGGGGTACCCCAGCTGAACGCCAGGTCACAGAAGGCTCACGAGCGTCCGCACGCCAGAGACGCCGTCACGCCCACCGATGTGGATCTCGTCACATCGTCGCTAGAGCATGTCGTGAGTCTCCTCGATTACGAGGACGAAATGAAGTCCGTCCTCGCCGCGGTGTGTCGTCAGGTGGTCGTCGCGATACCCGATGCGGACGCGGCCGCCGTCGTCGCGGTCGGGCACGCGCGCGCCGGCGACGTGGCAGGCGAGGGCGACTCGACGATCGTCGTCGGCACCGATCCGGAATCGTTGTTGCTCGACCAGGCCTCCCGGCTCGCCCGCGATGCGCGGCGCGGCGGCGCGGAGTGGACGAAACGCGTCGTCCGCGTCGACATCGAACGGGCGGCACGCCGCCGGCCCGATCTCGCAGGTCCCGCACTCGCGGTGGGGATCCGCAGCGGCCTGTCGTCGCCGCTCGATCTCGACGGCACCTCCGGTGCTCTCATCCTCTACAGCACCCGTGTCGA
>NZ_JAASAE010000028.1 GCF_012726205.1 Rhodococcus sp. HNM0569 | reverse complement strand
CGACGACGCGCTGCGCACCAAGATCGACGGGTGGCTCCGGTCGGGCGTGCGATACCTGTCGGACAACTACACCGACGAGATCACGGGCATCATCTCGGACACCGTGCAGCGCTGGGACGCCGACGAGGCCAGCAAGAAGATCGAACTCCAGGTCGGCCGCGACCTGCAGTTCATCCGCATCAACGGCACGGTCGTCGGCTCGATAGCCGGGCTGGCGATCTATTCGCTGTCGACGTTGCTGTTCCACTGACGTGTGCCGCCCCGGCAGAGTGCTAGCAAGGTGCTTGCAATAGTTAGCACCTGCCCGTAACGTGGGGTCATGACGGACGACAAGCAGGCACCCACCGAGGTCGCGGCGCGCGTCGTCAGTTCGGCAGCGCACGACATCGGCGGATTCATCCGTGCGCAACGCGAATCGGCGCAGGTGTCACTGCGTCAGCTCGCGCAACTCGCGGGAGTCAGCAATCCCTACCTCAGCCAGATCGAGCGCGGGCTCCGCAAGCCGTCCGCCGAGGTGCTGGCCCAGATCGCCAAGGGCCTGCGGGTGTCGTCGGAAGTGCTCTACGTCCAGGCGGGCTATCTCGAAGAACGTGCGCACAGTCCTGTGCGCGACGCGCTCGTCGCCGACACCACCGTCACCGAACGGCAGAAGCAGGTTCTGCTGGAGATCTACGACTCGTTCCGCCGCGAGAACTCCTCCGCCGAAGCCGACTCCGATCTCGGAGTGCCGAACGCGGTAGTCCGACCCGAGGATGCCGACAACGCCGTCGCATCCGCGAGCGCCACCGACCACGAACATCGCACCCTCGAAGAGGAGAAGACCGATGACTGAAGTGAACGTGAAGACCCCCTTCTACGCGGCCGTCGGCGCAGGCGACGTCGTCGTCCAGGCCGTCGCGGACGTCGTCGCGCAACTGCGCGAGCGCGCCGAGAGCACCCAGGGGGACGTCGAGGGCCGTGTCGACGAGGCACGTACCCGACTGGGGGATCTGCAGGGAGAGTTCGCCGACAGCGTCGAGACGCTGCGCGAGCGGCTCGGGACGCTGCCTGCCGAACTGCCGGACGAGCTCGCCGACCTGCGCGAACGGTTCAGCGCCGACGAGCTCCGCAAGGTCGCCGAGGCATACCTCAAGGTCGCGTCCGACATCTACGCGTCGCTCGCGGAACGGGGCGAGGGCACGGTCGGCCGGCTGCGCAAGCAGCCGGGCGTCGAGGAGCGCATCGGTCGCGCCGAGGCCGCACTCGGCGACGCCGCGGCGCTCACCGAGGAAGCGCTCGGCACCGTCGCCCGGCAGACGCGCGCCGTCGGCGAGCAGGCCGCGCGTCTCGCGGGTCGTGCCGCGGGCCGCATCTCGGAGACCGCCGAGGATCTCGGTTCGGAGCTTGCCGACGCGGGTGACGAGGCGGCGATCCGCGTCCTCGACCTGGGTGACGAGGCGCGTTCGGCGTCGAACGACGCGGCCGCCGCTGCGACGAGCGCGCAGGAGCGGGTCGCGGAGAAGGCGGCCCCGGCTGCCACGCCTGCAGCCAAGTCCGCGCCCGCCAAGAAGGCTCCGGCGAAGAAGGCCCCGGCCAAGTCGGCACCTGCCGCCAAGAAGGCGCCGGCGAAGACGGCTCCGCCTGCCAAGAAGGCGCCCGCGAAGAAGACGCCGCCGAAGAAGGCCTGAGCGGCCCGAGTCACGCCGAGCCCGCACGGTTCCCGTGCCCCACCCTCCGCACGATCCCGTGCGGAGGGTTCCGCATGTCGGGCTCGTGTCCGATTCATCCGTAGAATGACCGACGTGATTCAAGTCGACGGAATTGTGGCGATCATCCTGCTGGTCATTCGGGTCGTCGCGCTCGTGGGTGCTGCGTACGCGCTGTTCCACGCCGCGCGCCAGCGCAAGGACGCGTTCACGGCCGTCGACAAGCTGACCAAGCCCATCTGGGTCGGGATCCTGGTGGCGGCGCTGTTGTTCCTGCTTCTGCTTCCCAACACGGTGGGTCTGCTCGGCATCATCGCGATCGTCGCGGTGTGCGTGTACCTCGTCGACGTCAAGCCCCGCGTCGACGACGTGCAGCGTCCGCGCTGGTAGAGGCGCATCTCCCGGCGACCGGTGTTGGCTTCGGCGGAATCTGTCGTCATACGGTCCGAAATGAGTTTGCCGTCACATAGTGACAATGGCCATTGTGACAAACTACGCTGACATCAAGTGCCCAACGGAGGGAGCTGTGATGTCTGTCGTACACGAGGTGCGCAAGAACGCCACGCGGAAGACCGCGGAGAAGTCCGGCTCGACCGGGACGCAGTCCCGGCTCACCCGCGCGGGCGACCGCCAGGACACCGCGGCGCGCCTGCTCGCGTCGTCGGCACGGATGTCGTACGACCCGCTCATCGAGGTCGACTGGGAAGCCGACATCCCCGAGGGGCTCTACGGCATGACGCCCGAGTGGTGCAGCCTGTACGGCACCGAACTCTGGGAGCGCATGACCGACGAGCAGCGCAGCACACTCACGCGCCACGAAGCGGCCTCGATCTCGGGCACCGGCATCTGGTTCGAGATGATCCTGATGCAGATGCTGCTGCGCGACATCTACACGCACGACCCGTCGACGCCACACGTGCAGTTCGCGCTCGCCGAGATCGCCGACGAGTGCCGCCACTCCACGATGTTCGCGCGCTCGGCGCAACGCTTCGGCATCCCCTCGTACCGTCCGAAGAACTGGATCCTGCAGTCGGCACGACTGTTCAAGGCCACGGCGTCGGGCTCGCTCGCGTACGGCGGCACGCTGTTCGCCGAGGAGATCCTCGACATGATGCAGCGCGACTTCATGCGCGACGAGCGTGTGCAGCCGATCACGCGCACCGTGAGCAAGATCCACGTTCTCGAAGAATCGCGGCACATCAAGTTCGCGCGTGAAGAGTGCGTGCGCCGCGTGCGCAATGCGTCGCGGTTCAAGCGCGCACGGGTGCGCCTGGTCCTCGGCGTCACCGCGTACTTCGTGGTCACGAGCCTCGTCAACGACAAGGTGTACGAGGCCGCGGGGCTCGACGTCACGGAAGCGAAGAAGGCCGCGAAGGATAACCGCCACTACCACGACAAGATTCGTGAAGGCAGCGCCAAGACCGTCGAGTTCCTCGACGAGGTCGGCCTCATCGGCGGCCCCTCGAAGCTGCTGTTGCGGCGCGCGCACGTACTCTGACGCCGTATGGCCGAGTACCGAATCGACGACCTCGCGCGGCTCGCGCAGGTCAGCGTCCGCAACATCCGCGTGTACCAGGACCGGGGGCTGCTGCCGCCGCCGCGCAAACAGGGTCGCACGGGGTGGTACAGCGACGCGCACCTCGACCGGCTCGAGCTGATCGGCCGCATGCTCGACCGCGGATACACGTTCGCCACGATCAGCGAGCTGCTCACCGCAGCACGCTACGGGCTCGAGGTGCGCGACGTCCTCGCGACGGACGAGTCGCGGTGGACGCAGCGGCACCGCGAGTCACGCGTCACCGCAGAGGAACTGCGGGCGTCGCTCGGCAGCGGCACCACCGACGAGGCCATCGCGCACGGCGAAGCGCTCGGCGTCGTGGTACGCGACGGGGTCGACGCGTCGGGGACACCGGTGTACGCGGTACCCGACCGGGGGCTGCTCGACGCCGCGGAGATGCTCGTCGACGCCGGCATCTCGATCGACGAGCTGCTCGCACAATTCGAGGCCGTGCGGCACGGATTGGGCGACGTGGCAGCACGATTCGTCGCGCTCGTCGCCGACCGCTATCTGCCACCCGACGGCGACGACCTCGATCTCGACGAGTCCACTGTCAAGGAAGCCGCCGAACTCATCGACCACATGCGTCCCCTCGCGCACGACACGATCGGCTCGATGTTCGCGAAGGCGATGGAGGCCGAAATCGCGAAGGCACTCGCCGAAGCGGCACGACGACTCGCGAACGGTGAGCCCGCGACCGGCACGGGCGACACCCAGGCGAGCTGAACGAGAACAGGAAACCGGTAGAACACATGAGCAACACAGGTCTTGCGCGCGGCATCGTCGGCGGACTGGTCGGAGCGGGTGCCGTCGCGGGCACGGCGGCATTCGTGATGAAGCGTCGCGCGCGCACCGTCGTACGCACCAGCGACGTTCCGCGCGGCGCGTTGCTGCGCACCCCGTCCGGAGCCCCCGACGAACTCGACGTTCGCACCGAGGACGGCGCGACCCTGCGCGTGCGCTGCTACGGGCCCGCCGACGGCGACCCGATCGTGCTGGTGCACGGCTGGACGTGTTCGACGGAGTACTGGAACCCGCAGATCAACGCGCTCAGCGAGAAGAACCGGGTCATCGCGTACGACCTGCGCGGCCACGGCAGCAGCACGATCGGCAGCGCCGCACTCGGCCCCGACCTGCTCGCGAGCGATCTCGCCGCCGTGCTCGCCGCCACCGTCGACCGTGACCGCAAGGCAGAGCTCGTCGGGCACAGCATGGGCGGCATGAGCATCATCGCGTGGGCCGAGCGTTATCCCGAGCAGGTCGCCGAGTACGCGTCCGCCGTGCTGCTCGCGAGCACCGCCACCGACAATCTCGTCGCGGAATCGCTGATCGTGCCGCTGCCCGCGCGTCTGCCGCGGGTGCCGGTCTCGGTCGGTCGCGCGATCATCGGGTCGACCATGCCGATCGTGTCGTCGCCGCTCACCGCGCCCGCCGTGCGGTACATCGCATTGTCACCGCAGGCCACGCGCGAAGAGGTCGAATTCTGCCGGCGGATCGTCTCGTCGTGTCACCCGAAGGCGCGGGGCGGCTGGGGCGCCGCGCTCAGTGCGCTCGACATCCACGAAGGCCTCGCGAATCTCACCGTGCCCACGAGCGTCCTGGTCGGCACCGCCGACCGGCTCACGCCGCCGTCGCACGCGAATCGGCTCGCCGAGATCCTCGACGGTGCGGGGAATCTCGAGAAGCTCATCGTCCTCCCCGGAGTGGGCCACATGACCACCGTGGAGGACCCGGACGCCGTCAACGAGGAGATCGCGCGCCTGCGCAGTCTCGGCTGAACACCGGTCAGTTGAACCGTCAGTTGAAAACCGGTCAGTTGAAAACCACGGTCTTGCGGCCGTGCACCAGCACCCGGTCCTCGAGATGCCAGCGGAGCCCGCGTGCGAGCACGAGTTTCTCGATGTCGCGGCCCTGACGCACCATGTCGGCGATGGCGGCGGAGTGGTCGACGCGGATCACGTCCTGCTCGATGATGGGTCCGGCGTCGAGTTCGGCGGTGACGTAGTGGCATGTCGCGCCGATCAGCTTGACGCCGCGCGCGAACGCCTGGTGGTACGGGCGGGCACCCACGAACGACGGCAGGAAGCTGTGGTGGATGTTGATCGCGCGGCCTGCCCAGTGCTCGCACAGTGCGGGCGGCAGCACCTGCATGAAGCGGGCAAGGACGACGGCGTGCGGGTCGTGCTCGTCGACCAGCGCGCGCACCTGCTCGAAGGCCGGTCCACGTTCGGCCGGGTCCTTCGGGAACGGCACGTAATGGAAGGCGACACCGTGCCGCCGCGTGACGCCCTCGAGGTCCGGGTGATTGCCGATCACGGCGGCGATGTCGACCGGCAACTCGCCTCCCGCGGCGCGGCCGAGCAGATCGTGCAGGCAGTGTCCTTCCTTGCTGACGAGCAGCACGATGCGCTTGCGCTGCGCCGAATCCTCGAGACGCCACTCGGTTTCGGGGCCCAGCTCGGCTGCGACCGCCGCGAAACGCTCCCGTAGCGCGTCGATCGACATGTCGATCGACGAGGCGCTGACCGCCTGGCGAGTGAAGAACCAGCCGCTGTCCTGGTCGGCGTGGTACGCGGCTTCGACGATCGAACCGCCCGCGTCGGCCAGGAAGGTGGCGATGCTCGCGACGATGCCCGTGCGGTCGGGGCACCCCAGCGACAGGACGTAGCGGCGGTCGTCGGCAAGCGCGGAACTCATGGCTACAGTCTGGCAGTGCCGCCGCGGCGCCTGGGCTCCGGCTCCGGCGAGCGTGCGGTGGGCTGTGGAATGCTCGGGTCATGTCCGACACTCTCACGCGCGACCAGGTGGCGGCGATGGTCGACCACACCCTCCTCAAACCCGAAGCGACCCGTGCCGACGTCGAGGCACTCGTCGCGGAGGCCCGCGAGCTCGGTGTGCTCGCGGTGTGCGTGTCGCCGTCGATGCTGCCGTTGCATGCAGACGGACTCGTCGTCGCGGCCGTCGCGGGATTCCCGTCGGGCAAGCATCATTCGCTGGTCAAGGGGGCCGAGGCGCGACTTGCGGTCGACCAGGGCGCGCGGGAGGTCGACATGGTGATCGACGTCGGCGCGGCCGTTGCGGGTGACTACAACTCGGTGCTCGCCGACATCGTGACGGTGCGCGAAGCGGTGGGGGAGGAGACGGTCCTGAAGGTGATCCTCGAGACCGCGGCACTGACCGACGATGCGATCGTCGAGTGCTGCCGGGCGGCCGAACGCGCGGGCGCGAACTACGTCAAGACCTCCACCGGTTTCCATCCCGCGGGCGGTGCGAGCCCGCACGCGGTGCGGCTCATGGCGGACACGGTCGGCGGCAGGCTCGGGGTCAAGGCGTCGGGCGGCATCAGAACGGCCGACGCCGCGCGCACGATGATCGACGCGGGCGCGACGCGGCTCGGGCTGTCCGGAACGCGTGCGGTGCTCGACGGCTTCTGACCGCGTGGGCTTCTGACCGCGTGTGATCCTGCCGGCAGCATCACACGATGCTGCACCCGTCGGGGCTGCTGCCGCTCTGGTCGGCAGGGATCGCGTACCGCCCGCCCTGCAGGGTCAAGTGCACCGCCGAGTCGGTGACCTCGAGGGACTCGGGGATCATGCCGAGCGGGTACGTCTGCAGGCTGTCGGTGAGGGTCTGCACGATGCCGTCGACGAGGTCGGTGGGCAGGCCGAGGCCGAGGATCGCGGCGCCCACGGTCTCGACCTTCACCCGGTCGCCGTCGACGGTGGGCCGCACCGTCAGGTCGGCGAGTCCGGCCGGGCCCACCGAGAAGGTGAGTGTGCCCGCCCCCTGGTCGGCACGCACCTCGCTCACGAGTGCGCCGAAGGACTCCTGCTGGATCGTGGTGAGGATGCCGTCCGTCGACCACTCGACGTCGGCATGCGAGCTGCCGATCGTGCCTGCGCTGCCGTCGCCCGGTTCGAGATCGATGTCGTCGGCCCGGCCGTGCACGTTCATCCCGATCGCGGGGCCGAAGTCGGTGTCGTCGCTTTCGAGCGTCACGTACGGGATCTGCTTGTCGATCGTCTGCCACAACACCGGTTTGGGGCTGAGGCCGATGTCGACCTGGGAACCGAGCTGACTCTCGAACTGGTCTGCAAGACATGCCTTCACGCGGTTGCGGACGAACAGCTCGCCTGCCACGAGGGCCACGACGAGGGCCGCGACGACGACGAGGACGACGATCAGCGCGGTGCGTGATCGGCGGCGTCCACCCGAAGAGTTGCCGGTCGAAGTGGTGGCGGTCATGGTGTCGGATTGTGCCGCACGAGTCTGAACGCGCTCTGTGAATCTGCCGCCCTCGGCGCGGCGCACCCGCGACCGGCGCGAACGAAAAGGTTACGAGCATGGAACAGGCCCGCCAAAGCTGTGATACGAAACACAGCAATGGGCAATCATGACGGTATGACGGATTGGTCCGAACCTGCGGAGTCCCAGCCCGACCCCGCGCGGCTGAAGGAGATCGCCGACCGGCAGGGCGGCTACTTCACCACGGCTCAGGCACTGCGTGCCGGGTACCGGGTGTCGGACGTCGGCGACCGCATCGTCGACGGGTCGTGGTTGCGCGTCGAGCGTGACCTGTTCCGATTGCCCGGCTCGCGCGAGACCGACCTCGACGAGTTCGTGAAGTGGTGTACGTGGTTCGGGACCGGCGCCGCGGTGTCGCACCAGAGCGCTGCCGAGCTGTACGGGCTGGGACACCTGTACCCGCGCTTCATCCACATCTCGACGGTCCTCGCGCCGCCGTCGCCCACCCGCGCGCTCGCGCTGCACCGGCGGTCGCTGTCCGCGGACGACTGCGAGCAACTCGGCGCCGTGCGCATCACGACTCCGGTACGCACCGCCCTCGACCTCGCGGCGGGCGGCATCTCTCAGGAACTGCTCGACGAGGTGGTGGCCGACGGTGTCGTGATCGGCAGGTTCACCGGCGACGCACTGCACGACGCGTGCCATCACGCGCCGCCCGAGGTCGTGCGGCGGATCGAGCACGCCCTCGCCGCGTGTACGTGAATCCGCTCAGCGGGGCGCCACGATTTCCCACGGCACGGTGAGCACGCAGTCGCGCATGCGTCGGCGCGGCACGGTCACCGGCAGGCCGTCGGCGTGCAGCCGTTCGAGTGCCGCGTGCCACCGTGCCCGTGGTCCGTACACGGCGTGCGGCGCGGCCCAGGCCCAGGCGCGGTCGGCCGCCTGGAGCAGCGCGTGCACCGGCTCACCCGGCACGTTGTGGTGGATGAGCGCCTTCGGCAGTCGCGGGGCGACGTCGGACGGCGTGGACACCGTGAACGGATCCCACGCGAGGGTCAGAGTGCGCGGCCGCTCGGCGTCGAGCAGCACCCACGCGCAGCGCCTGCCGAGCTCGTCGCACGTGCCCTCGAGGATCAGTCCGCCCGGCGCGAGCCGTTCCCGCATCGTGGCCCATGCGTCCGCGACCGCGTTCTCGGGGTACTGACGGAGCACGTTGAACGCGCGCACCAGGACCGGGCGTAGGCCGGCGAGTTCGAAACCGCCACACGCGAACGACACGCCGTCACGCGCCGGGACGACCCGCTCCGGATCGATCTCCAGACCCACCACGCGCCGGTCCGGGCGCACCGTCGCGAGCCGCTGCGCGAGCTCGAACGTCGTGTTCGGCCGCGCCCCGTAGCCGAGATCCACGACGAGCGGATCGGCAGCGTCGCACAGCGCCCGTTGCACGCCCTCGTGGTGGACGAGCCAGCGGTCGCTGCGTCGTAATCGATTGATGCCGGTGGTGCCGCGCGTGACGACCCCGACCGGCCGCGGAGCTCGGCCGGCGGAGCGGGGGGAAGGTCGTCGTGTGCGGCTGTCGGCTAGCGCGCCGACAGCCACGTGTCGGTGATCTCGGCCTCGGTGCGGAAGAGATCGATCAGGTTGACGAGCATGAGCTGTTCGAGCTTGCCGCCGACGAAGGGGAGGTAGACCTTGGCTTCGGACGAGGTGCGCAGGGTGCAGCCGGTGTCGGTGCGGAACAGGCGCATCGTGCCGGTGAGCGAGCCCGGCCCGGCCGGGATGGACGCCTCGTACGTGCCGTGCGACTCGCCGTCGAACGCCGTGTACTTCTCCTTGCGCGTGATGACCATGTCCTTCTTGATCACCGTCTGCGCGACGTCGGGCAGTTCGGTGCGCGGCAGGATGTGGTGCAGCACGATCTCGATGCCGTCGTCGGTGACCTCGAAGTGCTCGACGTGGTTCTCGGAGTACTTGCGCATCTCCTCGATGCGCGCCTCCCAGTAGTCACGGGTGGAGAGCGCCTCGTACACCGCCTCGGGTGCGTGCGTGTACCGGGCGGAGTAGTCGATCCGTCGAGCCATGCCGACAGGTTACCGGCTGGTTCACACGGGTCGGTGTCGCGGCCGGTGTCGGCACGCGTCGAGGGGGAGGGGGCTCAGCCCGCGTTGCGGCCGATCCACTCGATCGTGAACGTGGTCTCGCCCTCGACGAGTTCGAGGATGCGGTCGGCCACCGCGGCTTCGATACGGCCGCCGATCAGCGGGATGCGGACCTCGGCGTGCGCGTCGAGAGTCACGGTCGATCCCGAGCCCGCGGCGGCGAGTGTCTGGGTGCCGTGCGCACCTGCGGGAGCGCCGTCGACCTCGGCGGAGAACGTGCCGCTCGCGGCACCGCCCTGCACGGCAGACCACTCTTCGGTACGGCGGATGATCATGTCGCCGGGCTTGACGGCGGTGACCATCGGCGGCAACTGGGCCTCCGGGATCGCCTGGGTCATCTCGACCGTGACGCCGCCGTCCGCGCTCTCCTCGAAGCGCACGAGGCGCGCGTCGTGCCCACCCACCTCGGCGAGGCGGTCGCGCCAGTACTGCTCGGATGTCAGCGCCGAGTGCACGTCGGCGACGCTGAACGGGTACTCGGACGAATGCTCGATGCGGCGACTCACGCCCCGCACGCTACCGTCAGGCACTGTGCGTGTTGAGACTCTGGGTAGGCAACTGACCGACGCGGGTGCGGTCGTGTCGGAGAACGCCCCCCTCGCCGGCCTCACGACGCTGCGGGTCGGTGGCCCGGCGCGGCTGCTGGCCGAGTGCGCATCGACCGCGACGCTCGTCGACGTCGTGCGCGTCCTCGACACCCAGCAGGTGCCCACGCTGATCCTCGCCGGCGGATCCAATGTGCTGATCGACGACGGCGGCTTCGACGGCGTCGTCGTCCGCGTCGCGACCACCGGTGTGCGGCGCGACGACGGCGTCGTGACTGCCGACGCAGGCGCGGTGTGGGACGACGTCGTGCGGGAGACCGTCGCGTCGGGCCTCGGTGGTCTCGAATGCCTCTCCGGGATTCCGGGTTCCGCGGGTGCCACGCCGGTGCAGAACGTCGGCGCGTACGGCGTCGAGGTCGGGTCGATGCTCCGTCGTGTACGGCTGCTCGACCGTAGTAGCGGCGACGTGCGGTGGGTGCCGGTATCCGCGCTCGGCCTCGGCTACCGCACGAGCGTGCTCAAGCATTCCGACGCGGCACTCGTCCTCGAGGTCGAACTCGAGGTGCGCGACGACGGCGCGAGCGCACCGATCCGGTACCGCGAACTCGCGGCGGCCGTCGGGGCCGCGGAGGGCGATCGGCGGCCTGCCGCCGAGGTGCGCGACGCGGTGCTCGCGCTGCGGCGCGGCAAGGGCATGGTGCTCGACCCCGACGACCACGACACGTGGAGCGCGGGCTCGTTCTTCACGAATCCGGTCGTCACGCCGGACGTTCTCGAGACGGTTCTCGGGGCGATCGCCGCGCGGCTGGGCGACGTCGCGGTGCCGCAGTTCCCTGCGGACGGCGGCACGAAGCTGTCGGCGGGGTGGCTGATCGAGCGCGCCGGCTTCACGAAGGGTTTCCCGGGCCCGGACGCGCCCGCCCGGCTCTCGACCAAGCACACGCTCGCGCTCACCAACCGCGGCGACGCGACGAGCAGCGATCTCCTCGCCCTCGCGGCCACGGTGCGCGACGGGGTGCGCGCGGCATTCGGCGTCACGCTCGAACCCGAGCCTGTGATCGTCGACGCGAATCACACAGTGTGAGTGTCCTCCGCGGGTAGCCTGGTCGGGTGCCCGACCTGGTGTTTTCGCATTCTTCAGCTAGCTCGAACTCCCGCTCTGCCCGTCCGCGGACCCTTTTCGTCCTGTTCGCCGCATTCGTCGCCGTGCTCGCGCTGGTCGTCGGATGCGGCACCGGCTCCGACGGTTCCGGCCCCGCCGCCTCGGACGATCCTGTCGTCGAGGTCACAGCCGATCCCGCCGACGGCGCGAGCGACGTCAACCCCACCGTGCCCGTGTCGATCACGGCGCGCGACGGCACGTTCACCGACGTCGCCCTGCACACTCCGGACGGCCGCGCCGTGCAGGGCACACTCTCGCCCGACCGCGCGACGTTCACGGTCGGCGAGCCCCTCGGTTACGCGAGCACCTACACGTGGTCGGGCACCGCAGTCGGCACCGACGGCAAGTCGAAGCCGGTCGAGGGCGGTTTCACGACGCTCGCGCCCGACGAGATCGTGCACGCGAACACCAACATCGGCGACGGGCAGGAAGTCGGCATCGCGGCGCCGATCATGCTGCAATTCGACTCGTCGATCACCGACAAGGCGGCCGTCGAAAAGGCACTGACCGTCACGACGAACCCGCCGACACCCGGCGCGTGGGCGTGGCTCGAGGACGACGGCGGATCGCGCGCGCACTGGCGGCCGCAGAACTACTGGGCACCCGGCACGACCGTCGACGTCGAGGCGAAGCTGTACGGCGTCGACTACGGCGACGGTGCGTACGGCGGCGAGGATCTGTCGCTGCACTTCACGATCGGCCGCAGCCAGGTCGTCGTCGCGAACGCGCCGAGCCATCGCCTGCAGGTGGTGCGCGACGGTGCCACGATCATGGACATTCCCGTCAGCTACGGCGAGGGCGACGAAGCGCGCAATGTCACGCGCAGCGGCATCCACATGGTCACCGAGAAGCACGAGGACTTCCTGATGTCGAACCCCCCGTACTACGAGAACGTGCGCGAACGCTGGGCCGTGCGCATCTCGAACAACGGCGAGTTCATCCACGCGAACCCGCTGACCACCGGGTCACAGGGTGCGTCGAATGTGACCAACGGGTGCATCAACCTGTCTCTCGAGGACGCGCAGCAGTACTTCCAGACCGCGATGTACGGCGACCCCGTCGAGGTGACGGGCACGTCGATCGCGCTGTCGCCCGCCGACGGCGACGTCTACGACTGGACCATCGACTGGCCGACGTGGCAGTCGATGTCGGCGCTCGCCTGACCGTGCGCGAAAAGAGCGTGCCTGGACTCGCAAAGTGCTCACGGGGGTGTGAGGTCAGTAGGGGACTGCCGCGACGATGACGTTGTCGCTGTAGCTGTTCCGGCCCGACGCGTCGCGCACCACCTCGCCGCCGCACGTGACGAGATAGAGCTCTCGCGCGCCGGTCCCGCCGCGGAACAGGTCGTCGGGGAGCGCTTGCTTCGACACCGTCTCCATCCGGACCACTTTCCACCGGGTCACCAGCCCCGCCTGGTCGAGGAACACCGCGGCTCCGGGCTGCACGTCGTGCAGACGGAACAGCGCGCCCTCGCCGCGACTGCGGTCGTCGACGTGGCCCGCGACGAGCATCGCGCCGCGTGTCGCGTTGATGGGGGCCGAGCCCGTCCAGAAGGTCGCCTGGTCCACGTGTTCGGGTATCACGAGCGATCCCGACGCGTCGAGGTCGTTCTCCACCAGCGCCGCGTCGATGTCCACCGACGGCACCGCCACGCTGTTCTCCCGCATGTCGGGTGGCGGGTCGAACGGATCGGTCACGGATTCGGGCGGGACGTCGAACGTCTCGCCGGGCAGCGGTGCCCCGGGGGGTGCGGAGTCCGCGAATCCCCGGGCTATCAACAGCGCTCCGGCCACGGCGGCGACCACTATCAGCGCCATGAGTGACGCCGTCGTGCCGCGGCCGGCGCGCTGTGCCATCGACTCACCTCCCGTGAGCGTAGGTCCGGGTCCGAAGGGCTCAGCGACGTCGGCGCCAGACGAGGACGGATGCGATGGCCGCGACGGCGACCAGAGCTGCTCCGCCGGCGATCAGCGCGGTGTCGGGGCCGGCGTCCTCTGCGCCGAGGCCGGAGTCGATCTTGCCGCTCTTGGCTGCGCCAGACGAGCTCTGACCGCCGCCGGAGCCGCCGCCANCCGCCGTTGCCGCCGCCGTTGCCGGATCCGCCGCCGTTGCCGCCGCCGTTGCCGGATCCGCCGCCGTTGCCGCCGCCGTTGCCGGATCCGCCGCCGTTGCCGCCGCCGTTGCCGGATCCGCCGCCGTTGCCGCCGCCGTTGCCGGAGCCGCCGCCGTTGCCGCCGCCGTTGCCGGAGCCGCCGCCACCGTTGCCGGATCCGCCACCGTTGCCGCCGTCACCGCCGTCACCGCCGTCACCGCCGTTGCCGCCTGGACCACCCGGGCCGCCGGGAGGGCCGGGGATGATGATCGGCGGGGGAGGCACGGTGCCGGGCGGGACGATGACGGTCGGCGGGAAGATGATCGGGATGATGACGATATTCGTGCAGCAGCCGTCGTCGCAGCAGTCCTTGCCGGGGATCGTGGTGACGACGGTACTGGTGTCGTCCGACTCCACCGGGTCGCCCGACGGTGGGGTGCCGGTTGCGGTGGCGGCATTGGTGATCGAGCCGGCCTCTGCGTCTTGTGTGGTCACCGTGTAGGTCGCGGTACAGGTGACCGATTCACCCGGTTCCAGGGTTGTGTCGGGACACGTGATCGGCGACATCTGCCCCGTGCCGGTGAAGTCGGTGTCCCCGACACTGATGTCGGTCAGCGTGGTGTTGCCGGTGTTGGTGACCTCGAAGTCGTAGGTAACCGTGTCGCCCGCACGCAGACCGGTGTTGGGGTGTGCAGTCTTGACCACCGCGATGTCCGGGTTCTGCTCTCCGGTCACGACGGCGTCGTCCTCAGGGGACGTGACGTCGGGGATGTCGGGCGGTGGTGTGCCCGTCGCGGTGGCGACGTTGCGGATCTCGCCCCTGTCGATGTCGCCCTGCGTCACCGTGTAACTCGCGGTGCAGGTGATCGAGGCGTTCGGTGCGAGTGACGCGGCCTCCGGGGGACACGTGATGGGTCCCAACGGATTCTCGCCGTTCCACTCCACGTCGTCGACCTGTACGTCGGTGAGGGTGACGTTGCCGTTGTTGGTCACGACGAACGAGTAGTCGACGACGTCACCCGCGTTGTTCATGGTTGCAGGGTCGGCGTACTTCACGAGGTCGATACCGGGCACCCTCGTGCCGGGAACGTCGACTTCGTCTGGCTCGGACGGCACTTCCTCGTCGCCGTTTCTGCCGTACGCGGTCGCCTCGTTGTGGAGATTGCCGGAGTCGATGTCGGCCTGCGTGATCGTGTACCTCGCGGTGCACTCCGCGGTCTCGCCGGGTTGGAGTGTCGTGGGTGTGCACACGATCTCGGACATCTCACCGCTGCCGCTGAACTCGTCTTCCTCGACGCGGATGTCGTCGAGTGGAGTGGTGCCGGTGTTGGTCACGGTGAACTGGTACTCGATGTCGGAACCGGCCGCCCCCAATGCCGGTGGGTCAGCCGATTTATCCAGGGAGATGCCGGGTTCGGCCGCGCGCGGCGTGTTGGTGAAGGTGCACTCGACGTCTGCGCCGGTGATCGGAACGTCCGGGATCTCGACCACGGCCTCAGTGCCGGTACCGGTTTCGTCGAGACTGCCCGAATTGGCGACGTCGACGCAATGCCACGTCGTGGTGTAGTTGTTCGGATCGGTGCTTCCTGCCGCGGTTTCCGTGACCGTCACGGTGTCGCCGGGCAGCACGAGATGCGGTGCGACCTGCCGCTCTTGCAGCCCGTCCTCGTTGCCCTCGGTAGTCGCGTCGGTGTTCTCCACCAGCCCTTCACCGGCGATCTTCATCGTGAACTGGTCGTCGGGGTTCACGCGCCCCTCGGGCAGATCCTTGAACACCGCGATCGAACTCGGCGTCGAGCACGACGCCATATCCGTCATCACGACCGTGGGGAGCGTACTCACGAAGCTGCCATCTCGAGGATCGATACGTATGAGCTGCTGCCTGAGTCCGCCGACGTAGAGGTACCCGCCAGGATCGAAGGCGATCGAATTCGCTGACGCGAATGAAGTGGTCCGTTCGGTAATCTGAGTGCCGACCAATGTGCTCGACCCCCCCGTGGGTATCGGGCCGGGAACGCTGTATACGGCTCCCTCCGTGGCCGACGACATGACGATGTACATGTTGCCCCGTGCATCGAAAGCGATGTCACCGTTGAGGTCGCGGCTCTTGTCAGCTCCCGGCAACTCCACCGTCAACTGCAGATCGGTGAATGTGCCGGCGGCAGGGTCATAGGCCGTCAATTGAAACTCGTGTTGGCCGGAGCTGCTTGCACGCGGGCGTCCACCGAGGTAGTACACGCCGTTCGCTGGGTTGATCGCGCCGTGTGTCAGCGTCATGCTCCCGAAGCTTGGACCGACGTTCGTCGAGCCGCTTCCGGGGTCATAAGTGTTGATGAACCTCTGGTACATGAAATCCGGCCGCTCGACATCCTGACCGGTCGTATAGATGGCTTGTAATCCGTCCTTGGCGATTCCGAGCTGGTTGACGAATCCGTATTGTTGCCCGGTGAATTGCACCGGGAACGCGTCGACGGCATCTCCGGTGTCCGGGTCGATCTGCTTGGCAACGGTCTCGCCGTTGTTGACCGAATACAGCATTCCGCAGTCGAGCGTCCCCTGTTGTAGCGGCGCAGCGGCCTGGGAGGTGCTGCTCTGCTCGTCGGTCGGCGTCGTAGAGGACGGCGTGGTCGATTCCGTGGCCTGCGTCGTCGTCTCGGTCGACCGCGTCGTCGAGGATGGCGAGGGTGTGGTCGTTGCCTGCTCGCTGGTGGAGGGGGTGGCCGACGGTGTCGTCGTCGTGGGCACCTGGGCAGCGGCCATAGGGGCTGCGGCCATCAACACCATGCTGGTCAGCAGTGGAATGCCGACCAGCCGGGCGGTGATGCGTGATGGGGGGGACGAACCTGCGCACGAGTCCTCCTCGGCGAAAAGCCACGTGGGAGTCGGGTCTCGACGGATGAAGCGGTTGCTTGGGGACCGGGGCGCCGTGACGGCGCGACAACCTCGGTGGACCACGACGGAGTGGCCGGATCGCGGGGGCGCATCGAGTGCGCGGGCAGCCCGGACAGCGTCGGGGCGTGCGGCGTGAGGGCGATGCGAAAGTCAGCTGAGCAGAACGCAGTAGAGCATCAGGGCCCCCGTTCGGTGGACATGAAGGGGCGCGGACCACACTGTCGCGCGCCGAATGTCATGTAGAGACATCTACTGGTGCGCCGCGTGTGACACGTGTGGTTCGAGAGATTTCGTTACCGAACCGCGACTTCGGCGCGCGACTCGAAAGTGCCTGGCAACCAGGAGTTTCTGGTATCAGCTCACCCCGTGAGCGAAACCCACCCCGTGAGTGAAAAGAGCGTGCCTGGACTCTGTTGAGTCTGGGTTGATGTGAGACACGAGATGTCTACCCAGATGTGAGA
>NZ_JAASAE010000027.1 GCF_012726205.1 Rhodococcus sp. HNM0569 | reverse complement strand
GTGGGAGAGTAGGACACCGCCGAACATCCGTTACCGAAAGGGGACCCAAGACATTGGGTCCCCTTTCGTGTTTGTATGAGAAGTCGGGCCTGCAAGCGGCCGTGTGTGCGGAAGGAAAGACAGTGACGGACAGCAACAACGGGGGACGCCGATCCTTTCGTCGAAGCGCCGATCGCACTCCGGAACGCGGTGGTGACCGACCGTCGGCGCAGTCGCGCCGCGATTCGGACAGCTCGGCGCCCCGATACGGCAAGCGGCGCGGTCCGAGCGGTGGTGACGCGCGACGCGGCGGCGAACCCCGCGGCGGTCGACCTCCCGAGCGGCGAGAGTTCCGGGGCGGCGACGACCGCCGTCGATCGGACGGTGGACCCCGCAAGTTCGAGGACCGGTCCGGCGAGCGTCGCGGCGGTACGGGCGAGCGCGGCCGCGGCGATCGGAACAGGGACGATCGGAACAAGGATTTTCGAAGCAGGGACGATCGGAGCCGCGGCGGCCGGAACGACGACCGCCGTGGTGGCGGCGACCGCAGATTCCCCGGTGGCAGCGGCCCGCGTGACGATCGTCGGGGCCGGCCCGATGCTGCGCGCACGCGCGGCGGCGAACGTCCACAGCGCGGGGACGCTCGTCCCGACGAACCCGACCTGCCCGACGACGTACTCGCGAGCGAGCTCGACGGCGCCGTACGGCGCGACCTGCTCAGTCTCGACAAGAAGAATGCGGACACCGTTGCCCGTCACCTCGTGATGGCGAGCAGACTGATCGATGACGACCCCACGGCTGCACTCGCGCACGCACGTGCTGCGCGCCAGCGTGCGGGGCGCATCGCAGTGGTCCGTGAAACCGCAGGCATCACCGCCTATCACGCGGGTGAGTGGGCCGAAGCACTGTCCGAATTGCGTGCCGCGCGGCGGATGGCGGGTGGTCCCGGTCTGCTCGCCGTCATGGCCGACGCCGAACGGGGCATGGGGCGTCCCGAACGTGCCATCGAACTCGGACGCAGCGACGAAGCCGCCCAGCTGAGCGGAGACGAGGCGTCCGAGCTGCGGATCGTGGTCGCGGGCGCGCGGATGGACCTCGGCCAGTACGACCAGGCCGTCGTGACATTGCAGACGCCGGATCTGGATCCGTCGCGTAAGACTCCGGCTGCGGCACGGTTGTTCTACGCCTATGCCGACGCGCTCGTCGCGGCCGGTCGCACGAAGGACGGCCTCGACTGGTTCCTCAATGCCGCGGCCGCGGACCTCGACGGCGACACGGACGCGGAGGAGCGTGTAGCCGAGTTGACCGGGGACGCTCCGTGACCGATGCGGTGACCTCGGCCTCGGGGGTCCTGCGCGAGTCCTACGACGCGCTGCTGCTGGATCTCGACGGCACTCTCTACCGCGGTCCGCACGAGATTCCCGGTGCGCGGGACGCCGTCGCGGCGGGTGGGACGTCAGACACGGAGCAGGTGCTGTACGTCACGAACAACGCCAGCCGGCCCCCGGAGAAGGTCGCCGAGCATCTCACCGAACTCGGATTCGCGGCATCGGTCGACCAGGTCGTCACCAGCGCGCAATCCGCGGCGCGATTGCTCGCCGAGCATCTCGACGCAGGCGCGCGGGTGCTCGTCGTGGGCACGGACGCGCTCGCGGACATGGTTGCCGAGGCCGGGCTCGCGCCCGTCCGATCGTTCGAAGACGAACCGGTGGCGGTCGTCCAGGGCCACTCGCCCGAGACCGGCTGGCCGATCCTCGCCGAAGCGACGCTCGCCCTCCGCGCAGGCGCCCTCTGGGTGGCCGCGAACGTCGATTCGACTCTGCCGACCGAGCGGGGGTTGGTGTGCGGCAACGGCGCGATGGTGGCCGCGCTGCGCACCGCGACCGGGCGCGATCCACTCGTCGCAGGCAAACCGGCCGCGCCGCTCCTGCAGGACGCGCTCGCCCGGAGCGGATCACGTCGGGCGCTCGTCGTCGGCGACCGGCTCGACACCGACATCGAGGGAGCGCACGCCGTCGGCGCGGACTCGCTGCTCGTGCTCACCGGCGTGAGCACGCCCCGCGATCTCGTGTTCGCGCGTCCCGATCACCGCCCGACCTACGTCGGCGAGACCCTCGACGCGCTCAACGAGCCGGCGACGAGGTCGTCGGTCGACGGGCCCTCCGGGGTCGAGGTGTCCGTCCGCGGCGACGAGATCGTCGTGTCGCCGCGCGCAACGCCTGCACCGGACGTCCGGGTCCTTCTCGACGTGGCCCGTGCTGCCTGGGCGAATCCCGATGTCACGCACGTGCGATCCGACGATCCCACCCTCGCCGCAGTCGTGGCGTCGTGGCGGCTGTGACGCGCTCGGCGGTGTGTGCGTGCCCGGCGGGGATGGTCTAGCGTTGGACGCGATGAGCACGCCGAACCCCCGCCCGGGAGTCCCCCTTCCGGGTCCGCCTCCCACCGTCGATCCCGAGCAGATCCGCGCCGATGTCGGTGACATTCTGGCGCGTCTCGACGGGGTCGAGGAACACGTCGCCGGTTCGGCGGACACCGACGTGGCGGGCGTGCTCGCCGCGAAGGCACGGTTGCTCGACGAGGCGCACGAGCGTCTCACCGACGCCCTCTCCACGCTGGACAAGATCTAGGGTGGCCAGACGCGCACGTGTCGACGCCGAACTCGTTCGGCGGGGCCTGGCACGTTCCCGAGAGCATGCCCAGTCGCTCGTCGCCGAGGGCCGCGTGCTCATCTCCGGAGCACCCGCCACCAAGCCCGCGACCGCGGTCGAACCCGGCACACCGCTGCGGGTCGTCGAGGTCGACAACGAGATCTCGTGGGCGTCACGCGGCGCCCACAAACTACTCGGCGCGCTCGCGGCCTTCGGTCCGCAGGGCCTCGAGGTGAGCGGGCGGCGATGCCTGGACGCAGGTGCGTCCACCGGCGGTTTCACCGACGTGTTGCTGCACCAGGGCGCACGCGAGGTCGTCGCCGTCGACGTCGGCTACGGCCAACTCGTGTGGCGACTGCAGACCGACGACCGGGTGACCGTCGTCGACCGCACCAACGTTCGCGGTATCGACGCCGAGAAGATCGGCGGCACCGTCGATCTCGTCGTCGCCGACCTCTCGTTCATCGCGCTCGAACTCGTGCTGCCGGCATTCGCCGCGTGCGTCGCGGACGGCGGCGACCTCGTGCCGATGGTCAAGCCGCAGTTCGAGGTCGGCAAGGACCGTGTCGGAAGTGGCGGTGTCGTACGTGATCCCGCACTCCGGGCGGAGGCCGTGCTCGGTGTGGCACGCGCCGCTGCAGGTTTCGGGCTGACGGTCCGCGGCGCGACGGCGAGTCCGTTGCCCGGCCCGTCGGGCAATGTCGAGGACTTCCTGTGGCTGCGCGCGGACGGCAGCCACGATTTCGACGAGGACGCGGTGGCGCGGATGATCGACGTCGCCGTCCGAGAGGGGCCACAGTGAGCCGCGAGATCCTTCTCGTCGCGCATCCGGGACACGACGACGCATCCGAGACGGCGCGGCGGATCGCGAAGATCTTCGCCGATGCGGGAGTCGCGCTGCGCGTGTTGATCGACGAGGTCGACCGCACCCGCGTCGAGGCGGCGGGTCGTGCGGTGTTCGACGGACAACTCGCGCCCGGCCTGCCGGTCACGATCGTCGCACCGGGCCCGGACGCGGCACGCGGGTGCGAGATGGTGCTCGTGCTGGGCGGCGACGGCACATTCCTGCGCGCCGCCGAACTCGCGAAGTCGGCATCGGTGCCCGTGCTGGGAATCAACCTCGGCCACATCGGATTCCTCGCCGAAACCGAGGCCGAACATCTCGCCGACGCACTCGGCCAGGTCGTGCGCCGCGAGTACCGCGTCGAACAGCGCATGGCGCTCGACATCATCGTCCGCGTCGACGACGTCGTGGTCGAGCGCGGTTGGGCGCTCAACGAGGCGAGCATCGAGAACCGTTCGCGCCTCGGGGTGCTGGAGGTCGTACTCGAGGTCGACGGTCGCCCCGTGTCGTCGTTCGGCTGCGACGGTGTCCTGGTGTCGTCGCCCACCGGGTCGACGGCGTACGCGTTCTCGGCAGGTGGCCCGGTCGTGTGGCCGGAACTCGAAGCGATCCTCGTGGTGCCGAGCAACGCCCACGCGTTGTTCGCCCGACCGCTCGTGACCAGTCCCGATTCGGTCATCGCGGTCGAGACGCTCCGCGGAAGTCATGACGGTCTGGTTTTCTGTGACGGTCGACGGACGCTCGCGCTTCCCGCGGGAGGGCGGGTCGAAGTCGTCCGAGCCGCCGAACCCGTGCTGTGGGTGCGGTTGGACTCGGCCCCGTTCACCGACCGGTTGGTGCGCAAGTTCGAACTGCCCGTCACCGGATGGAGAGGAAGGAAGCCCTAGTCGTGCTCGCAGAGATCAGGATCGACAGCCTGGGGGTCATTTCCGAAGCCGCGGCGCGTTTCCACGAAGGTCTCACGGTGCTCACGGGGGAAACCGGCGCGGGCAAGACGATGGTCGTCACGAGCCTGCATCTGCTCGGCGGCGCACGTGCCGACACGGGCCGTGTCCGGCTGGGAGCCGCGCGCGCGGTGGTCGAGGGACGATTCTTCACCGACGACTGCGCCGCGCACCTCGTACGGGAGGTCGACGAACTCCTGGAGTCCGCCGGTGCCGAACGCGACGAGGACGGCAGCATCATCGCCGTGCGCACCGTGGGTGCCGACGGCCGCTCGCGCGCACATCTCGGCGGCCGCAGCGTGCCCGCGGGGGTGCTGTCCGGTGTCACCGCGCCGCTGCTCACGATTCACGGCCAGAACGATCAGCTGCGACTGTTGCGACCGGAACAGCAACGCGCCGCATTGGACCGCTTCGGCGACAAGACGATCGCCGGGCACCTCGCCAAGTACCGCAAGCACCGCGCCGAATGGCTCGCCGCGCGTGCCGAACTCGTCGAACGCACCACGCGTGCGCGCGAGCTCGCCCAGGAAGCGGATCAGCTGACCTACGCGCTCGACGAGATCGACCGGGTGGCACCCGAACCCGGCGAGGACACGGCAATCGTCGCGGACGTTCGGCGCCTGGGCGATCTCGATTCGCTGAGGTCCGCTGCGCTCGGTGCGCAGGTGGCACTCAGCGGACCGGACGAACTGGCCGACGACGTGCCCGGCGCGACCGGGGCGCTCGCCCTGCTCGCCGACGCGCGCGGGCGGCTCGAGTCGTCGGGCGATCCCGCACTCACGTCGCTCGCACCGCGCCTCGACGAAGCGATCGCGGTCGTCGGTGACGTCGCCGGCGAGCTCACCGGTTACCTGGAGGGCCTGCCGTCCGATCCGGATGCCCTCGACCAGTTGCTGTCGCGCCAAGCCGAACTCAAGACGCTCACCCGCAAGTACGCAGCCGATGTCGACGGAGTGCTCGAGTGGGCCGACACCGCGCGCGATCGGCTGGGCCGCCTCGACGTGTCGTCCGAAGCGCTCGCCGTACTCGAGAAGCAGGTCGACGACGCCGCAGCCGCCACGGCCGAGGCCGCGGTCAAACTCACCGCGGCACGCGAGAAGGCCGCCGCGAAGCTCGCGAAGGCAGTCAGTGGCGAGCTGTCGGGGCTCGCGATGGGCAACGCCGGGCTCGAGGTGGCGGTCGCGCCGCGTGAGGCCGGACCACAGGACACCGCGCCGTTGCCGGTCGGCGACACGCTGCTGCACGCCGGGGCCTCGGGCGTCGACGACGTCGAGTTCCGGCTCGCGGCGCACAGCGGCGCGCAGGCGCTCCCGCTCGGCAAGAGTGCGTCGGGTGGCGAGTTGTCCCGCGTGATGCTCGCCCTCGAAGTGGTGCTCGCCGGATCGGACTCGGGCGCGACGATGGTGTTCGACGAGGTCGACGCCGGAGTCGGCGGCCGTGCCGCGGTCGAGATCGGGCGGCGGCTCGCGCGGCTCGCGCGCACCCACCAGGTCATCGTCGTGACGCATCTGCCGCAGGTGGCGGCGTACGCCGATACCCACCTCGTCGTCGACAAGTCCGACGCGAAGGGAGTCGTGAGCAGTGGGGTCCGCTCGCTCGACGACGACGAACGAGTCGCCGAACTCGCGCGCATGCTGGCCGGGATGGGCGACACCGAGACGGGCCGGGCGCATGCCGAGGAACTGCTCACGGCGGCGCACGCCGACCGCGACGCATAGCGTCACGAACTGCCGTCCGGGTCTGGTGGCAGTGTGACGGATGTGGTAGGCGTCGTCGGCGCGCCTCCACCCGGTGCGCGTCACTGCGCGTCATGATCGACCGCATGAAGCTGCCCGGATTGTTGTCACGCCACACCGAGAGTCTGCCCGGGATCAGCGGTATCGCCCGCGTGGACCGCAACACGGCAAAGCTCCTGCGACGCGTCGGCCCGGGGGACATCGTCGTACTCGACATGGTCGACATCGACCGCGGCACCGCGGACGCACTGGTCAAGGCAGGCGTGCTCGCGGTGATCGACGCGTCCCCCGCGATCTCCGGGAAGTTCCCCACCGCGGGCCCGGAGATGATCGTCGCCAACGGCATCACGCTCGTCGACGACGCGGGTGACGACGTGTTCAAGAAGATCAAGGACGGCAGCAAGATCCGGATCGAGGGCGGCGTCGTGTACGCGGGCGAGCGTGCGCTCGCGTCCGGCACCGAGCAGGACGAAGCCGAGATCTCCGATCGCATGATCGAGGCCAAGACGGGTCTGGTCGACCATCTGGAGGCGTTCTCGGGCAACACGATCGAGTTCATGCGCGCCGAGAGCGCGCTGCTCATCGACGGTGTCGGTGTGCCCGACGTCGACGTGCGACTCGAGGGCAGACATGTCGTGGTGGTCGACGACGGACCGGATCACGTCGCCGATCTGAAGAACCTCAAGCCGTTCATCAAGGAGTACTCGCCGGTGCTGGTCGGCGTCGGCGGGGGAGCGGACGCGTTGACGAAGGCCGGCTACCGCCCGGACCTGATCGTCGGCGACCCGGAGGCAGTGAGCACAGCGACGCTGAAGTCGGGCGCCGAGGTGGTGTTGCCCGCCGATCCCGACGGGCACGCATCGGGCCTCGAACGCATCCAGGATCTCGGGATCGGGGCCATGACGTTCCCGGCGTCCGGCTCGCCGTCCGAGCTCGCGCTGCTGCTGGTCGACCATCACGGTGCGTCGCTGATCGTGTCGGTGGGCAATTCGATCTCGCTCGACGAGTTCTTCGACGGCGAGCGACGCGACTCGAATCCGTCGACATTCCTCACCCGACTCAAGGTCGGCCCCAAGCTCGTCGACGCGAAGGCGGTGGCGACGCTGTACCGCAGTCGGGTCTCGGGCGGTGCGATCGCGCTGCTCGTGCTCGCCGCGCTCGTCGCGATCATCGTCGCCCTGCTCGTGTCCGATGCGGGCGTCGAGGTCACCGACTGGCTGGTGGCGACGTGGAACGACTTCTCCGCGTGGGTGCAGGGGCTGTTCACGTGATTTCGATGCGGCGACATGTCGTCACGATCGTCGCGATCTTCGCGGCGCTCGCGGTCGGCGTGGTTCTCGGTTCCGGACTGTTGTCGAGTGGGCTCGTGTCGGGCCTACGCGACGACAAGGCGGGCCTCGAACACGATCTCGAGGTCGCCGCACAGGAGAACAACCGGCTCGGCGAACAGCTCAACGCCGCCGACGGTTTCGACGGTGCCGTCGCAGGCAGGGTCGTGCGCGACGCCCTGCCCGGCCGCACCGTGGTCCTCGTGAGTACACCCGACACCGATCCGTCGGACCTGGAGGGCGTGCAGCACATGATCGAATCAGCGGGCGGCGCGGTGACCGGTCGGCTCGCGCTCACCGACGCCTTCGTGGACGCAACCGGTGGCGACCGGCTGCGCACCGTGGTCAACAACGTGATCCCGGCGGGGGTCACGCTCGGCACAGGTGCGGTCGACCAGGGCAGCATGGCCGGTGATCTGATCGGTGCGGTGTTGTTGACGAAGCCCGACGCCCCCGCCCCGACCGAGCAGGAGCGCACGCTCGCGCTCGACACACTGCGTGGCGGCGGGTTCATCTCCTACGAAGACGGTGCGCTCGCGCCCGCGCAGTCCGCCGTCGTCGTGACGGGTGGCGGTGCGGCCGCCGACACCTCGATGCCGGCGACGGGAAACCGCGGTGCGGTGGTGGCGCGGTTCGCAGGCGCCCTCGACGGCCGGAGCGCGGGGACGGTCCTGGCAGGTCGCCCGGAGTCCGCGCGCGGCAACGGAGCCGTCGCCGTCGCGCGGGCCGATGCGGCGCTGTCGTCGGGTCTGACGACGGTCGACGACGTCGACCGTCAGTCGGGCAAGATCACCGTGGCCCTCGCATTGCAGGAGCAGTCCGCGGGCGGCTCGGGGAGATACGGCTCGGGGCCCGGCGCGTCGGCCGTCACGGTAGGAGTGCCGATGGGCTAGCGCGGATTCGGTGGTGCGAGTAGTCCGGGTCACATGCCACGCCGCCGAACTGCGGGAACATGGCACGCGGTCCTACCGTCGTGTTACTGTGAAATCCCGTGGGTCGGCAGGCCCCAGCAGTGTTCGAGATCAAGTCCTGCACAGACGTCACGGGAGCTCTCTTTGTCACAGTCACGCACTCATCCGCGTACTGACACCAAGCATATTTTCGTCAGCGGCGGCGTCGCTTCCTCGCTCGGCAAGGGCCTGACCGCCTCGAGCCTCGGCCAGCTGCTCACGGCGCGCGGGATGCGCGTGACGATGCAGAAACTCGACCCGTATCTCAACGTCGATCCGGGCACGATGAACCCCTTCCAACACGGCGAGGTCTTCGTCACCGAAGACGGCGCCGAGACCGACCTCGACGTCGGCCACTACGAGCGCTTCCTCGACCGCGATCTGTCCGGCCAGGCGAATGTCACGACGGGCCAGGTCTATTCGAGTGTCATCGCGAAGGAACGCCGCGGCGAGTACCTGGGCGACACGGTCCAGGTGATCCCGCACATCACCGACGAGATCAAGAGCCGCATCCTCGCGATGGGCGAGCCCGATCGCGACGGCAACAGCCCCGACGTCGTCATCACCGAGATCGGTGGCACGGTCGGCGACATCGAGTCGCAGCCCTTCCTCGAGGCCGCGCGGCAGGTACGCCACGACGTCGGCCGCGACAACGTCTTCTTCCTGCACGTCTCGCTCGTCCCGTTTCTCGCGCCGTCGGGCGAACTCAAGACCAAGCCCACGCAGCACTCGGTCGCGGCACTGCGCAGCATCGGCATCCAGCCGGATGCGCTCATCCTGCGTTGCGATCGCGACGTGTCGCAGTCGCTCAAGGCGAAGATCGCGCTCATGTGCGACGTCGACGTCGACGGCTGCATCTCCTGCCCGGATGCGCCGTCGATCTACGACATTCCGAAGGTGCTGCACGCCGAAGGTCTCGACGCGTACGTCGTGCGGCAGTTGGGTCTGCCGTTCCGCGACGTCGACTGGACGGTGTGGGGCGGCCTGCTCGATCGCGTCCACGAGCCGCGCGAGACGGTGAAGATCGCGCTCGTGGGCAAGTACGTCGACCTGCCCGATGCGTACCTGTCGGTCACCGAGGCCATCCGCGCGGGCGGCTTCGCCCACCGCGCCAAGACCGAGATCGTGTGGGTGCAGTCGGACGACGTCGAGACCGATGCGGGTGCGCAGGCGCAACTCGCGGACGTCGACGGCATCCTCGTGCCGGGTGGATTCGGTATCCGCGGCATCGAGGGCAAGGTCGGCGCCATCCGGTTCGCGCGTCAGCGACGCATCCCGTTGCTCGGCCTGTGCCTCGGGTTGCAGTGCGTCGTCATCGAGGCCGCGCGCAGCGTGGGTCTTGCGGACGCGAACTCCACGGAGTTCGAGCCCGACACGAAGGATCCGGTCATTTCGACGATGGCCGACCAGGAAGATGTCGTCGCAGGCGAAGCGGACCTGGGTGGCACGATGCGCCTGGGGGCGTACCCCGCGACGCTCACGAAGGGCTCGGTGGTTGCCCGCGCGTACGGGAGTACGGATGTCTCCGAGCGGCACCGTCATCGCTACGAGGTCAACAACGCGTACCGCGACCGCATCGCCGAGAGCGGGTTGCAGTTCAGCGGGACGTCGCCCGACGGGCACCTCGTCGAGTTCGTCGAGTACCCGGCTGAGCAGCATCCGTTCCTCGTCGCGACGCAGGCGCATCCCGAGCTCAAGAGCCGTCCGACACGCCCGCACCCGTTGTTCGCAGCCTTCGTCGACGCGGCGCTGGACTACAAGCTCGAGGAGCGACTGCCGGTCGACGTGCACGGTGCCGACGCCGCTGCGGAGGCCACCGAGTCCGTGGCAACCGAGAGCGTGGGCTGACCGACGTGGGGGAGCAGCCCGGCGCACACGAGTTCGACACTCGCGGCAGCCGCACCGTGTACGACGGGGCGATCGTGGCCTTGCGTGTCGACGACGTGGCGATGCCTGGCGGCCGGGTCGCGGAACGGGAGGTCGTCGAACACTACGGTGCGGTCGCGATCGCAGCGGTGGACGACCAGGACCGCGTCACACTCGTGCACCAGTACCGCAGGCCGCTGGGACGGCGACTGTGGGAACTGCCCGCCGGGCTGCTCGATCACGCCGGCGAGGATCCGCTCGACGCGGCGCGCCGGGAACTCGTGGAAGAAGTGGGGCTCACCGCACGCACGTGGGGTGTGCTCGTCGATGTCGCGTCGTCGCCCGGTTTCACCGACGAGTCGGTGCGGGTGTACCTCGCCGAGGAGGTCACCGACGTCGATCGTCCGGACGCGCACGACGAGGAAGCCGACATGGAAATCTCGCGTGTCGCGCTGGCCGATGCAGTCGACATGGTGTTGCGCGGTGAGATAGTCAATGCGACGGCGGTGGCCGGGGTGACGAGTCTGGCCGCGCTGCGTGCTCGCGGCGGCAGGCCACGACCCCTCGACACACCATGGGTCGATCGTCCGACGCGTTTCGCGGAGCGCGCACGGCACGGCGCGGAGCGCACACGGCACGGATAGGCGGCGAGGAACGAGTGGAATCGAATGTGATTGCGCAGCAGGTCGATTCGTTCCTCGACCACCTCGCGGTCGAACGCGGTGCGGCGCGCAACACGCTCAGCTCGTATCGCCGCGACCTTCGTCGTTACGCGGGCTTCCTCGCCGACCGGTCGATCGGCGATCTCGAGCGCGTCGCCGAACAGGATGTGCTCGACTTCGTCCTGTTGCTGCGACGTGGCGACGTCGAACGTGGGGTCCGGCCGCTCGCGGCCAGTTCCGCAGCCCGCGCGCTCATCGCGGTGCGCGGGCTGCACCGCTTCGCGACCGAGGAAGGCCTGGTGCGGGTGGACGTCGCGCGGGCGGTGCGGCCGCCGGCACCCGCTCGGCGGCTGCCCAAGTCGCTGCCGCTCGACGACGTGCTCGCGCTGATCGGTGCCGTCGGAGGGAGCGGTCCGGCCGACGGCCCCCGCGCAGTGCGCGACCGCGCTCTGCTCGAATTGTTGTACTCGACCGGCGCGCGCATTTCGGAAGGAGTCGGCCTCGACGTCGACGACATCGACACCGAAGGGCGCTCGGTACTCCTGCGGGGTAAAGGCGGCCGTGAACGATTGGTGCCGATCGGCAGGCCCGCTCTCGAGGCGGTCGACGCCTATCTCGTACGGGGCAGGCCGGCCCTGATCTCGCGCGCGACACCTGCGCTGTTCCTCAATGCCCGCGGCGGCAGGTTGTCCCGCCAGAGTGCATGGCAGGTCCTCCAGCGCGCCGCCGACGCCGCAGGCATCAGCGCCGACGTCTCGCCGCACACGCTGCGGCACTCGTTCGCGACGCATCTGCTCGACGGGGGTGCCGACGTGCGCGTCGTGCAGGAGCTGCTCGGCCACGCGTCGGTCACGACCACCCAGATCTACACACTCGTGACGGTCACCTCGCTGCGTGAGGTGTGGTCGGAAGCGCATCCTCGCGCACGATAACGTGCGTGTCGGCGGCATCAACCCGTTGCAAGGCGGTAGCGTTCGGATAACGATGCGTATTCGAGTTCCGCGAATTCGAGAGGACAGGGGAGTTCGGCGACTGTGACCACACCGCAGAGTCAGGCGGGGGACCCACGGTCATCCCGATCGGAGGGCGACGTGTTCGGCATCCATCTCAGCGACACCCGTGCGGCGCGCACCGACGCCTCACGTCCCGACGACCCGGCATCCGATGCCGCGCCACCGTTGCACGCCACCGCCGACGATCAGGAAGCGGAGCAGGGCAACGCTGTCGAGTCGGACTCGGCGCCGGCACCCGCCGACCCCCAACCACTCGCGGAACCCGAAGCCGAATCCGCACCGGAACCTGCAGCCGCGGAGCCCGACACGGAAGTCGAGCTCGGGCCCACCGGCAGGCCGATGCGCGAGATTCCCGAGCCCACCCGGGTCCCGAGTCACGGCCCGGCGCAGATCATCGCGATGTGCAACCAGAAGGGTGGTGTCGGCAAGACGACGTCGACCATCAACCTGGGCGCGTCGCTCGCCGAATACGGTCGCCGCGTCCTGCTCGTCGACCTCGATCCGCAGGGCGCTCTGTCCGCGGGGCTCGGCGTCGCGCACCACGACCTCGAACTCACGGTGCACAACCTGCTCGTCGAACCGCGGGTGTCGGTCGACGAGGTCCTGATGCGCACGCGGGTCGACGGCGTGGATCTGCTGCCCAGCAACATCGACCTGTCCGCAGCCGAGATCCAGCTGGTCACCGAGGTCGGCCGCGAACAGACGCTGGGCCGCGTGCTGCATGCGGTGCGCGACCGGTACGACTACATCCTCGTCGACTGCCAGCCGTCGCTGGGACTGCTCACGGTCAACGCGCTCGCGTGCGCCGATTCGGTGCTCATTCCGATGGAGTGCGAGTTCTTCAGCTTGCGCGGCCTTGCGTTGCTCAACGACACCGTGGAGAAGGTGCGCGATCGGCTCAATCCGAAGCTCGCCCTCGCGGGCATCGTCGTGACGATGTTCGATTCGCGCACCTTGCACGCGCGCGAAGTCATGTCGCGCGTCGTCGAGGTCTTCGGCGACCTCGTGTACGACACCGTGATCAACCGCACGGTCCGTTTCCCGGAGACGAGTGTCGCGGGCGAGCCCATCACCACGTGGGCGCCCAAGTCGGGCGGCGCGGGGGCCTACCGGGCGCTCGCGCGCGAAGTCATCCACCGATCCGGGCGGTAGGCGTCGGTGGCCGACGCCCCCTCCACACTGCCCGCCCCGGCCGAGTCTCCCGAGTTCTCCGACGGCCAGGACGCGAGCCTCGACGCTTCCGGCAGCGTTGCCGAATCGGCTTCGGAAGGGTTCCGGGTCTCGCTCGGCAACTTCGAGGGCCCGTTCGATCTGCTGCTCACGCTGATCAACCAGCGGGAGCTCGACGTCACCGAGATCGCGCTGCACAAGGTGACCGACGAGTTCATCGCGTACACCAAACGCATGGGCGCCGAGATGGGCCTCGACCAGACCACCGAGTTCCTCGTCGTCGCCGCGACTCTCCTCGACTTGAAGGCCGCCCGACTGCTGCCGTCGGGAGAGGTCGACGATGCCGAGGATCTCGCCCTGCTCGAGGCGCGCGATCTGCTGTTCGCTCGGCTGCTGCAATACCGCGCCTACAAGCAGGTCGCGCAGCTGTTCGGCGAGCTCGAGGCGGCGGCGTTGCGCCGGTACCCGCGGTCGGTCGCTCTCGAGGACCAGTTCACGCAGCTGCTGCCCGAGGTGCTGCTGGGCGTCGACCCACAGCGCTTCGCGGAGATCGCGGCGGCGGCCGTGGTACCGAAGCCGCCACCGACCGTGGGCCTCGGGCATCTCCACGTGCCGACGGTGTCGGTGCCCGAACAGGCCGCCCTCGTCCTCGAACGGCTCCGCCGGATGGGGGCCCACGAATGGCTCGGTTTCGGCGATCTGGTGTCCGACTGCGAATCGACCGTGCACATCGTCGCGCGGTTCCTGGCGCTGCTCGAGCTCTATCGCGAGCAGGCCGTCGCTTTCGAGCAGCCCGAGCCGCTCGCCGAGCTGCGGGTGTCGTGGACGGGCACGGACGTCGACGCTCCGGCCACCGAAGAGGACTACGGATGACGGAGAAGGAGAGCGGGATGGGCGAGCATCTCGAGGGCGGCTTCGAGAGCGGCCTGGCAAGCGAACTCGAGAGCGGCCTCGGCAGCGAACTCGAGGACGCCGAGATTCCCGACGCCGAGCTCACCGACCGCGAACTGCAGTCGGTGCTCGAGTCGCTGTTGCTCGTCGTCGACTCGCCCGCGCCGGTGCGTCAACTCGCGGATGCCACCGCGACCGCCGAGGACCGCATCGACGCGATGCTGCGCCGGATGTCGGCCGACCTCACGGAGTCGGGGAGCGGTATCGACCTCCGGTACGCTGGTGACGGGTGGCGGTTCTACACGCGCACCGAACACGCACCGTACGTCGAGCGATTGCTCCTCGACGGCGCGCGTTCCAAGCTCACCCGCGCTGCACTGGAAACTCTCGCGGTCATCGCCTACCGGCAGCCGGTCACGAGGGCACGGGTGAGCGCGGTCCGCGGCGTCAACGTCGACGGGGTCGTGCGCACTCTCCTCGCGCGCGGCCTCATCGCAGAGGCGGCCGCGGATCCGGAGACGAATGCCACCCAGTACGTGACGACGGAGTTGTTCCTGGAACGACTCGGTCTCGCGTCGCTCGCCGAACTTCCCGAGCTCGCGCCGTTGCTGCCCGACGTCGACGTCATCGACGATCTCCACGACAGCCTCGACACGGACCCGCGGATGCTTCGACGTCAAGGCCGATACCGGTCTGACACACTGGAAAAGAACCCCGGCGCCGATCCCGGTCCGGGGATCGACACCGAAGACTGACAGGAAAAATGAACAAACCCGCTCGCCGAGATGGCACACCGGAACGAAAGAACTCACAGCGCCCGCGTCGGGCTTCCGACGCACGCGCGGGCTCGTCGCGTACCGCGGACGGTCGCCGCGGCGCCCCCACCGCAGGTCAGCCCGGCCGCGGCGCCGGCAAGAGCACGGTAGGCCGGAACGCCCCGAACAGGAACTCTGCAACCAGGAACGCGGGCGCCCAGAACGGCGCGGCCAAGAACAAGAAGGGCAAGGCCAAGTCGCCCAAGCCCACGCGCGCGCCGCAGGCTGCGCCCACCATCAGCAATGCCAAGCCCGCACGGCACCAACACGGACCGTCGCGTCCCGTCGGCGGTCATGCCCAGGGCGAGGGCGTTCGGCTGCAGAAAGTGCTCGCGCAGGCAGGCGTCGCGTCTCGCCGCGCGGCCGAGGAGATGATCGATGCGGGCCGCGTCGAGGTCGACGGTCGGATCGTCGCCGAGCAGGGCCTGCGTGTCGATCCCGAGAACGCCGTCATCCGCGTCGACGGCGTGCGCGTCGTCGTGCAGAAGGATCTCGTGCACCTCGCGCTCAACAAGCCGCGTGGCTGGCAGTCCACCATGTCGGATGATCTCGGGCGTCCGTGCGTCGGCGACATCGTGTCCGAACGCGTCGCCGCGGGGCAGCGGCTGTTCCACGTCGGCAGGCTCGACGCCGACACCGAAGGACTGCTACTGCTCACCAATGACGGCGACCTCGCGCACCGCCTGATGCATCCGTCCTTCGAGGTCGCGAAGACGTACCTCGCGACCGTGTCGGGGCAGCTGCAGAAGGGTGTGAGCAAGACTCTCCGCGAAGGTGTCGAACTCGAGGACGGGCCCGCGAAGGTGGACCGGTTCACCTTGCTCGACGTCAACGAGGGCAAGTCGCTCGTGCGGGTCACGCTGCACGAAGGGCGCAAGCACATCGTGCGCCGACTGTTCGACGCTGTCGGGTATCCGGTCGTGCGCCTCGTGCGCACCGACATCGGGCCGGTCGCGCTCGGTGACCAGCGCCCCGGCACGCTCCGCGTCCTCGGCCGCGGCGAGGTCGGCGGGCTGTACGAAGGAGTGGGCCTGTGAGCGCGGACCTGCGCGCACTGACCGTCGCGATGGACGGGCCTTCGGGCACCGGTAAGTCGACCGTCTCCAAGCGGCTCGCGACGAGCCTGGACGCGCGCTATCTCGACACCGGCGCGATGTACCGGATCGCGACACTCGGCGTCCTCCGCAAGGGTGTCGACCTCGCGGACGCGGTGGCCGTCGCAGGCGCGGTCGCGGCGCTGGCGTGGTCGGTCGGCACCGACCCCGCGGCCGAGCAGATCGAACTCGACGGCGAGGACGTCTCCGACGAGATCCGCGGCGCGGCGGTGACGCGCGCCGTGTCGGCCGTGTCCGCGGTGGCCCAGGTGCGCGAGGTACTCGTCGCGCGACAGCGTGCGATCGCCGCCGACACGCCGCACATCGTCGTCGAAGGACGCGACATCGGCACGGTCGTGCTGCCCGATGCCGACGTCAAGGTGTATCTCACGGCGTCGGCGCGTGCGCGCGCCGAGAGGCGCAACGCGCAGAACATCGCGGAGGGCCGCGGCGACGACTTCGATGCGGTGCTGGCCGACGTCGAACGGCGCGACCACCTCGATTCGACCAGGACGGTATCGCCGTTGCGCGCCGCCGACGAAGCAGACGTGGTCGACACGAGCGACATGGGCATCGACGACGTCGTCGCGACGCTCGTGCGGCTCGTGTGCGACCGGACGGGAGAAGTGCAGTGACCGACGACCGGACGGCGACGGGTGACCTCGACGGCGGCGCTCAGTTCGCGGACGGCACCTGGAGCGACGAAACAGACTGGGAGATCGGAGAATTCGACGACGAATCGGGCGACGAGGGCGCAGTCGCGTTGCCGACGCTCGCCGTCGTCGGTCGACCCAACGTCGGCAAGTCGACGCTCGTGAACCGCATCATCGGCCGCCGCGAGGCTGTAGTGCAGGACGTCCCCGGAGTCACCCGCGACCGGGTGTCCTACGAGGGCAACTGGAACGGGCGCCGGTTCATGGTGCAGGACACCGGAGGCTGGGAGCCCGACGCGAAGGGGCTGCAGCAGTCGGTCGCCAGGCAGGCCGAACACGCGATGCAGACGGCCGACGCGATCCTCGTCGTGGTCGACGCAGTCGTCGGCGCGACCGCGACCGACGAGGCCGTGGCCCGCGTCCTGCGGCGATCGAAGGCTCCGGTTCTGTTGGCGGCCAACAAGGTGGACGACGAGCGCGGCGAGGCCGAAGCGGCGTCGCTGTGGTCGCTGGGTCTCGGCGAGCCGTACCCCGTCAGCGCCGTGCACGGACGCGGCACCGGCGATCTTCTCGACAAGGTGCTCGAGGCATTGCCCGAAGCGCCGCGCGAGGGGACTGCGGCGGCCGGCCCGCGTCGCGTCGCGCTCGTGGGAAAGCCGAACGTCGGCAAGTCGAGCCTGCTCAACAAGCTCGCGGGCGACGAACGCTCGGTCGTCCACAATGTCGCGGGCACGACCGTCGACCCGGTGGACTCGATCGTCGAACTCGGCGGGCGGCCGTGGCGTTTCGTCGACACGGCAGGTCTGCGCCGCAAGGTGAGCCACGCCAGCGGCGCCGAGTTCTACGCGTCGCTGCGTACCCGTGGCGCACTCGAGGCGGCCGAGGTCGCGATCCTGCTGATCGATGCCTCGGAACCGATCACCGAGCAGGACCTGCGGGTGCTCAGCATGGTCGCCGACGCGGGCCGCGCGCTCGTGCTCGCGTTCAACAAGTGGGATCTCGTCGACGAGGACCGTCGGTACCAGCTCGAGCGGGAGATCGACCGCGACCTCGAACGCGTGCCGTGGGCGCAGCGTGTCAACATCTCCGCGCACACCGGGCGCGCCGTCCAGAAGCTCGTGCCCGCGCTCGACACCGCGCTCGAGTCGTGGGACAAACGCATCTCGACGGGCCGTCTCAACACGTGGCTCAAGGAGGTCGTCGCGGCCACCCCACCGCCGATGCGCGGGGGACGGCTGCCCCGGATCCTGTTCGCGACGCAGGCCGGGACGCGGCCGCCGACATTCGTTCTCTTCACGACCGGTTTCCTCGAGGCCGGGTACCGGCGCTTCCTCGAGCGCCGGCTGCGTGAGGAGTTCGGCTTCGACGGCAGTCCGGTGCGGATCTCGGTACGCGTGCGCGAGAAGCGCGATCGACGCAAGCGCTGACCGCCCGAGATTCACCTCGGTCGCTGCGTCGAATCGCTGACCAGCCGATTAGCGTTCGATGTCGCCACTGATGTAATCTCATCGAGCGCCCGCAAGCGGGCGTGGACGGGCTGTGGCGCAGCTTGGTAGCGCACCTGACTGGGGGTCAGGTGGTCGCAGGTTCAAATCCTGTCAGCCCGACGTCCCGACAACCCCGGCGAGTACTTCGCCGGGGTTGTCGTCGTTACGGGGTTGCCGCCGTCTCAGGGCGTGCCCGTCGGCGCACGCCGAGCACCGGGTGCATTTACTTCGCGCGCCTCGGGGCGAGGGCACCCGTCGTCGCGAGTCGAGGGCGTCGATGCGATCACGTACACCCGTCGGTGCCGACGGCGCCGTGGCGCCGCGGTGGAGCAAGTGGTCGACTCGGAGCTGTGGCGGGGTCGGTAGCCGGCTCGCTCAGCACCGCTGAAGGGCCCGCAGCCGTGACCCGATTCGGTTCAGGCTCGGTAGAACGACCCGGGAACCTTTGGGCACTCGTGCGACTCCAACTCACGGGAAGTACCGGACCGATACGTGAGGAGTGGGCCGACGATGACCGAGACCGCAGGTGAGGCAGAGCCTCGACGGAAGTTGCTGCCCGGGCCGAGCGGTCCGACCCCGATGCTGGTGACAGATGCGACGGGCGTGTTCCACGGCCCGCTGGCCCGCGGGTTCGCGGTCGGCGGGCATCTTGCTGTTCTCAATGCCTCGCACTGGAACAGACTCGGCACGGGCGGTTCCGTCGGTAACGAGAGGCGAATGCTGAAAGACCTCTGGTCGGTTACCGGCAACGCGTCGTGGGCGGAGGCAACGCACACGTTGCTGGCAGGACGCAACATCGGGCACGACGGCGAGAACGTTCTCGAAGTACGAACCCGCATCGCCACCGAGACCGGACTCGCGACGATCACCACAGCCGAGTGGCTCGCCGCGATCGAACGCGCCTGTCATGCCAACGCGTTCGCCGAGGAGTCGATCGAGGGATTCAAGGCCCGTGCACAACGCATCTCCCGCTACGAATCGCGCATGCGGGCCGACGGTCTCCTTCCACCGGAAGGATTCGTCACCTCGGTCCGTGCGTACGACTACGGGCGGGCCGCGTCGATGGCCAACTGGGGGTTCGGCGCCGAGTACTGCACTCGGGAGGAAGCGGAGAACATCCTGTGTGCGGCAGCTTTGCGCGCGCAGCGCACGTACGTCAGCTGGGAGCACTTCTCCGCCGGCTACATCCTCGGTCGCATCCTGCGATTCGACGACGACAGCGCAGGTCCCTTCTACGAAAGCACTTTTCAGGCCCACCGCATCCTCACCTCCGACCCGTCCTCGCCCTGGCGGAACATCGCCTTCGTGGGATAGCAGGACTCAACGAGTAGCCGTACCCGATTCGGGAGGAGAAGCAGTGACATCGCCAGTCGAACAGCAGTATCCGTCGCCGAAGGCATTGCGCAGATTGGTCGCCGCCGTCGTCGACATCGCCTTGCACCTGGCCCCCGCAGTCGCCGCCATGGCGGCGCTGGATTCGACCGGGAGGATTCTCGGTCCGTTGGCGGCGTTCGCCGCCGCTTTCGTTCTTCCCGTGGCGGTGTATGCCGCAGCATCGTTCATACACCGTGTCGTTTACCAGGGACGCACCCATGCGACCATCGGAAAGCAGCTCTCAGGTCTGCGGCTCATCCGTACCGACAACGGCACCTACCCGACCGCTCGGTTCCTGGCACTGTGGTGGCTGAAAGCGGGCGTAGGCGCCGCCATGGACGCAGTATTCTCGGGCACGGCGAGCAGTTCGGAAGGAAACACACAGGTGGTGACTGCGGTTCGGGGCTGCGACATCGACGCCCTCCATGCAGCCGAAACGCTCGCCGCGGGGCCGATTCGCGCAGGCGAGACAACGTGAGCGGTGGCCCCGTCCGCATGTTCGGCAGCCCCTGTACGCCATAGGGGTCCACCTCAAGCCTTGTCCCAGGTCTCACCAGACGCTCCCCAAAAGAAGTGTCGGCCCTTGGTCGGTCGGCGACGAACGAGTCGCAACGAACGCCGGGGCCACGTTCGACACCGAGTAAGGGTCGCGAGATCGGCGGCCCTCCCGGGGCTCATGCGATCTACAGCAGATCGCGAAGAGCGACGCGTGTGGTGTGCGCGTCGGCGCCCATCCTGCGGTAGACGCTTCCGACCCCCTCGAGTTGCAGCGCGCCGGGATCGGTGAGCCGGTGCCCGAGGGTCGTAACCTGATCGAGGCACCGGGCACCGCCCAGCAACGCCGGGTCGCGACGCGACTGCGGATCCAGCGTGAGTTGCTCGACGAGCAGGGGAGTGCAGTCCAGGTACGCGTGTGTGGTCGCGACCATGCAGCCGCCGTCCTCGGCGGTGCGGCCCGACACGAAGGTCTCCCGCAGCGTGCACGTCGCTCCCGCCGCCAATCTCGTCGTCGTGTGCCGTGCCACGTCCGAGCCGGACGCGACGACGAACGGCAGCCCGTCCCACAAGAGTGAGCCGTCGGCGTCGATCGTCACGTCGACATTCCACGACGCGCGGCCGCCGCGCATGTCGTACGCGACGGTGCCCGATGTCTCGACGATCTCGAGTGACCGCCCCGCGCCGACACGCACATCGAGACGCACCTCGTCGCCCGCGAGGAGCAGCGCCTGCGCGGCGACGAGTGCGACGCGGACCACGCCGTCCTCGGCGGGCAGAATCCGTGGCGCCAGCGCACCGGTCCGGAGCCGGACACGGCCGTCGGAATCGAGGTGGACGACGGTGCTGTCAGTGAGCGTGCGAATGGCCGTGCTCGCGCTCGTGTGTGTGGACGTGGGTCAGCACCGTGCCGTCCTCGCCGATGTGCGAATGCGGCGCCATCGGGCCTGGATCGACCGGGGTGTGCCCGCCTGCGAGCACCGCGGCTGTCATCGCCCGCACCCACTCGACGAGCCCGTCGATCGACGCCCGGTCGTGTTTCGACAGGCCGAGAACCGGTCCACCCTCGCGTGCCGCGGTCGCGTCGGTCAGCATGCGGGCGACGTCCACCTCGACGTGCGGCGCGAGATCGGTCTTGTTGACGATCAGCAGATCCGCACGGGCGATGCCGGGCCCGCCCTTGCGTGCGACATCGCCGCCACCCGCGACGTCGAGTACGAAGATCTGCGCGTCGACGAGGGCAGGGGAGAACGTCGCCGTGAGATTGTCGCCGCCGGACTCGACGAGCACGAGGTCGAGCGGCGCGAAATCGCGTTCGAGGTCTTCGACGGCCATCAGGTTCGGAGTGACGTCGTCGCGGATCGCGGTGTGCGGGCACGCGCCGGTCTCGACGGCACGGATCCGGTCGACGTCGAGCACACCAGCCGAGCGGAGGAACTGCGCGTCCTCGTCGGTGTAGATGTCGTTGGTGATCACGCCCATCGACATCTCGTGCGACAGCTCGCGGCACAACAGTGCGATGAGCGAACTCTTTCCGGTGCCCACCGGGCCGGCGACGCCGAGGCGGAACGAGCGAGTGCGGGGTGTGTCAGGCATGGAACAGTCTCCTGGTCGTTCGAGCGTGTGCCTCGGCGTGTTCGTCGAGGACGGGGGCGCCGGATGCCGGAATGTCCTCGGGCGCGGCGATGCTCGCAACGCCGTCGGCCATCGCGGTGATGTCCGGCTGTAGATCGAGGACCCAGCGCATCGCGTGCACAGGGTCGAGCGGGACGAGCTTGAGTGCGGCAGACGCGATCGTCTGGACGTCGTCGTAGCCGACGAGCAGGGCAACCTGCCGCGCATCGAGTCCCGCGACCGCGCCCACGACGCCCAGGACGAGCGGCCGCACCGGCCGTTCGTGGACGAACTCGGCGAAGGCATCGGGCCACAGGCCGCGCGCGAGCCGCAGGTAACCGCGGCCGAGCAGTCGAGCGGTGTCCCGCATCGCGGCGCTCGGAGTGCGAGCGCACCATGCCGTCTCGACGGGAGACAGGTCCCGTCGGCCGCGCAGCCAGAGCCGCCGGGCCGCGACCGCTGCACCGGCCTCGGTCGCGGTGATCGTGCGCAGCCGGGTGCGCGCGAGTGCGGGGATCTCGTGCAGCCGGCGACCGTCGCCCGACAGGCCCGCGAGGATGGCGGGTTCGAGGCCCGCGGAGTGCGCGTGTCCGCCCGTCGGCAGGCGCGCGTCGGCGAGCATCGCGAGTACGAGCTGTGGATCGGTCACTGCGGCTCAGAACATCGAGTACAGCTGCGCGAGCGGCAGTTCGGTGGCCGGAGCGGGCTCGATCACGTCGCCGTCCACGCGGATCGTGAACGTCTCGGGATCGATGTCGATGCGAGGCAGTGCGTCGTTGTTGACCATCTGGGCTTTGCCGATCGCGCGGGTGTCGGTGACCGCTGCGAGCGTGCGAGTGAGGCCGAGCCGCTGCGCGAGGCCGTCGTCGACAGCGGCGGGCGAGACGAACGACATCGAGAGGTGCGCGCCGATCGTGTCGCCGAAGGACGGGCGCATCAGCACCGGTTGCGGGGTCGGTATAGAGGCGTTCGGGTCGCCCAGCCCACCCCACGCGAGTGCGCCGCCCTTGAAGACGACGGACGGGCGCACGCCGAAGAAGGCCGGATCCCACAGTGCGAGATCGGCGAGCTTGCCCACCTCGACCGACCCGATCTCACGGTCGAGACCGTGCGCGATCGCCGGGTTGATCGTGTACTTCGCGACATATCGGCGGGCGCGTTCGTTGTCCGCGGGCAACGAGTCGCCGAGCGTGCCGCGTCGGTGCTTCATGACGTGCGCGACCTGCCAGGTGCGGGTGATCACCTCGCCGATGCGCCCCATCGCCTGCGCGTCCGACGACGTGATCGACATCGCGCCCATGTCGTGCAGCACGTCCTCGGCCGCGATGGTCGTGGCGCGGATACGGGACTCGGCGAAGGCGAGATCCTCCGGGACGTTCGGGTTGAGGTGGTGGCACACCATCAGCATGTCGAGATGCTCGGCGACCGTGTTGACGGTGTGCGGCAGAGTCGGATTCGTCGATCCCGGAATCACATTGGCGCGCCCGGCGACGGTCATGATGTCGGGCGCGTGCCCGCCACCCGCACCCTCGGCGTGGAACGCGTGGATCGAGCGGTCGCCGATCGCGCGGAGTGTCGAATCGACGTAGCCGGCCTCGTTGAGGCTGTCGGAGTGCAGCGCGACCTGCAGGCCCCAGTCGTCGGCCGCGCGCAATGCGGCGTCGATCGCGGCGGGCGTCGACCCCCAGTCCTCGTGCACCTTGTAGCCGCCCGCGCCCGCGAGCGCCTGCTCCGCGAGCCCCGCCGCCGAGACCGTGTTGCCCTTGCCGAGCAGCAGGAAGTTCATCGGGTACGCGTCGAGCGCGCGATGCATGTTCGTCAGATGCCACGCGCCCGGGGTGACGGTGGTGGCCTTGCTGCCTTCACTCGGCCCGGTGCCGCCGCCCGCGAGGGTGGTCAGGCCGGTCGCGAGCGCTTCGTGGATCTGCGACGGGGACAGGAAGTGCACGTGCAGGTCGATGCCGCCCGCCGTGAGGATCTTGCCTTCGCCGGACACGACGTCGGTGGAGGGGCCGATGCACAGATCGGGGTGCACGCCGTCGGCGATGTCGGGATTGCCCGCGCGGCCGAGTGCGACGATGCGGCCGTCGAGGATCCCGACGTCGGCCTTCACCACTCCCCACCAGTCGAGGACGAGCGCGTTCGTGATCACGGTGTCCGGCGCGCCCTCCGCGCGTGTGGTGGTGCCCTGCGCCATCGATTCGCGGATCGACTTGCCACCTCCGAACACCGCTTCCTCGCCGCCGACCGTGAGATCGCGTTCGACCTCGATCCACAGGTCGGTGTCGCCGAGTCGCACCTGATCGCCCGTCGTCGGGCCGTACAGCGCGGCGTACTTCGCGCGTGAGATCTCAACCATCGAGCTCGCCCCTCTCGCGGACACCGCTGCTCGACTCGACCTGGATGCCGGGGACGACGCGGCGACCGCGCAGCGCGACCGCCGCGACCTCGCGTGACGCGCCCGGTTCGAACCGCTCGGAGGTGCCGGACGGAACGTCGAGCCGGAATCCGTGCGCCGCGGCCCGGTCGAAGGCGAGCGCCGGATTCGCGTCGGGCAGGTGCAGGTGCGAGCCGATCTGGACGGGACGGTCGCCGGTGTTCTCGATCACGAGCGTGAGCCTTTCGGCCGGCGAGCGGTCGCCGTTGAGGACGACGGTGCCGTCGGCGGTGCGGACGGCACCCGGTCCGGTGGTGCGGGCGGACATCGCGGCTCCTAGGAGATCGGGCCGGAGGCGGCCGGGTGGGAGGAGATCGGGTCGTGGAGAGTGACGAGCTTGCGCCCGTCCGGGAACGTGGCCTCGACCTGGACGTCGTGGATCATCTCGGCGACACCCGGCATCACCTGCTCGCGCCGTAACACCTCGCGGCCCTCGGTCATCAGGTCGGCGACCCGCTTGCCCTCCCGGGCACTCTCGATCACCCACGTGCTCAGCAGCGCGACCGCTTCGGGATGGTTGAGCAGGATTCCGCGCGCCAATCGGTCGCGCGCCACCATGCCGGCGACCGACAGGAGTAGTTTCTCCTGGTCGGCGGGCGTGAACTTCATCGGCTCCTCCGGTGCTCGTGCGCCATGACGGTGTCCGCGGCGCCGCACGACGCCGATTCGGGAAACAACTTCTATCTCACGTTCGTGTCGGTCGTGTTACGTGGTGGCAGTATCGGAGACCGTGACGACCGCGAACCTGACCCGTGCCGAAACAGTCCGTCGCGCCGCAGCGATCGACGTACTCGGATACCGCGTCGAACTGGACCTGCGCGACGCGATCGATCCCGCCGTTGACACGTTCACCACCCGCACGACCGTCGAATTCGGTGCGTCGGCGGACGAGACGTGGCTCGACTTCCTCGGCGCGGAAGTCGTGGGGGTGACCGTCAACGGCAACCCGGTCCCGGTCGAGTACGACGGCGCACGGATCCGCCTCACGGGACTCACGCGAGTCAACGGCGTCACCGTCGACGCCGTCGGGCTCTACAGCCGAACAGGGGAGGGGCTGCACCGCTTCGTCGACCCCGCGGACGGCAACACCTACCTGTACACGCAGTACGAGCCCGCCGACGCGCGGCGCGTCTTCGCGTGCTTCGAGCAACCGGACCTCAAGGCGCCGTTCGTGTTCGACGTCCGGGTGCCCGACGGGTGGACGGTGCTGTCGAACCAGCGCCCCGACGCGCAGCACGCGTCGCGGGCCGTGTTCGAGCCGACGCTGCCGATCTCGACGTACATCACCGCGGTCGTCGCGGGCCCGTACCACCGGGCGACGTCGTCGTGGCAGCGTGGTGACCTGACGGTGCCGCTCGGTGCGTACTGTCGCGCCTCGCTCGCCGAGCACTTCGACCC
>NZ_JAASAE010000026.1 GCF_012726205.1 Rhodococcus sp. HNM0569 | reverse complement strand
CATCTGGGTAGACATCTCGTGTCTCACATCAACCCAGACTCAACAGCGTGCAGGGACTCGCAAAGTGCTCACAAGGGGTGGTTACTTCTTCGCCGCCGCCGCCCGTGAGCGGGCCCGCTGTTCGGCCATATCGGCGTCGAACTCGCCGCGCCAACCCGGTGCGACCGTGACGTCGTGCCGGCCGGCCTCCTCGAGACTCAGCTCGACGGGGAAGCCGTAGGTGTCGTGCAGCGTGAACAGCTCGTGTCCGGTGAGCGTGCCGCCGCGCTGCGCGAGCGTGTGCAGGACGCCGATGCCGCGAGTGAGGGTGCGGCGGAAGCTGCGCTCCTCCTTCACGAGTGCCGCGATCGCGTCGTCGCGACGGGCGGCCACCACGGGATAGCTGTCGTGGTACACGTCCGCGACGACCGGCACGAGTTCTTCCAGGAAGGCGTCGGTGAGCCCGAGCTCGTAGGCGTACCGGATCGCACGCCGCACGAGCCTGCGCATCACGTATCCCTGTTCCTTGTTGCTCGGCCGAACACCTTCGACGGCAAGAAATGTCGCGCCACGCAGGTGATCGGCGATCACGCGCAGTGCGTGCGTCTCGCCCGTGCTGTAGGCGCTGCCCGACAGCTCTTCGAGCTTCGCGACCACGGGGCGCAGCAGCGACACCTCGAACACGTCCGGCGTGTCCAGTGCGGCGGCGGCGATGCGTTCGAGCCCGCCGCCGTAGTCGACATTGCGGCGGGGCAGCGGCGCGAATCCCGCGGGCTCGCCGTCCGGTCCCGCAACCCGGCGGAACTCGGTGAACACACTGTTGCCCAGTTCGATGAACCGTCCGCAGTCGCAGTTGTGGTGGCAGTGCGCGCCGTAGGCCGGGTCGTGCGCCACTTCGGGATACAGGTAGAACACCTCGGTGTCGGGCCCGCCCGGTTCGCCGACCGGCATCGCCTCAGCGCTGCCCATGCGGCACCACCAGTTCTTCGCGCCGTAGAAGGCGATGCGCGCGCCGCCCGTGCCGAGTTCGGCTCCGCGCGCGGCGGTACCGAGGTCGACGCGCTCCGCGTCGAGGCCCGCAGCGTCGAACAAACCTGTCCAGATGTCGGCGGACTCGGTGTCCTTCGGGATGCCGAATTCCGGATTGCCGGAATAGCAGCTGACGTAGATGCGCGCGGGATCGAGGCCGACGACGTCGGTGAGGAACTCCCAGAACCACGGGATCTGTTCGCTTTTGAAGTAGTCGCCGAGGCTCCAGTTGCCGAGCATCTCGAAGAACGTGGTGTGCCGGTTGTCGCCCACCTCGTCGATGTCCTGTGCGCGCAGGCACGGCTGGCTGTCGGTGAGCCGCGTGCCGTCGGGGTGCGGCTCGCCGAGCAGGTTCGGCACGAGTTGCTGCATGCCCGAGCCGTTGAACAGCGTCGTCGGGTCGTCGCGCGGGACCAGTGGCGCCCACGGAATGACGTGATGGCCCCGGGCGACGAAGAAGTCGAGATAGGCGCGGCGGATGTCGTCGGCGGTCATCGCTCCCGCGGACGTGCCGCCGCTCACGGACGGGTCGGGGCTCATGCCCCTCGACCCTAGGAGCCCGGTGCCGCTCGCGCGTCCGATTTTCCCGGGTTCCGTACGGACCACCGTTTCTGCTGGTCACGGCACGTGGGTCCGAGTAGCGTGATGCAGGTGCGTGTCCCGAGTAGCTGACTTCCCACCGCGTCGTCACAGGATCGAGGTGCCGCATGTCCGCCACCGCGACCGGGTCCGAACGCACCGGATCCGACCTCCCCGCCCATGCGTGGCTGATTCTCGCGACCGTCGGCATCGCGCAGCTCATGGTGGTGCTCGACGCGACGATCGTGAACATCGCGCTGCCGTCGGCGCAGCGTGAGGTGGGCTTCGGCGACAACGAACGGCAGTGGATCGTCACCGCGTACTCGCTCGCCTTCGGTGGCCTGCTGCTCGTCGGCGGCCGCATCAACGACCACCTGGGCCGCAAACGCACCTTCGTCACCGGCCTCGCGGGCTTCGCGCTCGCGTCCGCGGTCGGTGGGCTCGCGCCCACTTTCGGCATCCTCGTCGCGGCCCGCGCGGCGCAAGGTGTGTTCGGCGCGCTACTGGCCCCGGCCGCGCTGTCGATCCTCACCGTCACGTTCGCCGGCTCGAATGCTCGCGCGAAGGCGTTCGGTGTGTTCGGTGCCATCGCGGGTGCGGGCGGCGCGATCGGTCTGCTGCTCGGCGGCGTGCTCACCGAATACCTCGACTGGCGGTGGTGCCTGTACGTCAACTGCATCTTCGCGGCCGTCGCGGCCGCGTCGGCGATGGTGTTGATGCGCAACTCGAAGCCCGCCGACGCGGACCCCGTGGATTGGCTCGGTGGTGTCCTCGTGTCGGTGGGCCTGTTCGCGGTGGTCTACGGGTTCGCGAGCGCCGAGCGCGTCGGGTGGAGTGCGTTCGTGACGATCGGGTGCCTCGTCGGAGGCCTCGTGCTGCTCGTCGCATTCGCCGTCGTCGAAGTGCGGACGCGCTATCCGCTGTTGCCCCCGCGGGTCGTGCTCGACCGGGGCCGGGGCGGCTCGGTGCTGTCGATGCTCGTCGCGGCGGTCGGCATGTTCGGCGTGTTCCTGTTCCTCACCTACTACATGCAGGTCACCCTCGGCTTCTCCGCCGTGCGCACGGGCCTCGCGTTCCTGCCGATGCCGGTGACGATCGCGTTCTTCGCGACGATCGTGATGCCGCGCGTCGTCACCCGGATCGGGCCGCGATTCCTCGTCGCGCCCGGGATGCTTCTCGCGTCCGGTGCGATGGCCTGGTTGACGACGCTCGAGGCGCACACCGCGTACTTCTCGGGGATCCTGCCGAAGCTCGTCCTGCTCGGCGCGGGCATCGGCATGATCTTCTCCGGCGTCATGACCAATGCGACACTCGGTGTCGACCCGCACGATGCGGGTGTCGCGTCGGCGACCCTGAACACGGCGCAGCAGGTGGGTGGTTCGATCGGAGTGTCGCTGCTCAGCACCGTCTCGGCGACCGCCGCCGCGAACTACACCGCGGCGCACGCCGCCGACGCCGCGAATCCCGTGACGCGTCCGGACTTCGTGCTCGGTGCGCAGCTCGCGAGCTATCACGCGCCGTTCTGGTACTGCGCCGCCATATTTCTCGTCGGCGCGCTCGTGTGCGGCGCGATCCTGCGGCCGACGCCGTCACCGGCCGGCGCGGCGCATTGAGGCGGACGGCGATATCGCGATGAGTTTTCGGGGAGGAGGCGGTCGATACGGATAGCAGAGAGCCGAGGACAAACCGACACGGACGAGAGGTCAGGACATGAGCGAGTATTCGGCACCGGTGGGTGCGCCGGTGTGGTTCGACCTGATGAGCAGGGATCCCGCACGCGCCGTCGACTTCTACGGCGCGATCTTCGGATGGGACGTCGAGACGCCGCCGATCGAAGAGATGGGCGGCTACCAGAACTTCACGCGCGGCGGAAAACGCGTCGCGGGGCTGATGCCGACCATGGAGGGCGCGGAAGGGCCGTCCGACGTGTGGTCGGTGTATCTGCGCACCGACGATCCGGCCGCCACGGTCACGGCCGTCGAGGACGCGGGCGGCACCGTCATGGTTCCGCCGATGGACGTCGGTGAGGAAGGCACGATGATGGTCGCCGTGGATACGGCGGGTGCGGTCATCGGTTTCTGGAAAGCGAATCAGCACAAGGGCTTCGGCGCGTGGGGTGAGCACGGCACACCGTACTGGTTCGAAAGTCACAGCAAGGACTACGAGAAGTCGCGCGAGTTCTACGAGAAGGTGATCGGCGCGCGCTTCGAGGAAGTAGGCACGGGTGGCGACCCGGACGCGATCGGCCCGGACCGTTACGGACAAGTATTCGTCGGCGAGAACGCATACTCGGGCATCATGGATGCCGCGAGCCTGCACCCTCCGGAGATCCCGTCGTTCTGGCAGGTCTACGTGATGGTCGACGACGTGGCCGCTACCGTGAAACAGGTGGAGCAGCTGGGCGGTTCGGTGCTGATGGGCGGCGAGGACACCCCGTGGGGCACGCTCGCCGCCGTGGCCGACCCGATGGGCGCCCAGTTCAGCCTGGGACACCCGCCTGCGGGTATGTGACCGCTAGCCGAGGGCGTCGATCGCGGCGCGCAGCTTCTCGGCTGCCTCCGCCGCGACCGGCACGAGCTCGTCGTTGCCGGTGACGGTCACCATCACGTCGGGGTTCATCGCCTCGACCACGACGCCTGCGCCGTCGCGGTTTTCGCGTACCACCACATTGCACGGAAGCAGCAGGCCGATCTGCCGGTCGGCCTCGACCGCGCGATGTGCGAGCGGCGGATTGCATGCGCCGAGGATGACGTACCGTTCCATCTCGACACCGATCTTGGCGTCGAGTGTCGCGGCCATGTCGATCTCGGTCAGCACGCCGAAGCCCTGCTGCTTCAAGGCTTCCCGGGTGCGTTCGAGCGCGTCGTCGAAGCCGTCGTCGAGGCGCGTGGACAGCGCGAGGGTCATGGCGTCCTTCCTTCCGCAGCGGGTGTTCGGTGTTCTCGGTTCGTGTCGGCGAGACGGGTGACGCCGAGCTTCTGCAACAGCAGCGACATCGGGCACCAGCCGACCGCCGCGTACATCACGAGGTTCCCGCCCGCGAAGGCCGTGAGGCCACGCCACCTGGGCGACAGCCCGCGGCCGAGCGCGAGGCTGCCGAGCACGACGGAGCCGCCGAGGAGCGGCACGACGCGTTCGATGGTCCAGCCGTCGTGGCGGGGGAGGCGGGTGCGTGCGGTCATCGGTGTCAGCTCCGTACGGTGTCGATTGTGGTGGCGGGTTTCGGGGACCGGGTTCAGGCCAGGGCGAGGAACAGCTTCTCGAGCTGCTCGACGGTCATCGGGTCGGTGGACTCCTTCGACTCGTCGGTGAGGCATTCGCGCAGGCCGGTGGCGACGATCTTGAAGCCGGCGCGGTCGAGCGCGCTGGACACGGCGGCGAGCTGCGTCACGACGTCCTTGCAGTCGCGGCCCTCTTCGATCATCGTGATGACGCCACCCAGCTGGCCCTGTGCGCGGCGGAGCCGGTTGAGCACCTGAGCGATCGCTTCTTCGTTGCCGACCATGGTGGTTCCCTTTCGTGAAGTGCGTGACTCCATCATACCCCAGCGGGTATGGGTGAGCGGGTGTCGTCGCCCACCCATACCCGCTGGTCAGGCTCGCGAATCGCGGGTCATCCGTGCGAGAAGCTGATATTCGGCAGCACCTTGCGCAGCCAACTCGGCGACCACCACGCGGCGCGGCCGGTCAGCCGGAGCACGACGGGCAGCAGCACGAGACGCACCAGCAGCGCGTCGAGCAGCACCGCGACACCGAGGATGATGCCCATCTCCTTCGGCGGCAGCGGCTCGGACAGCGCGAACGTGAAGAACACCGCCACCATCACCGCCGCGGCGGCCGCGATCACCCGGCCCGAGTGGGCGAGGCCGTCGACGTGCGCGATCTTGGGGTCGCCGGACTTCTCGTAGTGCTCCTTGGCCGTAGACAGCAGGAACACCGTGTAGTCCATCGCGATCGCAAAGATCATGGCGAAGAAGAACACCGGCCCCCAGCCGTCGAGGAAGCCCTGCGGTTCGAAGCCGAGCAGTCCCGCGCCGTGGCCGTCCTGGAAGATCAGCTTCGCCACGCCGAACGCCGCGCCCGTCGACAACAGGCTCACCACCGTGCCGATCAGGGCGATCAGCGGTGCCTGCAGCGCGACCAGCAACAGGACGAAGCCGAGCACGAGGATCACCCCGATCACGAGCGGCAGGTAGTCGTTCAGTGCCTGTTGCAGGTCGAGATTCTCGGCGGGCGCGCCGCCGACCAGTGCCGACTCGGGTAGCTCGGAACGCAGGTCACCCAGGATCGACGCCATCGCGGGATCTGACGGGTCGACGTCCGGCACGGCCTGCAGCATCGTGTACCCGGACCCGTCCTGAGCGGGCATCGGCGGCGTCACCATCGCGACACCGTCCACCGACGCGGCGGCGTCGGCGGTGGCCTGCGCGTCGCCGGAGTCGGCGACGATCTGCAGCATGCCGGGCGCGCCCTCGCCCATCTGCTGCTGCACCAGTTCGTAGCCCTGGCGCACCGGCGCGTCCTCGGGCACCACCGAGATCGACGGCATCGCGACCTTCAGTCCGAACACCGGGATCGACAGGCCGACGAGCACGATGAGCGCGCCGATCGCGAACGGCCACGGATGCTTGTGCATCAGTTCGCCCCATGCCGCGAACTTCGGCGAGCGATGCTGCTGACGCTTCGCGTACGGCAGGGCCGCCGCGTTGACCTTGCGGCCCAGCTTGCCGAGCACCGCGGGCAACAGCGTCAGCGTCGCCGCGAGCACGAACACGACCGCGAGCATGATGCCGACCGCCATCGTGCGGACCGCAGGAGCGGGCACCAGCAGCACGGCGGACAGGCTCACCAGCACCGTGAGCCCGGACAGCACGACAGCCTTGCCCGCGGTGTCCATCGTCTCGGCGACGGCCGCGCGCGGTGTCGGCGCCTTCGCGAGTGCGTCACGGAATCGCGACACGAGGAACAGCGCGTAGTCGATGCCGAGCGCGAGCGCGAACATCATCGCGAAGTTCATGGCCCACACCGAGATCGGCGTGATCTCGTTGAGCAGCACGAGTCCGCCCGCGGACGCGACGAGACCGGCGAGGGTCAGCAGCAGCGGCAGGCCCGCCGCGACGAGCGAGCCGAACGCGAGCACCATGATGCCCAGCGTCACGGGCCACGACATCATCTCGGCCTTGATCATCGCGTCGTGGTTGGCCTTGTTGAAGTCGCTCCACAGCGCCGACGCACCCGTCGGGTACACCTCGACGTCGTCGGTCGCGAGACCGGTGAGCTGCTCCTTGACGTCGTCGACAGCGGTCACCATGTCGTCGGTGCTCGCTGCGGCACCCGCGATGAGAATGCCGGTGTGGCCGTCGGGGCTGATCGACATGCCGGGCTGCGGCGGCACGATGTCGCCGAACCGCTCGTCGCCCGACAGGACGTCGGTGGTGGCCGTCAGCACCTGTTGCACCTGCGGATCGGTGACCGGGAGTGTGTCGGAGTGCACGACCACCTGGACGGCCGACGACGCGTTGCCGCCGAAATGCTGCTCCGCGAGTTCGCGGACCTGCACCGATTCGGACCCGTTCGCCTGCCAGCCGGCGCCTGCGAGTGAACTGAACACCGACGGCGCGGCCGCGCCGAGGGCGACGACCACGATCAGCCACGCGCCGAACACCCACTTCGCGTGGGAAGCCATCGCGTCGCCCCAGCGTGCGAGGGGGCCGCCTCGTATGCCCGAGGTGTGGTGCGCGTCGGTCGTCGTGTCGACACCCGCTTGCTGCATCGCCTTGCTCCTGTGTGACGAGAGTGATCCCGGTATGCCCCGGGGGGTATATTTCGAGCCGTGCTCGGCCCCGACGGAAGGCGGGGGATACCTCGAATATACCCCAGGGGGTAATTAACGCAAGGTGGATGCGCGGGGTGTCACGTGGCCGAGCGCGACTTCTTGGTTGCGGACGGGCGACGCGACGTCCGATCGCCGTCGCTGCGGGACGTGCCGACGACGTCGTCCCACCATTCGGCGAGCGGGCTCGGATCGGGCCAGACGACGGGATCGTCCTGCGGTGTCATGCACGCTCCGTTCAACGCGTCACGAGCGGGCGCTCGTGTTGCTGCGTATCGAGTAGTTCGGTCGCGGCCTGCCCGGCGTTTCGGTCGGGCGGTTCGCGGTCGCTCACCACGGCGAGCACGCCGCGCGCGAGAGCCATCAGCGACACGTGGCGACGGCGCGACACACCTGCCATCTCGGCGAACGCGCGTCGCCGGTCGAGATGTCGCGTGGCCATCACCGCGCCGGTCGCAGTGTCGATCAGGCTGCGGCCCGTGTACTGCGTGTCGGCATAGTCTCGGGACTGTTCGGGCGGTGGGGTGTCGAGCATCGTTCGGTCGTCCTCACGGTCGGGCCGGGTCGCAGGTGGCCTGGCGTGCGGGTGGCGTGCTGTAGGCGAGCGCGACCACGCGCGCTGCCGTATCGAGGGACTACCCGCAGGCAGGCGGGACGACACATCCCGCGGGACGCTGGCGATGGGCGCGGAGTTCGCCTCCAGTGGTCGACCGTGTGATCAGTCGTCGGCCCAGATCAGGTTGTGCAGGCGCATCGCTTCGATCAGGTCGGGATCGTGCCGTTCTACCGGTCCGTAGTCCAGGACCACCACGTTCTTGCTGATCGGTCCGTCGCCCGGGCGCTCGTACAGCGCCCAGAGCACGAGGCCGTCGCCGTGACGGGATTCGAACTGGATGCCGGCGACCGGCTCACCGTCTGGATCGGTGAGGGTGTTGGTCCACCGGGAGATCGCCTGTGTGAGTGCGCGCGGTCGGCCGTCTCGGATCGCGGCAGTGTCGAGGTCGAAAAGTCCGTGCCGGATCGCTTTGTGTCTGAAGGTGATCCGCAGGGTGGCCACCGACTCGGCGGCACCGGGTACTACGAACCATCCACTGATGGCACCGCTGCCGGTGACCCGGTTCGACATCCACGACCGTGGGATTCGGCCCGGCGCGATGGTGGGGTACGCGCCATCGTCGTCGGCGGCGATCTCGTCGAGCGCGGCGCTCAGTTCCTCGCTCTTACGGGCGTAGGCGAGGACCTCGAGATAGCAGGACAGTCGGGTCGCACCGACGTACAAGGTGCGCCACACCCCGCCAGGGTCATCCCAGCGGCCGGTGAAGCGCCCGTCGGTGGCGAACTCCCACGGTGTCCACTCCCATGAGTTCGGTGGGTAGCCGACGCGATAGGCGGCAGCGCCCCGGAGGTAGACGCAGCAGACATCGCCGCGTGGCGTCGGGATCAGTGCCTGGCTGGGTGCGTTCATCCGACCGCCGCGAACTGACGAGCCGCGGCGAGAACCTCGGGTCCGACATTGGGAAGGTCGCCCTCGCGGAGTAGCAGCGCAGGCGGACGGTCGTCGAGGATCGGGTTCAGGCCTTGAAACCAGACCTGGGCTACGGCAGGTGTGTCGCGTTCTGCGATCAGTCGGGCGGCGCGGTAGGCAATGCGGAGGCGCTCGACGTCCGTCTCGTTGTTGATGGTGCGGGTGCCTTCCGCCCATTGGCGGACAGCCCTGGTTTCCTTGACCTTCCCGAGATACGCGACCAGCTTTGCCCCGAGCAGGTCCCGAAGTGCTGTGACCAGCTCCGGTTGGGTCATGCGGGCGGCGTCGTTGTAGGCGGCGAGGTCGGGTCGTGGGTGCGCTGCGGTCATTGCGATCCACCTCCTGATCACAGGATAAATCACACACCCGGTACCGTCCAGGATTCCGATGGTCGGCTGCAGCCTTGCGCCAGGGATCAAGGTGCCATCGGTAGACCCGCCGCAAGTCGCCGGGGGCAAGCGGAGGAGCAGTCAGGAGCCGTACGAGCGGAGGAAGAGTGCCTCGGCGACCGCGAGGTTCTCGATCTCCGACGGGTCGACGCTCTCGTTCGCGGCGTGGATGAGGCACCTCGGCTCCTCGACGCCGAACAGTGCGATCTCCGCGTCCGGGAAGGTCGTGGCGAAGGTGTTGCACAGGGGGATCGACCCGCCCTGGCCGATCGACCCGACGTCGCGCCCGTACGCGTCGCGCAGAGCCGATGTGAGCGCCCGGTAGCCGGGGCCGGTGGTCACCGCGCGGAACGGAGAGCCGGGCTGCTCGCGCTCGAAGGTCACCTTCGCGCCGAACGGGGTGGCGCGTTCCAGATGGGCGACGAGCGCGTCCTGCACCGCGAGAGTGTCCATACCGGGCGGCACGCGCAGGTTGAGTCGTGCCGACGCCTTCGGCTGCACCGCGACGGCCGAGCCCACCACCGGAGGTGCGTCGATGCCGAGGATCGTGACCGCGGGACGCGCCCACACCGCGTCCGCGACGGAACCGCTGCCCGCGCGACCGACACCGTCGAGCACGCCTGCGTCGGTGCGGAAACGATCCTCGGGATACTCGACGCCGTCCCAGGTCTGGTGCGTGTCGATGCCCTCGACGACGGTGTTGCCCGCGTCGTCGCGCAGCGACGCGAGCATAGCGATCAGCGCGGCGAGTGCATCGGGTGCGGCGCCGCCGAACATGCCCGAATGTACTGCACTGGACAGTGTTTCGACATGCACGACGAGGTTCGCGGCGCCACGGAGGGATGTCGTGAGCGTGGGCTGCCCGACGGCCGCGTTGCCGGTGTCGGCGATGAGGATCATGTCCGCGTCGAACAGCTCGGGCCGGTTCTCGACCAGGTTGTCCAGCCCGCCGGTGCCCTGCTCCTCCGAACCCTCCGCGACGAACCGGATGCCGACCGGGCACCGGTCGCCCAACGCGCGCAACGCCAGCAGGTGCACGAGCGTGTTGCCCTTGCAGTCCGCTGCGCCGCGTCCGTACCAGCGGCCGTCGTCGCCTATGGTCAGCTCGAACGGCGGGGTGTGCCACAGGGATTCGTCGCCGGGTGGCTGAACGTCGTAGTGGCAGTACAGCAGTACCGTCGGGGCGCCGTCGGGGCCGGGGCGGTGGCCCACGACGGCATGCGATCCGTCGACGGTCTCGACGAGTTCGGCGTCGATCCCCGTGCCGCGCACCGCGTCACGTACCCATTCCGCGGCGCGCACGCACTCCGCCGCGGGATACTGCCGCGGATCGGCGACCGATCGCATCGCGACGAGTTCGGCGAGTTCGCGCTCGGCGCGCGGCATCATCGCGTGTACTGCGGTGCGCAGATCGGGCATCGATGTCCTTTCCGGGCGGCGGCGAGGAGGTGCTGCGGGAGAGTGGGTCAGCGGACGACGATGCCGTCGGCGTCGCTGTAGAGGGTTTCGCCCGGGTTGAACGTGATGCCACCGAAGGTGACCGGAACGTTCTTCTCGCCCGAGCCCGTCTGCGTGCTCTTTCGGGGGTTGGTGCCGAGCGCCTTGACGCCGATGTCGAGGGTCTTCAGGATCGCCGAGTCGCGCACCGCGCCGTGGACGATGACACCCGCCCAGCCGTTGTCGACGCCGCGACCGGCGATGATGTCGCCCACCAGGGCCGTGTGCACGCTCGCGTCGCCGTCGACGACGAGGACGCCGCCATTGCCCGGCTCGCTCAGTGTCTGCTTGACCAGCAGGTTGTCCTGGAAGCACTTGATCGTGGTGATCGGGCCCGCGAACGACTCGCGGCCACCGACCTGGAGGAACTGCGTGTCGCAGCTGCGGATGTCCGGGCCGATCTCGTCGGCGAGGTCGGCGGTGGCAACAGGTTCAGTCATAGTCCCGAGACTATCGCCGCGTGGCTGGCAGGATCGTTCGCATGACCATTGCAGTGACGGGTGCCACCGGCACCATCGGACGCGGAGTGTTCGACCGGATCGCGGCGGAGGTCCCGGTGCGGCTGGTCGGCCGCTCACCCGAGCGGCTCACTTCGCTGGCCGCGCCGTACCCCGAGGTGAGCGTCGCTGGTGCGGAGTACGGCGACGCCGACGCGATGGCGTCGGCTCTCGCGGGCACCGAGACCCTGTTCTTCGTATCCGGGCGCGAGGACGCGCGTCGTCGCGCCGATCAGGAGACCGCCGTCGCAGCCGCACAGGATGCGGGTGTCTCGCGGATCGTCTACCTGTCCTTCCTCGGGGCCGGGCCCGAGTGCACCTTCACGTTCGGGCGCGATCATTACTGGACCGAGGTCGCGATCCGCGAGACCGGACTCGCGTACACCTTCCTACGCGACAGCTGGTACCAGTCGATGCTGCCCGCGATGGTCGAGGACGACGGCGTGATCCGTGGTCCTGCGGCCGACGGACGCGTGAGCGCGGTCGCGCCCGAGGACGTCATGGACTCGGCCGCGGCCGTCCTGCTCGCAACCGCGGCGGGCGAGAAAGTCTATGACGAACAAGTTTTCGAGCTGACCGGACCCGAAGCATTCACGCTCGACGATGCGGCCGCGACCCTCACGACGGTCACCGGGCGCCGCATTCGGTACGTCGACCAGACGACGGCCGAGGCGTATCTGTCGCGCGAGACCTACGGTGCGCCGAGGTTCGAGGTCGACGGGTGGGTCACGTCGTACGCGGCCGTCGCCACGGGGGAGCTGTCCACCGTGACCGGCGACGTCGCGGCGCTCACCGGCCACGAGCCCAAGACCTTCGAGCAGTACCTGCGCGACAAACCGGAGTCGTGGACGCGTCTGGTGGGCTGAGTCCTCGTCGTGAGTTTCAGCCGCGACCGTGGCGGCGTTCGTAGTCGGCGCGCACGCTCTCGTTGCGGGCGCGGGCCCGTTCGCCGACGAGCGCCGGGTCCAGGCCGTGCTGTGCGAGGCGGTGCCGACGGTAGATGTTCATCAGTGCGATCGCGAAGTAGATCAGCGGGATGATGAGCAGCGCCATCATCGCGAGCGGAATCCAGATCGGGCCCGGGATGAGCAGGAACAACAGCAGCACGAGCGCGACCGGCACGACGAACCGCGCGACATAACGCACGGCGGCGCCGGGGCCGACGAGATCGTTGCGTACCCATTCCTTCATCTCGGCTGGCAGCGGCCGGCCCATGACGTAGCCGACGTACTGCACGACGTTGGGGCGTGGGCGCGGGGTCATACAGCCAGGATACGAGCCACCCCTCGTGAGCACTTTGCGAGTCCAGGTACGCCGAAAACGCGCACAGTCCGGGTGGTTTACGGTTGTCGCCGCTCGGCAAGCTCTTGCAGGAACCGGGGCATGCGGCCGGCACCGAAGTCGTAGTAGCGCACCCAGCGTGGCGTGATCGCGATGCGTGCCTGCCGGTCGTACATCTCGCGGCACTGCCGCTCGAACTCGGCCGCCGCGTCCTCGTCCATGGTGCGCCGAGCGGCGGCGAGGTATTCGGGTACGACGCCGTCGACGATCTCCACGCTCGCGTGTCCGCGTACCGAAAGCGACCGCGCCTGTTCAGGAGTGTTGCCCCCGTCGACGGCCAGTGCGACGCTCGGGTTCGCCGACAGCGCCGCCACCTTCGGTGCGGTGACGGCCGTCGCGACGACGAATGCCGTTCCCGTCCAGTAGAACCCGACCGGAACCACGCGCGGAGTCCCGTCCATGCTCGAACCCCTTGTGAGTACTTTACGAGTCCAGGCACGCCGAGAACACGCACAAGGGCGGTCCCGTGGGTGGCGGTTACGTCATGCGGTGAGTGCCCCCGCGGCACCGAACCAGCGAGCCAGGCTGTCCGCCAACGATCCACTCGACCCGGCCACCCATGCCACGTAACCGTCCGGGCGGAGCAGGACGGCCGCCTCGTCGAGTTCGTCGCTGCCGTCGACGACGTGATCGACCCGGTCTTGCCAGCCGTCGACCGACAGCGTGCCGGTGCTGTCGAGCAGGAGGCCCCGGCCGTCGTGCATCCGGTCGTACAGGCGACCGCGCGAGAGCGCCGTGTCCGGCAGGCGTCGGCCGACGAGTGGATGCTCGTCACCGAGGTCGTAGCGGATGTCGATCGCGGTGATCTTCCCGAGGAGGTGGCGGTTCACGTCGTCGAATTCCGCGAGTTCCGATACGAGTCGACGTACCGCCTGCGCGCCGGGATCCTGCGACATCAGGTGCATCTGCGCGCGGGTGTTGTCGAGCACCGACGCGGCGACCGGGCGACGCTCCACCTCGTACGTGTCGAGCAGTCCGTGCGGGGCGCCGCCGCGTACGGTGGCGGCGAGCTTCCAGCCGAGATTGAAGGCGTCCTGGATGCCGAGGTTGAGGCCCTGTCCGCCGACCGGTGGATGGATGTGCGCGGCATCGCCCGCGAGGAGAACCCGGCCGTTGCGGTAGCGCTCGGCCAGTCGTGTCGCGTCGCCGAAGCGGGAGAGCCAGCGCGGCGAATGTACTCCGAAGTCCGTACCCGCCACGGCCCGGAGCTGTCGGGCGAACTCGTCGAGAGTGGGTGCGGTGTCGCGGTCCTCGCGCACGCCCTCGGCAGGCACGACGACCCGGTACACGCCGTCCGCGAGCGGACCCAACCCGAAGCGTCGCTCGGCCTTGCGTACCTCCGTGACCACCTCGGTGACCGCCTCCGGTCCGACGCCCACCGACATCTCGCCCAGCAACGTCTCGACTTTCGCAGGCTCGCCGGGAAACTCGACGCCGAGCAGCTTGCGCACCGTGCTGCGTCCGCCGTCGCACCCGACGGCGTAGGAGGCATGCAGTGTCGTTCCGTCGGCGAGTGAGACCGTCACGCCCGAGTCGTCCTGATGCAGTGTGGTCACCTCCGTGCCGCGCCGGATGTCCGCGCCCAGTTCGCGGGCATGCTCGGCGAGGAGACGGTCGGTGACCGGCTGTGGAATGCCCAGGATGTAGCCGTGCGCGGTGTCGAGATTGTCGGGCGCCGGCGTGTCCATCGCGGCGTACGGATTGCGCAATGGGTGCCTCGTGCCGTGCGCGAGGAAGCGGTCGAGCAGGCCGCGTTGGTCCATGATCTCGATGCTGCGCACGTGCAGACCGAGCGCACGCACCTCGCGGGGCGGCGTCGTCTCCTTCTCGAGCACGACGACGGACACACCGCGAAGCCGCAGTTCGGCCGCGAGCATCATGCCCGTCGGTCCGCCGCCGACCACGATCACATCGAACATCGCATACCCCCGCTCGCCCCACCGCCGCGCGTCGGGTGACGCAACATCTATGCAGGTGAAGGCGTTTTCGACGACGAGTCTGCGGCATCACCGGGGCCTTGCCGCAAGCCCCCGTCTCCGCGGTAACCTGAAGGGGGAACGACGGCACCGTGTGACGACGACCACCGAGCAGGTAGGTTAGGTGTAACCGCAAGAACTACCAACCAGTAGGGGTTCGACATGCCTGCTCCGTCCTCCGCGACATTCGACCGGCTCGCCAAGCTCGTCGCCATCCCCGACGCCGATCAGCGGCCCACCCGTCCCGTGATCGAGGTGTTCACGGGCAAGCAGCTCGCGACCATCCCCGTCGGCACCGCCGACGACGCGATCGCCGCCGTCGAGCGGGCGCGCGTCGCGCAGAAGGAATGGGCGCAGCGGCCCGTCGCCGACCGTGCCGCGGTGTTCCACCGGTACCGCGATCTCGTGCTCGCGCACCGCAACGAGCTGATGGACATGGCGCAGGCCGAGACCGGCAAGTCGCGGGCGTCGGCGCAGGAGGAAGTGCTCGACATCTCGATGACGGCACGCCACTACGCGCGCACCGCCAAGAAGACCCTCGAAACGAAGCGCGTGCAGGGCATGCTGCCCGTGCTCACCAAGACGCAGGTGCGCTACCAGCCCAAGGGCGTGGTCGGCGTCATCTCGCCGTGGAACTACCCGATGACGCTCGCGGTGTCCGACGCGATCGCGGCACTGCTCGCGGGCAACGGCGTCGTCCTCAAGCCCGACAGCCAGACGCCCTACTGCGCGCTCGCCTGCGTCGAGCTCATGTACCGCGCGGGCCTGCCACGCGACCTGTTCGCCGTCGTGCCCGGCCCCGGATCGGTCGTCGGCACCGCGCTCGTCGAGAACACCGACTACCTCATGTTCACCGGCTCTTCCGCCACCGGCGCACTGCTCGCCGAGCAGGCCGGTCGCCGTCTCATCGGCTTCTCCGCCGAGCTCGGCGGCAAGAACCCGATGATCGTGACGAAGGGCGCGAACCTGCGCGAGGTCACCGAGGCGGCGGTGCGCGCGTGCTACTCGAACTCGGGCCAGCTGTGCATCTCGGTCGAACGTATCTACGTCGAGCGGCCCGTCGCCGCCGAGTTCACCAAGCTGTTCGGCGACCGCGTCCGCGCGATGTCGGTGCGCCCCGGCTACGAGTTCGGCATCGAGATGGGCAGCCTCATCTCGGAGGACCAGATCAAGACGGTCACCGGGCATGTCGACGACGCGGTGGTCAAGGGAGCGACCGTCGTCGCGGGCGGCAAGGCACGTCCCGACCTCGGGCCGCTGTTCTACGAGCCGACGCTGCTCACCGACGTCCCGAAGGACGCCGAGTTGTACCGCAACGAGACCTTCGGGCCGGTCGTGTCGATCTACCCGGTCGACAGCGTCGACGAGGCGATCGCGCAGGCCAACGACACCGAGTACGGCCTGAACGCGAGCGTGTGGGCGGGCACCAAGGCCGAGGGCGAGGCCATCGCGGCACGCGTGCACGCAGGCACCGTCAACGTCGACGAGGGCTACGCGCCCACGTGGGGCAGCACGGGCGCACCGATGGGAGGTATGGGTGTCTCCGGTGTCGGTCGCAGGCACGGCGCCGAGGGCATGCTCAAGTACACCGAGCCGCAGACCATCGCGACCACGCGCATCCTCAATCTCGGTGGGCCGCGCGGTATGTCGCCCAAGTTGTGGGCGAAGATCATGCCGCCGTTCGTCAAGGCGCTGAAGTACCTTCCGGGGCGCTGACCGGCCGGACGGGGGTCAGTGCGTGTGCCCGCCCCCGTGCCGGGCGCCCATCGTGTGCAGCAGGGCGTGCACGGTGTCGTCGACGAGTCGGTAGTGCATGACGCGGCCTTCACGTTCGGCCGCGACCCAACCCGACTGACGTAGGAGCCGCAGCGCTTGCGACAACGCGGTGGGCGTCATCTCCACCGCGTACGCGAGATCGCTCACGCAGATCGACTCGACGTGGTGCAGGCAGTGCAGGATCCGCAGCCGGTTGGGGTCTGCCAGCAGTTCGAATCGTCGTGCCCAGCCGTCGATGTCCGGGCCCGAGAGGGCGTGCGCGGCTTGTGCGGCGCGGTCGGGGTCTATCGGTGACACCGTCACGGCGGTCTCCTCTCGTGAACAGTGCGTGCGGGCCGATCGTAGACGAGCGCGTTCGCCGCGACGCGCCGTCCGGTGCGTGTTACCTTCTCACCTGCACAGTTGGACATATGTTCACGCACGCTCAGGTTCGAGGCGAAGGTCCGCGACACATGAAACGTTCACTCACGGGCGCGGTCGTCGCAGCCGCGGTCCTGACCGCGGCGTGCTCGGCACCCACGAGCGGCGCGGCGTCCGATGCGCTCGTTCTCGCCGACGGCTTCGAGCTCGGCAACTACAACCCCGTCGCGGGCCACGGCGAGGCCGGCGACTCCCGCATCTACGACGGCCTCGTGCGGCTCGTCGGGGGCGACGGGATCTCGACTCTCGAACCCGCACTCGCACAGTCGCTTCCTCACGCGAATGCCGACGCGACCGAGTGGACCGTGCCACTGCGTGACGGCCCGACCTTCACCGACGGCACGACCTTCGACGCGGCCGATGTCGTCGCGACCTACCGCGCGATCCTCGACCCCGCATCCGCGTCGCCGCTCGCGACGAGCTACGACATGCTCGAGTCGGTGGAGGCGCCCGATGCCCACACCGTGAGATTCCGGCTGCGCTATCCGTACGCGGCGTGGCCGACGAAACTCCTGCTCGGAATCGCGCCGTCCGAGCGGCTCACGCCAGGCCTCGCCGAGGAGTCGACGCTGAACGACGAGCCCGTCGGCACCGGACCGTACCGGCTCGCCTCGTTGCGTCCCGACCGCGCGGTCTTCGAGGCCAACGAGCACTACTGGGACGGCGTTCCCGAGGTGAAGACGCTCACGGTGGTCTACACCGCCGACGACAATGCCCGCGCGCAAAGGGTCGCAGCGGGTGAGGTCGACGGCGCGAATCTTCCTCCGGTGCTGGCGAAATCGTTCGCGGAGCGTCAAGGTTACCGCGTCGTGTCGAACACCTCGGCCGACTGGCGCGGCGTGAGCCTGCCGCCGGGCAATCCCTTCACCAGCGATCCGGCGGCTCGGCGCGCCCTCAACCTCGCGGTGGACCGCGACGCGATGGTCGACGGGGTCCTCGCCGGCTACGGCCGCGCGGCGTCGACGCCCGTCCCCGATGTCTACGGCGACGCGTACGAGCCGTCCGCGGTGTTCGGTCACGACCCCGGCGCCGCGGAGCGCCTCCTCGACGACGCAGGCTGGCGCCGCGGCAGCGGCGACGGCACGCGCACGAAAGACGGTGTCCCCGCGGCCTTCACGATCGCCTACTTCCCCGAAGACACGGTACGTCGCGATCTGTCACAGGCATTCGCGTCGGACCTGTCGAAGATCGGTGTGCGCGTGGACCTCCGCGCGGCAGATCGCGCGGTGATGCCCGACCTGCTCGCGACAGACAGTGCGCTCCTCGGCGGCGGCGATCTGCCGTACGACCCGGACACACAGCTCTATCCCGCGCTGCACTCGCAGTACGCACAGCCGGAAGTCGGTACCGCATACGACAATCCGTCCGAGTACGCCAACCCGCGCGTCGACGCAGCGCTCGACACCGGCCGCCGTTCGACGGACCCGGTCGAGCGTGCGGAAGCCTATCGCGCCGTGCAGTCCGCGTACGTCGACGATCCGGCTTACGTCATGCTCGTGTTCCTCGACCACACCTACGTCGAGCGCGACAACGACTGGCAGGGGAGCACTCCCGTCCTCGAGCCGCACAGCCACGGCGTCGGATGGGGACCGTGGTGGAACCTGCGCGCATGGCACCGGGCGCCGTGACTCTCGTCGATCGGGCCGTTCCGCGCACGGCCGAGCCCAGGCGTCGACCGTCGCGGAGGCGGGCGATCGCGCACATGGCGGTGCGCCGCTGCGCGTTCGCGGTACCGCTGCTCGCGATCGTGTCGGCCGGACTGTTCGCGCTCGCGTCGCGCTCACCGTTCGATCCGCTCGCCGGCTATCTCGGCGCGCGCTACGTCACCACCAGCGATGCCGACCGCGCACGCATCGCAGGCGAACTCGGCCTCGGCGACCCGTGGTGGCGGCAGTACGCGCGGTGGCTCCTGCACGTCGTCACCGGCGATCTCGGTACGTCACGCAGTTTCGGGCAACCCGTCGCGCAGGTGATCGGCGAGCGGCTGCCCTGGACGCTGCTGCTCACCGGTACCGCGTTGACGGTGTCGGTGGTACTCGCGCTCGTGCTCGGGGTGTGGACGGGTGCGCGGTCGGGAGGTGTCGCCGATCGGATCGTCACGCCGCTCGTCACGTTCGCGCAGGCCACGCCGCCGTTCGTGCTGTCGCTCGTCGCGGTCGCGGTGTTCGCGGTGTCGCTCACGTGGCTGCCGGCGGGCGGACTGACCGACGCGGGGAGCGACCCTTCGTTCGGTCAGGTCGCCCGGCATGTGGTGCTCCCCGCGGGTGTGCTCGCGGTGTCTCAGCTGCCGTGGCTGCTGTTCGCGGTGCGGCAGTCGGTGCGCGGGGCCGTCGAATCCGATGCGGTCGCAGGTGCGGTCGCGCGCGGATTGCCGCGACGCACGGTCCTCACGCGGCATGTCGTGCCCGTCGCGTCGGCTCCGTTCGTCACGGTCGTCGCGCTGCGGCTGCCCGAGCTCGTGGTCGGTGCCGCACTCGTCGAAGAGGTGTTCGCGTGGCCCGGGATCGCGGGCGCGCTCGTCACGTCGGCCACCGAACTCGACTTCCCGCTCCTCGCGGCGCTCACGCTCGGTACGACGGCCGTCGTACTTGTCGCGTCACTGCTCGCCGACATCGCGTACGTGTTGCTCGATCCGCGGGTGGCGGCCGATGCGTGACATGCGGATGCGGCTGGTGTGTTCTCTCGTCGTGCTCGTGGCGGTCGCCGGATACGCGCTGTTCGTGCCGATGGCGGCAGGCGTCGACGACCGGCTCACCGACTTCGCGGCGGCGCGCCAGGCGCCCGGCTGGGAGCACTGGTTCGGCACCGATGCTGCGGGCCGCGACCTGTTCGTGCGTGTCGCCTCGGGGCTGCGGATGTCGCTCGTGATCGCCGCCGTGTGTGCCGTCCTGTCGACTCTCGTCGGCACCGCGGTCGGCGTCGTCGCGGCGACGAAGGGTGGCTGGACCGATCGCGTCGTGATGCGAGTGGTCGACGGCGTCGGAGCGTTGCCTCACCTGCTGCTGGGCATCGTGGTGGTGGCGCTGTTCCCCGGCAATGTGACGGCACTGATCGCGTCGATCACGCTGACCCACTGGGCGCAGGTCGCCCGCATCGTGCGTGCCGAGGTGCTCACCGTGCGCGGCCGCGACTACGTCGACGCGGCCTATCTCGCGGGTGCGTCGACGCGCGACGTCGTGCGCAGACACTACCTTCCCGCGGCGTCGGGGCAGGCGCTGCTTGCGGTGGTGATGCTGCTCCCGCACGCGGTGTGGCACGAATCCACGTTGTCCTTCCTGGGTCTCGGCCTCGCCCCGCATCGGCCGTCGCTCGGAACCCTGCTCGACGAGGCACGCTCGTCCCTGCTCATCGGCGGATGGTGGACGCTGGTGTTCCCGGCGGCGGCGCTCGTGGCGGTCACCCTCGCCGTGTCCGGTCTCGGTGCCGCACTGCGCGAACGTATTTCACCGACTCCGGTGCGGGTGCCGCGATGAACGCGGTTACCGTACGGGACCTGACCGTGCGGATTCCGGTGGGCGATCGCGCAGTGCACGCCGTGACGGGTGTCGCCCTCACTCTCGAAGCCGGACGTATGCACGCCCTCGTCGGCGAATCCGGTTGCGGCAAATCCACCGTCGGAGCCGCACTGTGCGGCATGCTGCCCCGGTCGGCGACCGTCACCGGCTCCGTGACGCTCGCCGACGGTGTCGAACTCGTGGGCGCGCGCGAGCGCACGCTGCGGCGGGTGCGCGGTGCCCGCGTCGCGCTGGTTCCGCAGTCGGCCGCGACGTCGTTCACGCCGGTCCGTACGGTGCGGTCCCAGCTGAACGAGTTGTTGCGACGGCACCGCTGTGCCCACGCCGTCGACGACATACTGGCGCTGGTGGACCTCGAGCCGTCCGTCGCAGCGCGGTATCCACACGAGCTGTCCGGGGGAATGGCGCAGCGGCTCGCCGTCGGGTTCGCGCTCGCGACCGAGCCCGACGTGATCGTCGCCGACGAACCGACGTCCCACCTCGACGGCACGCGGGCGGACCACGTTCTCGCGCTACTGAAATCGGCAGCCGATCGCGGTGCCGCGGTGCTACTCGTGGCGCACGACCTCGGTCGCGTCCGCACGTATGACGACGTCACCGTGATGTATGCGGGTCGTGTCGTGGAAAGCGGTCCGGCCGCCGACGTGTTCGACGACCCGTGGCACGACTGGACGCGGGACCTGCTGCGTGCGTTGCCGAGTGGCGGTCTCGTTGCGATCCCGGGCTCGCCGCCCGAGCTCACCGACGGCGACGACGAGTGCCCGTACCACCTGCGCAGGCCCGGCACGCGATTCTCCGGCGGCCCGACGCACCTCGTGACGGTCGGTACGCGCACGGTCCGCACGAGGACGGACGCATCGTGACCCTGTCGCTCGCGGACGTGTCGTTCGCCTACGCGGCGCCGGTGCTCACCGGTTTCTCCCTCGAGGTGCACCCGGGGGAAACCGTGGGGCTCACCGGGCCGTCGGGAGTCGGCAAGACGACGGCCGCGCGGATCGCAGCGCTGCTGCTCGCACCCGATTCGGGCACGGTCAGCGTCGACGGCGTCGTCGCGACGGGCGTGCGGGAACGGCTGCCGCGCGCGTTGCGCGGGCGCGTCGCACTGCTGCAGCAGTCGTCGCGGCTCGCGGTGTCGCCGCGAATGACGTTGCGGCGAGCAATCGCCGAGCCCCTGGACATCCGTCGCGCGGCGCACCGCGACAAGGTCGTCGACGAGTTGGCCGAACGCGTCGGCATCACCCCCGACCTGCTGAACCGGCGCCCGCACGAAGTGAGCGACGGCCAGTTGCAGCGGTGCACGCTCGCCCGCGCTCTCGCGCAACAGCCGTCGTACCTGGTCTGTGACGAACCGACGGCATCGCTCGATCCGGTGACCACCGCCGCAACCGTCGCGGTGTTGCGTGCCGAGGCCGAGCGCGGCGTCGGCGTACTCGTCGTCAGTCACGACCGCGAACTGCTCGACGTGTGGGCCGACCGCACCACCCCCTGTGAGTGAAACAAGCGCACCTGGACTCGCAAAGTGCTCACGTGAGTGGGAGGGTTTCGGCATGGGGTTACGGCATATCGGTGTGGTGGGTGCGCTCGTGACTGCGGTGGCGCTGTGGCCGGCCGCGGCATCCGCGGCGCCGGGTTCCGGGTCGGTCGACGCACCCGCGCTACCGGCGGGTGAGGGGATCGCCCCACCGGTCGAGTGTGCGTCCGGGTCGAGGCCGGTGGTCGTCCTGCCGGGCGCGGACGGGACCGTGACCGAGACGGACGCGCAGTGGTCGACGATGGTCGCCGCGCTCCGTGACACCGGATACTGCGCGCTGGTCTTCCAGGGTGGCGTCGTCGACGGCAAGAGATGGGCGGGCGCCATCCCGGACGAGGCCGCGCAGGTCGCCGAGTTCGTGGCGACGGTGCGCGCGAGTACCGGCGCCGAGACGGTGGACCTCGTCGCGCACTCCGCGGGCACCGTGGTGTCGAACTACTACCTGAAGAAGCTCGGCGGGGCGGACACTGTGGGGCACGCCGTGTTCCTGGCGCCCGAGGGGCGCGACTGCGACGGCGTCGGATTCCTCGGCGAGTTCGGCATTTCCGATCCGCCGGTGACTCCGGTCGAGGTTCTGCGGACGGCGCCGTTCCTGCCCCCGCTGCTCGGGCATCTCTCACCGGACCTGGCCGTTGCGATGCAGCTCGTGCCGGGCTCGCCGGTCTACGAGGAGATCTTCGGCACCGGGCCCGTGGCGCAGCCCGGCGTCGCGTACTCGATCCTCGCGACCGAGGAGGACGAGCTCGCGACGCCGGCGCCGACGTGTTCCTTCCTGGACGAACCAGGCGTCACCAACACACTTTTCGAGCAGGCGTATCCGGGTTCGCCTGCCGTGGATCACTCGAGTCTGCGCTCGAGTCCGGACGCCGCCGAATGGGTCGTCGAGCAACTGGGCCGCCCGTAACCCCTGTGCGTGAAACAAGCGCACCTGGACTCGCAAAGTGCTCACAGTTCAGAGGACGCCTGTGTCGCGGGCCCGCGCCACGGCCCGGGTCCGCGAGTTCACACCGAGCTTGCCGTAGATGTGCACCAGGTGGGATTTCACGGTCGTCTCGGACAGGAACAGTTCCTTGCCGATCTCGCGGTTCGAGCGCCCGTCGGCGACGAGCCGCAGCACCTCCGTCTCGCGCGGGGTCAGCGCGGTGTGCGGCGCGCGCACCCGCGTCATGAGTTTCGACGCGACCGCGGGCGACAGGACGCTCTCGCCTCGCGCGGCCGCGCGCACGGCCGCGAGCAACTCGCCGGGCGGCGTGTCCTTGAGCAGGTAGCCCGCCGCACCCGCCTCGATCGCGCTGAGGATGTCGGCGTCGGTGTCGTAATTGGTGACGACGAGCACCTGCGGCGGCGACGGCAGTGCGCGCACCGCCGCCGTCGCGTCGACGCCCGACATGCCCGGGCCGAAACGCAAGTCCATCAACACGAGATCCGTCGGCGTGCGGCTACAGAAAGCGATTGCCTCTTCGGCTGACGCGGCCTCGCCGATCACCTCGATGTCGCCGGCGCCGGCGCCGGAGTGCTCGGTGTCGAGCAGCGCGCGCAGCCCCGCGCGCACGATCGCGTGATCGTCGGCGAGCAACAGGCGGATCACCATGCCTCCTGCCCGATGGAGTCGGGCCCGGTAGCGTCCTGAGCGGTTCCGTCGAGCGGGAACGACACCGCGATCGCGGTGAGGCCCGGCTCCGACTCGATGCTCATCGTGCCGCCCTGCGCTTCGACGCGCCTGAGCATCGCGCCGAGCCCGTACGAGGGGGCCTCGGTACCGGCGTTCTCGCCGGTGTGGGCGTTCATGCTTTCCGGGTCGAATCCGACGCCGTCGTCGACGACGTCGAGACTCACGGTATCGGCCGAATAGGTGAGCGTGACCCGCATGCGCGACGCGTGCGCGTGCCGCACGACATTCGACACCGCGCTCTGCGCGATGCGCACGAACGCGGCCTCGAGTCGCATCGGGAGTCGTACTGGATCGCCTTCGGTCACCATCTCGGTGTGCAGGCTGTCGTCGGCTGCGCGGTCGCACATGCGGGTGAGCGCGTCGGCCAGCGTCTTGCCCTCGAGCGCCGCAGGCGTGAGTCCCGCGATGAGCTGGCGGGTTTCGGCGAGCGACTCCGAAGCAGCCTCGCGCGCAAGGTGGATCCGGTCGAGCGCGGGGTGGTCGGGTGCGGCGCGCTCGACAGAGTGCAACAGCATCTGAATACTCGACAGGCCTTGCGCGACGGTGTCGTGGATCTCGGCGGCAAGTCGTTCGCGTTCGGCGAGAGTGCCCGCCCGTCTCTCCTGCGCCGCGAGTTCGGCTCGCGTGCGCACCAATTCGTCGATCAGGCGTTGCCGCTCGGCGGCCTCACGGAACAGTGCGCGATAGCCGTACGCGATCGCGACCGCGACACACGCGCCGATCACCGGACCGATGACGACCGCGGCGGAGAGCCCGTTGTGTGCAGCAGTGCCCGCGATCGCGACAGCCGTCGATGCGACGACCGCGAGCACACCCCATGGCGGGCGCAGCAGGTGGAGATACAGGAAGAACAGCCCGAACACGATGTACGCGGCGTCGGGTGCGAGCGCGACCAGCGCGAACCACACGAGCGTGAGCACGGTGAGCCACACCCACAGCCGGCCACCTCGTGCACCGAGCGCCACGCCCGCCGCGTACACGAGGAAGAACACCACACACAAAACACACACCCACACGGCGTGCGGCGGATCCTGCAGCAGCGCACGCACGAACACCACCGCGGTGAGCGCGACGACGAGAACGTGCAGACTCGCGCGAATCCCCGCGAACACGGACGTGAAGCTGTTGTGCATCCTCTCCAGGTTATCCGGACGTCGCCCGCCCGCATCCATCGAAAGGTGGAGCGGCGACTCGTCCGTCGGGACGCCGGAAAGCGCACCCGACGTCCGATGAAAAGCCCTGCTCACACGGCCAAAGTAGAGCATGTGACCCGCACCGGGCGGGCCTTTACCGGAAAGGACGTGCTTTCGTGTTCGTCGCACTCAGAGATCTGCGCGCCGCGCGCGGCCGGTTCGCGCTGATCTCCGTCGTCGTCGTGCTCGTGGCAGTGCTCGTGAGCTTCCTCAGCGGGCTCACGGCAGGGCTGCGGCATCAGAACATCTCGGCACTCGAGATGCTCGATGCCGACTCGGTCGTGTTCGCCGACACCGGCTCCGGGCCCTCCTTCGACGAGTCGTCGCTCACCGACGAGCAGATCACTGCGTGGCAACGCAGCGCGGTCGAGGGAGACACAGCCGAGGGCGAGACAGTGGAGATCGATCCGGTGGGCATCGCACGCGGCAGGATCGGGACGCCCGGAGTCGGCGACGGCGGCGCGCAGTCGACCGTCGCGGTGATCGGCGCCGACCGCGCGTTCGGCGACCAGACCCCCACCCGCCCGGGCACGGTCGTGTTGTCCGACGCCGCCGCGTCGGCCACCGGTGCGAGTGCCGGGCAGACCGTCGCACTCGGCGACTCCCGATTCACGGTCGCCGACGTGCGCGGCGACGGCTGGTACGGACACAGTCCCGTCGTGTGGACGACGCTCGCCGACTGGCGCGAGCTCGAGCCCCGCGGCGGCGCCGCGACCGTGCTCGCCGTGTCCGGCGTGACCGATGCCGGTGCGGTGGATGCCGCCACGGGAACGGTCACGGTGACGGCGGACGACTCGTTCTCGGCGCTCAGTTCGCATCAGGCCGAGAACACGTCCCTCACGCTCATGACCGTCATGCTGTTCGCGATCTCCGCACTCGTGATCGGCGCTTTCTTCACGGTGTGGACCATCCAGCGCACGCCCGACATCGCCACCCTCAAGGCCCTCGGGGCCACCACGAGCTCCCTCGTGCGTGACGCACTCGGGCAGGCACTGGTGGTTCTCGTCGCGGGCGTGGCCGTCGGGCTCGGCATCACGACCCTCGCGGCGACACTGCTCGGCGACGGGTTGCCGTTCGTGCTCGACGCGTCGACCACGGTGGCGCCTGCTGCGGGACTGATCGGACTCGGCCTCGTCGGCGCCGCGCTCGCGCTGCGATTCCTCGTCACCACCGATCCGCTCGCCGCCCTCAACCGCTGATCTGCGAAAGGAAATACCGTGCCCACCACTCGCTTCCGGCCCGCTCTCACGATGCGGGGAGTCACCCTCACGTATCCCGACGGCCAGAACCGCGTCACCGCGCTCGACGACGTCGACCTCACCGTCGGCCGCGGCGAGATCGCCGCGATCACCGGCCCGTCGGGCTCCGGCAAGTCGACCCTCCTCGCCGTCGCGGCGACACTCGCACGGCCCGATCGCGGCGAGGTGCTGTTCGACACCGCCGCTGCCGGTGCCGTCGACCTGGCGCGACTGTCGCGCCGCGACGCGTCACGTGTGCGCCGCGAGCACATCGGGATCGTGTTCCAGCAGTCCAACATGGTGTCGTCGTTGACCGCCCTCGAACAGCTCGAGGTGATGACCCACCTCGGGCAGCGATTCGCGGTGTCGAGGGTCGCGCGGCGCCGCACGCGTGAACGAGCAGCTGCGCTGCTCGACGCCGTGGGACTCGCCGACCATGCCGGTAAACGCACCGGGCAACTGTCCGGTGGCCAGCGGCAGCGGGTCAACCTCGCGCGCGCATTGATGAACGACCCCACACTGCTCGTGATCGACGAGCCGACGAGCGCTCTCGATCAGGAGCGTGGCGCCGCGATCATGGACCTCATCCTCGAGGTCGCACGCGAGCACGACGCCGCGACGCTGCTGGTGACGCACGATCGTCGCCATCTGCACCGCATGGACTCGGTGCATCGTGTCGTCGACGGCGTGGTGACGACCCTCGACACCGTCGCTGCGTAGCCCTCGGGGAACTACCAGGCGGCACTGACGCAGGATCCGATGGTCGAGAGCACGACGGCGAAACCTGTGCACTCAGCGGGCGTCGCCTCCCCGATCCGCAGGTTGGCCTCGCTGTGTGGGCCGGCGACGGCGACACCGTCGACGCGTACGCCGCTGCCTGCGATGTAGGCAGTCGAATCCGCAGGGTGTGGGCCCGGCGCCCCGACCGCGACGGCGTGCACGTTCGAACCGTCGTTGGGGATGACGCCGGCCTGGACCTGATTCGGATCGGTGCGGTCGTCGACGGTCCACGCGGTGCCGAATGTGCCGTTGCCGGCAGGGAGCGAGTAGGCGGTCCCGCCGGCCGACCCGGCGTACGCGCCACTGTGGTCTTCGGTGCGGGTGTGGCAGATGGCCCCGCCGTCGATCTTCTCTTCGTCGGCGCCCGGACCGAACGCGCTGCACAACTGAGGATTCGCCGACGCGGCCGCGGGCGCGGCCAGGCCGAGGACGGCGACTGCGCCCCCAAGTGCTGCCACACCGGCCACAGTTCGTCGCAAGGCCATGATCGCCACCTCTCGAAGTCCTGGTGCATTGTCGTCTCGCGGCATCGTCGCCACCAGAGTAGAAGCGCGCCGAACTGCCCGTGGCGTTTCGGGCATGCCGGCACGGTGACGCGCGCATGTGCCCACCTCACGCGAGTAGCGGTATCGAATTGCGGTGTGCCGGGAGTGGTTCGCTCGGCCCGTGTGGTGTGGGTGGTGGCGTGAACCAGGGCATGTGGTCGTCGTCGTGGATGTGGACGGTCCAGCCGCTGTGGTGCACGAACCGGTGATGGTGCGTGCAGAGCAGGCCCAGGTTGTCGAGGTCGGTGGGTCCGCCGTCGATCCACGGCACGATGAGGTGTGCTTCGGTCCACCCGGTCGGTGCCCCGCACCCCGGGAAGGCGCAGCCACGATCGCGCACCCGCAGCGCTCGGCGCTGTGACTGTGTGACCAGGCGGGTGGTGCGGCCCATCGCGAGCGGCACACCCGCGTCGTCGACGACGACCGGGGTGACGTCGGAGTCGCACGCGGTCTTCCGGGCAGCGGCGATCGACAGGGTTCCGCCCCACGGTGTCCAGGGCACACGTATGCCGCCGTCTCTGCCGCTGGCGCTGTCTCTGTCTCTGGGTTCCGCGGTTGCACCGTCTTCCGACCGAATGTGCACGCCGTGCTCGCGTAGGTCTCGTTCCCGGATCACCACCGTGAGGTGTGGGCGTTCGCCGGCCTCGTCACCCGTGAGCCCCGCACCGAGG
>NZ_JAASAE010000025.1 GCF_012726205.1 Rhodococcus sp. HNM0569 | reverse complement strand
CGGTCACAATGTCACATCGTGTGCACCCAACGCACACACCGTCACATCGTGTCCGCTGGGCCGGTGAGGTCGTCGGCGTCCGGGAGTGGTCTGTGGGCTCGCGACGCGGGGCGGAGGTGTTGCACACGGGCGGTGTCGGGATAGGTTGCGTAGCACTCGCACCCGCGTCGAAAGGACCACCGATGCCGTCCACACCCGCAGCCGACGGGCCCGTTCTCGCGTTCGGCGTGCACATCCTGGACACGCTCGTGCGTCCGGTCGAGAGCATCCCGGAGGGGCAGTCGGCTGCGCTCGTCGAAGCGATCACGGTGACCGCTGCGGGCACGGCAGGCGCGGCGGGGCTGGTGATGTCACGTCTCGGTGCCGACGTCCGCAGCGCGGGCGTCGTGGGCGACGACTCGGCGGGCGATTTCCTGGTGCATCTGCTCGGCAAGGAAGGGGTCGACACGAGTCGTCTTGTGCGTGCGGACGGCACCGCGACGTCGGCGTCGGTGCTCCCGATCCGGCCGGACGGGTCCCGTCCGGCTTTCCACGTCCTGGGCGCGACCGCGCTGTTGCCGCAGCATGTTCCGTGGGACGACCTCGACGGCCTCGGGGCGCTGCACCTCGGCGGCCCCGAGTTCTTCGGCGGCGACCTCGCCGCCCAGATCTGTTCCCGCGCGCGTCGCGGCGGCGCGATCACGTCGGCGGACAGCCTCGCACCGCCGGACGCAGGCTCGTTCGAGTGGTTCGCCGCGGTGCTGCCGCACCTCGACTTCCTGTTGCCCAACGACGAACAGGTGCTCGGCTGGACCGGGGCGAGCGACCTCGAAGAAGGCTGCCGTGTCCTGGTCGAGCGGGGTGCAGGCGCGGTCGTCGCCACCGCGGGTGCCGACCCGACCGTCGTCGCAACCGTCGACGGCACGTGGCGGGTACCGGTTTTCGACGTCGACGTCGTCGACACCACCGGGTGCGGCGACGCGTTCTCCGGTGGCTTCGTGCGCGCGATCCAGCTCGGCAAGACCGTCACGGAGGCCGCACTGTTCGGCAATGCCGTTGCGGCTCAGGTCGCGCAGGGTCTGGGCAGCGACTACGGCGACTACGACGCCGACTCGATCGCCCGGTTCGTCGCCGAGCGCGCGGCGCGATGACTGTCGAAGCGTTGCGCGCCGACGTCGTCGCCGCGTGTCACGATCTCGCCCGCCGCGGTCTCGTGCACGGCACGGCGGGCAATGTGAGTGCGCGCGAGGGCGACCTGGTGGCGGTCACCGCGACGGGCGTCGTGCTCGCCGACGCCTCGCAGGACGACATCACGATCGTGACGGTCGACGGCACGCGCGTCGAGGGCTCGTTCGCACCGACCTCGGAGATCGGCATCCATCTGGGCGTCTACCGTGACGGCGACGCGCGCGCCGTCGTGCATGCGCACTCGTCGACCGCGGTCGCGTTGACTCTCGTCGCGGACGAACTCCCGCCGGTGCACTACCAGCAGCTCACGCTCGGCGGAACGATCCCCGTGGTTCCGTTCGCGCCCTTCGGCAGTACCGAACTTGCCGACGCGACGCGCCGCGCGCTGCAGGGCCGGACCGCGGCGCTGCTCGCGCATCACGGTTCGCTCGCGATCGGGCCCACCCTCCCCGCCGCGCTCGAGAACCTGACGTTGCTCGACTGGCTGTGCCGCATCTACCTCGACGCAGCGGCCGTCGCGCGGCCCCGCGCGCTCTCGCCGGACCAGTTGCAAGCGGTCGTCGAGCAGGCGATTCGACTGCGCTACGGCAATCGTCAGGCGACCGGCGACGAGGGGTAGCGCTTTTCCTGCGCGTAAATTTCGCACCGAAATGCTTGCGTTCGACGTCGGTTTCCGACACTCTGCCTCTAGCTGGTCGTTCGTCCAATTCGTTTCGAATGTTCGACAAGGAGTGCCCGTGCCGTTCACATCGCATTCGGCGAACCGGCCGTTGGATCGTCGCAGCTTCCTGTACGGCGTCGCGGCGTTCAGCGGTGCGGCCGCGGTCGGTGCGCTCGGTGTACCCGCGAGTGCGACGCCCGCGCGGCGTGCACCCGCGAACGATCCCACGGTGTACGACGCGATCGTGGTGGGTGGCGGCATCTCGGGCCTTGCAGCGGCCAAGGCCCTCGTCGAGGCGGGCAGAACGGTCAGGGTTCTCGAAGCACGGTCGCGCGCGGGCGGGCGTATCCACAACCATCCGACGGCGCGCCTCGGCCTGACCACCGATGCGGGTGCCGAGTTCATCGGGCCGACTCAGGACAGGATCGACGCGCTCGCACACGAATACGGCGTCGAACAGTTGCCGACGTACAACACGGGTCTCAGCGTGTTCTGGAACGGCGGTCAGCGCAGCCTGTTCCCGTCGGATCCCGGCCTTCCGCTCGACCTCGGCACGACGGCCGCACTGCCGGTGATCGCCGAGATCGAGGCCGTCTGTGCGGATTTCCCGGTCGGCGAACCGTGGCGCCACCCCCGCGCCGCGGAATGGGATGCGATCACGTGGCGCGAGTGGGTCGAACAGCGCACCGACGTCGCGAACGCGCGCATGGTGCTCGACCTCGCCGCCTCGGCGGCGCTGTCGGTCAAGGGCGACGAGTTCTCGGCGCTGTACATGCTAAACTACTTCGCCGCGTCCACCAACGAAAGTACGCCGGGCCCCTCGTATTTCAGTCGTCTGCTGAGCACGTCGGGCGGCGCGCAGGAGCGTGTGTGCAACGGCGGCGCCGCGCTCGTACCGCTGCGCATGGCGGCTGCGCTCGGCGACGTCATGGTGTACGACGCGCCGGTCCGTTCGATCGACCAGAGCGGCGAGGTGCCGGTCGTGACGAGCGACGCGGGCACATTTCGTGGCAGGCGCGTCGTGGTCGCGATGTCGCCCGCGATCTCGCACCGCATCGACTACACACCCGAGTTGCCCGAGCGCGCCGCGCTGTGCGCGGGCTACACGATGGGGCGTGTCGGCAAATTCGCGGCGGTGTACGAGCGTCCGTGGTGGCGCGACAAGGGGTTGTCGGGACAGACGATCGGCAACGGCACACCCAGCGACGTCACCTTCGAGAACTACGCCGAAGGCAATCACATCCTGATGGGTTTCATCTCGGCGCACGAGATGGAAAGGCTCGACGACGCGCCCGAACAGCAGGTCGTCGACGAGTGCATCGAGAGCTTCGTCGGATACTTCGGCGACGAGGCGCGCGGATACATCGACCACTCGCTGTTCCGCTGGGATCACGAGGAATGGTCGTGGGGCGGACCCGTCGCGACGACGGCACCCGGCGTGCTCACCGCGCACGGCCCCGCGCTGCGCACCCCTGCAGGCGCGATCCACTGGGCGGGCACCGAAACCTCCGACTACTGGACCGGCTACATGGACGGCGGCGTGCGCTCGGGTCATCGCGCGGCCGACGAGATTCTCGCCGCGCTGTGAATGCCCCCGCGCTGTGAATGCCCTCGTGCTCTGAATGCTCTGTTCTCTGAAATATCCCGGCGCCCGTCTGCCTCGGCGCGCACACTGACCACATGGTCACCCCGACGGCAGCACCGTTCGTCCCGCACAGCACGAGCCTGCGGACGCTGGCGACCGCGGCCCGCGACTGCGAGGGCTGCGACCTGTACCGCGACGCCGACCGGACGGTGTTCGGCGCGGGCACGCGATCGGCCCGCATGATGCTCGTCGGCGAACAGCCGGGAGATCGTGAGGACCGGGAGGGCGCACCCTTCGTCGGCCCCGCGGGCGCGCTGCTCGACCGAGCGCTCGTCGACGCGGGAATCGACCGCGAGAGCGCCTATCTCACCAACGCCGTCAAACACTTTCGCTTCCGGCTGCGCGGCAAGCGGCGCATCCACCAGACTCCGACGCGCACCGAGGTCGTCGCCTGCCGTCCGTGGTTGCTCGCCGAACTCGACGCCGTCGAGCCCGAGGTGCTCGTATTCCTCGGTGCCACCGCCGCGAAGAGCTTGATGGGCAGCGCATTTCGACTCACTCAGCATCGTGGGGACGAGCTGCACCTCCCGGCGGATGCGGCGCCCGGCCACGATCCGTCGGTCGTCGCGACCGTGCACCCGTCGTCGGTGCTGCGCGTGCCGCACGACGAACGCGTCGGTGCGTACGCGAGTTTCGTGGACGATCTCGCGGCGGCGCGCATGCTGCTGGGGTGATCTGCGACTCCGTCACCCGGTGGTGGCGAGCGCGGCGGCGAGCCCGAAGGCGACAGCCATCAGCACGACCTCGCCGATTGCGCGTGTCAACGACGCATCCGCGGCGCCGCGGTGCGCCGACGCGGCGGGCACCCAGGTGCGACGCCACCACCACGCGAGTAACAGAAGTACCGCGAGAGCAACCACTTTCGCGAGAGCGATACGCCCGTAGCCGGTGGTCACAAGGGCGGAGACGTCGCCGAGACGCACGAGCGCGTCGACGACCCCGGTGACGGCGAGAACACCGACGCACCACAGTGCGAGCCGCGAATAACGCGGCAACCACAGCGCCCACGCGCCCCGCGAGTCGAGCGCGAGTGCCATCGCGGCCAGGCATCCGAACCACAGGGCGGCCGCGAGCACGTGTGCCGCGTCGAGCAGTGACCCGAGAACCTGTTGTGCCATGTGGCCCGACACCGGCCGGGCGACGAGCGTGATCGCGGCGATCGCGGCGACCGGGACCACGGACCACGAGGCCCCGCGCCGGTACGCGACGGCCGCCACGACGGTGACGACGGCGGTGAGCGCGAGCGTCGCGAGATCGACACGCCCTGCAGCGACCTCGTGCGTGTAGCGCGTGAGATCGGCCCACGACAGCGACGCGACCGACGCGCCTCGTACCTCCGCGGCCGTCATGGCGACGTGCACCGCCTCGGCGGCGGTCCAGCCGCCCGCGAGTGCCGCGACGAACCGCCACAAGTCGGTCGGGGAGACCGGTTGCCGTCGGTCGCCGCGGCCCGCCCACGCGAGTACGGCGAGGCCGAGCACGCTCGCGCCCAGCGTGGTCGCGAGCACGCGCACCGCGCTCGACGGCTGGGGACTCGACGGATGCGCGAGCGCCCACGCCAGCGCGACACCGAGCCACGACGTGGGTACGGCGACGAGAAGCAGTGCCCGATGTGCCGTACCCACGCCGATTCGCTCCCGTCAGTCGCGCCCGCGCGGTGTGCGCAGCGCGAACCACAGTCCGCCCGCCACGACGACGACGGCGGCGATCACGAACGGCCACAACGGGACACCGCCCGAGTCGCCCTCGGAGCCGCCACCGTCTGCCGCCGCCCCGGGGGTGCCGTTGCCGTCGGTGGTGAGCGTGAACGTGATCTTGCCGCTCACCGGATGCCCGTCGGCGGACGTCACGCGGTACGCGACGGTGTATTCGCCTGCAGGTCCGAGTTCCCCGAGATCGGCGCTGACCGTGGGCCCCTCGACGACCGGATCGCTCTTCGTCCACAGGTTGCCGTCCGGGCCGACGACGGTGAGCGCCGCGTAGCCCGTTTGCAGTGCCTCGTTGAACGTGACGCTCACCTGCGCCGGCCCTGCGTCGATCTGTTCGCCGTCGGCCGGATTCGAGCCGACGACCGCCGAGTGCGCCGATGCCACACCGCCGCCGAGCAGCGCGGTGAGTGTCGCGAGTACCGCGGCGACGACGAGCGCGCCGGCGCGACGCGCGGTCACGAGCGCCGTCCTCGGATGACAGCGCCGAGGCCCAGTGCGGCACCGAGTGCACCGAGCACGAGGCCGATTCCGCCGAGCCAGCGTGCGGTGTCGTCCTTCGACGATGCCGTCTCGTCCGCGGCGGCGGCTGAATCGCTCGCCGAGGCGCCGTGCCCGTGCCCGTCTCCGGACGACGCCGCGAGCGACAGCGACGGCGCGGGATGCTCGGGCTCGCTGCCGTCGTCACCCACGGGCTGATCCCATGCGACGACCTGCCCGTCGTCGTACGTCTGTTGCGCGGGGAAGGACACCTCGTCGCTCTCCGGCAGCGGACCCGCGGACAGCACGAACTGCTGGAACTGGCCCGGTGCGACACCGACGCCGGGATCGGCCGTCCAGGTGACCGACGTGGCCTCCTTCGACGTCGGGTCCTTGTCGACCACCGACGTCCAGCCCGGAAGTGGTTCGGTACGCGCGGATTTCAGATTGGGCAGTTCGACGGTGAGCTTGGTGGTGGAGGCGGTGTCCGACTCGGTGGGCACACGGAAGGTGAGCACCGTGTAGCCGCCCTGTTCGGCGTCGGGTGCGACGACCGAGACGTGCGCGGACGCGATGCCCGCGGAGAGGACGAGTGCGCCTGCCGTCGCGCCCGCAGTGAGGGCGAACCTGGACATGCGGGGACGCGGAAGGAGGTGTGTCATCGAAAAGTGTCCTGACGTGAAGAATGAGAAAGGGGAGTGGGGGTCAGGACGGCGCGGGTGGGCCGCGCAGCGGAACGCAACGCAGCAGCGGGGTGTCGAGCAGGCTGGGTGGGGGACCGGGTACGGGCACCCAGGCCGCGGTGCGCGCGGGCACGCGCGGCGGCGCGAACACGACCCGGAGCGTGCGCACGAGCGGCCCGTACAGCCGCTCGCACGCGAGGACCAGACCTGCACACACCGCGGTGGCGGCCGCGTGCGCGCCGAGCATTCCCAGCCCCGGGAGTGCGTCGTGTGCGGGTGCGCCGACGGCGAGCGCGACGTGCCCGCAGAATTGCCCGAGCGCGAGCGCCGCGGCGAGCGGCATGACGCCGCGCGTGGCCCGTCCGGTGCCCGCGACGGCCGCACCCAGCCCGGCGCACGTGAGCACCAGGAGGGTGAGGGCCGACGTGGTGGGCAGGCCCCCACCCGCGATGCCGTGTGCCGCGATCGACAGGGCCGCGGTGACGGCGCCGACCGACGACCCGCGCAATGCGGCGGTCGGAGCGGCGGGGGACATGTGAGCGGTTGGGTCAGCGCACGCCGAGGCGCGCGAGGACGTCGGCTTCGATGCCGTCGAGCTCGCTCGAGATGGCAGCGTGGGCGGCGCGACGACGAGCAGGCGGCATCTGCTCGGCGGCGCGGATCGCGGTGGTCATGTCGGTGAGCCGGCCGCGCGTCGCCTCGACGAACTGCTGGGTCTCGGCGTCGTCGGGCTTGTGCGACAGGATCTCGGTGACCGAACTCTCGGCGCCCGCGACGCGTGCACTGAGCTTCGCGCCGTGGCCCGTGAAGTCGCCGAGCTGATCGACGTCGACGCCGATGCGCGACGCACGCTGCTCGTCGAGCTTGCCGCGCACGACGGTGGCGGCGCGGTAGACCAGCGGCAACACGATGGGGGCTACGACCCGCGCGATGCCGAGGTAGCGGCGCACGTTCGCGACGGTGAGGCCCTGCCGCTCGGCGGCCTTCTGCTGCGCCTCGAGCGTGGCCAACTGGGCCTTCTCGACCTTCTTCTGCGACTTGCGCTCGTCGCGGGACTGTTTCTGCAGCGCTTTCGCGGCGGCTTTGTCGCGTTTGTGACCGCGCTTGGCGTTCAGCTTGGCCTCGACGGTGGCCTTGTGCTTGAGCGCCTTGGCTTCGGCCTTACGCGTGGCGCGGGTTTTGCGCTTGCGGAACAACCCCATCGAAAAGACCCCTTTTCCTGGTGTTTCGGTCCCCGTGAGGCTATCAACAGTGACCGCTGAGCGCCGGTGGCCCCCGAACAGCACATAATAGTCGTCATTGTGACCCCGGATTTCGAACGTCGTCCCACGACGAACGCCCCGCCGAAGCTGTCCATCGACGCCGGCGCGCTCACGCGTTGCCGTCACCGCGTCCATCTCGATGCCGAGTACCCGCAACAGCTCGCCGCGGCCCCCGAGGACGTCGGGGTCAAGCAACGGCAGGAGGCGGCCGCACAGAAGCGCGAAGAGGTGCGCACGATGTACATGGCGGCCGAGCCGGGCCGCTGGGTGCGCATCGAACCGGACCGGCCGAGGCGCGAGCGCGCCGCCGACACCCTGGCGGCGTGCGCGGAGGGCGCCGAGCGGATCTGGGGCGCGGTGCTCCCCACCGAACCCGACACGGGACGGTCGGGCACCTCGGAGATGCTGTTCCGCGACCGTGAACACGGTGGGTACATCCCGGTGATCGTCGTCAACCACAAGGTCACCGACCCGGGGTCGGGGGCGCTCGTGTCGGGGCTGTTCGACTGGGCGCCGCACGAGGACGACACCCGCAAACCCCGCAGCCAGCCGCGCGACCAGATGCGCGTCGCACAGCTCTACCGCATGCTCGATCGGCTCGGCCTCGCATCGCCGTCGATGCTCGCAGGCACCGTCGGTCTTGCGGCCGACTGCATCTACGTCCACGACCTGACGACGATCCTCGCCGACTACGACGCACGATTCGCCGACCGCCGCGCCGTCGTCCTGGGCGAGGTGCACACCGAGCCGTCGCGCATCGGCGAATGCCGCTCGTGCCCGTGGTGGCCCGACTGCAGGCGCACCCTCGTCGACCGCCGTGACGTGTCCCTCGTCGCGCAGGGAACCCGTGCGGAACTGCTGCGCGGCATCGGGATTCGCACGATCGACGAACTCGCGGCGTATGACGGCCCGGAGCCCGAGGAGTGGCCGAACGGCACGTTCGCCGACACCGTCGTGACCGCGAAGGCGTGGCTCGCGGATCTGCCACTCGTGCGGCGTTTCGAGGACGTGCGGGTCACGCGCGCCGACGTCGAAGTCGACGTCGACATGGAGAGTTACCAGGAGCGCGGCGCGTACCTGTGGGGCACGCTGCTCAATGTCGACGGTGTGTCGGCGTATCGGCCGTTCTACACCTGGGATCCGTTGCCGACGCGCGACGAAGCGCGTTCGTTCGGCGAGTTCTGGACGTGGCTCATGGCCGAGCGCGACGCGGCCGCCGCGTCGGGCCGCACGTTCGCGGCGTACTGCTATTCACGGTCGGCCGAGGACAAGTGGCTCCTCGCGTCGGCCAAGCGCTTCGCGGGCGAGCCCGGCGTGCCCACGCACACCGAGGTGCGCGCGTTCATCGACAGCCCGCAGTGGGTGGACGTCTACCAGGCCGTGAGCGACCAGTTCATCTGCCCCGACGGCAAGGGGCTCAAGAAGATCGCGCCGATCGCAGGCTTCCACTGGCGTGACGACCAGGCGAGCGGCGAGGCGTCGATGAGCTGGTATCGCGAGGCCGTCGGCTACGACGGCGATCCGGACCTCACCCAGCGCACGCGATTGCTCGAGTACAACGAGGACGACGTGATCGCGACGAAGGTGCTGCGCGAGTGGATGACCGAGCGCGCGGCCCGCGAGATCCCGCTCGCCGCCGACCTGTGAGCACTCAACGAGTCTCCGTACGCTTGTTTCGCTCACGGGTGCGGTGCCACGCGAGCGCCGCGATCGCACCGACGACGGCCGTCCCCGCTGCGCCGACGAGCGCGTACGCCGGGTCGTCGACCGTGCTCTCGAGGATCAACCACGCGCCGAACACGAAGAACAACACCGCGGCACCGAGTTCGACGGCGCGCTGCGGCAGGTGCCTGCCCAGGACCGCGCCGACGACGATCGCGAGTGCATCTGCCGCGACCATGCCGACCGTCGAGCCGAACCACACCCCGACCGGGTCGGAGTCGGTGGCGAGGGTGACCGTCGCGAGCATCGTCTTGTCGCCCAGCTCGGCGAGGAAGAATGCCGACGTGACGGCGAGGAATGCCGAGCGCGTGGCCGTGTGCGCCTTCGAGGCCTCGGTGTCGGACAGCGAGTCGCCGCGCAGCGTCCAGAGACCGAAGATCACGAACGCGATGCCGCCCACGACGCCGATGACGTCGGTGGGCAGCGCGAGCCCGAGGTAGTGGCCGACGACGACCGACACGAGATGCACGACTGCCGTCGCTGCGGTGATGGCCGACAGGACGACCCACCAGCGATAGCGCAGGGCGAACGTCATGGCCATGAGCTGCGACTTGTCGCCCAGCTCGGCGAGGAACACGACGCCGAAACTCAACGCGATGGCAGTCAGCACGTGGCCCTTCCTCCTTTCGTGACGGAGGAAGAAAAGCGATCTCCTCCGGTCGGCGACGCGGGGTGCGTTCGCCGGCCGAAGGTCTCGCCCACCGACGCGGAGGTCGGTTCGCCAGGCCGGGCCCGCATGAGCGGTCCAGTGTGTCGACACAGGCGATTGGGGGCTACTCCCCTTCGATGCATTCGACCCTAGCGAATGATTCGCGGAATCGCCAATGCGTCAACAAAATTCGGCTCTTCGAGTGGTCTTGTAGGGGCTTCCGGGTGCTCGAGGTGGGGGTTGCCGGACGTGGAGAGTTCGGGTGCCCTCACGCGGCGAGCAGCATGGCCAAAACCGCGGTGTCGGGGTCGCATCCCGGATCGATGCCCACGCGGCTCACCATGGCCGACACGGTGCCTTCGCTGTCCGATTCGACCCACGCCGCGCGGTGGTCGAGGCCCAGGTGTGGCACGCCTGGCAACAACACGCAGCCCGACGCGGATCCCGCGCATTCGGGCAGTGTGGGCGTGGTCTCCGACGGCGGGTGCAGCACGAGCAGTGCGGGCGGCGGGCCCGCGGCGAAATGGCCCGGCGCGACCGCGTCGTCGCCGAGGACCGGGCCCTCGGCGATCACGATGCCCACCGTGTCGGGAGCGGGATCGTCGGGCAGCTCCTCGCGGACTCCGAACACCGTGGACGTGCGCAGCAGGCCGGGCAGCGCACCCACCCGGACGGTGAGCGCGAGGAACTGCGCCCACTCCTTCGTGCTGTCGGGCCACCGGCCCGACACGACGAACCCGCACAACGTGCCGCTCGCCTGGAACGGCGTGATTCCCACCGGTCGATCGGTACTGCGCTCGGCCACCATCGTGGTCCTCCTCGTGAGGCCGGGCCTGCGCACGCAGGCCTGTTTCGGTGCACCTCGTCGGGCAGCTGCACTATGCGCCCGAAAGTGACTGGCACACAAGAGGGGCCGAGTGCCAGCCGGGTGGACGCCGGCCCGGAAACGACGGAACCCGCGCCGTTCCGGGCGATTCCGGTGCGGTGCGGGTTCCGTGCGGGGTGGCCTGATCCAGGCCGCGGCGGGCCGAGATCAGCCGAGGATGCCGTTGCCCTGGCTGCGGGCGCGGTCGAAGCGCTCGGCGGCGTCCGCCCAGTTCACGACGTTCCACCATGCCTTGACGTAGTCCGGCTTGACGTTCTGGTAGTCGAGGTAGAAGGCGTGCTCCCACATGTCGAGCATGACGACCGGGACGATCGCGGCGGTGATGTTGCCGTGCTGGTCGGTCATCTGCTCGATGACGAGGCGCTGGCCGATCGTGTCGTAGCCGAGCAGTGCCCAGCCCGAGCCCTGGATCGTGGTCGCGACACCCGTGAAGTGCGCCTGGAACTTCTCGAACGACCCGAACTGGTCGTCGATCGCCGCGGCGAGCTCGCCGGTCGGCTTGTCGCCACCGTTGGGCGAGAGGTTCTTCCAGAAGATCGAGTGGTTGGTGTGGCCACCCAGGTTGAACGCGAGGTTGCGCGAGAGCAGCAGCGCCTTGTCGGCGATGGTGCCGTCCTCGCGTGCCTCCGCCATCTTCTCGAGCGCGGTGTTGGCGCCCTTGACGTAGGTGGCGTGGTGCTTGTCGTGGTGCAGCTCCATGATCTTGCCGGAGATGTGCGGTTCGAGGGCTGCGTAGTCGTAGGGGAGATCCGGCAGGGTGTATTCAGACACGGGGGTCCCTTCTGTCCGGGCCGGTGAGCCCTGGTTCGTCGTCGTTCGCGCCGGGTTCCCGACGCACATGACCACGCGCCTGGCACCCGACCCTTGTCATCGTTCCACTCTCGTGATTCCACGGGGACGGCTACCCACTTGTGAGTGGGACCACCCATCCCTCATTGGTACACGTTAGGCCGACCGCGGTGGGTCCGGGCGATCGCGCGGTACAGATACCGGGCGTGGATAGGAAGCATAGGTAACGATCCGGTGTACGCGCTTGGTCCGGTGGGCGACGCGGACCGTACACTCGCGCGGTGCCTGTGCTCGCCTCGTTGGGTCGCGTGCTGCCCGTGACCGACACGGGCGGTTCGGCGCCGCGAGTCGAATTCACGGGAGCGAACCTGCTGAGGTTTCTCGCGGTCCTCGCGGTCCTGTACTCGCACATCTCGTTCTATCTGATCGACGACCTCGGCACCGGCTGGTGGGGCATCGACGTCGTGTACGGCGTCTTCGTCGAGCACATGGGCCTCAACCAGCACCTCTCCTTCGTCGGTGTCGCGGTGTTCATGATGCTCACCGGCGCACTCGTCACCCGGTCGGCCATCCGCCATCGTCCCGGGCAGTTCATGCGGGCGCGGCTCGCGCGACTGTTGCCCGCGTTCTGGGTCGCGATCGCGGCGGCCGTGCTCCTGGTCGAACTCGGCATCAACGGCATGTTCAGCGGGCAGGACGGAGTCACGCCCGGGCAGGCCGTGCTGAGCTTCTTCCTCGGCGGCTTCTTCCTCAAACCCGAGGTCGCGGTCCTCGGTGTCACGTGGACGCTCGTCGTCCAGGTCCTGTTCTACGTGCTGTGCCTGGCGTTCCGCCGCGTGTTGCGCACCGTGCCCGTCGCCCTGCCGCTCGCGGGAGCCGCGCTGTGTTCGGCGGTGCTCTTCTACAACCTGTACGTCCCACAGCCCTACACGGTGCCGATGCTGTCGAAGGTCGCCGCGACACTGCCCGTCGTGTTCCTCGGCCAGATCGTCTACCTCGGCTGGGCAGGACTCGGCGAGAAGCGCTGGCTCGCGGCCGCGACACTCGCCCAGATGGGCGTGGTGTGGCTCGCCACCGAGTACCGCGTGTACTGGGCGGGCGACCGCTACCTGTGGACCATCGCGCTCGTCGCCGCGGCCGTCGTGCTGCTCGCGCGCTACGACGGCCCCATGTCCGGCTCGGCTGTCGTGCGCTGGACCGCGCAACGCAGCTACGCGATCTACCTGGTGCACACGCTCGTGCTCTACCGCGTGTACGAGAACACCGTCGATCATCTCGGGCCGACCGGCGCGATAGTCGCGTTCTGCATCGTCGCGGCACTCGTCGCCGAAGCGCTCTATCGCTGGGTCGAGGTGCCCGCCGCGCGGTGGATCACCAACCGGCGCACCCGCGCTGTCGCCGTCGACGCCGCCCGGCGCGTCGCCGTACGCACGTGACGCGGGGTCGCCGTGAGCACGTGCCGCGCGCGTAGCATCGAGGCATGACTTGGTACGACGAACTGCTCGGTCGTAGCGCCGCGAAATCGGTCATGGTCACCGCTGCCGACGCGTTGCCCGGACGCGACACGTCCATGCCGGTGCCGCCCGCGCACTACGTCGACGGGCATCCGCTCGTGCCCCCGTTCCCCGACGGCATGCAGCAGGCCGTCGTCGGTATGGGCTGCTTCTGGGGCGCCGAGAAGGAGTTCTGGCAGCTGGACGGCGTGTACACGACGGCTGTCGGCTACGCAGGCGGTTACACGCCCAATCCCACCTACGAAGAGGTGTGCTCGGGCCGCACCGGCCACACCGAGGCCGTCCTCGTCGTGTTCGATCCTGCGAAGATCACGTACGAGCAGATCCTCCGGCAGTTCTGGGAGAACCACGACCCCACGCAGGGCATGCGCCAGGGCAACGACCAGGGCACGCAGTACCGCTCCGCGATCTACACCTTCGACGACGCGCAGACGGAGATCGCGAAGGCGACGGCCGAGGCATTCGGCGAGCGCCTCGCGCACGCCGGGTACGGCGCCGTCACCACCGAGATCGCGCCGCTCGAACACTTCTACTACGCCGAGGACTACCACCAGCAGTACCTCGCGAAGAACCCCAACGGCTACTGCCCGGTGCACGCGACGGGCGTCAGCTGCCCGGTCGGCCTGCTGAAGCAGGACGAGGTGCCCGCGCAGAAGGACGTGCTGCCGCCTTCTTGAGGGAAGCGCCGATCTCTCCCGCCGCCGGGCGTGTGCAAAACCACACCGCCGGATTCCGTAAACGCTTGAAGTCCCTACCGGCGAGTACGAATCTGGATGTGAAGGACTTGTAACAGTGCGGTGGCAGGGCCGTGCGACGGACGGCAGTGCACGGCGAGAGGACCGAAGGCATGTTGCGGCTGGTCAACCAGGACGTGGCGCTTCTTCGCAGCCAATTGGGTCGACGACACAATGTGCTCGTCCGTCGCTCCGACCGGGTCGAGGCCACTCTCAAGATCGCGCTGGCCGTCCTCGCGGTGATCCTCGTGCCGATCGCGCTGTTCGTCGGCATCCGCACCGACCAGTCGCAGAGCGCGATCGCCGACGAACAGGCGAGTCGCGTGAGCGCCGCCGTCGCGACCACCCTCGAGAACGCCACACCTCCGGACGCCGCGGCGACCGGGTCCGAATACATCCAGCGCGCCGTCGGCACCGCGCCCGCGTCGTGGAACTGGATGGGCAGTGAGCGCACCGGCGAGGTGTCCGTCGATGCCGACACCCCCGCAGGCACGCAGGTCGACATCTGGCTCGATTCGCAGGGCCTGCCGACGTCACCGCCCCTCAGCCACACCGCGGTCCAGACCGCGGCCGTCGTGACCGGCGTCTTCACGTGGTTCTCCACGATGTCGCTCGCCACGTGCGCCTTCCTGCTGGTGCAGGTGTGGCTCAACCGGCGGCGCACGGCCGAATGGGAACGCCAACTCGACGCCTTCCTCGGCGAAGCACCCGCGCACTGACCGCAGGGCACGCGGGTGCCCGCTCGGGAGCTCAGCCCAGTTGCGGCGCGACTTCGCTCGCGACCAACTCCAGGTGATCGAGGTCGGTGAGATCGAGAGTCTGCAGGTAGATGCGGCTCGCGCCCGCGTCGGCGTACGTGCCGATCTTGTCGACCAGTTCGGCGGGCGAGCCCGCGAGCCCGTTGGCACGCAGCTCGTCGACGTCCCGCCCGATCGCGGCGGCACGCCGCGCGACCTCGGCATCCGTACGTCCACAGCACAGCACGAGCGCGCTCGAGTAGACGAGATCATCGGGTGACCGGCCTGTGTCCGTGCACGCCGTGCGCACCCGGCCGAACACGTCCCGCGCGTCGTCGATGCTCAGGAACGGTGTGTTGAACTCGTCGGCGTAGCGCGCGGCGAGCGCGGGTGTGCGCTTGCGGCCGGTCCCACCGATCACGACGGGCGGACGCGGCGACTGCGCCGGCTTGGGCAGCGCCGGCGAGTTCTCGACGCGGAAGTGCGCGCCGTCGTACGAGAAGGTGTCGCCGACGGGGGTGTCCCACATGCCGGTGACGATGGCCAGCGTCTCCTCGAACCGGTCGAACCGATCCTTCAGCGACGGGAAGGGGATCGCGTACGCGGCGTGTTCCTCGGCGTACCAGCCCGCACCGAGTCCGAGCTCGACGCGGCCGTCGCTCATCTGGTCGACCTGCGCGACCGACACCGCGAGCGGGCCGGGATAGCGGAAGGTCGCCGACGTGACCAGCGTGCCCAGCCGCAGCCGCGTCGTCTCACGCGCGAGGCCCGCGAGGGTGATCCACGCGTCGGTCGGGCCGGGCAGGCCCTCGGCGTTCATCGCGAGGTAGTGGTCCGAGCGGAAGAACGCGTCGTATCCGAATTCCTCGGCGGCACGGGCGACCCGGAGCAGGTCGTCGTACGACGCGCCCTGCTGGGGTTCGGTGAAGACTCGCAGATCCATGAGGAACACTGTGCCGCACCGCGTGCCGCCGTGCGAGCGGGCCCCGCTGTTCACGACGCCGGTTACCGGCCGGGTGCGCCGGTAGGCTCGGGCCATGACGCGCTCGGTGAAACTGCCCGCCGCCCTCGCGAAAAGGCTCCCCGGCGGCGGCGCCGGGGTGGTGCCGGTGGTCCGGCTGCACGGCGTGATCGGCGCCGCGGGTGCGGGTCTCGCGCGGCCGGGCATCGCCGCGGACACCGTCGAGCATCCACTGCACGCCGCGTTCACGATGCGCGGCGCGAAGGCCGTCGCACTGTCGATCAACAGCCCGGGCGGTTCACCCACACAGTGCGATTACATCGCGCAACGCATCCGCCAGCTCTCCGACGAGCACGAGCTGCCGGTCCTCGCGTTCTGCGAGGACGCCGCCGCGTCCGGCGGATACTGGCTCGCGTGTGCCGCCGACGAGATCTTCGCGTCCGCGACGTCGATGATCGGCTCGATCGGCGTCGTGTCCGGCGGCTTCGGGTTCACCGGGCTGCTCGACACGCTCGGTGTCGAACGCCGGTTGCACGCGGCGGGCGCGGCGAAGGTACGGCTCGACCCGTTCAGCGCCGAGGACCCCGCCGACGTCGCATGGCTCGGCGGCGTCCAGGAACAGCTGCACGCGGAGTTCCGCGACTGGGTCGCGTCCCGCCGCGGCGCCAAGCTCACCGGCGGCCCCGACGAGTCGTACGACTTCGAGGAGTTGTTCAGCGGCGACGTGTGGCTCGGTCGCCGCGCACTCGAACTCGGCCTGATCGACGGCATCGGCACCCTGCGTGGTGTCCTGCACGAACGCTTTCCCGACGCCGACATCCGGTTCACCAGCCCGTCTCGGACGCTCCTCGCGCGGCTCGGGCTGCCTGCCGCTGCGGCGGGCGAGGCCGTGTCGTCGGCGCTCGGCGCCGTGGGATCGCGCGCGGCGTGGGCCCGCCTCGGGCTCTGACCGTCGGCCGTCCGCCGCGGCCCCGACGGCATTCGCCGAACTTTTTTCGGTCTCGGGGGAACCGGATCGTGATCGGCCGCGTCTGACTGAGTGTGAGGCCGGGTGCGCACGCCACCGCCGCAGGTCCTTCACAGTCGACGCGTCGGCCGGTCCGGAGTTTGTGGATCGAGCCGGTCGCGCCGGCCGGTTCCGGAGGGGTGATTCCGGCACGGTCGACGCGTCGGCTCGTTCCGTCCACCGGCTGTGGACCCGTTTCTCCACAACCATCCACAGGTTGTGGATGGGCCCGTGGATGAACGGCACTACCAGTCCGGAAAACCTGGATAGGTGTCCAGATCGTGTGGACAACACTGTGCACCCCGTGCGCGCGGCCGTCCACAGTCACTGCCCGGAATCGCGTGGCGTGACAGAATCGCCGCCATGGGGCGCAGCGATGTTCAAATCTGCGCGCGATGCGCGACGCGGTGGCAGGTGCAGGGTCCGCCGATGCAGTGGTGTCCGCGCTGTCACGGCGTGCTCGTCGCGCCGGTCCGCAGCGACGTGCCGCTTCCGCCACCTCCGTACCGGGGTTTCCGGTGGGTTGCGCGCACCCCGCTGCGCCGCGGCACGCTCCGCATCCAGGCCGTGCGTCCGACGCCCACGCCGCGGTACCAGGAGATTCCGCGATGGGGACTCGACGACCGCGCCGTCGCGGCGGCCCGCACGCCCGAGCCGCACCCCGACTTCTGGGGGCGTGCCGCGTCGTACGCGCCAGCATTGTTGATCACGGTCGCGTCGCTCTACGGGCTCGCCGTGCTCGCGGAAGCGCTGCGTTACGGCATCCTCGTGCGCAACCGTCACCGGCTGATCGACCCGACCCTGCTGTCGGTGTCCGACGCGGCCGTGGTGGTAACGCAGACGGCCGCGCTGCTCGCCGCGGTGTGCGCCGCCGTCGCGTGCGTCGGCTGGCTGATCGGGCATCGCCGCGAGGTGTTCGCACGCGAACACACCGTCGATCCACGCAGTCCCGCAGCGCTCGCGACGGGCTGCCTGGTGCCGGTCGTCAACCTCGTGATGCCGGGCCTCTTCCTGCTCGAGACCGTCCGCCGGGACCCGGGCGCGGTGCGCCTCGTGCGTGCGTGGTGGGCGGTGTGGCTGCTCGACGGCTTCCTCGTCGTGGCAGGGGCCGTGTGGCGGTTCCGTACGTCCCTCCAAGCGATCGCCGACGGCGTCGTCCTCGCCGGATTCACAGCGCTCGTTGCGGCGGCGACCGCACTGCTCACGCTCGCGGTCCTGCGTCGCCTCGAGCAACGGGACGTCTTCGGCGCACCACGGCACACGACGCGCTGGATCGTGTCGGTCGACGGGTTGCCCACGCCTGCCCCGTACGACTCCACCGGGCCAGGCGCTGCACAGGACGCCTCCGAAGAGGACGCGGCGGAACGCGACACTGCCGAGCCCGCACGCGCGGTCGCGTCGTGACACCCGGCCGCCGGTTGCCGTTCGTCGTCGCACACCGCGGGGCGTCGGCCGCATTGCCCGAGCACACCCTGGGCGCGTACGAGCTCGCCCTCAAAGAAGGGGCCGACGGCCTCGAATGCGACGTGCGGCTCACCCGGGACGGTCACCTCGTGTGCATCCACGACCGCACGATCGACCGCACGTCCGACGGGACGGGCGTCGTCAGCGAACTCACACTCGACGAGCTGAAGGACTACGACTACGGCGAGCCGGGCTGCCCCGCGCCGCTGCTCGCGTTCGACGAGCTCGTGCGGCTCGCCCTCGACTGGACCTCGCGCCCGGTCAAGTTGTTCGTCGAGACCAAGCACCCCGTGCGCTACGGCGCACTCGTCGAGAACACGCTGCTCGCGTGCCTCGACAAGTACGGCATCGGCGCGCCCGCATCGGCGGACCACGCGCGCGCCGTCGTGATGTCGTTCTCGCCGAGCGCGGTATGGCGCGTGCGCCGCTCGGCGCCGTTGCTGCCCACCGTGCTGCTCGGCGAGTCCGCGCGCTATGTCGGCGGTGGTGCCGCGACGACCGTCGGTGCCACCGCGATCGGCCCGTCCGTCAAGACCTTGCGCACTCACCCCGAGCTCGTCGACAAGGCCGCGGCTGCCGGTCGCGCGACGTACTGCTGGACGGTCGACGAGCACGCCGACGTCGAACTGTGCCGACGCCTCGGCGTCGACTGGGTCGCGACCAACCATCCCGGGCGCACCAAACTCTGGCTCGACGCCTGACTGCGTGTAGGTTCGGGCTCCGTGGCCAAGAAGAGCAAGAGAAACAGCCCCAAGCCCGGCAGCGCGCGCCAGGAGAAGCTCGCCGCGCGTCGTGCCGAGCGTGAGCGTGCCGATGCGATCGCGACGCGGCCCTTCGAGGGCCTGGCGTGCGAATGCGACCTGGTCGCGCTGCGCGAATTCGTGCCGTCCGCGACGGCCCCTCTGCCGCTCGCAGACGGTTCGTCGCGCCCCGTGACGCTCGCGACGGTCCTGCCGGGCGCGGTCGCGGCGCTCGTGCGCACCGAGGGCGACGACACGACGGCGGTCGTCGGTATGCAGGTGCAGGCCTACTCCGACGACCTCGGTGCCGATCTCGCCGCGTCGATCGCGTGGGCCGGGACGGCCGAGCCGGGCGAGACGCGTGCCGCTGCCGCTCCGGATGCGGACACCCCCGCGGTTACGACCCTGGTCGACCCGTCGGCGCAGCTCGACATCACGGTGCACCAGGACTTCGACTGGTGGATCCCCGAGGGCGTCGAGGCGACTCCCGAGGTGGCGGCCGCGGTGCAGCAGGCCAATGCGGCGATCCTGCCGTCGGCGCGAATCGAGGCGGACGGCGTCGTGGGCGCGTGGTGGGTCGACGCGGGCGAGCGCGCGCACCTGCGTTGGGTGCGCCCCGAGGACGAGGACGCGCTGATGGCGGCGCTGGCCCGGGTGCACGCGCGAGGCGAGCTGACGGTCGGCGAGGGCTCGCGGTTCGCGGGTTCGTTCCGCACGCACGGGCTGCTGGTGCCGGTGTTCGACCTCGATCGCGAGAAGCATCCGACGGAATGGGTGGACGGCATCGTCGCGCTCGGCGCGCGACTCGACGAAGCACTCGCGGTGGACGAGCCGCTCACCGCGGCCGAACGCCGCGCCCGCGACGGTCTGCGTGGCCGCCAGGTGACCCTCCGATAATCCTCGGTGACGCCGAGGGCCGGCGAGCAGGTGCTCGCCGGCCCTTCGCCGTGCGCGGGAGATCGCGTGTCGGGGAGGTTCAGAGCACTCCGCCGGCAGCACGCGGTGCGGCGCCGCGAGGCTCGTGGCCGCCCAGCTCGCGGGCCACGAAGTCCTCGAGGTTGAACAGATTGCTGCCCGCGCGGTCGGCGATGGTGAGCAGCGTGGTCATCGTCGCGACCTCTTCGACCTGCTCCTCCAGGAACCACTGCATGAACTGCTCGCCGAGGAAGTCGCCTTCGTCGCGGGCGCACTTCGCAAGCGCCACGATCTGCTCGGTGACGGTCTTCTCCTGCTGCAGCGCCAATGCGATCGCGTCGCGCGGGCCCTCGAAGTCGCGCGTGGTGGCGTCGACACCCGTGAAGTCGACGTCGATCCCGCGGTCGAGGAAGTACTGCACGATCATCATCGCGTGGTTGCGCTCTTCGACCGCCTGCGCATAGAAGTACTTCGCGAGACGCGGCAGATCGGCTCCGTCGAAATACACGGCCGACGCCGTGTATTGGTGCGACGCATTGAATTCGTTGCGGATCTGGTCCTGCAGAAGTGCGTGGAATTTGGTGAGTTCCTGCGTGGCAGCGGTGGTCATGGCGCACACATTATGCGAGGTCAGAGCGCTTGTCATGCGAGGTAGGCCTTATTGTGGAAAGGCTCCCCACAGTTAAGTGAGGCTACATTTCCCGCAATTTTGGAGGGTGAATTCCGGGGTTGTCGGTCGCGCGGACAGATGCGGACGTCGGCGTAATGAGCGAATACTCGCTGATACGATTCGAGGCATGTCAGGCGCTTCGTGCTCCGCCGCTTGCGCGGCAGTGACCAGGTTGCCCCGCTAGCGGCGGGACGACCAGCTTCACAGCAACACTTCACCCGGAACGTCCAGCCGCTTCGTGAACCAGGTCCGGAGCGGCCCATTGTGCTGCTCAGTATCTCTTCAGAGCGACGGAGCACCCGATGCTTTCAGGCATTTTCCTTACTTCGCGCGGGCACGGCCCCGCCCCTGTGCGCGCATGGCTCGTATTGTGCGCGATGTCCATGCTGCAGTTTTTCGTCGCGGTAGACGTGACGGTGGTCAACATTGCGCTCCCCTCGATCGGCGCGGACTACGGTGTCGACGGCCACTCTCTTGCCTGGGTCGTGGTCGGTTACACCATCACTGGCGGCGGGCTACTGATGCTCGGCGGTCGACTCGGTGACCTGCTGGGCCGCCGCCGCACCCTGCTGTCAGGCACGGCACTGTTCGGCGCGGCGTCGCTGCTGGCAGGTCTGGCCCCCTCGTTTCCGGTGTTGGTCGCAGCCCGTCTCCTGCAGGGCGTCGGTGAGGCCGTCGCGCTGCCCGCAGCGATGGCGACCATCTTGCTGCTGTTCCCCGAGGGGCCGCGTCGATCCCGTGCGCTGAGTGTGTGGGCCGCCGTGGCCAGCTGCGGCTTGGTGCTCGGTTTCGCGCTCGCCGGGATCATCACCGCTCACCTGGGGTGGCGATGGATCTTTCTGATCTCGGTGCCTTTCATCGTGGTCGTGGTCGTGTCTGCGCTCATCCTGGTTCCGGCCGACCGGTCCGCGCCCAGTGCACGTGCCCGGCTGGACCTGCCCGGCGCGCTCCTGCTGACGGCGTGCCCGCTGCTGTTCGTCTACGCCGTGGTCGAGGCGGGCGAGGCCGGTACGAGCCCGTGGGCGGTTGTGGTGGCACTTACCGGTGCGGCGGCGGCCGCCGTCGGGTTCGTGAAGGTCGAGTCGAGGTCGCCGAACCCGTTGGTGCCGCCATCCTTCTTCGCCGTCCGGTCCCGCGTGCGGGCGAACCTGACCACGATGCTGCTCAGCGGTGCGCTGTCGACCTCGTTCCTGCTGTTCACTTTCTACCTTCAGGGCCGGCTCGGCATCGGGCCGCTGGGCGCAGGACTGACGATGCTGCCCCTTGCGGTGGCGCTGATCATGGCCTCGATGCTCGTCCCGCGCCTGCTCGAGCGATGGGGCCCGCGCGCGTGCACGCTGGTCGGGCTTACGTGCGCCGGCGGCGCCATGGTCACGGTCGCGGTTGCCGCGGTGGTGGGCGGCGGACCGGCCGCTCTGCTTCCGGCGATGCTGCTGATCGCGGCGGGTATGGGCTTCGGGCTCGTCGGCCTGCAATACATTGCCGTCAGCGGGATCACCGACGAGGACGCCGGGATCGCCACCGGAGTCCAGCGCGCTGCCGATCAGCTCGGCGGCGCGACTGGTGTCGCTGTCTACGTGGGGCTCGGGTTCGCTCCGGCCCTGCACGCCGGCGATCCGTTCGTCGTCGCCGCGGTCTTGGCGGTTGCCGGACTAGCCCTGGGAGCGGTGGTCATCGGCCGTTCTCCGGTTCCTGCCGAGGCCCACACGTAGCGCGAGTGCTGCGACGCCCGCCCCAGTCACCGTCTGTCGGCAGGGGCGGGCGTCGCTGTTCGCTCAACTGATCCACACAGAAGGCTCGTGGTTGTCGTGCTTCTTATTCGGTGGCGACCATGTCGGCAGGAATGGGCTCGTCCGACGCAATCGCGTCGAAGAACGGCACCGCACGTTCGCGATCCCACAACAGGACGTTGCCGGAGTCGGTGTCCTCGAAGCCGCCCACCGGAACGGACGTCGCCGTGATGCCACCGCGCAGCGCCCACGCGAGGCGCGCGAGATGCCAGATGTGGTCGCCCTCGTCCACCTCGAGCGACTTCGCGACGCCGACGCCCAGCGGCACGGCCCGCAACGGGTTGAGGAAGGTCGTCGGGCTCGTCGCCTTCTCGAGCAATGCAGACATGAACTTGCGCTGGTTGTTCATCCGGTCGATGTCCGCGAGCGCCGTCGCGCGAGTGCGTACGAACCCGAGCGACTGCGCGCCGTCGAGCTCCTGGCACCCGGCGTCGAGCGTGATGCCGGCGAGCGGATCGTCGATCGGGTCGTCGAGGCACATCTCGACGCCGCCGACGGCGTCGACCATGCCTGCGAACCCGCCGAAGCCGATCTCCGCGTAGTGGTCGATGTGCACGCCCGTCGCGCCCTCGACGGTCTGCACCAGCAGGTTCGGTCCGCCGAGTGCGAACGACGCATTGAGTTTGTCCTGCCCGTAGCCGGGGATCGGGACGTACGAGTCGCGTGGCAGGCTCACCATCGTCGTCTTGCCGCCGCCCTTGGGGACGTGGATCAAGATCATGGTGTCGGTGCGCTCGCCGCCGGCGTCTCCGCCCGTCGAAAGCTGCTGTTCCTGTTCGGGAGTCAGGCCTGCACGCGCGTCGGAGCCCACGAGCAGCCAGTTCGTGCCCGGAGTGTCGCCGATGCGGTCGTCGTAGTCCGACAACGCGTCGACTCGTCCGAGTGACCGGTCGAGGTACACCGTGAACGTGCCGAGGGCCACGACGAGCGCCAGCATCAGCAGGCCGATCCGCCGGCCCCAATGCGCGGGGCCGCGGCGTCGACGCGGCCGTGGCGGTGGTGCCGCGGGAGGGGGAGTGGGACGCGGTGGTGTGCGCCGGGGCGGTTCGCCGGGTGGGCGGCCGTACCCACGCTCGCGTGCCGGTGGCGGCGCGTACTGCGGAGCCGCGGCATTCGACCACGCCTGGGCCGGCGGCGGCGCGCCCTGCGGCCGCGGCGCCTGACGCGTCGGCGGTGGGCCGGGGGGTGGTGGTCCGGCCGGGCGACCGTCGCGACGGATCACGGGGGCGCCTTCGCGCGGTCCGCCGGATCCGCCATCGCGCGGAGCGCGGCGACCCGGAGGGCCCGGGGGCGGCCCCTGCGGACGTTGCACACGGGTGGGTGGGGGTCCGCCCGGTGCCTGTGGCGGCTGCCGGGGGCCTGCAGGAGGTGGGCCGCCGCGCCAGTCGCGGCGCGGACGCCGCGGCGGAGGCTGCTGACGGTCGTCGGTCACGTCACGACTGTACTGGTACCGCCGTGCGGCTCCCGGTCACGGAATCCAGCCGACGCGATCGCGGAGCAGCGCATAACCGACGAAAGCGACGACGTCGATCGTGGCGTGCGCGACCACGAGCGGCCACAACCGGCCGGTTTTCTGCCAGTACCGCGCGAACACCGCCCCCATCACGATGTTGCCCACGCCACCGCCGAAGCCCTGGTAGAGGTGATAACCGCCACGCAGCAGCGCCGACGCCGCGAGTGCGGAGTTGTCGCTCCAGCCGAGTTGCCGCAGCCGCGTCAGGAGGTAGGCGACGACGAGAATCTCCTCCGCGCCGGAATTCGCGACCGCCCACAGACACAGCACCGGCAGCCGCCACCAGTGGTCGTCGATCGTGCTCGGCGCGACGGTCAGATTGGCGCCCACGGCCTGCGCGACGAGATAGAGCCCCAGACCCGGCAGGCCGATCAACGCTGCGAGCCCGACACCGTGTGCCGCGTCGGGGCGGCGGAACCGGCCGAGCCCTGCCTGCCGAAGCGTGACGCCGCCGCGCCACAACAGGTACAGCCCGAGCGTGCCCCACGCGACGAGTCGCAGCACGCCGAGGAGTTGGCGCGCGAGATCGACGAGCTGGTCCGATGCGCGGGGAGCGTTGAGGGCGACCGTCTGGTCGGACAGGGTGCCCGGGGTGAGCAGCGAGTCCGCGATCGACAGCAGGCTCGACAGCGCGCTCGCACCGAACGTGACGAGCAGGACGATCGTGATCTCGATCCACAGTGCGCGCCGTTCGCGCGGGTCGAGGGCCACGGTGGCGGGCCGCGGTGGGCGCAGCCACGCGCGGACGGTGTCGCGGGAGATCACGAGCCCGAATGTAGTCGGCTCACGCCCACCCCCCGTGAGTGAAACCGGCGTGCCTGGACTCGCTATGTACTCACGGGGTCAGCCGTTGCGCGCACGCAGACCGTTGACGAAGGGGCAGCCGACGAGCATCCGCAACGCGCGGCTCACCCCGGTCGCGTCGTCGACGGGCTGCGCGAAGGGCATCCAGATGTCCTTGTCTTCTCCGTTGTGGTTGTCACCGTCGTGACCGGGGTCGACGGCCGGGCACGGGTGCTCGACGCGCAACTGCAGGCCGTAGCGGGTGATGCCGAGTGGGCGGACCGCGCCGCGTCGCAGATGCGGCGGGAGTTTGCGGGCGAGCAGGTCGAGCAGCTCGGGGTGGTCTTCGTCGAGGTGCGTGAGCCACTGGGACTCGATATCCCAGAACGGGTCGGGTGCCGCGGCGAGCAGGTCGTCCACGCGGACCGCGTCGGCGCCCGACGCGTCCGCGACGACGGCCGAGTCGACCCGCAGCAGCAGGAGTACCGAGCCGTGCCCGAGGTCGAGGAGACCGGGATCGGGATTGCTCGCGGCGACGTCGTCGGCGACCTCGCGGGCGTGGTCGGCGCACAGTGGCAGCAGTGTGCCGCGCAGCCAGACCAGCGAACGGACCTTCTCGCGCAGGTCGAGCGGCGAGTGGTCGGTCAACTCGAGGACGGCGGGCAGACCGGACGTGCTCGCGAGCCAGGACAGCGTGTAGGCGGCGGACTCGGACGGGACGACGACCGCGACGTCGCCGTCGGGCTGGAGGTGATGGACCGACACCGGGGTGGGATCGCTGCCTGCGAGGGCGAGCATCGCGTCCGAGCGGCGCGCACACACGCTGCGTACTCGCTCCGCGGTGGTCGGGCCTCCCTTGGTGGTCGTCGCCATGCACAGCTCCTTCGTCGTGTGAGGTAAACCTAACCTAAATGCACTGCGGTCCCTCCGCAAGACCCCGTTTCGCCGGACTACCGTGAGGGCGTGTCCGTTCCGCTGTCCCTCGGAGTCCCCCGTCCCCGCGGCCCACGCTCGGTGTTCGACGGTCTGCTGTCGCCCTTCGGTGCGCGCCGTGAAGGCGGGCTGTTCGGTTCTCCCGTCGTATCCGCGTCGCGCCTGCTCGGCGACCCGGCAGGCAACGAGCCTCTCGACCTGGGCCGCGTCGTGGTCGACCTGGACCTCGATCCGGCCCGGCTGCGCGGACCCGGGCAGGTGTCCTACGAGGCGGTCCGGTTCGACGTCACGTGCGACGACGATGCCCTCGCCGACGCCCTCGGCCTGCGGGTCCCCGCGCCGCTCGTGGTGTTCGCCCGCGGCGACGACGCACCCGCCGAATACGCCGAACGCATCGCCGCGGCGTGCCGGGTGCCCGGTCTGCTCCACGACCGCCCGGTTCAGGACGGCCCGATCCACGATGGCTCTGTCCGCGATGGCCCGGTCCACGATGGCCCGGTCCACGATGGCTCTGTCCACGACGGCGAGATCGGCCGGATCGCCGACTTCCTGTCCGTCGTCGCGCACACCGAGGGCGGATTCGTCGCGCGCGTCGGGGACGGCCCGCGCGCGCTGTCGCTCGTCGCGGGTACGGTCGCTGCGCTGCGGGGAGACGACGTCCGCGCCGCCCTCGCGGCGCCCGACGTGCGGGTACTCACCGCACTCGGTCCCGACGCCGCGGCCGCGGTGCGTGAGGTGCTGCTGGCCATCGAGATCACCGACCCTTCGGGTCTCGATGTCACCGACCCTTCGGGTCTCCATCTCACAGACCTGCCCGGCGCGGACACCGTAATCTCGTGAACGTGCCACGTATCGGCTACTTCGGTCCCTCCGGGACCTTCACCGAGATGGCCCTCGACCGGTTGGCGGCCGAGGGCGTCTTTTCGCGTGGCGACGCGCTCGACGGCCCGATCGACAAGATCGCCGAGAAGAGCCCGGTCGCGGCGCTGGACGCGGTGCGCGCCCGCACCGTCGACGCCGCGGTGGTCCCCATCGAGAGTTCGGTCGAGGGCGCCGTCGTGCCGACTCTCGACGCGCTTGCGATCGGCCCGCGCCTGCAGATCGTCGCGGAGACCGAACTCGACGTCAGTTTCTCCATCCTGGCCCGCGAATCCCGGTCACTCGCCGATGTCCGCACGGTGCGGGCGTACCCGGTGGCGGCCGCGCAGGTGCGCGAATGGCTCGACGTGCACTGCCCCGACGCACGGTTCGAGACGGCTTCGTCCAATGCGGGTGCGGCCGAGGACGTCGCGGCCGGGCTCGCCGATGCGGCCGTGTCGACGGCACTCGCGGGCGAGCGGCTCGGCCTCGTGCCGCTCGCCGAAGGCGTTGCCGACGTCGCGGGCGCGCGCACCCGATTCGTCGTCGTCACGACGCCCGCTGCGCCGCCCGCGCGCACCGGCAGCGACCGCACGTCCGTCGTCCTCGAGCCCGACAACGTGCCGGGCTCGCTTGTCGCGGTGCTGTCGGAGTTCGCGGCTCGCGGAATCGATCTGACGCGGATCGAGTCGCGTCCCACCCGTACCGAATTCGGTCGGTACCGATTCTTCGTCGACTGCATCGGCCACATCGACGACGATCTCGTCGCGGAAGCACTGCGCGCACTGCATCGCCGCGCCGAGGTCCGCTTCCTCGGTTCGTGGCCGACCGCGGACCCGGTGGGGCCGCCGCCCGCGGACGACGACGCGGCACGCGCGTGGCTCGAGCACGTGCGGAAGGGAGACGAGCGTTCATGACGGCCAGGCTGATCCTGGTGCGGCACGGCCAGACCGTGGCCAATGTCGCCAAACGGCTCGATACGCGTCTGCCCGGTGCGGCCCTCACGCCCGAAGGGCTCACGCAGGCAGAGCAATTCGGTCGTCGAGTGGCCGAGGCGCGCACCGCTGCGGCACTGGTGTCGTCGCAGGCTCTGCGGGCGCGGCAGACGGCGGGGTTCGCGGAGACGGCGTCGGGGCTCGTGCTCGACGTGCGGGTGGGCCTGCACGAAGCACAGGCGGGCGACCTCGAGGACCGCAGCGACGAGGGCTCGCACGAGCTGTACATGAAGACCTTCCAGCAGTGGCAGATGGGCGAGCACGACGCACGGCTGCCGGGTGGTGAGTCGGCGCGCGACGTGTTCGACCGGTATCTGCCGGTGCGCGGTGACCTGCGTGCCGAGTACCTCGAGGACCCCGCCGCGACGGGCGACGTCGTGGTGGTGAGCCACGGCGCGGCGATCCGGCTCGTCGCCGCACACCTCGCGCACGTGCCCGGCGTGTTCGCCGCGAGCACGCATCTCGCGAACACCGAATCCGTCGAACTGCTGCCCACGGCGGACGGCGGGTGGGAGTGTGTTCGATGGGGGCGCGCGCTGCCGCCGTTCGAGGGCCGACGGGTGCGGGGCGCGGACGACCCGATGGGCTGACGCGGAGGCACGGCGGTCGCGGAGGTGACCGATGGACGATCTGCTGCGCACGTGGTTCGTCGCGAACGACTACGCGATCGGCGCGTGGGTCTTTCGCAAGGGCCTGGCGGCGCTGTATCTCGTCGCCTTCGTCGCGGCGCTGCGTCAGTTCCGCGCATTGCTCGGCACCCGCGGCCTCACGCCGATCCCCGATTTCGTCGCGGAATCGTCGATGCGGGCGTCGCCCAGCGTCTTCCACTGGCGCTACACCGATCGCTTCTTCGCAGCCGTGGCCTGGGTGGGCGTCGCGGTGTCGGCCGGCCTGCTGTTCGGGCTCACCGAGGTGCTGCCGTTGCCCGCGCTCATGGCGTGCTGGGCGCTGCTGTGGCTCGCCTATCTGTCGATCGTCAACGTGGGGCAGATCTGGTACGGCTTCGGCTGGGAATCGCTGCTGCTCGAGGCCGGCTTCCTGGCGGTATTCCTCGGCGGCACCGAGTCCGGGCCGTCCTGGCTCGTGTTGATTCTGTTGCGCTGGTTGCTGTTCCGCCTCGAATTCGGTGCGGGCATGATCAAGATGCGCGGCGACGCGTGCTGGCGCCGACTCACGTGCCTCGACTACCACCACGAGACGCAGCCCATGCCGGGCCCGTTCAGCTGGTACTTCCACCGGTTGCCCGCGCCGCTGCACCGGATCGAGACGGCGGGCAATCATGTCGTGCAGCTCGTCGTGCCGTTCGGGCTGTTCCTGCCGCAGCCGGTCGCGGGGCTGTGTGCCCTCGCGATGATCGTGACGCAGCTGTGGCTCGTCGCGAGCGGCAACTTCGCGTGGCTCAACTGGGTGACGATCGTGCTCGCGGCGACCGCGGTTCCGGACAGCTTCTACCGCGTGCTTCCCGGCGTCGGCGATCCCGGACCCGCACCCGACGCGTCGCCCGTGTTCGCGGTGGTGGTCGCGGCGGTGACGGTGCTGGTGCTGGTGCTCAGCTACCGGCCGGCGCGCAACCTGCTCTCGCGCCGCCAGCGGATGAACACGTCGTTCGACTCGCTGCACCTGGTCAACAGTTACGGCGCGTTCGGCAGCGTGACGCGCAGTCGCTACGAGGTGGTCGTCGCGGGCACCGACGACCCCGATCCCGGCGACGACACCGTGTGGCGCGAATACGAGTTCAAGGGCAAGCCGGGCGATCCGCTGCGACGGCCGCCGCAGTGGGCCCCCTACCACCTGCGGCTCGACTGGCTCATGTGGTTCGTCGCGATTTCGCCGTCCTACGGCCGCGGCTGGTTCGAGCGTTTCGTGCGACGCATCGCCGAGGGGGACCCCGAGACCCTGAAGCTGCTGCGCACCAATCCGTTTCCCGACGCCCCGCCCGCACATGTCCGGGTGCAGCTGTACCGTTACCGGTTCACGACCCGCTCCGAACGGCGAGCGACGGGGGCGTGGTGGGTGCGCGCCGCGATCTGACCGCCGTTCCGGCTACTCCGCGTCGGTGAGGCGGTCGACGAGCGAGTCGAGTGCCTGCCGGAAACGCGCGGGGGTGCCGGGCGCGAGCGACGACCACGCGACGCCGTGCCCCGACACGCTGGACGTGCCGACGATGCGGCCAAGGTCGGTGTCGAACACGGTGACCGGGCCGCCGACCGGGTCGTAGTTGCCCTCGCCGTACACGAGACCGACGATCTCGGCGAAGGTGGTGCACCCCGCCATCGCCTTGCCGACGGTGGCGGCGTCGTCGTAACCGACACCGATTGCCGTGAGCGCCGCCGTGAGCGACGCCGCGTCCGCCGTGTTGTCGAGTGCCTCGCTCAATTGTTGTGTGGGCGCGTTGACGCTGTTGAACGACACCGGGGGAACGGTGCCGACGGCGGCCTGGACGGCGCCGAGCGGATCCGGGCCCGCGTCGCGCACGACCAGCGACTCGCCCGCTCGCATCGTGACGACCGCCGAGTGCTCGCCGTGCGACAGGCACAGCCGCGACACTGCGCCGCCCACCGACCAGCGCAGCGCGATCTCCCACGACGGCCGTGCGACGACCGCGAGTGCGTCCGCGAGATCGGGTGCCACACGTCCGGTGGCGTCGAGCAGTCCGCGTTCTTCGAGGGCTGCGGCGAGCGCGCGGTACTCGTCGTCGCGTTCGTCGATCGTCTCGAAACGCGGTGCGATGTCGAGGACGACCGGCAGCATGTCGAGTTTCAGCCGGTCGACGAGGAACAGGATCTCGTCGACGCTCAATGTGGTGGGTGCGAGCGACGGCGCCGCGGTGTCGGTGCCGAGGTCGATCATCGCGCGTCCCGCGGATCGGGTGCGCCACCGATGACCGACGGGATGACGGTGCGGCCGTCGGCGAAGTGCTCGAAGTTCTTGAGGTACTCGGGGGTGTCGTGCTCGTCGTCCGAGTCGGTGCCACCCGTGGCGGCGCCGCGCGGGCCCATCACGGTGCCCGCGCCCGAACCGCGCGCGCCCGCGGCCGACACGTCCGCGGCAGGTCCTCCGAAGCCGCCCGCGCCGCCACCCGCAGCGGGTGCGCCCGCGGCGCCGCGGCCCCAGCCTTCGGGCGCCGCAGCAG
>NZ_JAASAE010000024.1 GCF_012726205.1 Rhodococcus sp. HNM0569 | reverse complement strand
CTGGCGAGAGCACGACGGCGAGTGTGCGTGGCCCGGCTTTCATCGCCAGTGGCGCGCTTCCGTAACGCTGCCGCAGCCGCGTCACTTCGACCGGCACCGCGGCATTCGATTGTCTGCGCTCGAGCAGTCCCATCACCGGTTTGCGTCGGGCGATGGCTCCCGCTGCGACGAAGGGGGCGCCCACGCGCGCACCGAACCTGAGGGTGTCGGCGACGGACGCCCGCCGCGTCCGCTGTTCGATTCCGGTCATGTGCCGCCTCTCGTCGGATTCTGCACCGGTGATCACCGATCCGGATTGCGATACCGCTCCGGGTCGGTCGGCGGCGCGGTGGGGTTGCGGCCTCTGCGCCACCGGTAGAGCAGCAATGCAACTGCCAGCACGACGACGATCACGACGATCACCAGGATTTCCATACCCGTGGGCTACCCATACGGCCCGTTTTCCTCACACTCGCGATTGCGTACCGGCAGTCGCGGGTAGCTCCACCAGGACGAACCATCCGCAGGAGGCCCACATGAGCAGCCACACCCCGCACCGCATCCCCTATCCGGGTGAGACCCGCGACATGGCTGAGCAGCCGCACGACGAGATGCGCTCCTACGAAGGTCGCGGATTGCTCGCGGGGCGACGAACGCTGATCACGGGTGGCGACTCGGGCATCGGACGCGCGATCGCCGTCGCGTTCGCCAAGGAAGGTGCGGATGTCGCGATCGCATATCTCTCCGAGCACGATGACGCGGCGCACACCGCGGCTCTCGTTCGCGAACACACCCGCGCGCTCACCGTCGCAGCAGACCTCTCGTCACGCGAGGAATGCCACCGCGTGGTCTCCGAGACCGTCGCCGAACTCGGTGGCCTCGACGTCCTCGTCAACAACGTCGCGTACCAGTCCCCCGTCGACGATTTCCTCGACCTGGGCGACGACCAATGGGCGCACACCTTCGCCGTCAACATCGACAGCTTCTTCCACATCACCAAGGCGGCGGTGCCGCACATGGCGCCCGGTTCGTCGATCGTGAACACCGGCTCGATCAACGGGCTGCGCGGAAACAAGACGCTGATCGACTACGCCGCGACCAAAGGCGCCGTCAACGCCCTCACCTATTCGCTGGCGCAGTCCCTGCTCGACAAGGGAATTCGTGTCAATTGCGTCGCTCCCGGGCCGGTGTGGACACCGTTGATCCCGGCCACGCTCGACTCGTCGAAGGTCGCCGAGTTCGGCGAGCAGACCCCGTACGGTCGCGCCGCGCAACCGGACGAGATCGCGCCGTCGTACGTGTTCTTCGCGTCCGCAACATTGTCGTCGTACTACTCGGGCGAGGTGCTCGCCCCGATCGGCGGCGAAACCCTGCCCGGGTGAGAACGACGCATCCCATGACCGGATATCCCTCCCACCAGTGGAAAGAGGATCGATCCACCAATCCGGCCCACGTCGGCTACGCTTCGGGGCAGACGACCGATCATCTCGTTCCCCCGCGGAGGACCGTGTCGGCCACCCCCGATCCGGCTCGCCGCCCTCGACCCGAGGAGGGCCACCGATGCCCACGCAGTCCTTCCCGTCGCCTGCCGCACCGCTCGGCACCTCGCCTGCCGTACCTCTCGGCACGGCCACCGTCCGCGACACGACGATCCTGTTGCTCGGCAATCCGGAACTGCCCCACGAGGTCGAACGGTGGGCGCACATGCGCGCGTGGGCTCGAGCCAACCTGGTCGGCGTCACGCGCGACGCCGACGACGCGTCGGTCGTGTGCGCCGTCGCACCCGAGTCGATCCTCGACGGGCTGTGTTCGCCTGCCGCGGCCCGGCACATGCAGCTCGTGCACACGCGTGGCCTACCGTGCGTGTCGTTCGACACGCCGCTCGAGCGACTGGCCGAGCTGTGCGAGGGTGCACTCCGGGTGCCACCACTTCCCTGATCGGCGGCGACCTGACGCCGAGCGTACTCAGCTGTCCGTACCGGACCCGAGATTGCGTGCACGCGCGAACAGTTCGGCGCCCAGTGCGCGCGCCGAGTTCGCGATCATCGCTCCCGCGGCGGGATCTCGGTTCACGAGCGCCGACAGGAATCCTTTCGCCTGTTCGGCCGTGATGTGTGGCGGCAGCGGCGGCACATTCGGATCGGTCCGCACGTCGAGTAGCACCGGTCGGTCGGCGGCGAGCGCGGCATCCCACGCGGGCACCACGTCGTCCTTGTTCTCGACGCGGATGCCGTCCAACCCCAGCAGTTTCGCGTACTCCGCGTAGTTCATGTCCTCGACCAGTTGTGCGGCGTCGTAGCGCGGATCACCCTTCTCGCGCATCTCCCAGGACACCTGGGTCAAGTCGTTGTTGTGCAGCACGAGGACGACGAACCGCGGGTCCCGCCACTCGCGCCAGTGCCGCTTGACGGTGAGCAGTTCGTTCATACCGAGCATCTGGAACGCGCCGTCACCGATCGTGCACACGACCGGCCGATCCGGGTGGGCGAACTTCGCGGACAGTGCATACGGCATCGAGGCGATCATCGACGCGAGCAGGCCCGAGAGGCTGCCCATCATGTCGCGCCCGAGACCGATGTGGTTGCCGTACCAGTCGGCGGTGCTGCCCGCGTCGGCGGTCACGATCGCGTTCGCAGGCAAGCGCGAGTTCAAGGTGTGGTAGACGTAGCGCGGGTTGATCGGATCGGCCTCGACCATCGCCTGCCGTTCGAGCACGTCGTTCCACGTCGACATCGCGTCGACGATGCCGTTCTGCCATTCTCGATCGTCGGTGCGGGGCAGGTGTTCGAGCAGCGCGCGCAGCGTCACGGCCGCGTCGCCGAGCAGGTTCACCTCCATCGGGTAGCGCAGGCTCAGATTGCCTGGCGCCAAGTCGATCTGCACGCCACGCGCCTGCCCGGTCGGCGGCAGGAACTCCGAGTACGGGAAGCCGCTGCCGACCATGAGAAATGCGTCGCAATCCTGCATCATGTCGTAGCTCGGCTTCGAGCCGAGCAGGCCGAGTTGCTGCGTGTGGTACGGCACGTCCGCGGGTACGACATCCTTGCCCAGCAGCGCGGTCACGATGCCCGCACCGAGCGCGTCGGCGACGGCGAGCACCTCGTCGGTCGCGCCGCGTGCGCCCTGGCCCACGAGCATCGCCACCTTGCGCCCGGACGTGAGTACCTCTGCGGCGCGGAGGATCTCATCGCTCGGCGGGGCCGACGCGGTCGAGACGTACCCGACACCGGTACGCGAGACGCCATGCTCTTCGCCGGGCGTCTGCATCTCGAGATCCTGGACGTCGGCGGGCACGATCACCACGACGGGCGCCCGTTGCGCCGCGGCGATGCGTACCGCACGGTCGAGCACGAGCTGCGCGTGGGCCGGAGTCGTGACCGTCTCCACGTACGCCGCGACGTCGGTGAAGATGCGCTCGAGGTCGAACTCCTGCTGTGCATCGCTGCCGAGCGACACCCGCCCCTGTTGCCCGACGAGGGCGACGACCGGCTGGTGATCCATCCTCGCGTCGTACAGGCCGTTGAGCAGGTGGATCGCACCGGGACCGGACGTCGCGACACATACCCCGGGCGTCCCGGTGAACTTCGCGTGCGCGCACGCCATGAACGCCGCGATCTCCTCGTGGGTCGGCCGGATGTAGCGAAAGTTCTTGCCGGCCCGTTCGGCGCGGCCCAGCGCACCGTCGACACCGCCGACTCCGTCCCCCGGATAGCCGTAGAACGTGTGCAGATCCCACTCGATCAAGCGGTCGACCAGAAAATCGCTGACTGTCTCCATCAGGAGGCTCTACCCGGAGCGCGGACGCAGCGAAACACCGGCGAGCCGCTCACAGGACGCCTGCGAGCACGAGTATCAGCAGGACCGCGATCACGACGAACACGACCACGATCGCCGCGACCGACACGATGCCTGTTCCGGTGCCGGACGTGCGGGGAATCGTCGTCGGGTCGTCGTCGGATCCGCTCGACGTCTGCGGCGTCTCGGGCGGGGTCTCGCCCGGCGGCACGCTGCCGCCCTCGTCGAGGCCGGGGGTGTTCTCGGGATCGGGGTCGGGCGGGGTGGCTGTCACAGGACTCACGTCCAATCGCTGGTATCGAGTTGACGGCTCGGCTCCGGGCGTTGCGCGATCGCGTCAACTCACCCGGTCGACGGCGGCGTCGTGGCCCGCCTCGTGCGCACAGTGCGCACAACAGAAGATCCGGCCGCTCGCCTCGATCCCGTGGCCGAGGATGCGGCACGAGCAGTGTGCGCACGTCGGGGCCATCTTGTGGGCCGCGCATTCGAAGCTGTCGAACACGCCTGAGCGGTCACCCTGCGTCACCGTGAAGGTCTTGTCGTACTCGTTGCCACATGTGTCGCACGTCGGCATCGTGTCCTCCTCTCGCGCGCGGCTGGGGCGCGCACACCGGGTGGGTACCCGCGGCGGCGTGATCCAATCGCGATGTGGCCACAGCAGAGGCGTGCTGTGCGACAGTTGCTCGTGTGACCAGGACCGACGACACCTCGACGGTGCGCGACGTGCGGCGGCGCGCGCGACCGCGCTGGGGCACGGCGCTGCGCGCCGCGGCGGTGGTGGCGCTCGTGGTCCTCGTCGGAGCGGCGGCCACCGGGATGCTCGGCGTGCGCAGTGCCACCGCCGAAGTCGAGGCGGGCGGTTTCCATGTCGAACTCACGTATCCGCGCATTGCGCGCCCGGGACTCGGCGTGCCCTTCCAGCTCCGGATCACCGCCCAGGACCAGCTCCCGGACCCGCTCACGATCGGCTTCGCGACCGACTATTTCGGGATCTTCGACTCGCAGGGCTGGTCACCGCAGGCCGACACGGAGACCGCGGACGCGGACATGGTGTACATGACGTTCACTCCCCCGGAAGGCACCGTGTTCACACTCGACTTCGACACGTACATCGAGCCCGGTTCGCAACGCGGCGAATCGGGCGCTGTCCGCGTGTTCGACGCAGCGGGTCGACCGGCCGTCGACCTCTCGTTCACGACATGGCTGGTGCCGTAATGGAACTCGTCGTTCGCGCTGTCGTCATCTTCTTCTTCCTCTGGGCCGTCACCCGACTCGTCGGCCGCTCGACGGTCGGCGAGCTCAGCACCTTCCAGCTCGTCCTGTTCATCGTGATGGGCGATCTCGTCCAGCAGGGGGTCACGCAACAGGATTACTCGATCACGTCCGCGCTGGTCGCGGTGAGCGTGTTTGCGCTGCTCACCCTGGCGCTCACGTGGTCCAACAGCCGCTTCCCGCGTATGCGTGGTGTCACCCACGGCGTGCCGGTGATCATCGTCGAGGACGGCGTGCCCGTGCAGAAAAGGCTCCGCTCGGAACGGTTGTCGATCGACGACCTCATGGCCGACGCCCGCCAACACGGCATTCGCCGCCTCGAGGAGATCGAACTCGCGGTGCTCGAAACGAACGGCCGGGTGTCGTTCTTCACTCGCACCGGTCCCGACGACGACCCGCCGCCGGACAAGCCGGAAGTGTGACCCCCGCGAGCACTTCCGGCGTATACGGCCTCGCGGAGTACTCACGGGGGCCCGGTGTCAGCGCGGCAGGTCGTCCCCGATGTGGGTCACCGCCTTGAACGCCGCCTTGAGCGGCGACCAGCCGTCGAAAGTGTCGAACGGCCCCTGGTCGTCACCGGATGCGTGCCAGTAACGCAGGCAGAACCCTCCGGCACCCGTCAACTCACGGATCGCGTGGTGATCGATCTCCGGGTCGTTCCCGCAGGTGTTCTCGCCCTCTTCTGGATGGACGTCCGGCCTGTAGCCGTACTTCTGGTCGGCGTGGTAGCCCTTGTCGATCGCCGAGTTGTAGAAGACCGTGCCGTCGCCGTCTCGTTTGCCGTCGCCGTCACTGTCCTTGACGTTCGAGCCGATCAGACTCCAGTCGGTGTCGGCGGCCCACGCGTCGTCGAGACCGCGATCGGCTGCCCCGTCCTCCGACTCGTGCAGCTTGTCGATGAACCCCGATCCCCCGGCCGCACTGGGTGTCATCTGATTCCACTGGGTCGTGCAGTCCTCGCCGACCTCCGCGCATCCGTTCGCGATGCCCTGATGCGGGGTACCGAGCGTGGCCACGTCCTGGACCTTCAGTGCGGGCGGGAAGCCCTCCCATTCCTCGTAGGAACCGAGCATCGCGACGCGCGTGACGAGGCCGCCCATCGAGTGGGCCACGATGTCGACGGACTTTCCGTCCTTCGTGTAGTTGTCGTAGATGTAGTGGGCGAAATCCCGTGCGACGTCCTGAATCGGGGTGTCGGTGGTGTTCTCCCCCACCTTCTCGTCGCAGCCCGTATCGCCCTTGTAGTACCCGATGGTGGTCATCGAACCCTCGGGCCGTTTGCCGTCCTCCTCGTAGTAGTCGAGGGCCTTGCCCCAGATGTCGTCGCACGGGGCGTCGCTGCCGCCGTTGTATCCGTGCACGAGGAGCATCTGGGGCTGATCGTCTGCCGCCTGTTGTCGCTCGGCGGGCGCGGCGGCCACAGTCGTGGGTGTGCCGAGCGCCAGTGCGGTCACAGCGGCGGCAACGACGACGCGGCCACTCCCCCGGCCACGTCGACGTGTCTGTCTGCGGTGTCGAATTGCTCGTATCACGGGCGCACGGTACTAGCCCGCTCCGCCCGGTGCCACATGGATTCACGTGCTCGCAACGAGGTTTCGCGGACGACCTGCGGGAACTAGGTCTTGTGCGGAATCTGGTTGACGGTGCCGCCGTCCATCACGAACTCGGTACCCGTCGCATACGACGACTCGTCGCTCGCGAGGAAGAGCACGAACGATGCGACGTCCTCCGGCTGCCCGGGCCGGCCGAGCGGCACGGGAACCATGTCGTCCGGAATCCCTTCGGTGATCGGCGTGCGAATGAGTCCCGGGTGCAGCGAGTTGACGCGAATCCCGTGCGGAGCCAACTCCATTGCCACGGACTTGGTGAGACCACGCAGGCCCCACTTGGACGCGACATATCCGTGGGCCCACGGCGTTCCGCGCAGACCTTCGATCGACGAGACGTTGACGATCGATCCGCCCCCGGCGGCGATCAGCGCGTCTGCGGCGGCCCGCATGCCCAGGAACGGGCCGGTGAGGTTGACGTCGAGGATCTGCTGCCACTTGTCGATCCGGAACTGCTGGAGCACACTGCCGTTGGCGATGCCGGCGTTGTTGACGAGCACGTCGAGCTTACCGAACTCCGACACGGTGGACGCGATCACAGCCGTCCAGTCTTCCTGGTTCGTGACGTCGAGATGCACGTAGCGCGCGGCGTCACCGAGTTCGCGCACGACCTTCTCGCCGTCGTCGTCGCGCACGTCCGCCGTCACGACCACGGCACCCTCGTCGACGAGGGCCTTCGCGCTCGCGGCACCGATCCCCCGTGCACCCCCGGTGATCAGCGCAACTTTTCCTTCGACGCGTCCCATGGCTTTCCTCGTTTCCTGTTCTTTGTGAACGACATTCGGCGTCTGTACGCAGTCACTGCGTCTGCGTCGCCGACGCGGGCGCGAGGGTCCCCGCGAACAGCCCACGCCCGGTGAACAGCGGTAGGTCGAGCGTCGTGCGGATGCCTGCAGGCGCGGCGACGACGTCGGGAACAGCGTTGACGACGCGGCCCGCGCCTGCCGCGATCGCGGCATAGTTGTGGTCTCCCTTGGCGCTGCTCGGGCACACGTCCACCCGGTAGGAGGGCTCGCCGACGATCTCGAGCCGGTACGAGCCGCCCGGCTGCGCGGGGCGCGGCCAGTCCGGCCTGAGATCGTCGCGCAGCCGCGTGGTGTGGTCCATGACGAAAACCGGTACGCCCACGCTCGTTCCGGTGATCACGAATCGCACCGCGGCGACCGTGCCCGCCTCGATACGGCCCGCCGCGACGTCGAACGACTCGGGCGCCGGTTCCTGCTCGAACCATTCGGTGACGTCGTCGATCTCGACCCCGAAGCCCGCCGCGAGTTGCCGGATCGCGACGCCCCACGCGGCGGACAGCATTCCCGGCTTGAACAGCATCGGCAGATCGCCCGGCGTGCGTCCGAATCCCATGACGTCGAACATGACCGGACCACCGTCGTAGGTCGCGTAGTCGGCGATCTCGGAGCACACCACCTTCTCCACCTTCTGACACGTCGCGGCGACGGCGAACGGCAGCAGGTCGTTGGCCCAGCCCGGGTCGACGCCGGAGACGAACAGGCTCACACCGTGTTCGCGACATGCCTCCTCGAGCGGGTCGATCATGGACTGCGGCAGCAGGTCCCAGGGATGGATGTACGGCACCGGCGACGTGCTCACCACATTCAGCCCGGCCGTCAGCAGTGTCTTCAGGTCTTCGATCGCCTCGAGGAAGCGGGTCTCGGCGAGCGCGCAGTACACCGCGCAGTCCGCACCCATGTCCGCCACCCGGGCCAGGTCGTCGACCGCCGCGATGCCGGTGTCGACTCCCAGACCGGCGAGCTCGCCTGCGTCGCGACCGACCTTGTCCGGATCGGACACCACCAGCCCGACGAGCTCGAAACGCGGATCCTCGATCACGTGCCCCAGTGCGATCCGGCCGACATTGCCGGTCGCCACGTGGACTACTCGCAGTGGCACAGGACGTCCTCCCCGTCTTCCGTGATCCCTGATATGTACACCTGACTGGACACGAGTCCACTTTTGCATGCGGGGCGAACTCGGGCAAGGACGAATTGCTTGTGCGCGATCCCGGCGTGCCTGGACTCGCGAAGTGCTCACGAGGGAGGCGGGACAGAAAAAAAGAACCCCCGACCGGCATCGCCGCTGGTCGGGGGTCTTACGAGCTCCCCCGGCTGGACTCGAACCAGCAACCGTCCGATTAACAGTCGGAAGCTCTGCCAATTGAGCTACAGGGGATTACTCCGCGCCTGCCGTTTCCGGCGGCGCCTGAGAAACTGTAGCGCATGCCCCTACCCCAGTACCAAATCGCCTGAACAACGACTCATCAGGCAGGATGGTCAGCGGAGTCGACAGCCTCGGGAGGAACGGAAGACATGATGCGCTTGCTGATCGGTGTCGCTGCGGGATATGTACTGGGCACCCGGGCCGGACGCGCGCGTTACGAGCAGATCAGCCGAGCCGGGAAGGCCATCGCCACCAGTCCGGCGACCAGGAAAATGCTGCAGGTGTCACGACAGAAGCTGTCCGATTCCCTCGACACCCGGCCCAAGCTCGAGCCGATGAAGCCGGTCGACGAGCAGACGATTCTGGTGCCCCACGACCAACTGAAGAAGCCCTAGCCGACGAAGCCTCAGCGGGTCAGCCGGCGAGACCACCGCTCTGCGAATCTCCGATCGCCTGATCGAGGAGGCTGCGCCGGTACTGCTCGAGCGCGACGAGGTCGCCGAGCAGCGAGTGGAACTCGTCGGACTCGGTGGACGGTGAGATGCGCTGCAGCCGCGACTTGAGCTCGGCGACCTGCTCGCCCACCCACACCTCCTGCAAGCGCGCGAGCACCCCGGTGATGTAGCGCGGTATGGTGTCCTCCTCGGCGGGCAGCGACTCGACCGCGAGTTCGGACACGAGCGACGACGCCGTCGGGTCGTCGAGGCCCTTCGACACCGCATCGGTCCACGCGGCCCCACCCAGCCCTGCACTCGCGCCACCTGCGCGGCTCATCGCACCGTGGATCGCGGCGTACGCGGGATGCGTGAAGGTTTCGGGTGGCAACGAGTCGAACACCGTGCCCGCGACGGCCGGGAACTGCAGCGCCGCCTTGAGCGCCTCGCGCTGCGGCCACAATGCCGGATCGGCGGGACGGGGGCGCGGTAGCCCGGTGGGCTGCGGCGCGGCCGGCTCGTCACGGCGGGGACGACGCAGCGGTGTCGGCTCCTTCGGTCCGCGACGCGCCTGGTCACGGACCTTGGCACGGACCGACGCGAGGTCGTCCCAGCCGACCCAGCCGCACAGTTGCACCGCGTAGCTGTCACGCAGCGTCTGTTCCTTGATGCGGGCGACGACCGGCACCGCGCGGTCGATCGCCGCGACACGGCCCTCGACGGTCTCCAGGTCGTGTTCGGCGAGTATGGACCGCACCACGAACTCGAACATCGGTGTGCGCCGCGCGACGAGATCGCGCACCGCGGCGTCGCCGGACTTCTGCCGCAGCTCGCACGGATCCATGCCGTCGGGCGCGACCGACACGAACGTCTGCCCCGCCGTCTTCTGATCACCCTCGAACGCCTTCATCGCCGCGGCCTGTCCTGCCGCGTCGCCGTCGAAGGTGTAGATGATCTCGCCGCGGAAGTAGCTGTCGTCGAGCATCAGGCGCCGCAGCATCGCGAGGTGCTCGTCGCCGAACGCGGTGCCACACGCCGCGACGGCGGTCCGCACGCCCGCGACATGCATCGCCATGACGTCGGTGTAGCCCTCGACGACGACGGCTTGATGCCCCTTGGCGATCTCCCGCTTGGCGTGGTCGAGACCGAAGAGCACCTGGGACTTCTTGTACAGCACGGTTTCCGGCGTGTTGACGTACTTGCCGGGCATCGTGTCGTCGTCGAACAGTTTGCGTGCGCCGAAACCGATGACGTCGCCCGCGAGGTTGCGGATGGGCCACAGCAGCCGTCGGTGGAACCGGTCGATCGGCCCACGCCTGCCTTCTTTCGTGAGCCCCGCCGCGATGAGCTCCTTGACCTCGAAGCCCCGCCCCAGCAGGTGCTTGGTGAGCTTGTCCCACCCGGCTGGCGCGTACCCGCAGCCGAAGGCGACCGCGGTCTGCTCGTCGAAGTCGCGTTCGGTGAGATAGTCACGCGCGGTCTGAGCGTCGGGCGTGCGTAGTTGTTCGGCGTAGAACTCCTGCGCCGCGGCATTGGCCGCGACGAGCCGCGCGCGGGTGCCGCGATCGCGCTGCACCGAGGTGCCGCCACCCTCGTACGAGATCTGGTAGCCGATGCGGTCGGCGAGCTGCTCGACGGCCTCGACGAAGCTGATGTGCTCGATCTTCTGCAGGAACGAGTAGACGTCGCCGCCCTCGCCGCACCCGAAACAATGGAAGTGGCCGTGATTGGGCCGGACGTGGAAGGACGGACTCTTCTCGTCGTGGAACGGGCACAAACCCATCATCGAGTCGCCGCGAGGTGCGCGAAGCGACACGTACTCGCCGACGATGTCCTCGATGCGGGTGCGGTCGCGAATCGCCGCTATGTCTCGATCGGGGATTCTGCCTGGCACGCCCGACAGTCTAGGTGCTGTCGGCAAGTCCCTTCACACACGTGCATCACCGCGCCGTCACCCCCAGCTCGCCTGTGCCCCCAGACTCGCCCGGTCGACACGCTCGAGCCGGCTCTCGGTGTACGACGCGATCTGGTCGACCACGACCCGGACGCGCGCGGCGTCGCTGTCGGCGCGGTGCCAGGCGGGCAGCATCAGCGGATCGAGGCCCGCCGGTGCGGTGGCGAGGAGCCATTCCGCGACGCGGTGGATCCGGTCGCGCTGGCGGTCCTGGCGCGTGCGGTGCCCGGCGTCGGACATCACGTAGTACAGCGCAACGGTCTTGAGCAGCGCAACCTCGGCCGCGACGATCTCCGGGATCTCGAGGTCGGCGTCGTAGCGCGACAACGGCGCCTGCCCGTGGACCGCGCAGGTACCCCCGACGGCAGCTGTTGCGAACCGTCCGACGAGTTCACTCGTGAGCCGCTTGAGCGCAACGGAGCTGGTGAGGGTGCCGTCGTAGCTGCCCACCGCAGCGACGACGTCGAGCCTCGACAACCGGTCGGCGGCCTCGACGAGCCGTTCCGGCTCGAGACCGGAGAACTCCCGCGCGCCGAGCTCGGCCAGAGCACGCTGCTCGGCGGGGTCGGCGAGCGAGCGCAGGTCGATGCGGCCCGCGATGACACCGTCCTCGACGTCGTGGACCGAGTACGCGACGTCGTCGGCCCAGTCCATCACCTGCGCTTCGAGGCACCGCCTGCGCTCGGGCGCGCCGTCGCGTACCCAGGCGAGTATCCCGGCGTCGTCGTCGTAGGCCCCGAACTTCGCGCCTGGACTCGGCCGGGTCCACGGATACTTGATCGCCGCGTCGAGCGCCGCGCGCGTGAGGTTGAGGCCGGCGCTCGTGCCGTCCGGCGCGAGAACCTTGGGCTCGAGGCTGGTGAGGATCCGCAGGTTCTGCGCGTTGCCTTCGAACCCACCCGCCGCCCGGGCGACCTCGTCGAGCGCCTTCTCGCCGTTGTGCCCGTACGGCGGGTGCCCGATGTCGTGCGCGAGGCCTGCCAGATCGACGAGATCCGGATCGCAGCCCAGTCCGTCGGCGATGCCGCGGCCGATCTGCGCGACCTCGATCGAGTGCGTGAGCCGGGTACGCGGGGTGTCGCCGTCGCGTGGACCCACCACCTGGGTTTTGTCGGCGAGCCGGCGCAACGCGGCGGAGTGCTGGACGCGCGCGCGATCGCGGGAGAACGCGGTGCGCCGCTCGGCCCCGGGGTCGACGCCCGCGAGCGCCGCCCCCTTGGGTTCCTCCGGCACACGGCGCTCGCAGTCGTGCTCGGTGTAGCGGGCGCGTTCGGCGCCCGGTGCCGTCGGAACCGTCATGTCGTCCTCCCCTGCCTACTGGCCGGCCGTGTACGAGAAGTCGGCCGAGAAGTGCGTGAGTTGATACCACAGCAGCGCGCCGGTTTCGCGCGCGATGCCGTGCACCTGGGACTCGCGCGTGAACACCGCGGGCCCCTGCCGGGTGGGTGAAGTCCATGCGTCGAGTCCGGTGTCTCGGGCCATCGTCCGAGTCCGCAGCGAGTGCCACGGATCGCTCACGAGCACCATCGAGTTCAGGCCCTCGGACTGCATACGTTCGCTGACCGCCTCGATGCTGCGCAGCGTGTCGGCACCCTCCTCGACGGCGCTGATCGAGTCCGCGGGCACGCCCCGCTCGATCAGATAGTTCTTGCCCGCCGCGGCCTCGGTGAACTCGTCGCCCTCCTGTTTGCCGCCCACGGTGACGATGCGCGGGGCGACACCGTCGTCGTACAGCTTGCCTGCCTGTTCGAGTCTCGCCTCGAAGACCGACGACGGCGTGCCCGCGTACTGCGCGGCACCGAGCACGACGATCGCGTCCGCGGGCGTGCGGTCGTCGATGCGCGCGACCTGCCACACGCGCACCGCGGTACCGAGCACGAGGAGCAGCCCCACCAGCACGGTGCCGACGACGAGCCGCCGCAGCCACCGGGCGATACCCGCCCCGACTCCGCGCCGGACCGGACGCTCCCGATGCGGGCGGTCGATCACCGATGTGTAACTCACTCCACGATTCTGCCAGGAGAACGTACGGCGACAGGGCGGCGACGCGCGTCCGTACCGCTCACCACCGCCGCCTCGTCCGCGCCGCGCGTTCCGTCGCGCCGTTAGATTTGTCCCATGGCACCCACACTCGATTCCGCTCGCTCGCCCGTGGCGCTGCGCCGGTTCGCCGCCCTGTGCGCAGTGGCGTTCGTCGCGCTGATCGCCCCGCTCGCCGGCTCGGCGACGGCGTCGGCCGAGGCGCCGTCGCGCCTCGCGACGCAGATCACCGACACGGCGGGAGCGCTCGACGACGCGCAGCGCGGCGACGTGCAGACCGCGATCGACGCTCTCTACGACGACCGGCGTATCCGGCTGTGGGTCGTCTTCGTCCCTGACTTCGACGGCACCGCGGCCACCGACTGGGGGCAGCGAACGCTGCAGATGTCGAATCTCGGTGACAACGACGCACTGCTCGCGGTCGCGACCGTGGACCGCGAGTACTCGTTCTTCGAGCCGGTCGGCTCGAACGGCGTCAGTGAGTCCGAGGCCGCGTCGATCCGCACCGACGAGATCGAACCCGCCTTGCACGAAGAGGACTGGGCCGGTGCGGCCATCGCGGCTGCGGGAGGCATCGACGACGCCGCCGGCTCCGGCAGTGGCATGTCGGGCACCACCTTCCTGCTGATCGGTGGAGTCGTGGTGGTGGTGATCGCCGCTGTCGTCGTCTTCGGCAGGAAGCGCAAGCGCGGCGACGCCGAGGCACAGTCGGAGGCCGCGAAGTCGATCGATCCCGAGGACACGGCAGCGCTCGCCGCACTGCCGTTGCCGACACTCGACGATCGTGCCCGCGCCTCGCTCGTCGAGACCGACGACGCGATCCGCACGAGCAGCGACGAACTCGACCTCGCCCGCGGCGAATTCGGCGACGACGCGACCGCACAGTTCACGACCGCGCTCGCCGCGGCCCGCAGGACCCTCGCCGCCGCGTTCGAGATCCGGCAACGCCTCGACGACGCGATTCCGGAGACTCCCCAACAGCAGCGCGAGATGTTGATCGAGATCATCTCGTCGTGCGGGCGCGCCGACAAGGAACTCGATGCGAAGACCGAGAAGTGGGACGGCATGCGCGATCTCCTGCTGCGCGCCCCGGAGCGGCTCGACGAGCTGACCCGGCGGGTCGTTGCCGTGCAGGTCCGCATCCCGGAGGCCGAGAACGCGATGCGCACCCTCGAAAAGGACTATCCCGCAAGCACCCTCGCCTCGATCACCGACAACATCGGGCTCGCGCGCGAACACCTCGACTACGCCGATCGGATGATCTCGCAGGGCCGCGACGCGGTCGCGCTCCCCGCCGGGAAGCAGGGCCCTGCGGTGCCGGCGATCCGTTCCGCCGAAAGCGCACTGGGGCAGGCGTTGGCGCTGCTCGACGGCGTCGACCACGCCGCGACCGACATCCGCAACGCGATCGCGTCGCTGCCTGCGGCGATCGACGACCTACAGCAAGGTATCGACGCGGCGGCACGGCATCTCGAGTCCGGCTCGGAACCGAGCAAGGTCGCCGCGCGCCGTCCACAGCTCGTCGCCGCGCGCGCGACCGCCGAGCAGGCCCTCTCGGCCGCGCAGGCGAGCAAGGATTCCGACCCGCTCGGCAGCTTCAACAGCATCGTCGCGGCCGACGCCGCCCTCGACACCGAACTCGCCCATGTCCAGGAGGCGCAGGCGCAGGCCGAGCGCTCCCGGCGACGGCTCGAACAGGACCTGATCGCGGCGGAGGCCCAGGTGACGGCGGCGGCCGACTTCGTGGCGACGCGTCGCGGAGCCGTCGGCGCGAACGCGCGTACCCGACTGGCGGAAGCGCAGCGTCATCTCGACGAGGCACGGTCGTTGCGGGAGAGCGACCCCGGTGCCGCGCTGCAGCACGCTCAGGCGGCGACGTCACTCGGTCATCGCGCACTGATGGAAGCCCAGGCCGACGTGAACTCGTGGAACGACACTCACCGCCCGAGCGGCGGAGCCGGGGGCGGCGGCAATGTCGCGGGCGCCGTGCTGAGCGGCATCCTCATCAACAGCGTGCTGCGCGGCGGCATGGGCGGCGGCCGAGGCTTCGGTGGCGGCGGCTTCGGGGGTGGCGGATTCGGTGGCCCCGGCTCGTTCGGCGGTTCCGGCAGCTCGGGCCGAATGGGTGGTGGCGGCCGATTCTGAGCCCCACCTGTGAGCACTTGACGAGTCCGGAGACTCGTCAAGTGCTCACAGCGCGAGCGCTCGCAGCGAAGCGGTCAGGCTCCGACGAGCCGCTGCGCGAGATAGCCCTCGACCTGGTCGAGAGCGACCCGCTCCTGCGCCATGGTGTCGCGCTCGCGCACGGTGACGGCGTGGTCGTCGAGCGTGTCGAAGTCGACCGTGATGCAGAACGGCGTGCCGATCTCGTCCTGGCGACGGTAACGACGGCCGATCGCGCCCGCGTCGTCGAACTCGATGTTCCAGTTCTGTCGCAGCGTCTGCGCGAGGTCCTTCGCCTTGGGGCTCAGGTCGGCATTGCGTGAGAGCGGCAGCACCGCCGCCTTGACCGGCGCGAGCCTGCGGTCGAGCCGCAGCACGGTGCGCTTGTCGACACCGCCCTTGGCGTTGGGCGCCTCGTCCTCGTAGTACGCGTCGACGAGGAACGCCATGAACGAACGGGTCAAGCCGGCTGCCGGCTCGATGACGTACGGCGTGTACCGCTCGCCTGTCGTCTGATCGAAGTAGTCGAGCGCCGTGCCCGAATGCTTCGCGTGGGTCGACAGGTCGAAGTCGGTGCGGTTGGCCACGCCCTCGAGTTCGCCCCACTCGCTGCCCTGGAACTCGAAGCGGTACTCGATGTCGACCGTGCGCTTCGAGTAGTGCGACAGCTTCTCCTGCGGGTGCTCGAAGAGGCGCAGGTTCTCGGGAGCGATGCCCAGACCCGTGTACCAGTCCATGCGGTAGTCGATCCAGTACTGGTGCCACTTCTCGTCGTCGCCGGGCTTGACGAAGAACTCCATCTCCATCTGCTCGAACTCGCGAGTGCGGAAGATGAAATTGCCCGGGGTGATCTCGTTGCGGAAGCTCTTGCCGATCTGGCCGATGCCGAAGGGCGGCTTCTTGCGCGCCGACGTGAGCACATTGGCAAAGTTGACGAAGATGCCCTGCGCCGTCTCGGGCCGCAGGTAGTGCAGGCCTTCCTCGCTCTCGACAGGGCCGAGGTAGGTCTTGAGCATCATGTTGAAGTCGCGCGGCTCGGTCCACTGGCCGGTGGTGCCACAGTTCGGGCAGACGATGACGTCCATCGCAACCGCATCCGGATCCTCGAGACCCTTCTTGTCGGCGTACGCCTCCTGCAGGTGATCCTGACGGAACCGGTGATGGCAGTGCAGACATTCGACGAGCGGATCGTTGAACACACCGACGTGTCCCGACGCGACCCACACCTCGCGCGGCAGGATGACCGACGAGTCGAGCCCGACGACGTCCTCGCGGCTGGTGACCATGTTGCGCCACCACTGCCGTTTGATGTTGTCCTTGAGCTCGACGCCGAGCGGACCGTAGTCCCACGCCGACTTGGTACCGCCGTAGATCTCACCGCACGGGTAGACCAGGCCTCGGCGCTTGGCGAGGTTGACGACGGAATCGATCTTCGACTTGGGTGCCACTCGGTGCTCTCCATCTGGGTAACAGATGCACGGTTCACGTGCGATGTGCGGGCCCCGGATAAGGGTGAGGCCCTGCATCCAGCCTATCGGTCGCGGCCTCGGCGACCCACCCACCCCGGTTGACATGCGGATTCATGCATACAACAATGGAAACGGTTTGCAATAAGGGTTCCTCGTGCACCCGAAGCCCGTGGCCCGGCCACGATCCGCCCCCGCCCCACGAAGGAGCACCGTGAGCACACTCGAGTCGGACGGCCTGCACGAGGACGCGGAAGTGCAGGAAGCAACGGCAGTGCAGGAAGCAACGGCAGCGCACGTGCACGAGACGCCCGCGCTGCTTCCACCGAAACCGACGCTCGTCGCAGCGGGCGAACTACTGCGCGCACTCGCCGCACCGGTCCGCATCTCCATCGTGTTGCAGTTGCGCGAGCAGCGGAGTTGCGTGCACGAACTCGTCGGCGCCCTCGGCGTGACGCAACCACTCGTGAGCCAGCATCTGCGCGTCCTCAAGGCCGCGGGTGTCGTGCACGGCGAGCGCGTGGGCCGCGAAGTGATGTACAGCTTGGTCGACGACCATCTCGCACATATCGTCGTCGACGCCGTCGCCCACGCCGAGGAAGGACACAGTTGACTCCGCCCACCACCCGATCGAACGCCCCGGCCACCCGATCGGGGCGCAAAGCCGCACCCACCGTGGGAGTACGCGCGACTCGCCAGCGCAGCGCCATCTCGGCGCTGCTCGACGACATCGAGGAGTTCCGCTCCGCACAGGAACTCCACGACGAGCTACGCAAACGCGGCGAAGGCATCGGCCTCACCACGGTCTACCGCACGCTGCAGAGCCTCGCGGATGCAGGCACCGTCGACGTCCTGCGCACCGACACGGGCGAGTCGGTGTACCGGCGATGCTCGTCGGGCCACCACCATCACCTCGTGTGCCGCGACTGCGGGTTCACCGTCGAGGTCGAAGGCCCGACCGTCGAACGATGGTCGGCGGCGGTCGCGGACGACCACGGATTCACCGATGTGAGCCACACCCTGGAGATCTTCGGCACGTGCCGCGAGTGCACAACCGCGGCGAACTGATCCGACCGAACCGATCCGCCGCGGCGCCGTCTAGGGAACCAGCCCCTCGCGAGCCGTCTCGGCGCCGGACAGGACGAGCAGCAGCATCGTCGTGAGCGCCGTGTCGTCCAGCCCCGACGCCGGGAAGGCGTACCGCAGCACCACATCGACCGTGCGGCCGCGCGTGAACGCGACGACGGTGCCGAACTGCAGTTCGTCGTTGCGCGCGGCGACCCGCTTGTGCAGGGCCGCGCTCGCCGGCCGGTCCCACGCGAGCACGCACGTGAGCGAGACGACGTCGAGCCCGTCGGTGAGCGTCATCGCATTCAGCGAACACAGCGCGCCCGCGTAGTCGAATCGCAGCGAGCCGTCGTCGGCCGTGTCGACCTGGGTGAACACCCGCAGCGCGTCGGCGGTACGGACGAGGAGATCGTCTGCGGCGCCGGTCATTTGACTCCGCCGAAGCGGCGGTCCCGCTCGGCGTATTCGACACACGCCGCCCACAGGTCGCGGCGGTCGAAGTCCGGGAACAGCTTCTCCTGGAACACCATCTCGGCGTAGGCCGACTGCCACAACAGAAAGTTCGACGTGCGCTGCTCGCCCGACGGACGCAGGAACAGGTCGACGTCGGGCATGTCCGGCTCGTCGAGGTACTTCGCGACCGTGGCCTCCGAGACCCGATCCGGATCGATCTCGCCTGCCGCGGCACGCCGCGCGATCTCGCGAGCAGCGTCGGCGATCTCGGCACGGCCACCGTAGTTGACACACATCGTGAGGGTCATCACGGTGTTGTCCTTCGTGAGCTCCTCCGCGATCTCGAGTTCCTTGATCACGCTCGCCCACAGCTTCGGTCTGCGCCCGGCCCACCGGACCCGCACACCCATCTCGTGCATCTCGTCGCGCCTGCGACGGATGACGTCGCGGTTGAAGCCCATCAGGAAGCGCACCTCGTCTGGGCTGCGCTTCCAGTTCTCGGTGGAGAACGCATACGCCGACAACCACCCGACGCCCATCTCGATGCACCCGCACACCGTGTCCATCAGCACTGCTTCGCCGCGCTCGTGCCCCGCGGTGCGCGGCAGGCCGCGCTCCTGCGCCCACCGACCGTTGCCGTCCATCACGAGAGCGACATGTCGCGGGATCAGCTCGGCGGGCAGGGACGGCGGCGTCGCTCCCGACGGGTGCGGGTCGGGCGGTCGTACCTGCCGGTCAGCTGCCGAGCTCGGCCGCGCCCGGCTGTCGCGTCGTCGAATCACGGGTTCCATCCTGCCTGACCGCGTCGCCTCGTCCCACCGCGGCGTGCGGAGCAGAACGTTCGATCAGCGGCAGGGTGCGCAGCTGACGTTCGAGATGCCATTGCAGGTGTGCCGCGATCAGCCCACTGGCCTGGGTGCGCTGCGCCGATTCGTAGCTGTCGACGACGGCCCAGTCGCCGCGCAGGTAACACGCCATGAGGTCGAGGACGCCGTCGCGGGGCGTGGCCGAACCGGGCGGGCGGCAGCGCACGCACACCGCGCCGCCTGCCGCGACGTGGAACGCCCGGTGCGGGCCGGCGGCACCGCACCGGGCGCACTCGACGAGCGCAGGCGCCCATCCCGCCGCACTCATCGCGCGCAACAGAAATGCGTCGAGGACGAGCTCGGGAGCACGACGGTGCGCTGCGATGGACTCCAGCGCGCCGACCGTGAGCCGATGCAGGTGCGGGGCGGGAGCCCGCTCGTCGCCGGCCAGACGCTCGGCCGTTTCGAGCACGGCACACGCACTGGTGTAGCGCGCGTAGTCGTCGACGATGTCGACCGCGAATGCGTCGACCGTCTGCACCTGGGTGATCGTGTCGAGGCTGCGGCCCGGGTACAGCTGGACGTCGACGTGCGCGAACGGCTCGAGCCGTGCGCCGAACTTCGATCGCGTGCGGCGCACACCCTTCGCGACGGCGCGCACGAGCCCGTACCGGCCGGTGAGGAGCGTGATGATGAGATCGGCTTCGCCCAGCTTGTGCTGGCGCAGCACGACCGCACGATCCCGGTACAACCTCACCGCACTGTCTCCTCACTCGTGTGCCGGAGACAGTGTCCCACCGCGGGCGGACACGAAACCCCGCGACGTGCCGGTATGTCACTCGCCGGAGACGACGAATGCCGCCGGCCCGTGGGCCGACGGCATGTCGCGGCGACGGTGCCCGTCATGCGCCTCTCGGCATGTGGTCGTTCGAAACGACTTTTCTGGGGTGGTACCCGGGGCATTGTCCGAACACCGTCCCCCTCCTCAACCACCCCCTGCCCCGAGCTATTCCGACGCTGTTCCCGGAGATCCGGGCCGCCGCGGCAGGCCGGTCGCCCGGTACCCTGCGAGAGTGTCGACAGCCCACCTTCCACCGCCCGCCCTTCCCGGTTCCGCCCACGCCGTGCGCACCGAGGCGGAACTCGAGCAGATCCTGGGCGCGCCGCATCCCGACATCCGCGACAAGCACACGACCTTCACCACGCCACTCGTCCGGCGATTCATCGAACACGCGCGGTTCTTCACGCTCGCGACGTCGGACGCCGACGGCAACTGCGACTGCTCACCGCGCGGCGACATCGAATCGACAGTGCGCTTCTTCGGCGACCGCACGCTCGTGCTGCCCGACCGGCTCGGCAACCGCCGGGCCGACTCGTACCGCAACATCCTGGCGAACCCGCACGTGGGGCTCCTGTTCGTCGTGCCCGGCATCGACGAGGTCGTGCGCGTCAACGGCCGTGCGACGCTCTCCACCGACCCCGAACTGCTCGAGTCGATGGCCATCGGGGGCCGCGCGCCGAATCTCGCCGTCGTCGTGGAGATCGACGAGGTGTTCACGCACTGTGCCCGCGCGATCCTGCGCGCGAAACTGTGGGAGCGCGACCTGTTCCCCGATGCCGACGCGGTGCCGTCGCTGCGCGAGATGCATGCCGAACAACACTCCCTCACGGTCGGCGCCGACGAGCCGCGCCGCCAGGAGGAGTACCGGAGCTACCTGTACTGACGTTGCGCGGCACCGACGGCCCTACCCGGTGGTCGCGATGTGGTCGGCGACGAGCGGCACGACGGTGTCGAGCGCGTACCGCATGGACAGCACGGTGTTCGTCGAGTACGCCTTCTGCACGTTCGGATCGTCGAACACCACTGCCCGGCCTTCCCGCACCGCCGGAATCGAGGCGAACACCGGGTTCGACTCGACGTCCGAGGCCGGGCGCTGCACCGGAAACACGACGACGAGATCCGCGTCGAGCAGATCGAGTGTCTCTTCCGACAGTGGGTGCGAGAACTGGACCTCGGGCAGGGTGTCGAGCACGGGATTCGGCACGAATCCGAGCTTCGTCATGAAGGCCACACGATCGGTGTCGGCGCTGTACGCACCCCAGCCTCGACCCGAGAGTGCGGCGACGGAAACGCTCTTGCCCGCGAATTCGGGGTGCGCACTCGCCGCCTCGGTGAACGCGTTCCGCACGGAGTCGACTGCCTCGTCTCCCGACACCCCGAGCGCGGTCGCCACCATCGTCACCTGCTCCTCCAACGGCGTCTTGAAGTCGTCGCCGCCCGGCGGTGGTCCGATCGTGGGGGCGATCGCGGAGAGCATGTCGTATCGGCCACGATCCCCTGAGCTCTTGGTGTCGAGGATCAGGTCCGGTTCGAGTGCGGCGATCTGCTCGTACGACGGCTCGAGTGTGCCGAGTTGCACGGGCGGCGAATCGTAGAGCCCGGCGGCCCACGGCCCGACGCCCTCACCGCCGAACGCGAGCCAGTCGCTCGCGCCGATCGGTTGCACACCCAGCGCGAGTGCCGTTTCCGCGTCGCCCCACCCGAGGGCGACGACGCGCTCGGGTTCGCGGTCGACCGTGACGTCCCCGAACTTCGTCGTGACCGTGGCCGGGAATGCTGTCCCGGAACTACCCGAGGGCGCGCCGGCCGCAGCCTCGTCGCCTCCCGATCCGCATGCCGAGACAGCGAGCAGGACGAGCGGAAGGACGAAGAGCGCGGCGCACCGTTTCATGGAGGTAAGGCTAACCACACTCACAGCCGCCGTCGGCGCCTCCCCCTCGCAGGAGGGCGTGCACCGAAGCAGGCACAGGAGTGGTCGCCGCGATCCACGAGGCCGGTTGCGCGGCACGCGCAACGGACTCGAGCGGCACGACGCCGGCCCATCCGCCACGATCCGCGCCCGACGGTTCCGACGGCGGCGCGTCGCGCACCTTGACGGTCCAACGCTCGACCGCCATCGCGAGCACCGTCGTCGCGGCGAGCTCCTTGCGAGTGGATTCGCGCACCTCACTTACCCTTCCTGGGATTATCCTGTCCGACAACACCTCCAGTGCGCTCTTCTTGTCGTCGCCGTCGAGCGCGGTCAGCGTGCCGTGCACGACGGCCGAGCGATAGTTGGCCGACGAGTCGAACAGCGTCTCGGCGACCACGATCCCGTCGAGCAGCACCACCGACAGCGCGGCAGGCACGCCTCCCGCGGCCAGCCCGAGCGCCCCGGCGCCGCGCGAGCCGTGCAACAGCACCCTCTCGCCGTCACGCGCGTACAACATCGGCACGCACCATGGCAGCCCCTCCGAAGAGACGATCGCGAGCGAGCCCACGAGAGACGCGTCGAGCACGGCGTGCAGGTCGTCGAGGTCCGTGCGCGCGCGATCGGCCAGTCTGCGTATCGCGGCGGAGTCGGTGCGAGGATCGGTCGGTATCCGGGTCATGCTCGCTACCGTCTCCCCGACACCGGCTCCCCCACCAGATCCGGTTCTGCCCGGATTCTCCATACCGGTATCGTGGCCCTATGGCGCGTCCCCCACACGACGTGGTCACGCCGATCACGCTGCCGGACGGACCAGGATCTCTCCGGCATCGGCTTGCCGACGCACTCGTCCGCGAGATCCGTGCGGGCACACTCGCCGACGGCGACAGGCTGCCCTCGACCCGCGCCCTTGCGCGCACGTTGGGCGTCGCCCGCACCGCCGTGGTCGAAGCCTTCGACGAGCTGGCAGCGGCGGGCTGGGTGGTCGCGGTGCCCGGCTCCGCGACCCGTGTCGCGGCAGGCGCGCGCTCCGCCGCCCGCACAGTCGCCGACCCCGTGATCGACCCGCCCCGTCGCCTACCGCCCGCCGCGCCCGGATCAGCAACGATCGACCTCACGCCCGGCGCACCCGATCCGGATCTGGTATCGCGCACCGAGTGGCGTCGGGCTTGGCGTCGCGCGGCCGACGCGGCGATCGGAGTCGACCTGGACACGGCACGCAGCCACCCGGAACTGCGCGCCGCGCTGTCCGCGCACCTGCGTCGCACGCGCGGCATCGTCGCCCGCGCCGACGAGATCGTGGTGGTACCGGGTGTCGCAGCCGCGCTGCGCGCACTGTGCGTCGCAGCCGACCTGAACGGCCGCGACGTCGCGTTCGAGGATCCGGGCTATCCGCGCGCGCGGCACGCGTTCGTCGCGGCGGGCGCCACACCTCGCGCGGTCTCGGTCGACGGCGACGGACTCGATCCCGCGCTGCTGCGCCCCACCGATCGGGCGGTGTACTGCACTCCCGCACACCAGTATCCGACGGGTGGCCGCATGCCCGTCACGCGCCGCGCGGCACTCGTCGACGCCGCACGCACTCTCGGCGCGCTCGTCGTGGAAGACGACTACGACGGCGAGTTCCGCTACGGCACTGCACCATTGCCCGCCTTGCGCAGCGTGCGCGGTGGTCGAGACTGTGTCGCCTATGTGGGTACCGCGTCGAAGATCCTCACGCCCACACTGCGTCTCGCCTGGATCGTGGCGCCGCGCGACCTGCACGCGGGTATCGCGGATGCGCTCGACGCGGCGGGTGAGCACTGCTCCGGCACGGCGGCGCTCGCGCTCGCCGCGTTCGTCGAGTCGGGCGCGCTCACGCGGCATCTCGCCCGCGCGTCTCGCACCTATGCCGCCCGGCGTGCGGCATTCGTCACCGCGCTCACGGCAGCGGATCCCGGAGGACTGCTCGCCGTGGACGGCATCGGCGCGGGGCTGCATGTCGTGGTTCGGCCGCGCTCGCCCGTGCCGAGCCGCGATTTCGCGGCCGAGTTGGCAAGGGCCGGTGTCCTCGCACCGCCGCTCGCCGAGTACTCGGCCGACGACTCGGGTTCGGGCGTCGTCTGCGGATACTCACGCCTACGTGAGCCGGATGCGCCTGCCGCGGCCCGGGCGTTGGTCGGCGCGGCTCGTGCGTGCGTCAGAACCCGAGGCGGCCGAGCTGCTTCGGGTCCCGCTGCCAGTCCTTCGCGACCTTGACGTGCAGGTCGAGATAGATCTTGGTGCCGAGCAGTCGCTCGATCTGCGTGCGGGCGCGAGTGCCCACCTCGCGCAGCCGAGTGCCGCCCTTGCCGATCACGATGCCCTTCTGGCTCGCCCGCTCGACATACAGCAGAGCGTGCACATCGAGCAGTTCGCCCTGCTTCTCGGTGCGCCCCTCGCGCGGCACGATCTCCTCGATCACGACGGCGAGCGAGTGCGGAAGCTCGTCGCCCAGGCCCTCGAGCGCGGCCTCGCGGATCAGCTCGGCCATCAGCGTTTCCTCGGGCTCGTCGGTGAGCTCGCCGTCGGGGTAGAACGCCGGTCCCGGCTCCATCTGGTCACGCAGCACGTCCACGAGCACGTCCACCTGCTCACCGGACTGCGCCGACACCGGAACGACTTCGGCCTCGGGACCGAGCAGCTCGGACAGTGCGACCAGCTGTTGCCCCACGGCGTCGCGGCCGACCTTGTCGATCTTCGTGACGATGCCGACGAGGACCGTCTTGGGTGCGACCTGCTTGATCTGCTGGACGATCCAGCGGTCCCCTGGGCCGATCTTCTCGTCCGCGGGCACGCACACGCCGATGACGTCGACCTCGGAATACGTGTCCTTGACGAGGTCGTTGAGCCGCTGGCCGAGCAGCGTGCGCGGCCGGTGCAGGCCCGGTGTGTCGACGAGGATCAGCTGCAGGTCGTCGCGATTGACGATGCCGCGGATGGTGTGCCGCGTGGTCTGCGGCCGCGACGACGTGATCGCGATCTTCGACCCGACCAGCGCGTTGGTGAGCGTCGACTTGCCGGTGTTCGGCCGCCCGACGAAGCACACGAAGCCCGAACGGAATTCCTTCTGCGCCATGCTCACTCCCCTGCCCCGCTCTCGACTACCGTGCCGTCGACGCGCGCGACGTGCACCGCGGCGTTCGGGCTCTTCTCCTGCAGTGCGGCGACGCCGGGATCGTCGCGATCGGCACCGATCACGACGGCGGCCTCGAAACCCTGGGCGCCCGACGACAAGGCGGCCGCCACCGCGCCCTGCAATGCCGTGAGTGTCAGCGCGTCGAGTCGGACGGCCCCCGCCGCGTACGTGCGACCGTCGAGATCGCGCACCGCAGCGCCTTGGGTGCCTCCGCTGCGCCCCAACGCGCCGCGTGCGAGCACCACGAGCTTCGAGTCCTCGGTATCGAGGGCGCCGGTGGAATCGAGTGGGCCGGGGCCGGATTCGGCCATGCTCATGCTGTCCCTTCGTGACGGGTGTCTTCGGAGTCCGCACGACGCTCGCCGGATTCGGCGCCGTGCGCGCGCGTGTCGTGTTCGTCCACCGTGGGGGCCCGCCGGACGAACACCGTGGTGATACGGACGCGGCCGCGCGGCGATCCGCCGCCTTCGCCGCGCAGGACGAGACCGTGCGACTCGACCTCGGAGCCCGGCAGCGGCACGCGACCCAGCTCGTATCCGATGAGCCCGCCGACCGTCTCGACCTCGTCGTTGTCGATCTCGACGTCGAACAGGTCGCCGAGATCCTCGATCGGCAACCGCGCCGACACACGGTACGTGCCGTCGCCGAGGTCCTCGACCGGCGGAACCTCGTCCTGGTCGTACTCGTCGGCGATCTCTCCGACGATCTCCTCGATCAGATCCTCCATCGTGACCAGACCTGCGACGCCGCCGTACTCGTCGACGAGAATCGCCATGTGGTTCGCCATGCGCTGCATGTCCGAGAGGAGCGTGTCGAGCGACTTCGAGTCCGGCACGAACACAGCGGGCCGCATGACCTCGGCGACGGTGACGCTGCGGCCGCCGTCGCGCGAGTAGTAGGTCTGCTGCACGAGATCCTTGAGATAGACGACTCCGAGGACGTCGTCGACGTTCTCGCCGATCACCGGGATCCGCGAGTGACCGCTGCGCACCGCGAGCGATGTCGCCTGCCCCGCGGTCTTGCCGGATTCGATCCAGACCATCTCGGTGCGTGGCACCATCACCTCGCGTGCCGTCGTGTCGCCCAGCTCGAACACCGACTGGATCATGCGACGTTCGTCGTCCGCGACGACGCCACGCTCCTGCGCGAGGTCGACGAGCTCGCGCAGCTCGATCTCGGATGCGAAGGGGCCGTTGCGGAAGCCGCGGCCCGGCGTCACCGCGTTGCCGATCACGATGAGCAGGCGGGTGACCGGCCCCAGCAGCGCACCGAGCACCTGCAACGGCATCGCGGCGGGCAACGCGAGCTGGTACGCGTGCTGACGGCCGAGCGTGCGGGGACCGACACCGATGACGACGTAGTCGACGACGACCATCACGACCGCCGTGACCACGAGCGCCCATACGAGGGGCAGCAGGTCGATCAGCGCGGCCGCGAGGACGACGGTGGCCGTGATCTCGCACAGGATGCGCAGCAGCACCATCAGGTTGACGTAGCGGGGGCGGTCTTCGACGACCGCGAGCAACCGAGGCGCCCCGGGCCGCTCTTCCTTGATCATCTCCTCGACGCGTGCGGGCGAGACCGTCGCCAGTGCCGCGTCGACCGCGGCGAACAGGCCCCCGAGGGGGACCAGCACGATCGCGACGGCGATCAGCGCTATCGCGCCGGTCACTGTTCGGGTGCGTCGAAGAAGCCGGCCTTGCCGAGCAGGCGCCGGTCACGCGCGGCGAGTTCCGCGTCGCGCTCGGCGCGCCGCACGTCTTCGTACCAGTCCTCGAGCAGACGGTTCTGGAGACCGAACATCTCCTTCTCCTCGTCCGGCTCGGCGTGGTCGTACCCGAGCAGGTGCAGCACACCGTGGACCGTGAGCAGCGCCAACTCGTGCGCCAGCGGGTGCCCCGCCTTCGCCGCCTGATCGGCAGCGAACGACGGGCACAGCACGATGTCGCCGAGCATGGCCGGACCCGGCTCGGGCGCGTCGGGGCGGCCGCCCGGTTCGAGTTCGTCCATCGGGAAGGACATCACGTCGGTGGGTCCCGGCAGGTCCATCCACTTCATGTGGAGGTCTGCCATCGTCGCCGAGTCCACCAGCACCATCGACAGTTCCGCTGCCGGATGCACATCCATCCGCGCGATGACGAAGCGGGCGACGCTGACGAGTTCCTCCTCGGTGACGTCCATGCCCGATTCGTTCGAGACCTCGATGCTCATGTGTGTCGTCTTCTCCTCTTTCGGCGGCAATACAGCCTACCGGCGGGACGAGCGGGCGTTTCCCGCACGTCGCTGTGCCCGGTTGCCGACGGGACCACGCTCACCGCCGGAGTCGTGAGCTGCCTCGTAGCGGTCGTACGCGTCGACGATGTCCGACACCAGTCGATGCCGCACGACGTCGCCGCTGTCGAGGGTCGCGAAATGGATGTCGTCGATGCCGCCGAGGATGTCGGCCGCGGCCCGCAGACCCGAACGCGCGCCGCCAGGCAGGTCGACCTGGCTGACGTCGCCGGTCACCACGACCTTGGATCCGAAGCCGAGGCGGGTGAGGAACATCTTCATCTGCTGCGCGGTGGTGTTCTGCGCCTCGTCGAGGATGATGAAGGCGTCGTTCAACGTCCGGCCACGCATATATGCCAGGGGTGCGACCTCGATGACACCCGACTGCATGAGCTTCGGGATCGCCTCCGGATCCATCATGTCGTGCAGCGCGTCGTGCAGCGGCCGCAGATAGGGATCGATCTTCTCGTGCAGCGTGCCGGGCAGGAAGCCGAGCCGCTCGCCCGCCTCGACCGCGGGCCGGGTGAGGATGATGCGACTGACCTGCTTGGTCTGCAAGGCCTGCACGGCCTTGGCCATCGCCAGATACGTCTTGCCGGTGCCCGCGGGGCCGATGCCGAAGACGATGGTGTTGGCGTCGATCGCGTCGACATAGCGCTTCTGGCCGACGGTCTTGGGCCGGATCGTCTTGCCACGCCGCGACAGGATGTCCAGGCTGAGCACCTCAGCGGGCGATTCGCCGACGCCGTCGGTGAGCATCGAGACGGTGCGCCGCACCGCATCGGGGGTGAGTGCCTGACCGCGTGAGACGATCGCCACGAACTCGCCGAGCGCGCGTTCGGCGAGCGCGACGTCGGACGGCTTGCCGGACAGGGTGACGGTATTGCCCCGCACGTGGATGTCGGCGGTGAGCACCTGCTCGAGCATGCGCAGGTTGGCATCCGCGGTACCGAGGATCATCGGGACGAGATCGGGCGCGATGTCCATACTCGAACGCACGGTGCGCTCGGCGGGGAAGGCACGCTCGGTCGGTGCGCTGGTGAGAGTCGAACCGTCGAAGTCGGTGTGTTCCGTCACGTGGGGGCTATGGCCTGCTTTCCGTATCCGACGACAGAGTGTGATGGCGTGTGACCGCATCCCGATTCTATCGTGCATATGGGACGTTTCCCACCGAGTAACACCCGCTCGGCCGTCTCGGGACTCATGCCATCTCGGGCGCGATCGTCTCCATCTGCTCGAGGACGAGTTTGATCGCGGCGGGTTGCTGATCCGGCGGATAGCCGTGCCGCACCAGCAACCGCTTGATCTGCGAACGCAGCTTCGCCTTGACGTCGTCGCGCTGGGTCCAGTCGGTCTTGATGTCCCGGCGCATGACGGCGACGAGGTCGCGCGCGATCTCGGCGAGCTTGCCCTCGCCCTGTTCCTCGACGGCGGACGGGTTCTGGCTCACGGCGTCGTAGAAGGCGAGTTCGTTGTGGTCGAGCGGCGGGTCGAATCGCTTGCCTCGGTCGGCCTCGTGCGCCACCTCCTGCGCCATCTCGACCATCGCCGCTATCACTTCGGCAGACGTGAGCTGACTGTTGGTGTATTTGCGCATCAACTCCTGCAACCGTTCCGAGAAGGCCCGCTGACGCACGATGTTGTGCCGGGCAGCTTTTCGGGACTCCTCGTTGACGAGCCTGCGGAGCGCCTCGATCGCGAGGTTCGGGTTGCGGGCCCGCTGCGTGCGGGTGACGAAGTCGACGTTGATCTCGGACAGCGACGGCTTCGGCATCCCCGCCGCGTCGTAGATGTCGAGGACCTCACCCGATTCGACGGATGCGGCCATCAGCGTCCGCAGTGCGCGTTCGACGTCCTCGGGTACCACCTGCCCCCGGGCCGCCCGGTCCTCGGCGTCGAACTTGGCCATGTAGACGCGGACCTCTTCGAAGAACCGTGCGACGGGCGCCTGCTCGCGTAGTTCCTCCCGGCTGCCGCAGATGGCCCACACCCGCGACAGCTGCGACGAGAACGTGCGGTAGCGCGCGGCGAGGGTCTGTTCACCCTCGGCCACCTGGTTCTCCGGGTGCCGCGGGTCGCGCAGGTAGTCGACGGCACCGAGTGCCGCACGCAGGTACGACTGCGGACCGGGCTCGCGGAGCCTCCCCCGCCAGTCGAACCCGTGCAGGATGTTCTCGAGTTTGGTGACGAGGTTCTTCGCGGTGTCGATCGCCGCGTCGATGTCGCGGCCGAGCGGCTTGGATTCCTGGTCCGATTCGGTGTACTCGGCGAGCGCTGCTGCCAGGTTGTCGGCGACGGGCGCGTAGGCGACGAGGAGCCCGTCCTGCTTGCCCCGGAAGGTGCGGTTGACGCGGGCGAGGGCCTGCATCAGCAGCGCCCCTTTGAGCGGCCGGTCCAGGTACATCGTGTGCAGCGGCGGTGCGTCGAAACCGGTGAGCATCATGTCCTTGACGATGACCAGTTCGAGTTCGTCGTCGATGTCCTTGATGCGCTTTTTGACGACGGCGTTCGCCGAGTCGCGGCGCACGTGGTCGCTGATCGGCGGCTGATCGGACGCGTCGCCCGAGTAGACGACCTTGATCCTGCCCTTGTCGAGGTCGTCGGAATGCCAGTCCGGGCGCAGCGCAACGATCCGCGAGTAGAGGTTCGCGCAGATCTCGCGGGTGCCGCCGACGATCATCGCCTTGCCGGGCGCTGTCGGGTTGTCCGCCGAGCCGACGAACTCGCTCATCGCGGCGCGTCTGCGCTCCCAGTGCTCGACGAGGTCACGGGCGAGCTGGTCGAGGCGGGCGGGCGCACCGTAGACGGCGTTGACCACCGCCACGCTCTTCTCGACGCGTTCGCGTTCGGTGTCGTCGAGCCCGACGGTCGCCTCGTCCGCCGAGGCGTCGAGATCGGTTTCGGTGATTCCGTCGGCGAAGGCGACCTTGACGAGCCGGCTCTCGAAGTAGACGGGGACCGTCGCCCCGTCCTCGACGGCGCGGGTCAGGTCGTAGATGTCGATGTAGTCGCCGAAGACGTCGCGGGTGTTGCGGTCGTCGAAGGACACCGGCGTGCCGGTGAATGCGATGAGCGCGGCATGCGGGAGCGCGTCACGCAGGTGCCGGGCGTAGCCGTCGAGGTTGTCGTAGTGGCTGCGGTGCGCCTCGTCGACCACCACAATGATGTTCCTGCGGGCCGAGAGCTGGGGGTGACTGGCCCCGGAGTCCCTCTCTTCCTTCGTTTTTCCGAACTTCTGCAAAGTGGTGAAGTAGATGCCGCCAGTGGTGCGGCCCGACAGCTCCGCCCGCAGTTCCTCACGCCGCCGGATCTGCCGTGGCTGTTCGGGCAACAGCTGCGAGCGCAGGAACGTCTCGTACAGTTGGCCGTCCAGCTCGGTGCGGTCGGTGATGACGACGATCGTCGGGTTCGCCAGTTTCGGGTGCCGGATCACCTGCGCGGCGTAGAGCTCCATCTCCATCGACTTTCCGGAACCCTGCGTGTGCCAGACGACTCCGGCCTTGCCGCTGGATTCGACGGCGTGCACCGTGGAGGCGACGGCCTTGGTGACGGCGAAGTACTGGTGCGGCTTGGCAATCCGCTTGACGAGGCCGCTCTCCCCCTTGTCGAACGCCGTGAAGTTGCGCAGCAACTGCAAGAAGCGTTCCTGGTTGAACAGCCCGTACACCGCCGTCTCGAGTGCGGGCGCCGACGTCGCGCCGACGGGTTTGCCGTCGTCGTCGACATTCCACGGCGAGAAGTGGTTGAACGGCGTGAACGCGGTGCCGTATCGCGCTGTGACGCCGTCCGAGACCAGCGTGAGCAGCGAGAAACGGAACGCCAAGGGGAACTCGGCGAGGTAGGTGCGCAGCTGCGCATGCGCCTCGGCGAGGCCGGCCCGCTCGCTGCCGCCGCGTTTGAGTTCGACTATCGCGACGGGCATCCCGTTGAGGTACAGCACCAGATCGAACCGGCGGTGCACATCGGTCTTGCGGACGGTGACCTGACTGACGGCGAGCCAGTCGTTGTCGTCCGGCGACGTGGAGACGAGCCGGATCGTCGGCGTCACCTCGGCGCCGGACTCGTCCGTGTAGGTCACCTTCCGCAGCCCCTCGGTGAGGTAGCCGTGAATCGTGTGGTTCTCGGCGAGAGCGTCGAGCGATCCGGCCGACGCGACGATCGCCGTCGCCTCGTCGACGACGTGCGGCGGCAGCGCCGGATTGAGGGCCGCGATGGCGGCGCGTAGCCGGGGAACGACGAGGAGTTCGTCCCAGCCGGCCCGCTGACCGGTGTCAGGGGCGATGGACGTGCCCTGCATCGGTGTCCAACCGAGCTCACCGAGCGTCTCGAGGGCCAGATGCTCCCAGTCGGCTTCGCTCAGGCCGTGGTCGCTGAGGCTGTGGTCCACCATGTCCCCTCCCTCGTTCATGGTCATCAATGTAGATGGGTGCGGCGGCAGTCACCGTCGCTCGCGACTGATCGTATGCGCCCCGCTGCGCTCTTCTCGTTCTCTTGCCGATAAGCCGCCTTATCGACCGTTTACTTCGTCGATTGGGCGTCGGGTTACACGATTGCGGCATCGAGGCGGGATCCGATCCCGTTTCCGACAGTCACAGCGTCTCTGCTGCACAGAAAGGTCACGTCATGTCGACACCTCAGTACCCCGGTCCCGCTCAGCCCTATCCGGCGCAGGCACCGAGGAAGAAGTCCAGGAAGTGGCCGTGGTTGGTCGGTGCGATCGTCGGGGTGTTGGTTGTCGTCGGGGTTACCGGCGGCGGCGAGGACAAGGACGCTTCGACGGCGCCCGTGGCGTCGGCACCGGCTGCAGAGAGCCCGGCGGCTCCGGTGGCTCCGGTGGCCGCGGAACCGGAACCCGCTGCCGCGGGCATCGGGACTCCGGTGCGGGACGGCAAGTTCGAGTTCACCGTCACGAACGTCGAAACCGGCCTCTCGTCGCTTGGCGACAACCCGTACCTGGCGAAGGAGGCGCAGGGACAGTTCGTGGTGGTCACGATGACGGTCTTGAACACGTCGGACGAACCGAAGGGCGTGAGCCCGGACGACCAGAAACTGTTCGACGGTCAGGGTCGCAAGTTCAGCGCGGATATGACGGCGGCGATGAACCTCGACACCGATGTCGCGATCTGGGACAAGATCAACCCGGGTAATTCGGTGACGTTGAAGGTGGTCTACGACATGCCGGCAGATGCCGTTCCCGCATCGATGGAACTGCACGATTCGATGTTCTCCGGCGGAGTGAAGATGTCTCTGCAGTAGGCGGTTTCCGCCGAGGTATCAGAACGGGGGTGGGTCGTCGTCGCAATCCAAGTAGGCGGGCCGGTGGGCCGGGACGGCAGGGACCGGTTCCCGCACTGCGGGCGGGGGTGGCGTGGCGTCGAGGATGTACTTCAAGTCGTCCTCGACGCCACGCTCGTTGGGTTGACCGAAGAACCGCTGCAGTGCGGCAGGTTCGGTGAGTTCGACGCCGAGGGCTGCTGCGATGTCGGCGTCGGCGATGCCGGCGCCGTCGTTCTGTGGCTCGTCGGTGGCGCTGAATTCGCCTGTGGGTTCGGTGATCACGTGTTCGCCGGTGGCCATGGT